>CAISTS010000061.1 GCA_903888485.1 uncultured bacterium | reverse complement strand
GACCTGGCCGAGGCCCTGGCGGAAGGCATCTCGGTGGGCCACAAGGAGATGCCGCCTTTCCAGTTCGAGCCCGTTCAAATCGAGGCGCTGATCGCGTATCTTAAGTCTCTCGAACGCCCGCTCCGCGACTGAACGGCTGCGCTCCAAGGCGCCGATGGCCGCCGGGTGGCTGCCAGACCCTGACTAGGTTTCGTCCGGCTGCGCGATGTTCAGCATTGGCCGTTCGTATCCTCTCGCTCTGACCATTTCTAAGGGCGCTAAACTCCCGAGCGAAAAATGACCGGTTATCAATGAGATAGCCGGCTCTTTTCTTTTCCTCCTAAGCCTTCGTAACAGTCGAGGTTCGCCCCCGACTCCGATATAGTTGTGGCGCGTTGGGTAGGGGCTTTTCCTGGGGAGGAAATTGATGCGTACGCGTAATCTCTTCATTGGCGCTGGGTTCGCCGCGCTGCTGGTGGGCCTCTGGGCCGGAAAAGCATCCTTCGAAAAAGCCGCTGTGGCAGCGCCGGCCCCGGGAGCCGAAGCGCCCCGCTTCGAGGTTGATCCGCTGTGGCCTAAGCCGCTTCCCAACCATTGGGTCCTCGGCTCGGCCATCGGCGTTTGGGTCGATAGCGACGATCACGTTTGGATCATTCATCGCAGCTCGGCCACTTTGGCGGCGGCGGAAAAAACCTTGGAGACCAAGGACGGTGAATGCTGCGCAGGCGCGCCGCCGGTTCTTGAGTTCGATCAGGCCGGCAACTTGCTGCGCCACTGGGGCGGACCCGGCGAAGGCTACGAGTGGCCGGATTCCAACCACGGCATTTTCATCGACCATAAGGGCAACGTCTGGATCGGCGGCAACGGCGGTCCGGATTCCCACATTCTCAAGTTCACCAAAGACGGGAAGTTCCTTCTGCAGATCGGCAAAAAAGGCGCGCGCCGTAAGGCCGGCGCCGCGGCCGGCAGCAATGAGGGCGACGTCGCCGGCTTTGTCGGCGGCAGCAACGACAATGTGAGCTTTGGGCGCGTCGCGAAGATCTTCGTCGACCAGAAAGCCAACGAAGCCTACATCGCCGACGGTTATCTGAATAAGCGGGTCGCCGTTCTGGATGCCGATACCGGCAAGATGAAGCGTTGGTGGGGCGCCTACGGCAATAAGCCCGATGACACACCGCTCGGAGCCTACGATCCCGCCGCCCCGCCGGCGCAACAGTTCCGCAACCCCGTGCACTGCGCCGACATGTCGGCGGACCGCTTGCTCTATGTATGCGACCGCGTCGGCAACCGGCTGCAGGTGTTCACGCCCGAAGGCAAGTTCGTGAAGGAAGAGTTCTACGCTAAGGCCACGAAGAACGCCGGCGCCGTATGGGACGTCGCTTTCTCCAAGGACGCACAGCAGCGCTACATCTACATCGCCGACGGCGTGAACGAGAAGGTCAGGATCATCGACCGCCAGACCTTGCAGGAATTGACGACGTTCGGCGACGGCGGACGCCAGCCCGGCCAATTCTATGGCGTGCACAGCATCGCCACGGACTCCAAGGGCAACGTTTACACGACAGAGACCTACGAAGGAAAACGCCTGCAGCGGTTCCTCTACAAGGGCCCCGCGGCGGTGACCACGAAGGATCAGGGCGCCGCAGGAGTCTGGCCTAGCGCCAAGTGAGGCGCGGCGGACGACGGCGGACGGCTGGACGATGCTGAGGCACTTCGCGTTTTTGCTGACGGCCCTTGCGCTGTGGGTGTGGCCGGCAGCGGCGCACGATATCCCTGCCGACATCACCGTGCACGGCTTCGTGAAGCCGGAAGGCAGCACGCTGCGTGTTCTCTTCCGCGTGCCGCTGCGGGCCATTACGGACATCGAATATCCGCGGCGCGAAGGCGACTTCGTAGACCTCACGCGCATCGAGCCGGCACTACGTGATGCAGCCGCCCTCGCGCTGATCAACAACGTAGCCTTTTACGAAGGCGATGCGCTGCTGGCGGACCCGCAAATCCTTTCCGCGCGCATGTCGCTGGAATCGGACAAATCCTTCGCGACATTCGCAAGCGCGCTCGCACACGTCACCGGCCCGCCGCTTACGGCGGATACAACGCTGTTGTGGGAACAGGGCATCCTGGATGTCTTGCTGCAGTATCCCATAAAGTCGGAGCAATCTCTTTTTTCGATCGATGCGGCCTTCGATCGGCTGGCCCTGCAGGTTGTCACCGCGCTCCACTATCTACCGCCGGGCGGAGCCGAGCGCGTCTTTGAACTCGACGAAACGGCAGGTTTGGTCAGGCTCGATCCCCGTTGGCACCAGGCTGCCGCCCGCTTCGTGGCGCTGGGCTTCATCCATATCCTCGAAGGGCCGGACCATCTCCTGTTCCTGCTGTGCCTAGTCATCCCTTTCCGTCGCGCGCGCACCATCATCCCCATTGTCACGGCTTTTACGGTAGCGCACTCGATCACGCTGATCGCGGCGGCGTTCAACTACGCGCCGGGCGCCCTGTGGTTCCCGCCGCTGATCGAAACGCTGATCGCAGTGTCGATCATCTATATGGCGCTCGAGAATATCGTGGGCGCGCACATTAGATGGCGCTGGGTGATCACGTTTGTCTTCGGGCTTGTGCATGGCTTCGGATTTTCGTTCGGCCTGCAGCACACCCTTCAGTTCGCGGGCGCGCACCTGCTCACGTCGCTTGTCTCATTCAATCTCGGGATCGAACTGGGGCAATTGCTCGTCTTGGCCGCGGTCGTTCCCGTCATTGAGCTGCTTTTTCGCCACGTCGTGGCTGAACGCGTCGGCACCATCATCCTGTCGGCCATTGTCGCTCACACCGCGTGGCACTGGATGGGGGAGCGTTTCGAAGTGCTGCAGCAATTCCCCTGGCCCACGGTGACGGCCGCGGATATGGCCAACGTCCTCCAGTGGCTCATGGTGCCCGTGGCCCTGGCCGCCGCCGTTTGGGTTGTAACCCTGGTGCGTCAGAAGAATGGGGCGCGGCCATCTTCAGTAGATCAAGCAGACACCCAACCGGGCGAATAGCCACGTTGGCCAAAGAAAAAGGGCGGACCTTACGGCCCGCCCTTCAATCTCGCTTTAGATCAGCGTTTGTTAGGGCTCGATGTAGGCCCAGAGGCGGCGCATCACGGGCAAGTCCTCGCCCGAGGTCGCCATGCCCGCACCTTGCGTGGCGCTGGTCGTCAGAACAACGGCGGCAACGACGAAAAGCGAAACTCCGGCGGCCCATTTGGTAACTTGCTTCATCTCACTCTGGTCGCAAAGATGCTCGGCGAGGATGAGGAGCTGTTCTCTGACCTCCTGCTCGAACTTGAGCCCGAAGACGGCGTCATCTGGGTTTGCGACGTCGATGACAGAGGCAGTGCGAGGCGCTTACCGACTTCGGCATCGAGAACCTGAAGGCCGTTCTCGCAGAGCATAAAGAGAACATCGCCAGAAAGAACAAATCCGATACGGACTGCGGTTAGCTTACGTCACTACTGAATCCGTAATGACGAGAGTTACGGAACTTGCAAGGCGGTCAAGGTCGGCCGGTTACGGAAGGGACAGGTTTTTCCAAGGAGAACCACTTCGTTGTAAAACGAATGACGCCGCGTCCCATGCAGGGACGCGGCGTCTGATCGGCGTCGTAAAAGTCCGTGGCGTATTAGTTGGCGAGCGGCCCCGGACGCACCTGGAACTTCACGAGGAACGGTCCCGAAGCGCCATCTTCGCCACCTTCCATGTGCCAGACTGGGCCCGACGAATAGGTCCCCCAGGCGCCCTTGCCCTTCCATCCGGCTTTCGGATCGTCGATACGGCCATCGAGACCGCGCGTGCGGAAACCCAACGGATACGGAACGCGGATGACCGAGTATTTCTTGGCTTTGTCGTCGAAGGCCAGCAGCGAGTCCGAGTTGGAACCGGCTGTGATCACCGTGTCCTTGCCCATACCAAGAGTGTCGTGCACGTCGACCCAGCCGAGATAGTGGAAGTCGGCAGTGCCCGTCTTGGTGCCAGCAATCTTGGGGCCCGGGGCGTCATATACCGACCAGCCTTCGGGACAATGTTGGCCGTTCGCCACAGCAGGTCCAGCGACAACCTTGCACTTGGCGCGCTCGAAGCGGCTCAACTGTCCGTTGCCGGTGAAGCCCCAAGCAACACCCTTGGAATCCGCGCTGACGCCGCGTTGCCCAAACGTCATATAGCTCTGGCCATCGGGCAGGAGCGGCGGCTCGTACATTTCTGTCTTGCAGGTTTCCGGCGGATTTGAACCGGGATTGAAACGCACAAGCTGGGTGGGGAACGGAGCAGTCTTGGCCGCCCACATGCTGCCGTCGGAGACGTCGGCATCGATGCCATAAAGGAAGCCCTGCACGCGCGTGTCTTTCTTGGGGTCGAAAGCCATCTTCGGGCCGACTTCTTCCGAGCTTTCTTCGCCGGTCGACCTTTGTTCAGCCGGGTTGTTCCACGCCGTACGGTCAGGTGTGATGGTTACGTCGCTTGGGCTGGGCCGCTTGGTAGGTTCGGTCGAGTTGCTGTCGACGACCATCGGACACCAACCGACAGCCTTCGCCGAATCCTTGGTCTTCGCCCACTCGTCGATATCGAGCCAACTTACAACCTTATTATCGCCACCCGAGAAGTACAGGTCCTTGCGATTCACATTGAACTGCAAATGATGGATGTGGTTGCACATGGGGACCCCAGAATACTTGTTGCCCTTGGGGTCGAAATTCACCGCCATGTTCTTCGCGGCGCCCGGTTGCGGGTAGTACTTGGCGTACTTGTTGCTCGGGTCGGTGCAGAAAGCGAGCTTGGGTGGGTACGACTCGCCCGCCTTCATATCCGCGGGTGGTTTACCGATGTCGGTCAGCCAAACCGTTCCGTTCTTGTCTACCATCGGGTTGTGAGGACGGTCATCGGGAAGAACTTCGGCCGGCAATGTTTCGGCGCCCTTGTTGGGCGTAACCTTGTAGCCGTACTCGGTCGTCGCCCCTGTCTTGGCATTAAGCACCTCAAGGAAGCCCCACCACAGGACAACGCCGAAAACAGGGCCATTCGCGTTCACTGTCGGATCGTGGCGATCGGTCATCGAAATGTCGTGGACATAGCGGCCGTTGGCCCAATCCCACGATGTCAGAACGACGTTGCGTTCGATGCCTTGGGGGCGCGGCGGGGCTTCTTTAGGCAGTTCGCCGGCCGCGATGCGTTGCGTCCAGTCGGCCCACATGGACAATCCGCGCTGACGGCCAAACCCCGTCATGAGGTTGTTCATCTGATTGGAATAGGCAGGCCCGTGATCCCGCAGAGCCTGGTCCTCATTGCCGCGCGCTTTATTGATGCGCTCGGCCCAACCCTCAACCGTGTTATTTTCCAGATTACGGGTCGCAGCATGTCCAAGCTGGTGACAGACTTGGCAGGAATTGCTGGCTTGATCCATCCAGTTCTGCTGCGTTTTCATGCGCGGCGCAATGCCGTTTCCCTTGGGTCCGGTACCAGGAAACTCGCTCGCGTCAGGAAACTTGATCAGCGAATACCAATAGTTCGGCGGATAGATCTGCGCCGCCGTCTTGGCGTCGGGCGCCACAACTGCGGTCAGCTTGATGTCATTCTTGCCGCGCGCGGCGGCTACCGGCTTGGAATCGACCAAACCATAGCCTCGAACAAAAAGTTCATAGTTGGCCTTTGGAAGATCCGGGAGAAAGAAACGGCCCTGGTCATCCGTAACGACGATCTTAAGCATTTTCGCGGCCAAGTCGGATGTCTGGGCGATTACCCATACGCCGGCCTCAGGCCCCTTGCTGCTGGTGACCACACCGCCAATGCCGTCCTCTGCCACCGGTATTCCGGCGGCGGCCGCGGCGTAACAGTTCGCTGCCGCGAAATTAACGGCCACGAAACTTGTCGAAATGAGAAGTGCTCGCATAAAACGGCTAGTCATTGTGGATATAGCCCTCCCGATCGTTGCGTAATGCATGTTCATGGCGCGTTGGAACAGTCAGGGTGCCACTTTGCCCTGTTTGGGCCTTACCCCAAGGCGACTAAATCCACCGGATGGGCCACCGGTCGCGGCGTCGACCGGACCCATCGGGCGTTTATTGGCTATTTCTCGACGAAAGACCAGAAATTGGCAGCCGAGTCCGAGCCGCGAATAGTCAGCTGACCGAACTTGCTCTCCTTGTAGACGTCTTTCGCAGGACTATCCGAGGTCAGGATTTCGTATATGTCGCTGCCCGAACGTTCGCCCGGATTCTTGTCCCCAGGATAGCGATAGAGCGCGAAACCCTTGTACGCCCACTGACGCCTGCCGTCTTCGCGCACCATGATCGACCAGTGGGCCGACGGAACGTCGTTGGGGCCGGCCAAGAAAGGCTTCCACGTTTTCAAGCAATTCGCGTCGCAGGCCGCAGTCCCCATGGCAAAACCGACCTTGGGGCTGCCCGGTTGAGACCCCGGCAATCCGTGTCCGTCAGGCGTATGGAAACTCGTGTCGAGTCTGTAGAGGGTAAAGCCGTCTTTGGTGGTGACAATCGGGCCGCGCGCCGGATCGAACGAAATGGACGCCGCGGACGGGGTGAAGTTCCGGGCAATGACGGCCGGCTCAAAGTCCTTGCTGAAGGCTGTGCCAAAAACATCGCCGGGCATCAGATCGCCGCTGAAGGTAAAGAGGGCTTTGCCCTTATAGGCCCACTGGCGCACGCCGTCGGGGCGGCTCACCAGGGTGAAGTCCCCGATGGGCTGCGCCAGCTTGGGCGCCTGGAGCGGCTCCCAGCGCGTCGAACATACGGATGTGGCGCACTCAGTTTTGGGCTCAGCCCCGTTCCCGTTGTAGGCATAGGCGACAGAGCCGAGGTGATTGACCAAGGCGTACCCGCTGGTGGTCCGAGCGTCGGCGATGCCGATACCGTAGGGGCGATTCTTGACGAAACCATCCGGGTTGAGCTTGACCGCTTTCCAGGCGCCACCATCGGCGCCGTTGCCCTTGGATGCTCCAATTTCGGTTTCCTGAGCGAAGCTATAAAGCGGCTTGCCTTGGAAGGCCCACTGCTTGATGCCGTCTTCGCGCGCGATGATCGACCAATCTCCGATGGCTTTCGCACGGGCCGGCACGACCACCGGCGGCCAAGCCTTTGCGCATTCTCCAACGCAGGACGACTTACCCGGCGTCGTATCCTTGGCGTAGGTATAGACCGTCATGCCTTCGGCATTGGCGTACATGAAACCGGCGGCGGGGTTACGCCGTCCGCTAGCGCCAGCCAGGAAGCCGGGCGTTCTCTTTTCGCCTTTGAGCTCCGGGTTGCGATCCTCGCCGCGGCCGCCACCCGGCGGCTGCTGGAGGGTAATGCCTGGCGGTGTCGTTATTGTTGCCCAGTCCTGTACGCCATTGCTCGCGGCACCGACACTGCCGGTGACCGCTACCGCCGCCATGGCCATACCCACCGCTAGCCTCTGACCGTTGCTCAACATCTTGGCTCTCCTGTTTTTCCGTAGCGATGCCGCTAGGCAACGATCTCGGTAATCGTCTTCGAGGTGTTGTTCGACTGCGTGCCCCAATCGCCCACGGAAACGCCCATAGCCTGCTGCACGGTGAGCCCGACGCGCGTGACGGTATCGCCCTTGGCTTGCACGTGGATCCCCGTTTTGAGCGCGCCGCCGGCTGATCCGATGGTCATCATCGGCAGGTTCTCGAGGGAGTGCGTCTTGGCGTAGCCGCTATCGGTCGAATACATGATCAGCGAGCGGTCGAGTAGGTTGCCCTTGCCTTCCTTGTACGATTCGAACGCGCGGGCGAAATCGAGCAACGCCTCGGTCGCCTGGTTGCTGAACCACTCGAATTCTTTCTGATAGCCAAGCGCGGGATCGATCTGTTCCTCGTGCGAGAACATGTGGAAAGTCTGCTGGCTGCCGGCGCGGCGCAGATTGGACAGCGAGCCTCCGAAGCTGAGATGTCCCACGTGAGTTTGGCCGCAAGCCATGGCGTGAGCGAACAGGGCCGCCATCAGCTGATTGCACGTACGTGCTTCAGTGATGAGGCGCCCTTTGACCGGGGTTTCGACCGCTTGCGGGATGGCACACGCTTCGAGCGGCGCCGGCTTTTCGAGTTCGATCGCCAGGCGGTTTTCGAGGGCACGCAGCGCCGTGAAGTGCTCGTCCATGCGGGCCTTGTCGGCTGCGCCAATGTGTTTCACGAGCTTCTCGCGTTTGTCCCTGATGGTCGAAAGGACGCTCTTGCGCGCCATCACTACCGGGTCCGGCGTGAAGTCGGCGGCATTCGGGTCCTTGAAGTCCGGACCAAAGATGCGGGCGTAAAGTTTCGCCGGATCATTCTCGGGAGCGTTGATGGCCGTGGCGCTGCGGCGGCTATAGGCCTCGGTACTCCCATCGCACGCAACTTCCATCGAGCGGAAGCGGGTACGAGTGCCGACGGCGTCGGCGATGATTTGATCCAGGCTGGGCAGCGACGGGTCGGCGAGGCCCCCTTGGAGGATGCCCTGCGGGCCGCTCGAGTGCGCATTGGCCGGAAAGGAGTCCATATAGATTTTCATGCCCGAGAAGATGTTGATTTTGCTCTTCAGGGGCGTGAGCGCGCGCAGATGGACGCCGAAGTCGTAGTTGGGGCCGACCGTCTTTGGCTCCCAGTGGCCGGGGGCGTAGCCGAGACCCTGAAACCATGACACGAAACACTTGGGAAGCGGACCGCCGTCAGCCAGCGCTTCGCCATTGGAGTCGAGGAAGATATCGAGCAGCGGCAGCCCGACTGCGACGGCCGTGCCGCCCATCATACCACGCAAGATGCTGCGACGATTCAGAGAGTAGGTCATATTATTCTCCTAAGAGACCAGCCTGGGGCTTAACGCTTATTCGGGTTGAGAGACGGAAACTTGGTAAAATTCGGGGCTTGTTGCGATAGTCCGCATCAGATCGGGTACCCGGTAGCCCTGCGTCGCGAATGCTTCGTTCAGGCTTTTGACCCAAGCCGCCTCGCTCTTAGCTGGGCCGCGGCCCAGCGAGTAGGAGGTGAGGCGGTTGACGAGGCACATCGTAATGGCCGGGTTGTCGTGCACAGCTTTTCCAAGGCTCGGCGCGTCAACGAATGAGGCGCGGTCGAGTGTGCCGCTGGTATCGAGCGTCACGCCGTTTTCGGTGGTGCGGAAAGCGCCGTCCGAATCAAAGTTTTCCAGTGCCAGCCCCATCGGGTCGGTAATCTTGTGGCACCCGGTGCACATCGCCTCGGTGGCATGCGCGTTCAAGCGGTCGCGCGCGGTTTTATAGAGCGGGTTGGACGTGTCCTGTACGACCGTGAATTCCACGGCGCCCGGCGGATCGGGCACACGCTGGCACATGATCATTTCGCGCAAGGCCTTGCCGCGCAGCGTCGGCGAAGTGCGGCCAGGATGCGAATGCAGTGAGACAAAGCTCATCTGCGTCAAGATTCCCACGCGCGGGTCACCTTCAGGATATTCATGGGCGGCCCAGGCGGTCTCCGGGTAGCCATTGGGCGACTTATGCGCGATGGGCACTTGGTACATTGACCCGAGAATCGGCGTCAGGAAGGTTTTGCGCGTGGTAAACAGGCCGCGGTAATCGCCCTTTTCGTTGATCAGGTGATTGACGATGGTGCGGTAGGTCTGCTCGCGCGCGTCTTCGGCAACTTGACGCGTGTAATTTGGATACAACGCGGCGTCCTTTGCCAGCGTGTCAAATTCTGAGAAGCCCAGCATGTCGGAAAAGAAGGCACGCATGCCGTCTTCGAGGCGCGGCGACGCGAGGAGCCGATCGACTTCCTGCGCTATACCCTTCGCACTATCGAGCTTGCCGGTCTTGGCGGCCGCCAGCAGTTGCTCGTCGGGCGCCGCGTCCCAGAAAAAGAAGCTAAGCCGTGAAGCCTTGGAATAGGCATCCAGTTCAAATCGGCCAGGCGTGCCCTTCACCGGCACGACCCTTTCCTGACGATATATGAATTGCGGCTGAACAAGCATTGAGGCCAAGCTGAGTTCCAGGCCTCTGTAAAAACTTTTCAGGTTCTTGGCAGCGTCGGTGGCGAGATCCACCTGGACCGACAGTTCTTCTGTGGTCAGCGGCCTGCGATAGAGGTGGGGACCGACGAAGTTGAAGAACTGCTGGGCGCAGGCCTGATCCGGCGCGTTTTCGGCCGCCGGCTTGCAAGGCATCAATACATTGCGGTGTTCGGCATCCAATGCTTCGGCGGCGACGCCGCGCGCGATGGCATCGTACTGTTCTAGACCCGAAGAAGTGAGACCGACGGTACTGGTGCCTACTTCCAGAAGGCCGCCCTGGCGTTGTACGGGCTCGAAACGGCCAGCGATCTTCACGTCCGGGCCGAACAGGTCGGCGATCATGCGCTGATACTGTTGCGCGGTCAGGCGACGCAGCGTCGGCGCGTCTACTTCAGAGCTGGAAAGACCGGCGCCGGCGCCCATAGCTCCGGTGCTCAGCGCGCCGCACGCCATGACTGTCGCAGCGATCGAAAGTGTCTTTCTGCTAAACCACGTGCTCTTGTTTTTCATTTTCATGTTCTTTCCAGCGTTTATCGCATCCTGCCCCTCACTAAAGCGGGACAATTCTATTTGTTGCTGCTCAACTTCGATTCCTCGTCCTTGGTCAGCAGAAATGCCGGCGCTCCGTTGACGCGATAGGCCGTCGAAATTCGCGTATTCTCCCCAGTCTTCGGATCGGGATAGCCGTCGGCATTCCGGCGCAACGCGTAATACATGGCCGGCAGGTTGACCCCGATCATGAATTCCGACGTGTAGCCCGAGCTACCGTATTCATAGAAAACCGTGAGCCAGGGTAGATAGCCGCCGATCACGCCCTCAAGGTTTCCGTCCGGAAGTATGGTCAGGCGGAGGTGAGCTTTGCTCAAATCCAGATCAACCAGCACATAAGGATCGCCGAGGAGGTGCATCTGGTCGGTCGTCACGTTAATGACGCCATTCTTAATCGTGCCGGTCAATTTGTTTTGCCAGCGCACATCTGGATCGACGCGGAAAGTGGAATACTTACGCACGTCGCCATTGGCATCACGCCATGGACGCTCCATCGCGCGGCCAAAAAAAACGGTCACGGGCCCATCTTTGGTTAAGTCGTCGGCGGTGACTCGCACAACCCAGGCCGGTTGCTTGTCGCGCTGAAGGTCCCAGTGCTGCTCACCATGAGTCGGTCGCTGGGTGCGCGTGCCGCGGTGGTTCATGAGGCAGCCGGCGGCTCGCCAAAAAGCGTTATCTACGCCCCGCTCCATGCTGTCGGGATCGGTGAAGTCGCCCGCCTTGACCTTGCCGTCGAGATTGAAGCCGTAAGCCAACGGCCCTTTGTTTTCCGGTATCAGTTCGGGCAAGTCCGGTACCGATGTCGGATAGGTGTAGGCGTGGACGGGCTCGCCGTTGACGCGTCCGCGGTAGACGAGAGCTTCGCGGATTTCGGGAGGCGACGAGCCCCCGTTGATTCCAGCGATGAGTTCCTCACGCTGACCTTCGGGCATGCCGAGAGCTTTGAGCTGTCTGCGAACCATCTCTTCGGGGAGCGGATTCAGTCCTTCGGGGCAATCGCTGTTGTCCGCATAAGAATTTGCGGCCTGCATGAACCAGCGCACCACAAAATCGCGTGTCTCGGCCGACGCCGTCGTTTGCGCGGCAAGGCCGAAGAACGCGGCGGCGCTCAAGGCCGAAGCGGCCAACCGGCGCGTCAGCGTGCTGCGCCCATAGCGGTTTGGATGCGCCAAAGCCATGCGAACTCTCCCAAGTATAATCGCGGCCCGGGCTCAACCCCGGGCCTCTCCCGATACTGTTTTATAACGAGAACCTAGAACTTTTCCAAGCCACACCGACGGGAGTACCGCGATTGTGAAACAGGACGCCCCGGCAGGCGAAAAACACAACCAGGGCGCTTAAAGCGTTAGAAATTATAGCGGAGTGTCAGTGTCACCATGCGCGGCGGGGGCGCACCGTAGTTTTTCGGGCCCGACTGATGCCAAGATGGCGAGGTATCGTAGCTGCCCAGGGTCTTCGAGATGTTCGACCTGCCCAGTATCGCCGTCGGACCGGTGTTCGACGAGCTTGCCAAGATGTGACGCCTATAGGGGCGGCTTGACGCCAGCGCGTTCGTGGCCGCCGACTAGAAAAATCGCCAGTGATGCGGTCTCGGCGCCGGCGTTAAACCAGCGGCGATTGGTGCCGTTCTCGATCATGGTGTCGCCCGCGTGCAAGGTCACGGTTTCACCGCTGTCGAATTCGAGACTCACCTCGCCCGACAGTACGACCATAAGGTCAACGTTGTCGGTTTTGTGCATGCCAGGTTTCGCGGCGGGATCGACCGATGGGACGTCCATGCCCGCACCCGGCGGAAAATTGATGACGATGAACCGATATCCGCCCAGCGCCGGGAAAAAAGCTTCGGCGCGCGGCTGTGCGCCGGTGTCGGGAAAGCGCGGCGCTTCGTCGGCGCCCCAGATGGAGGCAATGCTGATCGTGGCGCGCGCCGTCGCATCGATCACGCTATCGCTGACGATCCTCGACTTGCCCGTCTCAGGGTCCTGGCCTGTGACAACGCGCCGCACGCGTTTGACTTCGGTCATTTGAACTCCTCCCCCGCTGCTCTGCCGCAAAAGTACAGCAGAGGCGCAAATCTCGCGCACCGCGTGAGAACCCGCGCTGCGTGATGCGCGAGGTCAACACGCGCCTAAGGAACAATGCGCTCGGCTCCAAAGTTATTTCTGGCATGACAGAAACTCTCCGAGAAAGCGCCCGTCAGCTTACCGTGATGCTGTTGATACCCGACATCCTCGCCCGACTTGCAATCGCAGAATACTTGAGGGCGTGTGGCTACCGCGTACTCGAGGGCATTCGATCCGACGAAGTATTCACGGTGCTTGAAGCCAAGACCCAAGTGCACATCATTCTTGCCGAAACTCGGCTCACCGGCGAACTCGATGGCCTCACCCTGGCGCGTAAAGTGCGCGAGGTTTATCCGGACATCGAGGTGTATGTCTTGGCCGGCGTGCCGAACATCGCAGAGAAGGCAACGCAGCTTTGCGAAAAGGGCTGCCGTCATATTTCACATGCCTGAGCGACGTGAAACCCGCCCCGCGGGAATGTTCCCGTGAAGGCAAATAATAAAGGCCCTGGTCGCAGGCGCGCGCTGCGTTAGGTTTAGGCAATGCCCGAACATGAGCGTACGGCCACCCCGCGGGAGCCGAACAGCTGCCAACCTGCGCCCAGCCGCGATTTCATCGCCGAGCTGATGCGTGAGCTGCCGCGCTTGCGGGGCGGCGCCATTCTCATGACCCGTAAAAAAGCCGACGCTGACGATCTGATCCAGACCGTGGCGGTGCGCGCGCTCGCAGCGCACGCACAATTCAGTCTTGGCACGAATATGCGCGCTTGGCTGTATCGCATCATGCGCAACGAATTTATCAACGCCATGCGCGACAAGCGGCACAACAATGAACAACTTGACGATGTCGCCGAGCATTTCGTCAGCCAGCGCGACCGGCAGGAAGAGAACCTGCAGATGCGAGACTTGATGCGCGCGCTGCTCAGATTGACGCCCATCCACCGCGAAGCACTTTACCTTTCGACAGTCGAGGGCTTGCCCTATGAGTCGGTGGCTGTAGTTCAAGGCTGCGCGGTAGGGACGGTAAAAAGCCGGATCGCGCGGGCCCGGCAGGCTGTAAAATCCTACTTCGACCCGGAAACAAACGGCGAGCCTCGATCCGCGACCCCGGCGGCGTTCGATGCGCTCAAGGGCCTTGCCTGGCCGCCGGCAGGAGCCGCGAAGGCCCGCTCAATCCAGGATGATGGCGCGCCGGCCGCCCCCGAACCGACAGCGGCTTCGGCCCAGCGAAGCGGAAATCTTCCCTAGCGGCGTCCGCGGCAATTGAGGTCGCGGATTTTCCAATGATACTAGCCAGCTGACACAATTGTGTTCCGTAAGGGCGGGGCCAATCTACCGCGTGCGGCGCGCGAAGAGCGATCCTTCGACGATTGTCGCCGCAACGGTGCTTGCCCGCGGCGCGAGGTATTCATCCACGGCTCTGCGCGAGCCTTGCCAATCGCTGTAGTCGTCGACCAAGAGGTGCCCGCCTGGCGCGAGCAGCGGATACAGCACCTCCAATTCGGCGCGGGTTGAATCGTACCAATCGGCATCGAGACGCAGAATGGCGATTCTTTCGGGATGGTCCGCAAGCGTGACGCAGACATCGCCTTCGATGAAGTGCAATTTTTCGGCCGGATATCCCGTGCTCAACAGGTTGGCGCGCACTTCGTCGATCGGACAATAGCACCAGTCGTTATGATCTTCTTTCTGGGTCTTGGCCCAGACGGGCGCCGCAGCTTCGCCGGAGAACCGGCGATCGACCTCGCCGGGTTGGGTCATGCCTTTGAACGTGTCGTACAGCCAAATGTCGCGCGACGGCGCCCCACCACCGCACGCAGCGCGGCGTTAGTATTGCGCCAGGACGCACCTCCGGGGGAGCACGCAGCGATGCTGTTTGTGAAGTTCCCGCGGCCGCTGATGAAGACCGGTACGCTGACCATCATCGATCACAAAGGCCGGCGGCATGTCGCCGGTGACGGCAGCGCGCCGCGCGTCACTATGCGCGCGCCCTGCACGAATGGCGCGGGCGCTTCCTCGCCGCGCGCGCCGAGATGGAAGCGTTGTACGACGCGCGCTTCTGCCGAATGTGGGAATTCTTTCTCGCCGCTTCGGAAGCCGCCTTTCGCCACGCCTTCATGGTAAATTTCCAAATCCAATTGGCACCGCGCCTCGCGACCGTCCCGCTGACCCGCGACTACATTTATGACCGCTAAGCCTTCAGCAACGCGTTGATTTGCGCGAGGAGCAAGTCGTAAGAGTACGGCTTCTTCAACACCTGCGCATTTGTCGATTTGGCGATGCCTTTTCCGCCGTCGATGGCACAGAGCAGTACTTTCACATCGGGGAAATGCTGGCGGATCCACTGCGCAAGGGCATCGCCGTTCATGCGCCTCGGCATATCGATGTCGGAGAACACGAGTTCGATGGGCTGACCTGCGGCGAACACCGACACGGCTTCGCTGGCGTTCGACGCTTCAATTACGCGGTAGCCGCGTTCGCGCAAGTAGTCCGCTGCGGCAAGGCGAATGAGGATTTCATCTTCGACCACCAGCAGAGTGGGCTTGCGCTCGGCGCCGTTGTTGGCTTTCGGTGCGAGGCCGTTCTCCGTGCCGCTGTGGCCCGAGCCGGTGTTGGACACGAGTCTTAACGCTGGAATCATGCACCCCCCCTGCGAAGCGGCAGTGTCTTACTACCGGCGGGTTGGTAATCACTGAGGCGCGAAAAAGTTCCGGGCTGAATGCAAAAAAGTCGCGAATAGCAGACAGCGTAAAGCGCGCGGACTCTCAGACGTCCAGATGTCTTCCCTTCTTTACAGCACCGCGTGCGAAGGCGCGGAAAGCCTGGGTTTTTGAGTTGGCCCGGCGTTTGCATCGATAGCGCCGAGTGGCGTGCTTCTCGCCCCGCACGTGAGACCCGCGCGCTCTTTGGCTCTTTTGAAAGGAACTATCAGCATGTTTCAGTCACTGTTCACAACTTTGAAAAAGGTTGCCGTCACGGCGGGCCTTCTTGCCGGCATCGCCCTGACGACCCACCCTGCCGACGCGGCGCCGATTGGCAACGCGTCCTTCGGCATCGGCGGCGCTTTCAGCCTGCCGTCGGGCAGCCACCTCGGCAACACTAACTCGATCTTCATCAGCAACGGCGGCATGATCAGCGTATATGCCCCGGACACGATGGACCTGGCGGCGCTGGTGACCCTCGGCATGACCGGTACGTTGCAAGATATCCCGGCTATCTCGGGCTTCACGCCGATCTCCGGCTATATCTCGCTTGATAGCGGCGTCACTGTCGACCTCAACACCCTGACGCTGAACGGCCAGAGCGGCCCGACGCCGGGCTTCATCAACATCTCGGGCAACGCCGTTATCAATGCCCCGGGCTTTGATGCCACCGCGGGCGTCATCACCATCTCCGGCACGTCGTCGGATAACGTCAGCTTCACGATTGCCGTCACTACCTCGGCTTCGTCGGCGCCGCCGAACGAAGTGCCGGAACCGGCTTCGCTTGCACTGCTTGGCCTTGGCCTGTTCGGCCTGGCCGGTGTCGCCCGCCGTCGCCGCAAGATCTAAGTCGACCCTCCAAAATAAGAAGCCCCCGATCGTCGATCGGGGGCTTCTTTCTTTTGTCGAAAGGAAGGCGAGAAATTACTTCGTCTTTTGCTGAATATCTTCGGAAAGATCCTTCGCCTTGCTGCTGTCACGCCTGGTCACGGTCGCCAGATTTGTGCCCGTGGTGCCAGTCGCGCCGGTGTTACGCACCGCACCAGAGCCCAGACTTTCCTTCGCGTCCTGCGCCGGGGAGATCACCGTCCCGCTGGTGTGAGGGAAGTTCGGATCGAACTGTTCGCGTACCTTAGCGACCTCGACGTCGGACCTGGCCGCCTTCATGCGCGTTTCGCAAGCGGTGATCTCCGTCGGGGAAAGGCCCCAGTTGTGGCATATTTCCTGATTCATCTTCAGCGTCGTGCCGGCCGCCAGAACGGTCGCCGCGGCCGTCATTCCCAATAGTGTTTTCATGTGGCTCTCCTTACGCAGACGGGTTCTGCGTCATTCCAACGGGGCCGTCTTGCGGATGTTTCTGGAATGCGGGCCAAACTGACCGGCGGGTAATCGCGTTTACCCCATAGGCCGTGCCGCGTCCGCGGCGCGCGCGAGGGTTGCGGCAACGTAATCGCCGTTCTGCCGTTTGATGGTATATTGATGAAATACAGAGAGGTTCGTATGCGCAAAATCATATCCGTTCTAGGACTGAGTTTGGGTCTGGCTGCTTGCGGCGGTGGTTACGACGACTGCGCCTTCCAGGCCGCGCCGGTCGATGCGCCGGAGGCGCAGATTCGCTTCGTGCAACACGGCGGTGTCTACGACTACCACGCCGTAAGCGACCGGTTGCTGTACGCGCAGAGCCGCGACCGGCGCTGGTACGAAGTAACCCTGTTCGCGCCGTGCATCGGTCTGGAATACGCCCTTGGCATTCGCTTCCTGCCCAGCGATGGCGCAGGCACGTTCGACCGATTCAGTAACATTGCGTTCCGCGGTCAGCGTTGCAAAGTGGAGTCGGTCAAGGAAGTCGCCCCGCCGGTGCGTGACGGCGGTATGGGCAGCGTGCCCGCCTCAAGGTATTAGCCCGCCTTCAGAATCACTTCCGCCGGCCGATTGAGGGCCGGCGGAGAGCGTTTCTGAAGCCCTCCGCCCAAGCCCGCCCCTGCCTTGCCAAGACCGGCGAAGTGCGGTCTATCTAGGCCTTCACAGATGCCGTCTTGGGGGACGTCCGATGCGCTTGTTTGCCTTAGCCTTTTCCGCATTGCTCCTGGGGGCCCAGCCTGCCCTGGCGCAGGATGACGAAGAGGATTACTCCAACGCCGCCACGGCTGACCTTAGTGATGAGCAGCGCAACAACTATCTTGCGGCCGAAGCGGCTTACAGCGCGGGCGACTACGCCAAGGCGCGTCAGCTCCTAAAGCCGCTTACCGACGACCGCGTCGGTGCGGCATGGTGGCTACTCGGCATCCTCGACTTCCAAGGGCTCGGCGCGCCCAAGAATGAGGATGTATCCCGCGAGCACTTCATCGCAGCTGCCAAGACAGGCAGCGCCTATTACCAGACAAGTCTCGGCGACCTTTACCGTGAGGGTGAAAAGCCCTTTAAGAAGGACTGCGACCAGGCCGAGACCTGGTACAAGCAGGCCATGATGCGCGGCAATGCGGTCGCCAAGGACCGCATGGATCTTTTACGCGTCTGCCGCGGCGAGCCGCTGACGCGCAAGCGCAATAAGTAACCGCAACTTCGCCGCACCAAAAATACACACGCCTGCAGGGAGAACTCCGATGACGGCTGCGCAGAAATTCACGATCACCAAGACCGATGTACTCGAGTGGAGCGAGGATACTCTCGCCGCGCCGCCGGCCGATCATGTGCAGATCCGCCATGACGCCATCGGGGTCAACTACATCGACATCTATCACCGCACCGGTTTCGTCGCTTTGCCGCTGCCGAGCGGCATCGGTGTTGAAGGTGCGGGCGTGCTCGAAGCTGTCGGATCGGGCGTAACCGGCTTTGCGGCCGGCGACCGCGTCGCCTATGTGGGCGGTCCGCCGGGCGCCTATGCCACCGTCCGCAATATCCCGGCCGGGCGCGTCGTGAAGCTGCCCAAGAACGTTTCATCCGAGATCGCCGCGGCGCTGATCTTCAAAGGCCTGACCGTCGAATACCTGATGCGGCGGCTCTATGCCGTGAAAGCCGGCGAAACCGTGCTGTGGCACGCCATCGCCGGCGGCGTCGGCACCATCGCCTGCCAGTGGCTAAAGCACATCGGTGCGACGGTGATCGGCACTGTGAGTTCCGAGGATAAGGTCGCGGTCGCGCGCGCCAATGGCTGCGATCACGTCATCGTCTCGAAAGGCACCGAGTTCGTTCAGCAGGTGAAAGACATCACCGGCGGCAAACTCCTGCCGGTGGTCTACGATTCCATCGGCAAGGACACCTTCATGGGTTCGCTCGACTGCCTCGCGCCGCGCGGCATGATGGTTAGCTTCGGCTATGCCTCGGGCCAGCCGCCGATGGTCGATACCGGCTGGCTGACCGCGCGCGGCTCGTTGTTCCTGACGCGCCCGTCCATTGCGCATTACACCGCCAAGCGCGAAGAACTGGACGCGGCCGCCGCGGCGTTCTTCGAGATTCTGGCCAGTGGCAAGCTGAAGCAAACGCCGCCGAAGAAATATGCGCTCCGCGATGCGATGAAGGCCCACCAGGACATGCAATCCCGCGCCACTACCGGTTCGGTCATTCTGACGCCGTAAAAGGTCCAGAGGAACGTTGCGTATGCGTATTGTCCCCACTGTCCTCACCGCCGCTGCGCTTTTTCTTGGGTCGACGGCAATCGCAGCCGAAGCGACGCGCGAAGAGAACATCGTCAAGTGCTCAGACGCGAACGCTGAAGTCAGCATAGCCGGCTGCACGGCGCTGCTGCAGGCGAGCGGCGAGACGGGCGAGGTGCGCGCCACCGCTTTCAACAATCGCGGCGTTGCCTATCGCGATAAGAGTGACTTCGACCGCGCCATCCAGGACTTCGATGAGGCTTTGAAACTCGCGCCGGGAGACGCGGGCACGCTAGTGCATCGCGGGCGAGCGTATCGCGGCAAGGGCGACCATGCCCGCGCTATCGCCGACTTCGACGCCGCGATCAAGGCAGATCCGAAAAGCTCAAATGCCTTCACCCAGCGCGGCCTTGCATTGGCCGACAAGGGCGATGCGCCAAAGGCCATTGCCGATTTCGACCAAGCCATCGCGCTTAATCCTAACGCCGTGGACGCGCTCTATAATCGCGGCGTGACGCTGCTCGACCGCGGCGAGATCGACAAGGCGCTGGCGGACTTCGACGCGACCTTGAAACTCGCGCCTACGTTCTCGGCCGCCTACATCAATCGCGGCGTCATCTGGGGCCGCAAGGGCGATAACGACCGCGCTATTGCCGACTATGACCAGGCCATCCGCTTCAATTCACGCTCGTCCAACGCCTTCAACAATCGTGGGATCGCTTTTTATCTGAAGCGGCTTTACGACCGCGCCATCCAGGACTTCGACGCCGCCATCGCCATCAATCCCAACGACACCTTGTCCTTGGATAACCGCGGCAACGCCTACCGCATGAAGAGCGAGTTCGACACAGCGATCGAAAGCTACAACGCGGTCCTCAAGATCAATCCCAACAGCGTCGGCACGCTGATCAATCGCGGCATGGCGTATACCGGCAAGTACGAATACGACACCGCCATCGCCGATTTCAACGCCGCGCTTAAGCTGTCGCCGACATCGGCGGCGGCGTTCAACAATCGCGGACTTGCCTATAACGGTAAGGAAGATTTCGAACGCGCCATTCAGGATTTCTCCCAAGCGCTCAAGATCAACCCGAAGCTGGCCGGCGCCCTCAACGGACGTGGCAACAGTCAGTTCCTGCTCGGGCGCTACGACGCGGCGATCACCGACCTCAACGCTACCTTGGCGCTTGAACCCAACCGGCCTTACGCGGTGATGTGGGTGCATCTCGCGCGTCTCAAGTCCGGCGCGCCCAATGCGGGCGAACTCGCGCGCAATGCCGCCAAGATCGACCTCGAGGCGTGGACCGGCAAGATCGTCAGCTTCTACATGGGCAAGATTGATCTGACGGCGCTGCGCCTTGCGTCCGGTGTCGGCTCGTCCGAACAGCAGGCGGATCAGAAGTGCGAGCTTGCCTACTACTGGGCGCAGGACGAGCTGTTCAAGAAGAACACGCAGATGGGCATCGAGCTGCTCGAAGAAGCGCGCGAGTTCTGCCCACCCTCGTTCATCGAACGCCTGGCCGCCAACGCCGAACTCAAGCGTCTCGGAAAATAGCCTTCAGATAAACAAAGACCGGCGGAGCCAGATTGCTCCGCCGGTTTGTTGAGCGCGCGCGCGTGGTTAGCGGCGATACGGATTGCTCGGCGACCGGTCGAAACGGTTCGACACGCCGTCGCCATCGCGGTCCATATCGTAGCGGTTCGGGATACCGTCGCCGTCCCAGTCACGGCGGCTGCCGTAGTAACCCGGGTCATAGGCTGACATTCCGAAGCCGACTGACGTACGCGTGTAACCGTCGCTGCAGGCGCCCAGCGCCATCACAGCAACAATCATGGCCAGAACAATCGCGCCCGTCTTGATTGTCTTGTTCTTGTTCATCTGAGCCTCCTATCGATATGCGTATAATCGCTATGCATACAAAACGCACAAACCGCCGGCGTGTTTCCGCTGGTACGCGTGCGGGATCGCTTGAGAGGCTGGTTTTTCACAGAAATGACAGGATGCTCACGATGCGAGTCCTCTTAAGCACACGCCCAGCGTGTCTTAGGCGAGGCCGGCTGCGATGCGCTTAATTTCGCTGGGGCTGTGTTCGCCCGCGAGCGGCGTCCCCGGCCGTAAATGCCTGCCGAAATCGAGATTGCCGACCAGCACAGGCTCAAAACCCGTGGCGGAGATGAGCGACGAGGCGTAGCCAATGGCTGGCGTGTCGTCGCCGGCGATGGGAACCCCGATGCGCGTGCCGTCGGGAAAGCGGCCACCCTGCCCGAAGCGCGCCGCGCCGATGGCGTTGAAGGCGCGCACGAGCTTGGCACCCGGCAACAGTGATGCCGTATGCAAGCCAGCGCCCATGCGTAACGCTGCGGTGGCGATCTCGCCGTCGCGGCCAACGGAGGGATTGGTCGCATCGATCACCGCCGCCTTGCGCGGAAAATGCCGGCCATACTGCTTGGCGATGTCCGGCAGGGCGCCGTAAGGCACCGCGAGGAGCAGGATATCGCCATAGGCAATCGCCTCACCGACCGTGCCGGCCTTGAGATTGGAGCCGCCGACCGCGACAAGATCCGCGAGATCCTCCGGATGACGCGACGAGATCATGACGCGGAAGCCGGCCTTGGCCCACACCGTACCCAGCGTTCCGCCGATATTGCCAGCGCCCACCGTGGCGATGCGCGTGGGCGCATCACTAGCCCGCGCGCGCGAAGCGACCACGGCAGCTACAGCGGCGAACAATACGTCGCGACGAGAAAACGCGATGGTCATCGGATCATTTTAGCAAAGGGCGCCCGCGCTCGCGAGACGATCAGTGAGGCCCGCTTTTCCTATTCGCGGAGACGCGCGCTCTTGGTTGGCCCGTGTTGGTGATGACGCTGAGGTGACCGTCTTCCTCAAGCTGGGCCAGCTTGACCGCGCGATAATCCTCGATGCCTTGCTCGCGCAGTTGGGCGAGGAGTTCATCCATCGAGACCATCTCGCGGCGCATGTTGCGATGCAGAAGCCTGCCATTGCGCACCAGCGGCAAGGTCTGCTGGTTGAGGATGGGACGCATGGCCGGCACGTGGAAGCTCAGCCAATCAATGAGGAAGTCCCAGGCCAGGATGGTCATCACAAGGACAATGCCCTCCGTGATGGACTTATAGTCGCTGGACATGCCGTTCTGCGCAGCGTCGGCCAGCAATACGATCACGAGCACATCCGCAGTGCCCATCGTCCCGGTCAGCCGGCGCGCCATAAAACGCAGGAAGATAAACAGCGCGAGGTACATGACCGTCCCGCGCAGCACCATTTCTAGAATTGAGTGCCGCGGCACGAAGAAATCCTGCCAGTTTATAGCGAGTAGGTGTTCCATTTTTCCTCCAGAGAGAGAAACGCGGCGGCTTCCACCGGAGTTCCTGTTTTGCTCGCGAGACGTGCGTCGAGCGCACGCAGGACGGGCGGAAACAAAGACTAGGACATGTCCGTTGAATCAGCAGTGCCGATCACGCTTGTGGGTGCGGTAACCGTTACGAATATCCGAGGAGAAAAGCCATGGAAGACATGAGCGGCAACATCTGGAGTCTGGCGGTGATCATCGGTCCGGTAGTGCTCGCTCTTGCGCTGGCTTACGGGCTCATGCGGTGGAGTAACCGCTCGCGCAGTCCGGCCTTGAAGCAGGCGCGCGACCAGGCCACGCACGAGATGTATTACGGCAATAGCACAAAATAGTTGCGCGCGGCGCGCGGCTACTTTTTGGCGCGCGCCGCCGCGATCTCAGCCGGGAAATCTATCTTCGCGGTCGATGTCTTGGCCGATACGCCCGACAGCACATGCGCATTCACGATGTATCCGGGCGTCACCGACACCTTCAGCGCACGGGCAAGATTGTAATTGGCGATGATCTGATCGCCGATCTCCGGCGACGACATGTCCCGGCGCAATTTTTCCAAATCCAAGCCGACATCTTTGGCGGTTGCGAACGTCACCTCGTCGGTCAATCGACCACGGTAGCCCATGAGCGCGTGGTGGAAGGCGGCATACTTGCCCTGGCGCGCGGCCGCGAGCGCGGCCCTCGCCGCCACCACGGAAGCGGGCCCCAGGATCGGGAACTCCTTGACCACAAGCTTGATGCCCTTGTCTTCGGACAGCAATGCGTCGAGCTTGGGTTCGATGGCTTTGCAGTAGGGACAGTTGTAGTCGACGAATTTGACGAGCACGACATCGCCGGCGGCGTTACCGAGCACCGGCGTGTTCGGATCGCGCAAGAGTTCACCCGCACGTGCCGCAGCAGCAGCCTCTGCCGGGGCCTGCAGCGCGGCGAGGATCGGATCGCTCTCCTGCGCATGGCTTGCGGGCAAACCGCTCAAAAGTCCGATCAATGATGCCAGTGAAATCAGGGCGGCGATTAGGGCTGTCCGGCGCATACACTTCTCCTCGTCTCATATAGTGGACGACTATAGCGAAAGGCGAGGGCCTACGCACCTTCGGGGCTGTAACGGGTTGCCTGAATAGCTACATTGCGGAGCACTTTGGGGGAATTGCGTATGTTCAAGGGGATGAAAGCGGCGCCATTGGTGCTGCTTGCGGCCTGGCTGCCGGGCGCGGCTTTCGCGCAACGTGCCAGCGACAACGCGTTGCAGTCGGCCGAAGACGCTTTCGGCACCACCATCGGCACCGAAAGCATTGGCATTTACACGTCGGGCAACGCGCGCGGATTCAGCCCGTCGCAGGCCGGCAACGTTCGCGTCGAGGGCCTGTATTTCGATCAGCAGACCACGGGCAACTCGCCGCGGATCTTTCGCGGCAACACCGTGCGTGTCGGCATCAGCGCACAGTCCTATGCGTTCCCGGCGCCGACCGGTATCGTCGACTACCAACTGCGCCTTCCGGGCGATCAGTTCCTGACCAGCGGTGTCGCCAGCTATGGCCCGTATGAGGCGTTCAATTTCGAAGTCGATTCCTCGATTCCCATTGTGGGTGAAAAGCTGAGCCTCGGTGTCGGCGCCGGAGGCGGTCAGGCCGTCAGCCCGTGGCGCGGCAGCTACTACAATTGGACAGGGTCGGTGATGGCCAGGTGGCGTCCCACCGACGCCATCGAAATCATTCCCTTCTGGTCGCGCCGCGAAGCCTGGGACTGGGAAACCTGGTCGATGGTCGCCGCCGAAGTATTGCCGCCGCGTATCCCACGCATTTTCTACGGCCAGGATTGGGGCGACTGGATCGTGAATGAATCCCTCTACGGCGGACTCGCCCGCTTCAGCCTGCCCGATAACTGGACTTTGCGCGCCGGCGCGTTCCGCTCGATCAACAACCGCCCGCGCGATTATGTGACGCTGCACTCCAACGTGCAGTCCGACGGCACCTCGACCCAGCAAATCCTGAAAGACCCGGCGCAGCACTTCAATTCGAACTCGGGTGAAATGCGGCTCGCGCGCGTGCTCACCGAAGGGCCGCGCCGCCATACTGTGCAGTTCATGGCGCGCGGACGCACTATCGACCGCCTGGTGGGCGGGGCCGCCGTTTTCGCCGTCGGTCCATCCCGGATCGGCGTTAAGGTCAACCTGCCCGAGCCGGCGGTGTAGAAATTCGGCCTCAGCACCAGCGACAAGGTCAAACAAGCCGCGACGGGCTTCTCTTATAACGCAGTGTGGGCCGGCCTCGGTGAAGTCAGTGCCGGGGTGCAGAAAGCGTTTTACAGCCGCGATGTCGCGGCTGCGAGCCGACCCGTGGTGAGTTCGCGCTCGAATCCCTGGCTCTACAATGCGACCGCCGCCGGCACGATCAACAGCCGCTTGAGTGTCTACGCCAGCTATGCGCGCGGCATCGAAGAGTCGGGCAACGCGCCCGAGACCGCCGTGAACCGCGGCGAAGGCTCGCCGGCATCGCTGACCAAACAGATCGACGCCGGTTTGCGCTTTGCGCTGACGCCCGCCGTGAAGCTCGTCGCGGGAGTGTTCGAGGTGAAGAAGCCCTATTTCGACATCGATACCGCGCGGGTCTTCCGCCAAGTGGGCGATGTGACGCACCGCGGCGTCGAATTGTCGCTGACCGGACAGGTGGCACCCGGGCTGACCGTGGTGGCCGGCACCGTGTTTCTGCGCGCGCGTCGTCAACAACACCACCGGCCTCACGACCGTGCCGCTGGGACGCACGCCCCGCGTCTCGACGCTCAATCTGCAATACGGGCCGGCTTCGTGGCGGGGGATCTCAGTCGATACGCAGATCGAAAACACGTCGTCTGTGTTCCTGAACCGCAGCAATGGCGTGAGCATTCCTGGCCGCACCGTGGTCAATCTCGGCGCACGATACCGCTTCACCGTGGACGGCGTATCGGCGACGCTGCGCGGCCAGGTGCAGAACGCGACCGACGTATTCCGCTGGGTGCCTGGCAACAACGGCCTCTTAAACGTGTTGGAGGCGCGGCGCTATTTCGTCAGCCTGACGGCGGACTTCTAAGGAAGCTGGCCCGCACCCGATTGATATTTCACCATTTTCGTCATCACTTTGTTGTCAGGAGCGCGCTGGCCGCGCTTTCAGACGCCGGTCATTTCATATACCCTCGCGGCATCGCATACGACCGGACCGGAACCTGGGGAGGCCACCGTCATGGATAAAGCTGCCGACAACAATTCACCGCTCGCCAAGATCGTCAGACTCGCGGCGAAAGTCGAACCGCGCGAAATGGCCGGCGTGGTGGCCGGCTTCTTCTTGTACTTCTTTGTCCTCGGCAGCTACTTCATGGTCCGCCCGGTGCGCGAGACGATCGCGAGCATGCTGGGCGCCGAAGAGGTGGCCGACCTTTGGCTCTGGACCGCGATCTTCTCGATCGCGCTGATTCCCATCTGGGGCTGGCTGATCGGCAAGTTCCGCCGCAAGGTGCTGCTGCCCAGCATCTACGGCGGGGTCGCCATCGTTCTGGTCATTCTCGGCATCGCCATGAGCGGCGGCGCGGAGGTCGATCATACCTTCGGCAAGTTCTTCTACGTCTGGATCAGCGTGCTCAATCTCATGCTGGTCTCGATCTTCTGGGCCTTCCTGCTGGAGATGTACAACCGCGAGCAGACCAAACGTCTCTTCGGAATTATGGCCGCCGGCGGCACGCTCGGCGCCCTTGTCGGTCCCTTCACGACGCGGCTGGTGGCAGACTCCTTGGGTGATTCTGGCATCCTGTTCCTGGGCGCGGCGGGCTTCGTCGGCGCCATCATCTGCCAGTTGGTGCTGATCAATATCTGGCGTCCGACCGGACCGACCGCCGCCAGCGAAGACGCCAAGAATAGGGGTGTCGGCGGAAACCCCTTCGCCGGCATCACCATTGTCCTCAAGTCCCCGTATCTACTGGGCATCGCGTTGTTCGTCGTGCTGCTGTCGGCGGCGAATACCATCCTTTACTTCGAGCAGCTCCGGCTCGTCGCCGAGACCTTCCCCGATCGCGCGGCGCGCACGGAAGTCTTTGCCACCATCGACATTGTGGTCCAGTCGTTGACGATCCTCTCGCAGCTTTTCTTGACGGGCCGCGTCGCCAGCAAGCTTGGCGTGCGCTCGCTCTTGATCATCGTCCCCGTTGCCATGGTGATCGGCTTCATCGCGCTCGCTGCGGTCAACATCTTCGCGGTGTTCGTGGTGGTGTTCGTAGCCCGTCGCTGGGGCGAATACGCCTTCGTGCGTCCGGGCCGCGAGATGCTGTTCAGCAGCCTCGATACCGAGAGCAAGTACAAGGCCAAGAGCTTCATCGACGTGCCGGTCTACCGCGCCGCCGACTACGTCGGCGCCCAGGCCAAAACCGCGGTGGACGTGGTGACGGCATCGCCGGTGGCGTCCCTTATTGCCGGCGCCGCGCTGGCGGCGGCATGGGGCGCAGTCGGCTGGCACCTCGGCCGCAAGCACGATGACGTCGCCCCGACCGCCCAAGCCCCTGCCGGCACCGCGGCAGCGGCGGCGGAATAGGCCATGTACGACGCCAAGACCGCCGCGCAGGACGATGCGCGGCGGCGGCGGCGCATCCAGCGCCAGGTCATAATTGGTGTACTGCTGGTCTTGGTGATTACGCTGGGCGTCGCCCGCGAGCGCGGCTACGGCGTGTTGATCGGCGGCGGGCCGACCGGGGAGACCCGGAACGGCCTTGCCCTTCTCAACTGCACCTATTTCACCGGGACCGAGCGCGTCATCCACCGCGAGTGGAGGGCCGAGCCTATCGGCGGCTGCGCTCTCGTCAATCGGGTCGGCAGGCTACCCGCCTATGCCGACCCGCAATTCCGTTCCTGAATTCCACGACCGCGCGTTACGACGACAGGGTGCGGCGGCCGTGGCCTTTGGCCTTGGGCAGCATCGCCGCACCGCGTGCGGTGATGACGAGCGCATAGCCATTGCGCTCGGGATTGTAGATCGCGAGCTGGCGGCCGACGAGTTCAAGCGGAGCGCCGGTCAGGCGCGGCAGCGTCTTGGCCGCTTGCGCGATATCCATCAACAGCGCGCGCGCCGCCGGTGTCAGCTCATGCAGCGACTTGGGGGGCGCGAGCGTCGTAAATCCAGACATTGAAGTAACTCCTCATATCCCCTAGGTGGGAAAGTTACCTTTATGAATGGCCTGCGGGACAAAATGTTGCGCTCGGGCGCGACATTTTGTCCCGCAGTTCCCGTCCCTGTGTGCATATCGTGAAAGACCGGAACATCGCCCGCGCCACGACCGTTGGATTGGCATGGACCCGTTGATCAAAGCTTTTCGATTTTGGAGCATGCGCTCCCTGCCCCGCGGCCGCAGACCCAACAGCAACGACGCTGCCGCGTTCTATGTGCAGACGCGCCTGGACAAACCCCTCGCGCTGCAAGGCCTGAAATGGCAGGACGTCCACCAACGACTTGTCGATGCGCAGATTCTAACTAAAGGTCCCCAGTAAGATCCACGCTTGCACACGATTGGATGTGCGCCTCTAGGTTCGGTTTTTGCCACCCGGACAAAAAAGCGGCCCGCTGCGGGTGGGGAAAACCGCGGGGAGGAGAGATGCACGTCTCGATCAGCAATGAGTAAGCACCGATTCAACGCCCGCATGCGGGAGTAGTTCCCGTGCATAAAGCGCCTCTATTCAGACGCAGCCAGGATTCGATGGCGCCCATCCAGTCGCGATACCAATCGCCGCGCTCGGCGACACTTGTGAGTTTCAGGCGCTTGGCCATGGTGACGCTGGCGCCGGACAAAGCCTGGAGCACGTCTTGCTTGGCCGCGCCGGTGAGGAAGAGCTTGATCGATCTTGAGCTCGGTGAACGGCACGCGCGTGAGCTGCTGTATCGACGAGAAGCCGGTGCCGTAGGCGTCGATCGACAGGCCGAAGCCTTTCACAATCACAAGCTATGTGACCGTATCAGCTGCGCGGCGAACTGTCGGCGATGACGCCGACGGGCGCATAAGCCATGGTCGGGAAAATCTGCCCTAGCGCCGTTTCGCCGCGCCGTTTGGCAAGGATTTCGGCCAGGACCTGGCGAACATCTGTGGTGATCCTGAGATCCCCTTCCCGCAGGTCGGCCGGGCGCAGGCCTGGCCACGTGCCGTGCATCTGGCCGCCTTTGACCGCCCCGCCCAGCACCAGCATTAAGGAGGCGGCGCCGTGGTCGGTGCCTCCTGCGGTGTTCTCTTCGAGCCGCCGGCCGAATTCGGTCATGGCCACGACCGTCAGCCGGTCCTGGAAGTCCCGCATGTCCGACCAGAAGGCCGCGAGGGTCTTCGAAAGCTGGGTCATATGTCCGGGGAAATACTGGTTCATCTTGTAGTGATGGTCCCAGCCGCCGAAATCGACGGTGGCGATCTCAAGGCCTGCGTTCATCTTGACCAGGTTGGCGACCGAACGCATGGCGGTGGAGAACTCGCCGCCGGGATATTCCGCCGAGGTGCTATAGCCGTCGGTGATGGCCGCGAGCTTCGTGCGCACGGCGCGCACCATGCCGACGGTCGATCGCACGGCCGCGGCTTGCGGGTCGGCGCCCGCGTTGAGGGCCTCGATGACATTGAGGTTGAAGTCACCGCCGGTGACGTTGAACTGCGTGACGTCGGGGATCGCGACCGCATTGCTATAACCATGCAGCGAAGCCTGGACGTCGGCGGCGCTGGCGACCACGCCGAGCTGCGGCACGTCCAAGCCGCGCGCCATCAGATGACGCGCGAGCCAGCCGCCCTTCTGCGGGCCGTCGTTCTCGGTGACGCCGCGCTCCATCATGTCCTGGCTCTCGAAATGGCTGCGCGTGTTGGTCGGCAGACCGGCCGCGTGGACAATGGCAAGCTTGCCGGCATCGTATAGCGGCTTCAGCTCGGCTCCACTGGGATGCAGGAAAAACGGAACGCCGCCGAGTGCCCCCACATGCAAGCCCGCGCGTTCACCTGTGGTGGTCAGGCCAATGGTCGGGCGGTTGTCGCGGTAGTCGCTATCGTCCGCCGGCGCGACCATGGTGAGCCCATCGGCGCCGAAGCGCATGAAGACGACCACCAGGATGTCACGCCCCTGGGGGCCTGCGCCGGTGTTCGGGCGCAGCATGACGCGCACGCCCGGCGCAAGGGCCGCGGCGGTGATGAGGCCGGCGCCGACGCCGGAAGCAAGCAATGTGCGGCGGGAGAGTTTCATGCCGTCACCTCAGCGCAAATTCGGGTGAAGTGGCGATCAAAACCGCCAAGCGGCGCAGCGCATTCTCGATATTGGTAATGCCGCTGGACTTGTAGGCGGCCATGACGCCGATGGGCCCATGGGCGTCATCAATGAGGGCCTTCATGCCGGCGGGACGGAGCGCCGCGCCCACCATGCGCTCGACCCAATACTCGACGATCTGCTCGGCTGACCCGGTGACGGCCTTTGGCGTCTGCGCAGCGAAGCCACTGTTGAAAGCGGGGTGGTCCAGCACGTCGAACATCAGGTTCCAGAAGCGCAAGGACGCCGCGGCGGACAGCCAATCGGCGTTGCTGTCGGGCCGGCCTTCCGGCGTCGGCCAGGCAAACAGCCCATCACCGAGCGACAGGAGCGACTCTCCGGCGCGGTCGAAGGCATTGACCACGGTGCCGGTGGTGCGGAACAGCGCCATGATGCGCTCGTGTGGGCGGCGGATTTTTGAAGGCGGCGCGCCCATGTCGCGCCCGGCCAGATCGTCACCCAGCAGGATCGCCGACAGCACGTGTTTGATCTGATCGGGCCGGTCCTGGTGCTGCGCCCAGGCGACAACCGCACGGTTGAGCGCGCCTTCCGGGGGACTATCGCCAAAAATATTCCGGCACAGTTTGGCGCAAACGAAGTGGGCGGTGGCCGGGTGCGCCGCGACGATGTCGAGCACGCGCCGCCCCTGCGCCATGGGCTCCGTGAAACCCGAAAGATCGACGCCCATGAACATGCCAGCGGCGGTGTTGTGCTGCACGGGGTTGTAGACAAACGCGCCCGTGAACGGCAGCGGACCATCGGGGCCGTCCTGGCCGTGGGCGATGGTCCAGCCCGAAAGCGCCCGAGCGGCGGTGACGATATCGGCGTCGGTGAAGCCCGCAGCAACGCGCGCGCCGCCGATGTCGACAGTGTCCGTGGCGCTTAAGCCGACGCCCCGATAAGCGCCGGCGCCGAGCGTGTGGAGCTCGAGCAACTCGCGGGCGTAGTTCTCCGTCGGCGCGGCGCTGCCGCTGGCGGCGTTATTGAGATAACGCATCATGGCGGCGCTGGTGCAGGTCGCCTCCAGCAGGTCGCGGAAGTTGCCGAAGACGCGCGGGCGAATGACCTCGCGGTCGTAAACGCCGAGTGCCGCCGAAGCGTAGACGTCTTCCTGCCGGCCGACGTTGAAGTGGTTGGCCCAGAAGTCGTTCATCACCTCGCGCACCTGATAGTTCGCATGGGTGTTGCGTATCCAGCTGGCGGCGTTCAGCTCCTGCTGGATACGCGCGCGCTCATTCGGCGCGATGGAGATCTCGGTCTTGCTGACCATGTCCCAGATCGAGGCCAAGTCGGCGCGGAGATAATTGAACTTGCGGCGCTCATCGATCGCCGGCCAGCCCGGACTATTTCCCGCTGGAAGCTGCACGGCATAGGCAATGCGCATGCGCTGCGGCTCAAGACGTTTGATGATATCGGGCTCGTCGTCGGGTGGCGGCGACAACTGATTCATTACCCAATTCGCCCAGCCGTTCTCGCGCACAGCGGAAACGTCTTCGGGCCGCGCACCGAAGGTGATGCGGTTGAGGGCGCAACGCTCGAAGCTGGGCACGGACGGCAGCATCGTGTTTCTCAGAACTGGTAACGGGTCGTCAGCCAGACCACGTGGGCGGTGTAGCGCGGTGGTTCGATTCCCGAACCGAGGATTTGGGTCACCGGCGCAAGGCCGAGGTTTGCGTATTGCCAATCGCGGCTGCGATGCCGCGCAATAGTATAACCGAGACGCAAGGCGGTATCGGGCCGGAATGCATATTCACCCGCCACATTGCCCGTGTGGGTGATATCCCGCGCGGCGGGCAGGGGCGATGATACCGAGCCAAGAAAACCCTGGTACGACGTGATACGGATGCGGCTGGTGGCGTCGGACAGTGTGTAGGACGCATCGAACTTCAGCACATCGGGCCGCGCCTGCCAGGATAGCCGCGCGCCGGCGCTGTGCACATGATCCACGTTCTTCACGTTCCAGTTACGCAAGGGGTTGCCCTGCACTGTGTCGAAGATCAGGTAGCCGTTCTGATTGGCGCGGACGGACTCAAAGCCATAGAACAGCGACGCGGTGACGGTTTTGCCGGCGGCATAGGAAACATCGCCATCGGCCGTCAGCGAACGCGACGACGTCAGCCCGATGGGCGAGCGCAGGTAGTCGTCGATCGAGAGTCCGCCTTGGGCGCTGACGGCGACATTCGGCGCCACATCGAATGTCACGCCGCCTTTGCCCTCGCTGCGCCGCCGGTCGGCCAGGTTGTACTTGCGCATGAGGGGCTGCTCGATCGAGCGGGCCGTGGGCGCGGAATTCAGGTAGGCCTGGGTATGGCTGAGGTCCCAGGCAATGGCATCGTCGTAGCGCGAGCCGTTACGCGACGCATAGCCGCCGGATACCCACGCCGATCCAATGGCAAAGGTAGACAAGACCTTGGCACGGACAGTGTGCTCGGTGGTATGCGTCACCTGCTGCAGAAGGCGTTCCTGGAAATCGCCGGTGTAGGAAATGCTGACGCGCGTGCGCGGCAAAATGCGGTAGCCGGCTTCCGCCTTAGCCTGATGGAAGGTGAAGCTATGCGGCAGGTTGAGACGGATGTAGCGGCTGTTGCCGGGGACGACGGGACGGATTTGATCCTGCACGTCGTTAGCCACGTAGCTGTAGACATCCATGGGCGAGAGATTGTGGCGATCGTCGAAGGTGTAACGCGCCGAGAGGTCGGCATTTTTCCATTCGCGCGAGGTCACGTTGAAGGCCAGATGGGTCTTCTTCACCTTGCCGTCCAGCGAATCGCGCGGCAGCGGATCGCGCACGATGAGCAACGTGTTGGCCGTGTAAGGAAAAAATGCGTCGTCCTGGGTTTGCAGCGTATAGGACAAGCGCAGGGTGATGCGCGTCTTGGGTGTCACCGCATAACCGCCCGTCAGCAGCGCTTGATGCGCCGCCGAGTCCGGCGGCAACGCGAACTGGCCGATGGCGAGGGGATAGCCCGCGAAAGCACCGCCGGGCCAGGCCGAGCCGGGCGCCGTGCTGAGCGAGCGCGAATAGGGGTTGGGCACGATGATGGAGTCCATGAGGCTGGTGAACAGCGACATCGTGTACGACGCGGTGAGCTGCAGTTTCGGATCGACATAGGAGAACGACAGCGCCGCAGTGTGCGTATCGTAGTCGATAGGTTGCGGAAAAAAAACACCCACAGGGAAGTTGCCTTCCTGCCCGAAGGTCAGGCTCTGCGGGCGCAGTCCCTCACGATTGCGGTAGCCCACCTGCAGGCGCACCTCGTAGCCTTCACGCGGTGTGAGCACGAAATCGCCGCCGACCGACTGCCACGTCACTGCGAGCGGCACCGCCTTGGCGGTGGCGCTCAGTTGGGCGAACTGCAGGGACGACGCGCCCGTGACCCAATTGGCCGGCAGCGATAAGCGGTCGGAGCCGATGCCCCAGAACGGCGAACGCGCCGTATCCGAAATCGCGCGGGTGAAAGAGTCGTAGAAGAGACTCGCGCGCCAGGAACCCTGCTGGCCGCCGCGCGCTTGCAGCGCAAGCGCACCGAAGCCGTACATGTTGACGCTGGCATCCCAGAAACGCTTACCGTCGCTATTCCAGGCATCGCCGCCGTTAAGGCTGCCCTTGAGCAGCATGAACGGCCCTTTATCGGTGACGCCGCCATAGCGGCCGAAGTGGAACGCGTCCGTCGATAGATAACCCGCGCCCAATTCAACGGAATTGACGAACAGCGGCGGCGGCGCTTTGGGCGGCGGCATGGCGCCGAGGTCAAAGCTGTCGTCCTGGGCGGACGCCGCCGAAACCAAAAAGAGGGGTGCGATGACGAAGCGTGCGGCCTTCATCGCGCGAACCTTGCGCCCGAAGGGTGGTTCGAGCCGTGAATAGCGCCGTGGCAGTTGAGACAGGCGCGCAACACCATCTGCCGTCCCGGTACGGCACCGCCCGGCAGATTGGTGGCGCTGAAGGGTTGGCTGTTGTGGGTCGAACTGTCGTGGCAGTCCTGGCACAGGTAGGGCGTGCGTTGACGCAGGAGGCTCATCTGCACCGAGCCGTGAGGCGTATGGCAGATAGTGCACTGCTCCTGCACCGGCGCATGCTCCCACAGGAAGGGCCCGCGCTTTTCGTCGTGGCATGTCAGGCAGGTGTCGTTGACGGTCCCGCCGCGCAGCATATTCGGCCCGAGCGAACCATGCGGATTGTGGCAATCGCCACAGGCCATACGCCCTTCGAGCACCGGATGGTGCGAGGGCTTGAGCGCATCGGCGCGGCGGTCGGCGTGACAAGTGAAACAAACTGGGGCTTGGGTCGCCTTGGCGAGCACGGCATCCTGCACGGGATGTGAAGCATGACAGCTCGTGCAGGCGACGTCGGCGCTGGCGTGGGGGCTGCCTTGCCAATGCAGGGCCGAGCCGCCCTGGTGGCAGCCGCCGCAGGCTTCGTTCTGCACATCGACGGACGATTTTCTGGACCCGTTGAAAACACGCGTCGGCGGCGGGCGCACAGCGCCGGTGTCCAAACGCGCGACGTGCGCGGTGCTATCGCCGTGGCAGTTCTGGCAGCCGATGGTGCCGGCATGGGTACGCAGGTCGGCCGTGCTCATATGCGGCCCGTGCAGCACCCCGGTGACTTTCGGTTCGTCGTGGCACTTCAGGCAGACATCGATGGTGTTGGGATCATCGAGTTCGCGCTCGGCCGCTTGAGTGCCGCCCGCGCACAGCAGCATCAGCGCTAGAAGACAACCGGCGAGGCGCATCGCGAGATAGACCTATTGCTGCGCCGCGACGAAGTCGGCCTTGCCGGAGTCGAGTACCAGGGTCTTTTCCAAAGACACGTAGTGGAAGCGCTGCGCCGCATGACCGGCGTGTACCGAAAAGCCAACGGTATAAGTCTTTCCAGGCGCAAAGGGCTTACTGAGGTCGCCCGCGTTCAGCGGACGGCTGAAGGTGACGGTCCACATCCCGCCGGCCTCGCTGGCTTCAGCGGCGACGAGGGGCGTCATGCGCTCTATACGCTTCTCAAGAACCGTGCCGTCGGCGGCCACCGCCGGCGCGCCCGGCTTGAGCCGCGCCTGCCAATATTCGAGGAAGGCACCGTCGGCGCGCATTTTGTCGATTTCCGCGGCGGGCTTGAGCTCCTCGCCGCCCTTGCGGCTAACGGCCGCGCGGCTGCGCACCAGGTACTTGGTGGTCTCTTTGCCCTCCGCGGCGCTCGGCATCCGCGTGAGATTGTCGTGACACGCCGCCCAGCACCCGGCGCGCCCCGCCTCGGCGACCTTGCCGTCGTCGATCATCACCGCGACCTTCGTCGGAAACTCCTTGTCCATGCCGGCGTCGGGCTGCGTGCCCGGATTGAATGCGACCTGAACGTAGAGGCGTTCGGCATCGCGTGCAGTCTTGACGGTCATAACCACCGAGCCCGGCTTATCCTTGATCGGAGTCGCCTCGACCGACGTGTCGTTCACAAGCAGATTGCCCGAAGCTTTCTCTTCGCCTTCATGACATCCGCGGCAATCCTTGCCTTCACGGAACTTGCCGGCGCCGCTGTGCTCGGCTTGGGTCAATACCATCTCCCAAGACATCTGCGCCGGATAGAATAGCGTGATGTCCTTGCCTTTAACCTTGCCCCAATCGATGGCTTGCGCTGGAGCAGCCGCTAGTGCCAGAACGGCACACGCAGCAGCAATCAATGCCTTTGACGACACGGCTTGTCCTCCAGTGATTTCGACCCCCGCACGCGCCCGTCCCCCCAATTGATCGGACCGCTCGCTCCGGCGAACGCGCAACAATGTCGTATTATAGGCGGTTGACTGCGCGGCAGCTATACGGCCATCCGCCTGCCCGCGCTGGCGCGCACGCAATATCCAGTTGATGGCGATCACGAGAACGGTGTTCATGAACGGCGTCCCCTCAAACGGCAAACCCCAGGCAGCCGATTTCAGGCCCCTGGGATCCGCCTGCCCATCCGCCCGATCCGTTCTTGGAACGGCGGCATGGCATGAGTGCTGGGCGACCTTAGTAGCTGATGCCGCCGCCGCCGAAGCCGCCGCCGTCACCACCGCTGCCGCCGCCACTGGACGCCGCGACGGGCGCGTTGACGGCGCAATAGGTGCTCATATTGACGAGAGCATTCTGGACGCTCTGGTTGATGATTGACTGGCCGACGTTGACCGTCGGCTTCACGCCCGAGGGATCGGTGATGATGAGTGTCCCGTGCAGCTCGCTTCCGGCCGGGGTCCAGCCGACTTTATTCTGGAAATAGGTCATCGGCTGCACCAACGTGGTGTTGGCACCGATGGTTTCGGTGAAGTTCCCTTTGAGCACCCCGGTGGCGGAATCAGCCACGTCGATGCGGAAGGTGACCGGGGCGTTCCAATAATTGTGAATCTCGACCTGACTCCCATAACCCGCGTTCCCGAGCAGCGAGGTATGAATGTTCGGAATCACGGTGCTATTCACCACCGAGTGAACGGTGTGATTAAGGGCGTAGTTGCACGAACTGGCGTTCTCGAAGAACAGGTTAGACGTGTTGAAGGTCACGTGCTGATAACCGGCTGTCGATTCCGTGCTCTGGATATAGAAGGAATAGCTGGTATCCCCGCCGGACAGCTGGGCGGCGTTCGCGAGGTCAAGGATGCCTTGCGCCGTGCCGGCCGTCCGCATGCCGAACTGCGGCGAAGCGCGCGGCGGCACCTGGATGGTCGCCGTGCCGTAGCTGGTGCCCGAGGGCGAACCGACGACTTGAACAGTGAATGTTGCGGTGGCGGAACCCCCATTGAACAACCGAAGATAAGAGCTGGTTGTCCCGGTGTAGGTGGGGGCAACAACCGTCCAGAGGGTTCCGTTCACCGCCTGAGGAGTTTCGGCCGCCGCAGGCGCGGCCGATTGCGCGTTCGCGGGAGATTTTTGCGCGTTCCCCAGAAAGAAGCTGGTGGAAATGGGATTGGTGGGCACTGTGTCGGCGACTACGCCCAAGGAAATGAGGGCAATGCCCGACAGCAGGAGAAAACGAGGCGCTAGACGCATGTGACGGAACCTCCGCTTGATATACGACGCAACAGGGCTACTGGATTTGCCTTTAGCGCTTCTGCTGAGCTTGTCGCGCGCGGCGGTGTTATGCCCCGATCGACCTTTTCCAATCCCCAGCCGATCATCCCCATAGACGGTTGCGAGAGCGAATTTATTCCAGGGCGCGAGAAAATTCTGCGTTGGCGCACCCCTAGACGGACAAAAGTGAGCCAAATCATGCGGTTCCCGATTGCGTCTGGGTCTGGATGGCGACGCGGTATCCACATTTATGGTAAGGGCTGGAATAAACCTGGGGTGGTCAACGTCTTAGCGTTGAGCAGGCTCCCGTCGGGTGGGGCGACGCGCCGCGGGAAGGCGCGAATCAGGAGTTTACCCGTGCCGGGGACCGGTCGGATGATCGGTGCGGCATGGGCGTGCATCGGCACGGCGGCGCCATCGCTTGAACAGCGTGCGGGGGAGATTTGGCGGCGCAAGTGGATAAAGTGGGCGCAGCGTTTGCCCAAGCGATGACAGCGCAGCTTCCGGCGCTGCGGCGCTACGCAATGGTTTTGGTAGGCAACAGGACGGCAGCTGATGACCTTGTCCAAGATTGCATCGAACGGGCGCTGCGCCAGTCGGGCAAGCTTGAAAACGTCCAGCGCATCGGCGGCTGGCTGCGTTCGATCCTGCACAATCTGTACATCGACGAGATCCGGCGGTTGCGTCGGCAGGGCGGCAGTGTGGATTTAGCCGACGTGGAAAACAGCAGGGCGGTTGTCGCGGCGGGGCGTGATTCTGGCGCGATCATGGATCTTGAGCGCGCCCTTGCCGGCATGAGTCTCGAACACCGCCAGGTGCTTCTGCTGATCGGGCTAGAGGGGCTTAACTACCGTGAAGTCGCTGACGAGCTTGCGATACCGGTGGGCACGGTCATGTCACGCCTCGCACGCGCGCGCGAACGCTTGCGCGAGTCGCTGGACTCGACGCGGCCTGCATCCGATGCGAAGAGGCCGCAATGAGTGAGTCTCGCACCCCGATGAACAGCCCGACCGCCGAGGAGTTGCACGCTTTCATCGACGGTGAACTCGATGCTGCACGCGCCGTGAAGGTGGCCGCCGCCTTGCAGCGCGATGAGGCCCTCGCGGTACAGATGGCAGCATTCAATGCTGACAAGCATCTCCTGCGCGAGGCTTATGACCGGCTGATCGAGGAACCGCTCCCCGCGGCCTGGACCGACATGATCGACCAGGCCCAGACCGAGGGACTCCCGGCAGCGCAAGTACTAGCGTTCCCGCGGCGCTTCGGCACGTTGTCGCGCGCCGCCATGGCGTTCGCGGCCAGCATTGTTCTACTGCTCGCCGGCATCGCGAGCTACAGGGCGTTCGCGCCCCAGCGCGGCGACATTGTTGCCGAGGCCTTGGCGGTGCACCGCACAGCACAGACCGTGACCGGGGCGGATCCCGCGCGCGCGGAATCAACGCTGCGCGAGACCTTGGGCCTCGCGCTCAAGACACCCGATCTATCGAAGATGGGCTATGTACTGTCGGGGATGGAAGTGCGCGGAGAAGCCGTGGAGCTTGGCTACCGCAACGCCGAGAACCGGCGCGTGACTTTGCTGCTGAAGCGCTCACCAGGCACGCCGCGATTCGACATCATCAAGGAAGGCGCAGCTTACATCTGCGTCTGGCAGGACGACGTGCTGAGTTCGGTGATGGTGGGCGAAATGTCCGCGGCTGAAATGCTGCGTCTTGCAGCACTGGCCTACGGCGGCCTCAGTTGACCCTAGCGGCCTTGCGCCGCCATGGCTTCCGGGGACAAGAGCGCGGGCGCATGCGGCGGCGTCACTTTGTATTGGACCGGCTCGCCATTGAAGGCAAAGCCATAGACATAGCCGCCAAGAATCAGGTCGTAGACGAACTGGCTGCCGAGGATCACCGCCGGCAATTCGGGCATCACATACATGGTTCCGTGGCCGAATTTCCACAATTTGCCGTCTTCATCCCAGGAATCGCTGTAGACCGCAAACCACGTATCTTCGTCGATATAGAAACGGCGCTTGGGCGCAACGTGTGACTTGCCGGGCGCCAGCGTGCCTTCGATGACCCAGACGCGGTGGAGTTCGTAACGCAGCGCGTCGGACTTGGCATGGCCCGGCCCAAGCACCTGGTCCACGGGCAAGGATACAAGGCGGTTGTTATTGTAAGGAACGTACATCTCCTTCTTGCCGACAATCTTCCAATCGTAACGGTCGAGGCCGCCGAAGAAGACGTAGTATTCGTCGAGCGTCTGGAACCCTGACGCCGAAGGATCGGGGGTGTCATAAGAGAGCGACGGACCGCGCCGCACACGCCCTTCGCCTGGTAAATAACGCCAAGCTGCGAATTTATCGCGCGCGATGTCGATCGGTTGCCATGCAAGATAACCCTCGCCAAACTTGGCTGGCGGCGCGTCTTCAATCCGGCGTGTCTTGAAGTAGTAGCGCCCGAAGGACTCAGGCGTGGCGTCGGGATAGTAGTAGGGGAAGTCGGCGACTTCGCGGTAAGCCGATGTCAGATCGATCTGACCCGCCGAGGACACGACGTAGGTTGAAAGCCGGGCTTCGCGCGCGGGACCCCAAAAAGCCAGTAGGTGATTCCACATCACCTCCGCGCCTGACTTGGGAATCGGGAACGGAATACCTCCTGCCGCACCTGTCACACCCAGTGTGATCCCGGCCGGCCCGGCTTGCGCCCGCGTTGCGTTGCTGAACACGCTGTCGTAGACGCGTTGCGGTGCAGCGGCGCTGCGGCGCGTCGGGTAGATGTCCATGCGGTAGCCGGGAAATTTAGCGAACAGCGCGCGGGCGCCCTCAGGCAGGTTTTCCGCGTACGCGCCCGCATTCGCCGCGGTAATCGAGAACAGAGGCCTGTCGGCGGCGAAGGGATCGGGACGTGGATCGCCTTGGCGATAGCCCGAAGGAGAACCGGTGAATCCGCCGCTCCATGCGGGAATGGTGCCGGCGGCATTGCCGGCCCGCTCCGCGCCCAACGGGGTTAGTGTGGACTTCAGCAATTCAGCTTCGGGAGCCGAAACGGCAGCGCGGGCGAACGGCGAGGCGCACAGCAGTAGTGCTTGCACCAAGAGCATCGTGCCGCGACGCACCATTTCCCTTTTCTCCCCTCGCACCACGAAAGTGGAGCGCTCTCATGCGACCATGATAGAGTGCGATTTGCGTGAGAACCAGTCACTTAGCTTCCAGTCGGCCCCTCTTGAATCACAAATCCATGACCAGCGCGCGCAAGCTCGGACAGATTCTCGGGAGCGCGATTCTGGCCGCGACAGTGAATCACGCCCAAGCTTTTGAGCTTTACGGCAGCGACCGCGCCACCATCCGTTGGGACAACACGGTGAAATATAGCGCGGCGCTGCGCCTAGCCAAACCTCTGCCCGCCTTGATTCGCGACCCCAATAGCGATGACGGCGACCGCAACTTTCAACCCGGAATCGTATCGAACCGCTTCGATCTCCTTTCCGAGATCGATCTTGCTTTCACTTCGGGGGATATCAGCTGGGGCGGCAACGTCAGCGGCGCCGCTTGGTATGACACCATATATAACGGCGCCACCGACGCGGGGAACAGCAACCCGCCAGGCCTTTACCCGCCATTTGAGAATTTCGCGTCGCCCGTCCGCGAATTGCACGGCAAACACGCCGAGGTCCTCAACGGCTATATTTATGCGGGCGGCAATATTGGCGACATGCCGGCTATGCTGCACATCGGGCGCCATACCGTTCTTTGGGGCGAAAGTTTGTTCTTTGCGGGAAATGGCATTGCCGCCGGCCAAGCTCCGATCGACACGATCAAGGCGCTAAGCGTTCCGGTGACCCGCGCCAAAGAAGTCTACATGCCGGTGAACCAAGCCTCGCTGAACCTGCAGCCATCCCCTGCCCTCGCTATCAACGCGTACTACCAGTTCGAGTGGCGAAAAAGCCGTCTGCCGGGTGCGGGCAGTTATTTCAGCGCCGCCGATTTCATCGACCGCGGCGGCTATCGTATCTATGTCGGGCCTAGTCAGCATCTGTCGCGCGCGCGCGACGCAGCTGCGCCCGACGGCGGGCAGTTCGGCGTCTCTTTGCGCGTCACTGGCGAAGACTTCGACTACGGTTTTTATGCCCTGCGCTACCACGCGCGCGAGCCGCAGATATACCTCCGTCCCAATCCACCAGCGGCGGCACCCGCGGAACGCGGCGAGCGCCCCGCCGCCTACGGCACCGCCCCGGGCATATTTTACGGTCCGTCAAATCGACTCCAGATCCTCTATCCCGGCGGTTTTGGCTCGGCGAAGGGAAGCGTCGGCAGCTACAGCCTCGTCTATCCCGAAGGCATAGAGATTTACGGCGCGAGTTTTAGCGGGTACTTGGGAGATTCCAATTTCGCCGGCGAGGTATCCACCCGCCGACGCATGCCGCTGATCAGCACCGCGCTTGTCATTCCGACCGGTACGTCCGGTTATGCGCAACCCAACGCCGACGACGGTCCGCTCTACGCCCGGGGCAATACGCTGCACGCGCAGATATCGCTGCTGACCTCCTTCGCACCGACAGGCGTGTGGGAAGCCGCATCGCTCGCGGCTGAAATTGCTGCAACGCATCGGCTGAAGGTCACGCGCAATCCAACGGCGCTCGATGCTACGCGCGACCGCAGCGCTGCCATCGCGAGCGCGGTCTTCGAACCGCGCTATTTTGCGGTACTGCCAGGGCTCGACCTGGGCTTTCCGGCAAGTATTGCCTACGGCTTCGCCGGCCGATCAAGCATCGACGGCTCGCAAACACGGGGCGCGGGCAGTGTGTCTCTGGGGATTTCCGCCACCTATAGGGCGGTATGGAGCGCAACCATGGGCGTTACGCATTTCGTCGGCGGGCCGACACGCCAGCCCTTCACCGATCGCGACTTCATCGCGTTCAGCCTGCAGCGGACGTTCTAGGACTGCTCGGGCTTCGCCACGCCAATGAAGTGCGAGCGCATGAAATCGACGTATTCCTGATCGCTGAGCTCGCGCTTGGCCTTGATGAAATTGCGCGCGTCGTGACCGACGAGATAGCGTAGCTGCCTGGAACCATCCGACGCAGCTTCCATTATCGTCCACGCGACGTCTTCGGCGCTGATCGAGCGCGCCGCCACCATGCTGTCGAAGGCCGAGCGCGCTTGGGTGATGAAACCGGCATAGTCGGCAAGCGCGGGATCGACGGCATTGTCGCGCTGCGCCCGCGTGTTAAACGAGGTGTCAGTGACGCCGCCATGGGGCTCGACGATCTTCACGGTGATGTTCTGCGAGGCGAGCTCGTATGCAAGCGCTTCGGAGAAACCCTCAACTGCGAACTTGCTCGCGCAATAAACCGAGATCATCGGAAGCGTGTATAGCCCCGCTCCCGAACTGACATTGATGACAAGACCGCCGCCATTCGCGCGGAAATGTGGCAGTACGGCGCGAGTAACATTCATCAGTCCGAAGACATTGACGTCGAATTCGGCTTGGATTTTCTCCGGCGGAACAGCCTCGAAGATGCCGTATTGACCATAGCCGGCATTGTTGACCAGGACGTCGATGCGCCGAAAGCGGGCTATCGCTTGATCGAGGGCGCGCGTGATGCTCGCGGGTTCGGTCACATCGAGCGCCAACACAAGAACATTGTCGCCGTTGAGATCGCACTTGCTGGGATCGCGCAAGGTCGCAATCACGTTCCAGCCTTCGGCGGCAAAGTGTTTGGCGGTCGCGCGTCCGACGCCGGAGGACGCTCCCGTAATAAGAATCGTTCTAGAGTTCATGCCGCAACATAGCCGATTGCAGCAATTTTTTTGCTAGGCATTTCGCGCATGGCAGAAGTGCGGCGTGCGATAGCTGACCCGCCCTTGAGTTAATTTTCCTAGGGTTGAGGCAGCGATGTGGCCCAGGCATGGCAAGCGGCTGCATAAGCCGCAGTGCGGTCGGCTAAGGCAGCGAGGTCGAGAAGAGCGCGAGAAATCTCTGCTGAAAGTCGGCCCGCGCCGGGGGCGGAGCCTGCAGCATCGGCGGAGGCAATGGAATTGCCGGACACCTCGTCTGCACCACGGCGCCCAGGTCTCTCCCGCTCGCGCAAGCCGCCAAGAGCGGCCAGCAGGCGAGCATTGTCGCGATGCGCAGCAACGATTTTGCCTTCGGCATTCAGGTGGTCCTTCTTGATTTTGTCTTTGAGGCTTGCGATGTCCTGTTCGCGGGCCCGAATTTCGATCTCTGATTTGGCGAGTAGAGCCGCCGCATCGCGCGCCTGTCGCGCGGCCGCCAGTTCCCAGTTTTTGCGCTCATACCGGGCGATGAGGTTCTGTCCCCAGTTGGCGAAGCTCCAGCTCCGCGCATCCAGATCCTGCGCCTCCGACGGTCCGCCGTATCCGCCGGCACCGTAACCACCCGTGCCGCAGCCTAGTCCACCCAGATTGGAGATATTTCCCGGGGCAAGCCCATACTCGATGTCCACCATACCGCCAACGCTCGCCGTAGACTGCGCCGCCGTGGATGCCGTAATCGTGAACGCCGAAGACGAGACGACGGAAGAAATGACGTAAGACCCGCTGAGGACAACATTCACGGCGGACGCGGCGGTTGGGAACGTCACCAACTGATCGACAACAAGGCCGTGCGCGTCATCCACGACGGTGACGGTGGTTGAACCGCTCGATACAGCGAACGGACTGCTGAGTTCGCCGCGCGCAATGACAGGAGTGGCGTCATAGAGGATCCCGTCCTGATCGATCACCTGCAGACGCAAATGCGTTCCGAATGCGGCCCAGGCCGTCCGGGCAAGGTCGGCCCAGGCAAGCCCGCCCCGGCAGACCCCCACCAGAGCTGATGACGCCGCGATTTCTTGGCCGTAAAGGGTCTCCATCTTCCCGGCGACGGCACGCATCTTGTCGGCGCCGATAAAGGCCGGCTTAGCGGCAAGAGGGCTCTCATCGCGCGTCACCGCCGCGACGAAGGGCAGAGAAACATAGGGCATATGAAATTCTGCTACTGGAGGTTAAAGAGCGGCGCTTGGCACACAGGCATAAGTGACGCTAAATTGCGGACGCCGAAGTTCCGGAGTTCAGGACCACTCGGTTGCCTGAGGACTCTGGAGAAAGATCTCGAAAATGGACACGCAAGCAGCACTGGACCGCGTAAGCGCGAAAATCAACGCGGGCGAATTTGGCGCCGCACGCCGGCTGTGCACCCGCTTCCTCGAAAAGAACTCCGCCGACCCTGCCATGCTCCAGATTGCCGGCATGATCGAGATGCACTGCGGCAACGCGGCACGCGCCGAAAACTTTCTACTTAGATCCGACGCGGCGATCCCCAATTGGAATAGCCGATTTATCCTCGCCTACGCCCTTCTCGCCCAGGTCAAGTTCGATCAAGCCATGCGCGTATGCGACGCGGCCCTTTCCCTCCCGGGATTGACGGAAAGGGAAATCTACAACGCCGCCGAGATGAAGAAGGACATTGTGATGGTCCAGCGCATCCGTTCGGAGTACCGCGCGGGCCCTTCAACGGCAACCATTCGCGATCCGTGGGAACAGAAAGCGGTGAACGACCTCACCAATATCGCTCGCCGCGCCATACCGGCAGCGACCTTTTTTCATATCGACCGCAACGATAAGCATCCGTTCGTAAAGAAGGCGGTTGACTATCGTGCAACCCTCATAGCGTCACTAAACGCATTCCGGAAGTCCAATCCCAATGCCTCCTCGATCATCCTGACGGACCAGAGCTCCGATACTTCCTGGCTTCCAGAAGGAGTCGAAGTAGCCCGGCTCGAAGTTGAACTTTCCCACTTGATGTATAGCCGAATGCGCTGCTACCGCGCGTTCATCCTCAGCGGCATTGTCTCAGGGCCTGTCCTTTTTCTTGATACCGATGTCTGCGTTCAGCGCAACTTGTCGCGCGTGTTTGACGAATCCTTCGACATCGGGTTGACCTATCGCACGCTCCCTGGCTTCTGGCACATGCCGGTGAACGAGGGCGTTATCATGTCGGCAAGCGGCGCTTCGTCACAGGCTGCGACCTTCTTCGGCGCGACGCTGGACACATATGAATGGTTTGCGTCGCAGAACTGGATTAACGAGCGCTACGGTTTCGACGTTCGCGACTGGCGTGGCGGACAGCTCTCGTTGAACGCAACGATCAACTGGGAAGTGCCGCCGTTCGCTTCGGGCACGTCGAACGTCGCAGGGGCGCGGATTAAATACTTCCCAGGTGAGGAGTACAATCACGCCGTAACAAGCAAAGACGACCCGCACGCGCTCGCCAAGAAATTCGCCCTCCACTTCAAAGGCGCGGCGAAGCAACTCATGGGCCAGAGTAGGTAATAGCACCAACTAGTGTTTTCTGTACGGAAGAGCGCATCACTCCGACCGTCGCAGTTACCCAGCGACATCTCCATTGCAAAAGGGCGATAAGATTGGAGAAGCCTTTCGGGACGCGACTACACCAACTCAATTCGGGTCAGCCTTGCGCAGGCGCGTAGTCGTATTCGCCGCCGCTGCCCGGCACGAATCCGGAAGCCTTCTTCCACGCGTTGTCGAGGATCAGCGGCACGCGCGCCACCACCGCGCCGAAGGGCGCCGCCTTCCAGTATTTTTTGATTTTTATTTTGGGCACTCGCGCGGAACTGCTCTCACCCCGATCAGTTTGTCTTAGGCGCGCGTCGCTCCGCGCGCGTATCAGCATCTGCACTCGAGTTTCATTGCCAGACGGGCAAACCATGGCTCAACGCACACGACGCATCACACCCGGCGTAGCGGCCAAGACCACGGCAAGGGCGCGGCGGGGTGCATCGCCGCGTCCATTGCGAAACTATGACGATTCCGATGATGTCGACATTCCGGAAACCGCCCTCGGCCCGGGCAAGACGGGCGCCGCGTCACCAATTTGAGGGGCGCTTGCCATAGCGCTCGTTTTCTTCGGTATCGGCATGCACGCCCATGCCTGCCGCGACCATGGCGATGGCCGAATAGGTGGGATCGCCGTGCACGCGGATGGAGAAGGGCTCCATCTTGCCGGCCTTGATCTGCGCATCCCATTCACGCATCGAATCTTCGAACTCATAGACGCTGCGCGCCATATGGTGATTGGCCATGAAGGCACGCGTCCAACCCGAGGTGAGTTTCACTTCAAAGGCACGCCAGGTCGCATCGATGTGCGGTTTGTCGTAGGCATAGAGCATGGGCTTCCCACCCGCGTCCCTGGGTGGTTTCATTGAACCGTCGATGCCGAACAGATGCATGCGCCGGAATCCTAACCCGTGCGCAATCCCAACGGCGCGTAGTCCCACCACCGATGCGCCGGCGATGTTGACCCAAGGCTCGCCCGCGAATTCCTGTTTGAGAACCACGGATTCCCCGAGCCCCGCCGCCGCGTGCCAGAGGTAGCTGTCCGTGCGGCCTTTGAACTTGCCGAGGACCAGATCGTCGCACTGACTGGCGATCAGATATTTAGGGGCCGCCCACAATTTTCCGGCGCGGCGCCGGTTTTCCTTGGCGGCCGCCAGTTGCAGATCAATGTAGTCGGCGACCCAGGGCTTTGGATCAAGCAGCGTGGCGTAGTCGCAGCGCAGGCCGCGCCGGAGCAGCCAATCATGGGACTTGTTCACGGCGATCACTTTCGCACCGCGTTTGATCAGATGGCGCAGCGCGCCGACCTCTTCGGCAAGGCTAGGCCCACCGCCGACGATGCACACCACGGAAGGATGTTCGGCATTGCCGCTGTGCTCAGCGTTCAGCAGGCGCATCAGGCTCGGCATCCCTGAACGCTGGCCCCGTCTCACGCGGGCGAGATACTCGTCGCGGTCGATGCGGCCTTTGCCGGCCGGGATGACATCGCGCAGGTTGCGCGGAGAGGCGGATGACTCACCTTCGTCCGGAAAATCGACTTCGATCTTGAGCGCAGCGAAATCAGCCATTCCCACTGCATAGAATTTTCAATTCTCAGATCAAGACGGTGTCTGCTCCCCTCCCCCGCCAGGGTAAAGAAAAACCCGGCAACGCTTGGCGTTGCCGGGTTCGGTCGCTTGAAGAAAAGCGTGACTTACTTCTTCATACCCTGAACGAGCGCGAGCGACTTGTCGACGTGCTCGGTCGGCGAGATCTTGTCGTCGTTCGACGAGAAGGTCGCCACGATCTTCTTGTCCGGAGTAATCACGAACGTGGTGCGTTCAGTGAAACCCGTCGTGATGTCACGGCCCTTGCTGTCCTTGGCGCCTTCGCGCGGACCGCCGGTTTGCAGGTCATAAGCGCCCGAAACCTTGCCGTCGGCATCCGAGGCAACCGGGAACTTGCCGGCGCAGTATTCCGGATCGGCCGAGAATTCATTCAGCTTGGCGATGGTATCGCGCGACACGCCGATGATGGTGGCGCCGGCGGCGTCGAACTTGTCCTTGTTCTCGGCGAAGGCGTGGGCTTGCAGATTGCAGCCGCGGGTATAAGCGGCCGGATAGAAGTACACGACCACGGGGCCCTTCTTGAGAGCGTCCGCGAGCGAGAAGTCGAATTCCTTGCCGGCGAGGGAAGCGCGCAGTTTGAAGTCCGTGGCGCTGTCGCCCGGCTTCTTGGCGGCGTAAGCGGGCAGTGCAAGAGCGCTCCCGAGCAGTGCGCAGATCAGCAGCTTCTTCATTTTAGTCCTCCACGATGAGATTGAATTTCAAAACCCGCTATGTCGCTCCCGGCGCGCGTGGGAGCAGCCCCTTTGAGGTGCCTTAACCTACTCCAGGGCCCATCGGCTGTGAAGCGGGATGGTAGCCTGCGCCGCGTTCAATTATTCGTGATGTTCCCGTGGTTTATCAGATGGACCTGTCGGCTTCGTTGGCGTTTCCCCGCGATTCTGAAGGGTTTCTCTAGGGTTTCATCGCGACGCCTGTCATCGAACAAAGCGAGGTACAGGGCTATGCCGCCGGCACGCGAGGAAGGAATTTGACGTCGTAAAGCATAATGTCACGCACTTGTTCGGATCCATCCAGTGTCTCAACGCCGTGCAAACTGCCGGGCAAGTTTGGAAACCCGAGCGCGGCATTCGCCCGAAATGGAATCGTCGCAATAAGGTCGAAATCCTCGCGGTCGAGATGGACGCCGAACGCCACCGATTCCGTGTTCTTGGGTTTGTATAGCGATGTCCCCAGCATCTCGAACCGTGCGTCGGGCGGAAGATAGAACAGCACCGAAATGGCCTTCGACGGAACGTCGGTGTGCGGGCGGAGCACGTAGTTCCTTTTGTCCCGCATCAGAAAGATCTCGGTACGTGGATTGGTCGCATTGTCGGCAAATCCAAAGCCGTCGTCGATGCGCTTTTGCAGGTACGGAGCGAAACGCTCCAGCCAGACATTTAGGAAATCCTCGTCATTGTATGCGGCGAAGAGTGTTTGCCAGAAACGCGCGCTGGCGGCGGCGGTCGGCTCTTGATCCGGCATATAACAAAGCCGCTCGGCGCTGTAGGCCTTGTTCACGCGGCCGGTCGACACCAACGAGCGGAAGTCCTCGTCGGGCATGCGATGGCGCTGCATCTCCGCATAGAAATCTGGCGGAAAGATTTCCTCGATGAAGAGATGCGGGAACGGATTGGTGCGGATCGGCGCCTTACGGATGCGTTCGATCGTATGCTTCTTAGCGGCGGAAAACATGCTCACCTATTCCCTTGAAGGGGCCGCCCTTGCGTTGCGCGCGAACCACCTGCTCAGGATCGGATGTAAACCCGAGCGAACTCATCAACCCGACTACGTCCCGGTGCTCGGCTAGGTTGGTGTTTAGCTCCACAATGACCGACTGCACACGCGGGTTGCGCAGCGTCGTCAAACCGCCGTGGATCACCTTGTGATCGAAACCGTCCACGTCGATCTTGATGTACCCGGGCACCTCTATCGTACCCTCCTGCACCAACGCGTCGATGGTCGTTGCATAGCTGCCCTGGCTAAAGCGCGACGGCGATGGGCGCAATCGGAAATCCACCTGTTCACCGAAGCTGTGGCAGGAGCCGCCAATGGTGAGGTCGGAGAGATAAATGCGGTCGAAACCAGTCTTGTCCGAAACGGCCGCACACCAGGCATCAACGCGGCCTGAGAGATTGTTGGCTATGATGTTGCGGCAAAGTACCGCGAAATTCTGCGCTTCGGGCTCAAATGCAAAAACGCGCGCGCCGCGAACCACGCTTGCGAAAATTGAGTATGTGCCGACATTGGCCCCGACATCGAGAAGAACCGATCCCTCAGGAATGCTGGACAGCCAGGTGATTGTGTCGGGTTCTTTGGAGAGCAGCGTCTGCACACGGGTCAGACACGTCCTATTGGGAACGTGATACCGCAGAACATGAGGACCGAGGCGTGCTTCGGCCACAGGCACGACTTTTTCGTGTGCATCGACAAGATCTTGGATATCTGTGCTCATGTTGGGATTTTAAGTAGCAGATGCCGGCGTCCAATACCAAGTCCGCACTGCCCCCACCGCCAACTGCCGGTTAATTTTCTGAAATCATTCCAAAGTGGCACGGCCTTGCGGGGTCCCGGCGCAGGAACGCATCCCTAGGGCCGTCCTATGGGTATGAGGGGAGAAACCCACCCACTTAGCAGTAAGGAGTAACACCATGCGTAAACCCCATATGGCGGCCATCGTCGCGCTTGCCCTGGCTTCGGCTGGCGCCCTTGGCTTCCCGGCCATCGGGCAGGCCGCGGCGCCCAAGGACTCCCCTGGCGCCTCTGCGCCGGAAAATTCTCGCGAGCGCTTTCGCGACAGAATGCGCGAACGCGCCGCCGAGCACCGCCCCGAGGTCGACCGCAAGCTCACCTCCGACCAAGTGCGCGACATCATCGAAGGGCGCCTTGCCATGCGCGGGAATGCGAACTTGAAAGTAGGCAAAGTCGCCGCCAAGGAAGTAGGCGTCGTCACTGTGGAAATCGTCACCAAGACCGGCGCCCTTGTCACAACCCAGGAGATTTCCACCCGCACGGGCTCGCCCGCCCGCCTCGAATCCGCGCGCAACCAACGCGCCGGAGACGATGAACGTGGGCGCGGTCGCGGCGGCATGCATGGTGGGTTCCACGGCGGAGCCCACGATGGTATGCGCGGCGGAATGGGCGGACGATCCGTGGCAGGCAGTGCCAGCCGCGACCTCAACCTGACCGTCGATCAAGCCAAGAAGCTCGCCGAAGCGCGACTCATCATGGCCGGCAATCCCAATGTGAAGGTGGGCGCGGTGAAGGAGAAGGACGCCGACACGATTACGGTCGATATCGTTGCATCCGACAATTCGCTAGTGTCCCGACACGAAATTAATAGGCACACCGGCCGGCCCAACCGCAGCTAACGGATAACGGCTTACATCCTAACGCTTTAACCCTCGGCCGCCCGGCCGGGGGTTAATTCTTTTAAGGGTTTCTCAAGCCTTGGCGGCCTAATGTCATATCTTAGAACCATTCCTCGCGGCCTCGCCGCCATCACGGACGAATCATGACCGAAGCCGACGCCGCCGTCGCCGAAGTGCAGCGTGCGATCGTGCAACTCGGGCTCGCCCAGGACTATGTCGGGCTTCAGGACTACGTCCTGAAATCACCCGAGCCCGCCGTCGTCATCATCGGCGCGATCTGGGCATTGCTCAACGACGGCGTCATCCGTGCCGCCTACCTCGTGGCCAAGATCCTGCACCTGCGCGGCATCGTCAGTCCGATCATTTCCTTCGCCTTGTATTTCGGCGGCATCGAGATGAACGACAGCGCCGACGTCGCGGCGGGCAAGCGCCTCCTGCGCGAGCAGCACGACAAACAATCACCTGAGACGCAGCACACAGCGTACTACGCGCTCGAACCGCTCATCCTGCAACAGATATCCCTGGCCTTTGCCGATGGGACCGAGTTCACGCCGGCGATTCTGCGTCTGCTGGATTTCCTCAAACAGATCGTTCCCGATTTCCGCACGCGCTTCGACCTTGAAGCGCCGACAGTGCCCTTCGACATCGCAAAAGTCCGCGCCCGCGGTCACGCGAGTGCGCGCCTGAGACCGCAGTTCAGCCCGCCCGAAGACTCCCTGCGCCGGCCGCGCCGCGCGCTCGTCGCCTTCCGCGAGAAGGTTTTCCCCCACTTCATCAATTCGCGCCTGCTCGAGCAGGGCCCGACGATGGTGGCCGCGCTCAACAACTACGGCTGGAACGCGCGCTTTCACGGCTTTAATTTCAACAAGCAAGAGATCCAGGATGCCGAGCGCTTGGCCGCCCGGTGCCTTGAGGAGAAGCCCGACGTCCTGATCCTCGACGCCGTGCTTTATAACTTCCCCAGGCCTCTCCAAGTACTGACCGAAATGCGCCGCGCGCTGCCGGACATGAAGATCGTGGCCTTGTACTTCGACGCCTGGTCCGTGCGCCTCAAGCAACTCAAGACCACGATCAGCCTGACCGATCTGATCTGGACGGTGTCGCCCGATTTCGAGCCGTGGAAGGAGCCCGAGTTTGCCGGAAAAGTCGCCCATCTGGTGCTGCCGCGCGGCGGCGACTACGGCGGCCCGATCCTGCCGCTGCAGCCCCGGATCTTCTTTGGCGGCGGGGTCGCCGCATATAATTGGCACCGCGCCCTTTGGATCGCCGCTGCGCGCCAGGAGGGCCTGCCCCTCGACACCAACCTCAACGCATTCTTCGACGATAAATTGCCTCCGCTGGAGAGCTATCAAGCGTTCATGCGCCGCCTGGCCGACGGACGCTGCGCCATCAATTTCTCCATGCGGCAGGACATGAAAACCTTCCCGGTCACCGGACGCAGCTTCGAAATCGTCGCGGCCGGCGCGCTGCTGGTGCAGGAAACCAGCCCCGAGATGGACTGCTACTTCATCGCCGGGGAACACTACCTGCCGTTTTCATCTTTCGCCGAGCTGCGCGGTGTCGTCGATTTCCTGAGGGAGCAGCCCGAAGAAGCCGAACGCATACGCCGCGCCGGCAATGCATTTTATAGGGCGCGGTATCACGACGATCTCTTGATCGGCCATCTCGACAACGCCCTTTACGGCGCTAAACCGGCCTAGGCCGGCTGCCTCCCTTTTCAACCCGCGAAAAGTAACCGCCTGTAAACCGCAGTCAAAAGGGCGGCGCTCATCAGCGCCGCCCTTCGTATTTGTCTTGGCGTATTAAATCCAGTTCGTGAGCAGCGCGATCAAAACGATGACCGAGATCGGCACGCCCAGCAGCCAGAGAATAAATGCTCTACCCATGATTTCCTCCATACATACATCGGTGTAACGCGCCTCTGCCGACTAAGTCTCACCGCGCCCTTTAGCTTTGGGGCGCCTTTCCCACATGAAAAATTTTTAATCCGCTCGTTCGTGGAAACCCGTATTGCGCGCAGTTAAGTCATTCCTAAGTCCATCGCGCATCACCACGAAACGCAGCCTATTGGAGGGTGAAATGAAGACGTTTCGCTGTGTTTTTCTTAACAAAGCGCCGACCAAAACCGTCGATGTGGTCGCACCCGACGCGCGCACCGCGGCGAGCCGTGCCGTCGCTCAATTCCCCGGACTGCCTTTTCAGCGTCTGGAGGTCGAAGACGACCGAGGCCTTGCATACATGTGGTGCGCACGCACCGCTGGAGAGCCGGACCATGTTCCGCATGCCGCCTAACTTCATATCAAGATTTCCGCAGCCGGCTCCCGCGAGCCGGGCATCGCTCACTTTGGCAAAAGGAGGAATCGCCATGAAAACTACCTGTGGGAAAACCGTCGCTGCCTTGGCCGCAATGACCTTCTGCGGCACAGCGAGCAGCGCTTTCGCCGCCGACACGTGGCTCGCCTGCAACGGCAATGTCGCTACGATCCCGAGCGGCGCAAAGGCTCCGTCGAGCACCGAACCCTCGGACCGCGTCCTCGCCTTCAACGACGAGAGCCGCAGGCTGTACGAGTGGTCCGACAAGCGAAAGACCCTCGATCCCGTACCGACGCTGAGTTACGCCCCGGGCAAGATCACCTGGGGCGCCAATATGATGAACTCAAGCGGGATGTCTTGGCAGGGCACCCTCGACCGCGCCAAAATGAAATTGGACATTAACCGGAAAGACCGGGAAGGCGTGACCATGGTCTGGAAAGAGCAGTGCCAGCCCACTGCACCGATGTCCACTGACCCGGACGCTCAGGTAGCGGCCACTAAGGAGGATTAAGCGATGGCGTCACTCGACGCCGAATGTAGGGAGGACATAATGAGATCCATCAGGGGAAATCTCTTAACGCGTTCCATGTGCGCGACCTTCTTTGCGACAGCACTGACAAGTGTTCCGCACAGTGCCTTTGCGGCTCAAGTCTGGATGGCCTGCACGGGCAACGTGACGTCCGTCAGCGGCGGCAGTACCAAGACCGAAGCCTCGCAACGGATCGTCGCCTTCGACGACGAAACCCAGCGGCTTTATCAGTATTCCGACAAACGCAAGATGCTCGATCCGGTGGCTGTCGGCAGCTATACACCTGGGAAGATCACCTGGGGTAACAATCAAGTCAACGCTTCGGGGGCCACATGGGACGCATCGTTGACGCGACCTGCCATGACTCTCGAGATTGCCTGGCGCGACCGTGAAGGCGTGACCATGAACTGGAAAGAACAGTGTAAGCCGACCAGCCCACTCTAACCTGGCTAACACACTTCAAAGCCCGCACCTCGAGAAGAAGGTGTGGGCTTCTTTTTCCCCGCGTCATCCCGGCAGCGCGAGGAACAGCCAGGCAAAGAAGGGGCCGAATGCTGTCATAACGCCGCCGTAAATCAGCAGTCGCTTGAACACCGCTTCGCGTTCCGCGGCTTTGGTGTTCGCGAGCAGCAACGCTCCGTTGGTCGAGAACGGGCTGGCGTCGACGATCGTGGTGGCCACGGCTATGGCGGCGACCACGCCGACGGCGCTGAGATGACCTTGCGCGAGAAGCGGCACGGCGAGCGGAATGGTCGCGCCAAGCACGCCCACTGACGATGCGAACGCCGAAACGATTCCGGCGACATAGCACAAGAGCAACACCGCCAGCAGTGGCGCGCCCATATGCGCGGCGCCCTCCCCGATCCAGTCAACTGTGCCGGCTTTCTGCAACACAGCGACGTAGGTGATCACCCCGCAGATCAGCAGCACCGTCGACCACGCCGCCTTTTCGACCGCGCCCTTTTGCGCGGCGGGAAATGCGATCGCCAGAACAACCGCCGCGCTGATGGCGACAAAACCGACATTGAGGTTGAAAGCGAGCGTGCCGACCGCAAGCGCCAGCAATGCCACGAGCGTCAGGGCACGCTGCGCATTCAGCACGCCGGCATCGCTGCGCGTCATCATTTCGTTGGTGGCATCGGCCTTGGCGGCGCCGGGCTTGGCGCGGAAGATAATGGAAATAACAACGCCGATGGCGAAGTTGAAGGCGAAGCTGGCCAGGAACAACACCATGTCGTTCCCCACGAGGCCGGCGCGTTCCATCACCTGATTTGTGATCCCGCCGTAAATGCTGATGGGCGAGAAGCCACCCGCTTGACAGCCGTGCGTGACCATCAAGCCCATCAACATTGGGTTGATGCCGTGCCGGTAAGCAAAGCGCATGGCAACCGGCGCGAGGATCGCCATGGCGCCGGGACTGACGGCGCCGATCGATGTCAGCAGCGCGGCGATGAAAAACATCACCCAAGGGATCACGGCGACGCGCCCGCCAGTGACCTTGACGCCGTAGTGCACAAGCAGATCGACCGTGCCGTTGCTCTCGGCGATGGCAAAGAGGTACGTGATCCCGACCAGCGTGACGAAGAGATCGCCTGGAAAGCCCGTAAGGATCTGCGCCGCCGACATATCGACGAACAGCGAACCGACGACGAAAGCGGCTGTGAGTCCCAGCGCGCCCATGTTGATCGGGAGCGCCGTCGCAAAGACGAACATCACTACCAGCCCGAGAATCGTAGCAACATGCACAGACATCGCGCGTCCCCCCGCGTTTCCGACCGGAACTGTATCACAGAGATAACTATCTGATATTTCAGTATATTTCTAGAGCGACGACTCGCACCGGGCGGGCGGACCGGAACTTTCTATTTCGCGCCTCGTTGACTCGGTCGTGCACGTCCATTGCGTGCGCTGGCGGCGGTTCGGCGCATATCCAAAAAAGCCGGCGTCGCGAAGTCTCCGGCAGCGAGAGGCAATCATGTGGACATGGCTCCGTCGCGGGATCGCACGCGTGATAAATGCCATCCACCAGTTTTTCTTCACCTGCCAGGGCCGGCTCGATCGCCGCGCCTTCCTCGTGCGCTATTCGGTGATCTACCTCTTGATCTTCATCCCAGCCGTGGCTGCACTCGCCTCCGTGATCGACAGCGCAACGCGCGATTCGGCGGCCGCGCTCGTCTCCGGCGCCGCGGCTATCACACTGCTTGCGGCCGGCGCACCTCTGCTCGTGCGGCGTTTCCATGACTTCGGACTCTCCGGGCAGGAGGTCGCGGTCTACTATTTTCTTGGCGGATTGATCGGCGCGGTACGCACGGTCGCGATGCAAGCCGAAAGCGTGCATATCTCAACAACGCTCGCGCAGGGCCAGATCAGCACGTGGCTCGTGGTGTGGTATGTCCCGGGACTTTTGTGGGCCATGACTCCGTTCCTCATTCCCGGCGACCGCACCGCCAACCGTTACGGACCTTCAACGGCGCGCGCGGGCTTCAGCAAACGCCAGGTCCAGCGGCGGCGCATGGGCGGCGCGGCCGATGAGCCCCTGCCCTCGCCCTCGCGTGTGGCTTTCTGATGCCTCGCGCACTCCTCGCCTTCTTGCTGTTGCTCTCCGCATTCACGCTCGCGGCGTGCGACCGCGCGAGCGAAATCACCGCCCCCGAAGCCGACCAGCAGAGTGCGCGCAACACCATCGAGATGCTGCGTGCCCGCCAGTTCGACGAAATCGCACGCAGTATCGACCCCTCCCTCGATGCCGCAGCCGCCCGCGCACAGCTCGACGAGATGGCCGCGCAATTTCCCGAAGAAGACCCGAAATCGACGAAGCTGATCCTGGCACGCGTCACGAACGGCACGGACCCGGCCGGAGCCCAGGCGCAGCGCGTCGACATGACCTACGCTTACGATTTTCCCTCGGCGCAAGTGCTGGCGAGCATCGCTCTCAAGCGCACCGCGTCCACCACGACCATTGTGTCCTTCAACGCCGCGCGCATTCCAGAGGACTTCAACAACTTCACGGCGGCTGGCCGCTCGCTCACGCAATACACGGCGCTGGCGTTTGCACTGGCCGTACCGCTCTTCATGTTGTGGACGTTGGTGTCCTCCATTCGCACACCCATGGAGCGCACCGCGAAATGGCTCTGGTGTTTGTTCATCATTGTTGGCGTCGGCAAATTCAGCATCGATTGGGTAACCGGTGTTTGGACCTTCACACCGATCTACCTGCTGCTGTTCGGCGCCGGCGCCGTGCGCGGCCTCGGCGGCTATGGCCCGTGGATCATCAGCGTCGCAATTCCCGCAGGCGCGATTGCCTTCCAGATCTGGCGCGCGCGTCAAACCACGCGCGCCGACATCGCACCCCTTCCGATCGGGGAATAGCCGCGCTTTTTAGCTGGCCGGATCGACGCAGGTGAAGCTCGACGCTTCATTGGGATCGCCCGAGCCTTTGTAACGCGACTCCTTGGGATAGCGGCAAATCGGCCGTGTCATCTGGGTCCCGGACTCGGGCCGGTTGGCGATGGTGTACCTGCTTGCGACGATGTTATCCGGTGCCTCACCCTTCTCGACCCACTTGTCGAGCAGCGGCAGGAGCATGTCGAAGTTGCCGTTGGCATTCAGGGTCGGACCGGGTCCGCGGCCGCAGTGGCCCATGGCCGGCACGAGGTACAGGCGATAGTAGTCGTCCACCGCCTGCAGCGCCTTGGCCTTGCCGACCTTCTTAGCTTCGAAATCGACGAGGCCGTCGTGATACACGGCAGACAGCCGCGCCGGGATGTCCGGATCGCCATAGCCATGGAAATGGATGACCTTGCCGCCGCGCGATTTGAACTTGGTCAGATCGTGGTTGAGCGCATTGAACACCTGCGCGATGCTTTGGCCCGGCACCACCTGCTTGTTCTCGACAAAGGCGATATTCTCGGGCGTCCACTTCCAGCTCAAGATGTCCCACATCGGATCGTCGTAGATGAAGAACTTGAACCACGGCACGCCCTGGCGGCCGTGCTCGCCGCCGTAGGGCACATCGCTGGACAGCGTGTTGGGCCAGGTTTCGGCTTCGCCGCCGAAATCGAAGCCCGGGTAATAGCCCTTGGGCACCCGGTCCCCTGCGCCGTTGTAGAAACCGATGACGGCCGCCGTTTGCTGAGGCGACAGACAGGTCTTGGGGTCCTGCCCAGGTTTGCACAGAAGCGCTTCGGGATTGAGCTTGCACTTCTTTGGCGTACTGACAATTCCGTCCTTCAAGCCGTCGAGCCCGTCGCAGGCCTCGTTCACAGCCTTGCCCACGATGGGCGCGACGCTGTCGGGCAAGATCGAGTTCGGCCCGTTGGGATAAAGAACCTGCGCGAGGTAAAGATGGCCTGCAATGTAGTGCGCGGTCCAGTTGTGCGCCGGCGCGCCCACGATGAAGCCATCGTAGTCTTCCGGGAAGCGCTGCATTTCCACCATGCCCTGGCGCCCGCCCTGCGAACACCCGGTGAAGTACGCCCGCGTTTGGGCGCGTCCGTAGTACGCCTTCACCAGCGTCTTGGCCTGCTCGGTCATCACATGAACGGCCCGGTAGCCAAAGTCGATGATCTTCTCGGGGTGCCGATAGGCAAACGTGCCGTCGGCGCCGTAGTGGCCGGTGTCGGTCGAAACGCCGGCGTAGCCCAGCTTGACCAGCTCGGCGAGGCCGTTGAAGCGGATGTTGCCGGTGAACCCGCCATTGCCGAGACCGATCATCTTGCCGTTCCATCCGGACGTCGGCATCCACACTTCAAACTGGATGTTCGAGTCACTAGTCGGGTGCGCCGCGACGGCGATGCGGCAGAACTCCGGCATGCCCGACTGCATCGTGCCGTCGAGCGAGCGGTAGAGCCCCGGCGGGATGGTCTGTGCCGCTTGAATTTCAGAGTTGGGAAGCTTGAGGTCCCAGAGCGTTTCGCAAGGCGCTGCGAAGGCAGGAGCCGCGAGCGCGGTCGTCGACAGCAATACCGCCGACAAGGCTAGACTACGGATGTTCATTGAAACCTCCCCAGGTCAACTGACGCCGTTCCCTTAGGCATCACCTTACTCTCCCGGGAACCCCGTCGGAACGGAATTTTGAGGCGTTAAACGACCAGCGGCCAGGTCCGTTGCCCTGAGCACCGGCCTGGCCGCCAGCCGCTTAGACGTTATCCGAGCGGTTAATCCCGCCAGGGGTTGCGCGGATAGTCATCGAAGCGATTCGGCACGCCGTCACCATCCCAGTCGCGGCTCGACCGGCGAGCCTGCGGGCGGTTCGGACGGTTGTCGTAGCGGTTCGGCACGCCATCGCCGTCGCGGTCACGGTCGAACCGGTTCGGAATCCCGTCCCGGTCCATGTCGCGATAGCGGTTGCCATAGCGGGCGCGGAATTCACGCGCTTCGCGGGCGTCACGCCAGCCGTGCCAGCGGCCACGGCTATCGTAATAGCCGTCGCGGTAGGCCATACGGACGTCGCCGGTATCAAAGCTGAACGAGAAAATCCCTTGCGCCTGGGCCGGCGTCGGCGCCGCAACGGTCGGGATAACAACAGCCAGGCCAATCACGGCCACGGCAGCCAATAGATACTTTTTCATGGTTAGACTCCTTTGCAGTCAACCGACCAAAAATCGGATGTGCATATAAAACGGAGGCCCTCTGAAAAAGTTTCTTGACGGGCGCGGTAGCTTTTAGGCCGGGACTCGCGCGGCCACATTTACGCACCTTTTGCGCGGCTTTTCTGCCATTCCACCAACCGGCATAAACCCGACCGCAGCTTTTCGATCTGGCGCAGGTTGATTCGCTGATAGACGCATGTATTGATGACCGCATCGAGGGTTGCGCGGTCTTTGGCGACTTTGCCTGTCTTCAATTCCTTTTTGCGTTTTGCCATAGCCGTTCCCAGCGTCTTCAGGTCCATGCCGGACTTGCGCACTTTCGGGAAAAGCTCCTCTTCCTCTTCTTTGACGTGGTGCTCGACGTGCTCGCTCAGCACCTTCACATCGGAATCGAACTCTTCGTCGGCGGGGCTACCGCTGTCGATGTCACGAATCAGCCGTTTAAACGTCTTGTGCTCGACCTTGGCTTCGCCGACCACTTCCTCCACATCGGCCATCTGCTCCTCGATGGCGGGATAGAATATTTCTTCCTCGATCTGCATGTGGATTTTGAGTTCCTCGCAAATCTTCTCGGTCAGCTTTTCCTTGCGCGCTGCGGACATCTTGTCCTTGCCGGCATCATATTCACGGAATAGCGCGGCGACGTCCTTGTGATCGTCCTTCAGCAGGGTGATAGCATCGGGACCTTTCGCGCTCGAACTCTTCTTTATCGAGGTGGGTTTGCTTTTGGCGCGCTTGGTGGCGGCCTTCATGTTCTTGTTATTGGCTTTGGCGGCCATGGCGGGTTTCATCGCCTTTCGCGTGCTGCTCGCCTTGCTGTGGGTTTGACGTTGCATCTGAGATCCTTTCAAGAACCGCGTCTCCTCCCGCGGCGTGCGGGAGGAGATACCTTGCGGCCTTATGACTGCTGCGAGTTGTTCTGTTTGCTGCGGTTGCCGCCCATATCGGACTGGCGCGGCCCGTTCTGGCCGAGGCTTTGGTTGCCGCGGTTCTGTTGGGCCTGCTGGCCGCTGTTTTGCGCGTTACCGAACTGCTTGTTGCGGTTTGCCTCATCCAGGTTCTGCTGCCTCTGCTGATCCTGTTTGCCCGAATGCGGCGTCTGCTGCGACGGCTGCGATTGGTCTTTCTGGGGCTGTGATTGGTTTTTCTGGTTCATGGCGATTCTCCCATCTGCGGTACATGAAGCGGCGCGGACTGGGTCCACGGCGCAGGGCACGCGCGCCCCAAAGCTGAACGCCGTGCCCGCAAGGTTGTTACCTTGCGAAACCGTCATATTGGAGGAGGTAACGTGTGTAACGCGCGGTGAATTCGCGTATCGGACGCAGCACCCGCAGGGGCTATTACTTGCACGCGACCTGGCGGACTATTTTTCCGGTGTCGGGATCGACCGTCTGCACGACCTGGCAGTTGTCCCTTCGCGTCATAGGCGGATTGGATGAACCGGCTGCGCTGCAAACGCTCGCGGGACACGCGGGTGGTTGCTCAAAAATGCTGGGACACTGGGCGCGCGGCTTGCCATCGACACACATGCAGGTGCAAGCCGCTTCGGCAGGACCCGCCGTAAAACCTGCAAGCAGTAGCGCCGCGCCAAATGCATACTTGAACATGCGCACGTTGTGCACCGTGAACGTGGCACAATTATGAGAAACCGCTTACGAGCCTTTCTTGCGGACCATGAAGCGTGCGAGTTGCATCTTGGGAGCTTCCCACTCGGGCTTCATCTCCGAGGCCTTCATGTAGTCGAAGTAGGCGCCGCGCACGTTGCCCAACTCCTCGTTAGCGATGGCGCGATTGTAGTAGGACTTCTCGATCTCTGCCGCCTGCAACTCGATGCCCTTGGTGATCGCGGGGATACTGTCGGCCCAGCGCTTCATGGCCACCAGCGAGGCGCCGCGGTTGGCATGAGCTTCGCCGATGCTATCGTCGATCTGAAGCGCGGCCTCGAAGTCTTCGAGCGCTGCGGCGTGCTTGCCCTCGAGGAACAGCAGCACACCGCGATTGACACGCGTGCCGGCGAGGTTGCGTCCGACCAGCGTCGGCTGCTCCAGCGCGGCGTTGCAGAGTTGCACGGGCGTCAGATCGATCTGCGAACCGGTCAGCACCGGCGGGATGTACATCAGGTTCTTGGAAACCGCATACGCGGCCTCATAGCAATTCTGGGCAAGTCCCTCGCCCAGCACGATGACCACGGCGCGCGCCGGGCCCGCCTGCAGGCCGACGCAAAGCGCAAACACGCCCGCAAGGGCCATCTTGGTAAAATGATGCTTGGTAAGAAGCGACATGCTGACCTCCCTGTCGGTGCTACCGCTCAGGGCAACTAAAATAGCACTTTCGCCAGGAGGTGTCCCGGGCGGTCCAGGGTATGGGACCGCCCGGGACAAGAAGCGGCGCCATCCGGGGGAGGTTGAGCTTGGCGCCGCGGGAGACCATAACACTTTTAGAATCAATATGTTAATCCACTCGCGACCAACCGCGCCGCTGGACGTTGGACACAAAGTGAGACGCACCGCGGCGGCCTTTCCTGCGCCATAATTTTGGTGAGAAGAGCAGGAAAATCCCGTCGGCGCCGTCTTTTATGGTGACATGTCGGACATGAGCGCGGAGTGGATCCCAGGGCAGGCTGCGGCTGTCGCCGCGAGCACCGCCGAACCCAGCGACAGCGCACTGATCGAGCGCAGCCGCGAAGGTGACGCGGCGGCCATCGCGCTCTTGGTGGAGCGCCATGCCGATGCAGTCTATCGCATCGCTTATCGCCTGGTGGGCAAGAAGGCCGAGGCCGAAGACATCGCCCAGGACGTGCTGATGCGCATGCTGAGTTATCACGAAGGCTGGCTTTCCAAGACCAGCTTCCAAGTCTGGCTGCGCCGCGCGGTCTATAACCGCATGGTCGACTTGCATCGCAAGAACCGTCCATGGCTGATGTCCAACCTCGACGCTGCCGCACACGTTCCCGATGCGACCGTAAGTCAGGACAACGTATTGGCCGCGGGAGAGACAAGTGCCGAAGTCGCGGCCGCGGTTCTTGCCCTGCCGCTGCGTCAGCGTATGGCGATCACGCTGTGTTTTTATGAACAGATGAGTTTGGCCGAAGCTGGCGAGGTTCTGAAGGCAAGCGTAGGCGCAGTCGAATCTCTTCTCCACCGCGCCAAAGCAACTTTGCGCGAGAAGCTTGCAAACACAAGGAACGGGGTGAACAACCCATGAACAAAGAACACGATGACCTGAAGGCGCTCGAAACGTCCTTAATGAACTGGCACGTGCCGCCACCCTCGCCCTGGCTGAAATCGCGCGCCACACAGCATCTCACCCGCGAAGCGACAGCCTCGCGCGGGGGGGCATGGCCTTTGGCGCCGCTCAGACTCGTGACGGCGAGTTTGGCGGTCGCTGTGATCGGCATCGTGCTCGGCCTTGCCGCACCGAACGATCAAAGCTTCGCGCTCGAGGATACGACCGAAGAGATGGATACGGCGATGGACATGGTAATCGGAGAGCCCGCCAACCTTGACGGCGCCGATCTAATCGATGTGATGTGGTGAGGCTGAAAATGAGCGAACGTACGATCAAATGGGTGTTGCTGGTGTCTCTGCTGGCCAATGCTCTGCTTGTAGGCTTCATGGTTGGCCAAGTGGGACGCGGCCATCCCTTTGGCGGCTTCGATCGTCCCATGGCGATGCGTGGGCCGGGTGATCGCCCCATGGACCGCCCGCGCGGCGACGAGGCGACGCGCACCGTGCTGCGCGAAGCTTTCGCCGCTGAACGTCCCGCCGTCGAAAAGGCCATTGCCGACATACGCGCGGCGCGCGCGCAGAGCGCCGCCCTCGTGCGCGCCGAGACCCTCGACGCCGCCGCCCTCGACACCGCGCTCGCGCAAATGCGGCTCGCCAGCGATGCGGCTTTGGCATCCTTCCATCGTTCGATCGCGGCAGCCGCTGCGAAGCTCGACGCCGAACACCGCGGCGCGCTCGCGCGCATGCTCGAACGCGCGCCGGGGCAGCGGAACGCGCGGCGAGGTCCGCCGGGCCCACCGCCGCCGCGCCAGTAACGCAGTAGCAAAAATACCAATTATTCCAGCTGGTTAACCCAAAGCACTGTTGACCTGTTACGGTTGCCCGGGGCATCGTAGCGCCCTTGGGGAAGCGCCAGAGGGGAATTCATGTCGGCCTTTGACTACGACTTGGTCGTGATCGGCTCCGGTCCGGCCGGACAACGCGCGGCTATTCAGGCCGCCAAACTCGGTAAACGCGTTCTGGTGATCGAACGCCAGAGTGTCGTCGGCGGCATCTGCATTAACACCGGCACTATCCCCTCCAAGACTTTGCGCGAAGCGGTGATGCACCTGTCCGGCTACCGCGAGCGCGGCATTTACGGCTCGTCCTACACGGTGAAGCAGCACATCACCATGCCGGACCTGCACTTTCGCACCGATCACGTCATCCGGCACGAGATCGACGTCACGCGCCATCAATTGCAGCGCAATCGCATTGAGCTTGCCGTCGGCAATGCACGCTTTGTCGATCCGCACACTGTTGCCATGGAGGATGCCACCGGCCGGGGCACGCGTAATGTCTCCGCCGGAAAAATCATCATCGCCGTCGGCACGATGGCGACGCGTGACAAAAATATCCCCTTCGACGGACAACGCATATTAATCAGCGACGACATTCTGACGCTGAAGGACTTGCCGCGCACCATGACCGTGGTCGGCGCAGGCGTCATCGGCCTCGAATACGCCACCATCTTCGCCGCCCTCGGCGTACGCGTGACCGTCATCGACAAGCGCAGCCACCTGCTGCCCTTCGTGGACCGCGAGATCACCAGCCACCTTGCCCACCATATGCAGCAGAATCGCGCGACCCTGCGTCTCGGTGAGGAAGTCAGCAGGCTTGAGCTCATGGACGACGACAAAGGCTCGCGCGTGAAGGTCATTCTTGCCAGCGGCAAGCAGATCATCACGGACAAAGCGCTCTACTCGATCGGCCGCACCGGCGCGACCGGACCTCTTAACCTCCCTGCGGCCGGCATCAATGCCGACGATCGCGGCCGCCTCAAGGTCAACGAGAACCTCCAGACAAACGTGCCGCACGTTTATGCCGTGGGTGACGTCATCGGCTTCCCGAGCCTTGCCTCAACCTCGATGGAGCAGGGCCGTCTCGCCGCATGCCACGCCTTCAATACCAAGGCCGACTGCACCCCGAGCCTATTTCCCTACGGGATCTACACGATCCCCGAAATCTCGACGGTCGGCCGCAATGAAGAAGAACTGACTGAAGCCGGCATCCCCTACGAAGTGGGCAAAGCCCACTACAAGGAAATCGCGCGGGGACAAATCCTTGGCGACACCACGGGTTTGCTGAAACTGATCTTCCACCACGAGACGCGCGAGCTTTTGGGCGTGCACATCATCGGTGAGGACGCTGCCGAGCTGATCCACATCGGCCAGGCCGTGATGGCCCACAAAGGCACCCTCGATTATTTTGTGAACACGGTTTTCAACTATCCAACGCTGGCCGAGTGTTACAAGACCGCCGCTTTCGACGGCATCAACCGGCTGGGCTGAGACCTGCGCCCGCTGTAAGCTTGTGCGATCACACTTTGGGGAGGCTTCTATGAGCTGGACAAAGATCACCACCGTTCTTGCCGGCGCTGCGTTTGCCTTCACCGCATGGCAACTGCAAGCCGCCGATCAAGGCGTTTCACCGGCCATCGCCGCGGCGGTGAGCGATGCGAGCCGCCCCGCCGCCGACAAACAGCGTGACGCCGACCGCAAACCCGCCGAGTCCGTCGCCTTCGCCGGCATCAAACCGGGCGACAAGGTGCTCGATTTTATGCCGGGCGGCGGGTACTTCACGCGCATCTTCGCCAAGACCGTTGGCCCAAAGGGCAAGATTTACGCCTTCACGCCCGATGAGATGCTCGCCGGGCGCACGACCGCTGCCGACGGCATCAAGAAACTCGCCGCCGAGCCGGGTTACGAGAACGTCGCGGCGATCAACTCCTCGGTCAACAACATCAAGGCGCCTGAACCGCTCGATGTCGTGTGGACCTCGCTCAACTACCACGACACCTTCAACCCGATGCTGGGCCCGGCCAACACCGCCTCCTTCAACAAGTCGATCTTCGATTCCTTGAAGCGCGGCGGCATCTACATCGTCATCGACCACGCTGCGGCGCGCGGGTCGGGGGCGCGCGACACCGAAAACCTGCACCGCGTCGATCCCGAAAGCGTGAAAGCCGAAGTGACCGGAGTCGGTTTCGAGTTGGTCGGCGAGAGCGATCTGCTCGCCCACCCGGACGACGATCATACCTCGCGTGTGTTCGACAGCGGCGTCCGCGGCAAGACCGATCAATTCTTCCTGAAATTCAGGAAGCCCTAGCCGGGCGCAAGCCCCGGCAGGATTTCCGCGTCCAGCCAGTCGCCGATGCACATCGCAAGATGAGCGTGCAGTTTAGGGTTGGGATGACTGCCTTCCTTGAGCATGTATTCCTGCGGCGCGCTGCGCTCTAAGCCCGAGCAGTCATGCCACGGGAACGGTTGACCCTCGAAGACCTGCTTCGCGGTCTGGCCGCGGTCGTCGAGGATAACTGCAGCGAAGGCAATCCCTTTACTCTTGGCCAGAGCGGCGATTTCACTCACCACCTCGCGTGTGACCGGCACCGCTTCCTGGCTGCTGTTGTAGAGGACGGACTGAAGCCAGACGTTGTGCAGCACCGTCAAGGCCGCCGATTGCCGTTCCAGCGGCCAAAAGCCAATAGTACGGAATGGATGGAATGTCAGATTGCCATCCTGCAGACGATAATGCGGCGGCGCGACGTAACGTCCCTCCGCGTCCGAAATCGAATACACCCAGGACTGGTCCGAAACGTTGCGCAAGATGTGAGCATCGTCGAAGGCCAGAAGCATCAACGTCGGTTTGTCCGCGCCGTAAAATTTCTCGAGCGCGCGCTCGGCCAGCAGCTTGGCTTGCACCGTCGAATATCCGCCGGAGCCGAAGTTCTCGAAGGCCATATCGGGATAGCGTAGCCCCAGCAGGTAAGGGAACGATTCCTCATCCTTGACGCCGTAGGACTGCAAATTGCTGCCGCCGATGAACATGACCTTCCGCTGCGCGCCTGCAGGTGGCGTGGCATCGGGCCGAGTTGCCCGGCGGCCGAAACTCCAGAAAGTCATGTCGACGTGATCGCCCTCGATGGCGCGCGACACCCCCTCTTTATTGATCCATCCAAGTTCAGGGTCAGGCACCGACCAGGTTGTCTCCGATCCCGGCACGAAGAACGGATTGACCCGCGGCGTGCGCGGCGCAAAGCCCGCCACCCGCATCGCCGCCTCGGCCATGAACAGTGAAGCCACCAGTGCGACGGCAAAAAGCACAACGTTTTTCATGGCCCGCACTATAGCAGGGTCACAGATAAGGCACGAAGAGCCGCGCGATATTGTTGCGCAGCTTCGTCTGCCAGTTCAGGTCCTGCAGGGCCTTGAGCGACACGGCCTTACTTTGCGCCTGCATATTCTGGAAGTGACTTTCGAGCGTAGCGGCGAGGCCCGCATCATAGCATTCCAGATTGGCCTCGAAATTCAGACGCAAGCTCCGCTGGTCCCAGTTGCTGGACCCGACCAATACCCAAGTGTCATCTACAATCATCAGCTTGCTGTGGTCGAACGGCTTTCCGCCTTTATATATCCTCACGCCGTTCTCGAGCAGTTCCGAGAACTTGGCGTCCATCGCCCAATCGACCAGGCGAATATCGGTCTCGCCGGGGACGATGACGCGCACATCGACGCCGCGCAGCGCCGCAATCGACAAAGCCGCCGTGAGAACCGGATTGGGCAGGAAGTAGGGGGTCAGGATATGCACGCTCTTTTGGCTGAGCGCGAGCGCGCCCAGCATGATCCAAAAAGTGCGCTGGAAGGGATTGTCCGGTCCGTCCGGGACGATGCGCGCGTATTGCGGCTGGTGTACCTGGGCGGGATCACGCGCGCACGGCGGCAGAGCAATGGATTGGCCCGTCGCGAACTTCCAGTCCTCCTCGAAAATCGTGCTCATCTGCTCCAGTACCGGACCGGTGACGCGGAAGTGCAAATCGCGCACGGCTTCGCGTCGGCGACGGCTCTCACCGCGTCCGTAGTTGAGACAGATGTTCATGCCGCCGATATGCCCGACTGCGCCGTCGATGATCATGATCTTGCGGTGGTTGCGCAGATTCACGATCGGCAGGAACTTGAGCTTCTGCGGGATGAAGCGGGCAATAGGAATCCCGTCCTTGGTAAACTCCTTGTCGGGCGCGAGTTTGCCGCTGCCGCTGCCGACCTCGTCGAGGAGCACATAAACCTTCACCCCCCTGGCGTGCGCTTGTTTGATGGCGTCGACAAAGCGGCACCCCACCTCGTCCATCTGAAAGATGTAGACCGACAGCGCGATGGTGTTCCTGGCGGCACTGATCGCGGCCAGCATGTCGGGAAAAACCTGTTCCGCGCCCACCAAGGGCGTGATGCTGTTTGCCCCAAGAAACGGAGCGTCGTGAACGGCCGTTTCGTACTGGAAGAGCTGGCGCTGCTGATGCGTCGGCCGATCCGCGAACGGCAGCAAGGGGTCGCGGATCTGCGGAACGTAGCGGGGGCGGCGTCCGCGAAAGCGCCGCGCGCGCCGTTCCACGCGGTTGATGCCGAGGATCCAATATAAGAGCGCGCCAATGAACAACGGCGAGATCAGCACCAATGCGATCCACGCCGGCGCCGAAGCCTCGGTCTTGGTCAAAAGAATGTGCACGCACACCGGCAGCGCGACAGCCAGGTGCAACAGCACAAAAATTGTCAAAAGGCTCATGCCGGTCCGCGGGGCGGGTTAGCTGTCGAGCACATCGCGCACGGTATTGGCAGGTTGCTCGAGCGTGAAGGGTTTGCCCAGCAGGCGCACCCCGGGATCCAGTGTGCCGTTATGCACGACGGCACCGGCGGTCCTGGCAGCAACAATAGTGCGCAATTGGCGCTGCGGGTCCGGGCTGGTTTGCAGCGGCAGGGGCAGCACACGCCCCTCGACGTAGCCGTTCTTGGCTGCACCCTCGAATTGCTGAAGGTGCGCCGCCAGGGGCTCGCGCAGCTTGGCGAGGCTTTGCTGCTGCGCGGGGTTATCCGCCGTCAGCTCCTCGAGCTCGGCCAGGACCGGCTCGACCTTGGGCCGGGCTTCGAAATGGGACTCCAGCAAGGCCTTGTCGCCCGACAGGATGTAACCACGGACGGCGGTCTCGCCTTCAGCCAGGGCGACGGTGACGGTGGAAAGTTGGTCTTTGACCTCCTGGGTATGGCGCACTTCGTCTTGCAGTGTACGGACTTCACGTGTGACGATAGCCAGCATGAGCGCAACCACGGCGAATACCGCCGCAGGCACCCCAATCGGCTGCACCCACTTTTTCCATTTATCCCGGTTGGTCATCTTGCGCTGATGCTTCCCACGATTGGTCCGTCACTATAATGGGCGGGGGTATCAAAACCATAGGGGAAGGTTGCGCGTTTGAAACGTTCTCGGTGAGAGAATCCCTTTACAACTCGCCCCCGGGAACTCATCTAAGAACGCAGCTATAGGTAATGATATAAACGGCGATGGCTAAAGACCCTTATACCGTCCTCGGCGTCAAACGTGACGCCACCGATTCTGAAATTCAGAAGGCCTTCCGGCGTCTGGCCAAGAAGTCGCATCCCGACCTCTTCCCCGGCGACAAGAAGGCCGAGGATCGATTCAAGGAGCTGAACACCGCGAACGACATCATCGGTGATCCGGCCAAACGCGCGCGCTTTGACCGCGGCGAGATCGATGCATCGGGCGCCGAGGTGCGCCAGAACCCCTTCGCCGGTGCGCGTGCCGGCGGTCATGGCGGATTCCGGGGACAGCCTGGCGGCGGCAGCCAGGGTTTTGCGTTCGAAGATCTGTCCGACCTTTTCGGTGGCATGTTTGGCGGCGGCGGCCCGGGTGGACGCGGACGCGGCGGTCCCGCCGGCGGCCCCCCCCCGGCCGAGGATGTGCGCTATTCTCTCGAGGTCGATTTCGCCGACGCCGCGACCGGCGCGAAGAAACGCATCACCCTGCCCGGCGGCAAGTCGCTCGACATCACCATTCCCGCCGGCATCAACGATGGCCAGACCATTCGGCTGAAGGGTCAGGGGGGCGCCGGCCCCGGCGGCACGGCCGGTGACGCGCTGGTAGAGGTCAAGATCAAGCCGGACCCGTTCTATCGCCGCGAAGGGCGCGACATTCACGTCGAATTACCGATTTCCCTCGGCGAAGCCGTTGCGGGCGGCAAGGTCGAAGTGCCAACAGCACACGGTCCTGTCACCCTTGCGGTGCCTCCCAGCGCCAACACCGGCACGCGCCTGCGGCTCAAGGGCAAAGGCGTGGCTGCCACGAAGCGCGACCCCGCGGGCGACCAATACGTCACCCTGAAAGTGGTTCTGCCCAAGACGCGCGACCCCGAACTGGAAGAATTCGTCAAAGCCTGGAGCACGAAGAACCCCTATAATCCCCGCACCTGATTAACGGGTTGGGGGTGGGGGATCATGCGGGTCGTACTGCTATTCTGCGTGCTGTTCATCAGCGCCGCGGCCTGGGCGCAAAGCGCCAGCGTTGGCACCGTGACGCAACTGCAAGGCCGCGGCAGCGTCACCCGCGAAGCCGGCACCTTGGTTTTGGCCCTCAATACACCCGTTTTTAGCGACGACATCGTCGAGACCGCCATCGACGGCAAAGTGCTCATCACCTTCATCGACGGTACCAAGCTGACGCTGGGCCCCAGTGCCGAGATCGTGATCGACGAGTTTGTGTTCAATCCAGCCGGCGGCGCCAACAACGCCGCGCTGCGTGTCACCAGCGGCGCCATGCGCCTGGTCGCCGGCGCGGTCGAGCGCGTCGGCGGTCCGCAAGCGGTCACGGTCGCAACCCCCGTCGGCAGCATCGGTATCCGCGGGACCGATTTTTTTGTCGAGATGGAAGACGGCACCCATCTCGCGGTGGCGCTATTCTCGGGATACGAAGTCGCGGTGACCAACGCGGGGGGCGAGACAATCCTGCGCCCCGGCGAAGGCACCGACATCTGGGCGGGCGCCGCGCCCAGTCAAGCGCTCACCTGGGGCACTGAACGCGTTAATCGCGCGCTGGGTCTGGTGACGATCACGCCCGCCAGCCGGCCGTTCTATTACGCCCAGCCCGTCGCTCCGGCGGACACGGCGCAATCGGCGCTCGTGTTCGGCACGTTCAAGTTCGATGCGCGGCTGCGCTATGAATTTGTCGACCAGGACAGCCGGCCGCAAACGGCCAACGCTACGACGCTGCGCCTGCGGGCGGGTTACGAGACTCTCGCCTACAAGGGTTTCTTCGCCGGCATCGAAGGCGAGATCACGCGCGATCTTTCCAGCCGGCGCAGTGACGGCGTGCGCAACACGCCTACCCTGCCGGTGATCCCCGATCCCGACAGCGAAGTACTCAACCGCGCCTATGTCGGCTGGACGATGCCGCTCGCCAATGGTTCCGTCGACGATGGTCTAGCGGGGACGCGCGTCGTGCTCGGCCGCCAGCGCATCATGTACGATAACGAACGCTGGATCGGACCCAGTTCCTTCCGCCAGAACGATCAGACGGTCGATGCGCTGAGCGTCGAAGCGCGGCCGCTTGCGAACCTCGGCGTACGTTATGCCTATCTCGACCGCATCAACCGCGTGCTTGGCAACAATCCGAACGGACATTGGGGCAGCGACAGCCACCTGCTGTCGGTCGCGACGAATGCCACGCCTTTTGGCATCACCACGGCCTACGCCTACTTGCTCGACCTCGCACCGGGGCCGCGGATGTCGTCCGCCACGTACGGCGTGCGCTACGACGGCTTTGTTCAGCCCAACGAGGACTTTGCTTACGGCGTCGAAGCCGAACTCGCGCGCCAGACCGACTACGCGCGCAATCCCAATTCCTACGCCGTCACCTACGCCCTGCTGCGGCCCATGGTGCGCTGGTACGACATCACGCTGGCGGCAGGATGGGAGCACCTGGGCGGTAACGGCGTTGACGCCGTGCAGACGCCGCTCGCCACGCTCCACCGCCACAACGGCTGGGCCGATGTATTCCTGACCACGCCGGCCGATGGGCTGAGCGATCGGCATGTGCGCCTCATGGCCGAGATGCCGGACGCCGGCTTCATCGTCAATCCGCGCCTCGACCTGCGCTATCACGATTTCCGCGCCGCGCGCGGCGGCGTCCACTACGGCTCGGAGTTCGATGCCGACCTGAACTTCAGCGTGCTGAGCCGCGCCACGCTCGGCGTGCGCTTCGCCCAGTACGACGCCAAGACCTTCGAATCCGACACGACGAAGGTGTGGCTGTATCTGGAATTTCAGTACTGAGGATTACCAGAGAATGACAATCGCGCCGCCTTTACCGTTGCGCGAGGTAGAGTTGGTCACTTCAGTCGTGCCACCACGGCCCGGATGCTCAAGCGCATCCTCGTTCGCGGTCGTATTGAGATATGATGGCGAGTAATACGCGTCGCTCGCGTTGCCCGCGGCCGTCGAGAAACCGGCGACGATGACGCTGCTGCAGTTGAAGGTGATTGTGCCGCTCTCTAGGTTGCCATTGGCACCATTAGTGGCGTCCTGCAGAACGAATGTATAAGAACTCGAAGATCCAACGGACTCTATGGTGTTGCCGCCGGAACCGATGTGCAGACCGCCACCCGCGCTGACGGTGCAACCGGCCACCCAACCGCCCGCACCGATTGTGACCGATGACATCGTCACCGTGACGGGGTAATTCCCGGTCGTCCAACTGCCGGTGGCCGATGTCACGTAGGAACCCGCGGCATTGTAGGTGACGCTACCGAGCACTCCCACGCCGTTGACCACGCCAGCGCCGATCGAGCCCGATCCCCCGCCACCGCCGAAGCCTGTTGTATTAGCGCCGTCATCGTAGCCCCCGGCCTCGCCGCCCAAGAAGCCGCCACCGCCGCCGCCGCTGCCGATACGGCTGCCAGAGCTGCTGCCCGTGAAGCCACGTCCGCCGGCAATGAACGACGGCGCGCCGCCGGCTGGGCCCCCGCTGGAATCGCCGCCGCCGACTTGGCCCGACGGATCGCCCGTCGAGCCGGTCGGATTGGGGCACGTGGCGTTGGGGGGATTTGAAGACCCGGGCGAATTGTCGCCACGTCGTCCGCCGCACAGGGTCGTTGAACTAGGTGCGCGCGCGCTTGCGATGGAAGTGTTGTAGCCGCCGCCCACGTCGCCGATGCCGCAGCGCGCATTGCTGTCGAGTACGCCCGTCGATGAACAGGTGCCGCCGTTTGCGCTGTAAGCGGCGCCGCCACCACCACCGGCGACAACCACTGCGGAGGTCACTGGTGTCGTATTGGTGTAGTAAATCCCCGAACCCGCCCCGCCGCCGCCGCCTTCACGTGAAGCCGATGAGCCCGTGCCGTAGCCGCCGGTGTAGAACGCGAGGGTTTTGTTATACACGTCCTCCAACGAACCGCTGGGGCCGACCTGGCGCACCAGGCCACCGGAGAAGCCACCGGGTCCGCCCGGCGTGTCGGTTGTGGTTCCGGTTGGATCGTAGCCTCCGCCACCCGCGCCCCAGACCTTGGCGTAGAAAGCCCGCAGGTTGGCCGGGATGCGCACGCTGGAGGAGGTTGAGCCGCTCGCCGAACTGGTGCGGAAATCGCATTGATACGGCCCCGCGCGCGTTCCTACGGGACAGAAACCTGTGTCCGTAGACAGCGGGCGCGTGTAGGTCGCCAGGCTGGCGACGTACACGGCACTGCCTTGCAGATCGCCGTCGGTCGCTGTGGACGGGTCTGCCTGAACGTTCTCGGCATTGCTTACGGTACCGGACTCATTGTCGAACACCCAGTTGGCGACAAGCCCGTCGGACGCTTGTGTCAGCGCGAGACTGAGGCGGTTCTTGTAACTGCTTCGAATACTGGCCGAGTCACGCACCACGTTCCAAATGCGCACATCCGAGATGTTCCCCGCGAACACATCCGAGACAGTAGAACCGCTGTAGAGTGCCCCCACGGTAAGCGGTTGCGATATCGACGTATTGATGCCCGCACCGCTGCTGCTGCTGCTGTGCCCGACGGCCGCGAGGTCCCCGTTAACGTACAACCGGACCGCTTTGCTCGAATAATCGAACGAGACCGCAATATGGTTCCATTTGTCTAGGTCAGGTTTGAACTGAAGATCAAAATGTTCGGTTCCAAACCCCGGCGTAACCGTGTTTGGATCGGAATCGATGTCCGGCAGGGTCGTTCCGATATCAAAGGCCAGCTGGTCGTTATTCGCGCCGTCGAAGTAGAGCCGGTACGACTGCGAACTCGCCGAAGCGGTAAGGTTCCATTGGGAAATGAGCGCGGCGCGGTTCGATCCCGTCGGGAAAGCCTTCACTTTGACCCAGGATTCCACCGTCAGATTGCGCGTTGTCGAGCCGTTGTTGTTACCCCCCGAAGTCACGATGTCGGTGGCAGATAGACCGGTCTCCAGCGCCAACATCGGAACGCCGATAACAAGGTCGTCGAGGTAGCTGACGGAGGCGTTGGGCGTTTGAAAGTCGTTAATGAACATGACGCGCTGCTCGCCGGAGAGATCGGTCGCGTCAGTTCCCCTGATCATCGCGGTGTTCGAGGTATTATCAATCTGGGTGATGCGCATCCAGGCATCGGAGCCATTGTCATAAACTTCGAGACGATAGGTTTCGCCATTGATAAGCGTATAGCTGTTGTCTCCGGTGGTCGTAACCGTGCCGTCGCTATTTTGAATCGAAATGGTATTGGTGACGCCAGCGTCACTGCTGTTGCCGCCTGAAATGCCGGTTTCGTAGAAGCGAAACGTCAAGCCCAGGGCTGTATTCTCGTCAAAGATGTCGTTCGAAACGCTGCTGTCGTTGTCGTCCAAATCTGCCAACGTGACACGGGAAGCGATCGAGATGCCCCCGTGATTTGGCGTACCACCAGATGCATCCGCGTTAGGTATCCACAACGCTGATACGTAGACCGGACGCACCGTTGGCAAAAAGCTATAACTCGCATTGGTGGCGAGGTACGCAACGGCGCCGTCGAATTCCCCTACGCGATTGCCGGGCGCGCCGGGCTGGACAATTGACGTGACATTGTTCGGGGTGGCGAATTTCGTGGTGCTGATTGTAGGGTCGCTGAAATTCTCGGCGACTTCAGCATTGAGCTTGCCAGCAGGCGTGAGCTCTTCGCACGATTGCCGGAGCTGCGACGTCGTCGGCGCCATAACCTGGTCGTCGAATGTGGTGTCCGTGCTATCGGTTGAGTCCGTATCGACGGTGTAGGGACCGCCGTGAATAGTGGCAGGTAAGGTCGCGTCGGTATTGGCGACTTCGTTGTCGCTGGTTGGGTTTGAACGGCTCGCGCCCGTCGTGCCGCTCTTTGCGCCAAGACCATTCTGTCCGTGGCTGATGATAGCGAACGGCACGTTGCGGGTTTCGCCGTTAGCCTGAATGAAAGTGAGGTCCGTAGGATCGATCAGGCCGCCGGTAACCGTGGTCGTCGCTGTGGCCCCAGGAATATCGCTGGTGACCGTCGAGCATACGTTCCGCGCCACCGTCGAGATAGAGTAGCGATAGTAGTTGCCGAAAGGATCGATGGCATCCTCGCGAGAAATGCCGAGGGTCACCCAGGGAATTACACCGGTCGTGCCGTCGCATACGTTCGAAGTTTCGTCAGCAGTTCCGTTCGGCGTCGCCGTGACATCGGGGCACGGCAGACGATGCGTGGTCCTCGACGGGTCAACGAGATAGGTTATTACCGAGGGCAGCAACGTGCTCGACCGCGAGCCTGTGCCCACCACGCGCGCGAATTCGCGGTCGGCGAAATAGCCGCGCAGATAGACCGTCAGCGACGTGAACGCGACGATCGCCACCAGGCCGGCAACGAGCAAACCGGCGACGCCGGCCTCATCGGCCAGCCGCCGGCGGACGGCTTTCACAAACGCTAGACCCAACCCCGCCAACCCCTTCTTATCTTCGCGCGCAGCGCGCCGCGAAGTTGCACTGTGCCGCGTCCGACCCATTTCGCAGTCTACCCCAGCCGGCTGTCCGGCGAAATCGCGCTTACCATCTCAGGGACGGCCATAGAAATCCAATAAAAACCGTGAGTTAGCCCTAGCTCAAATGCGAGTGATGGCTCGCTTACAAGTTGCACAATAGCGTTATGTCACAACGCTTGAGCGCGCGCGCCGGTTGCAAGATGTGGGTGGGCGCGGAGGGCAGGCGCCGCGCGGCGATTTTGTTATAACCGGCCCCCGCGTTCACACCTCTCCGGAGTCTTGCATGCGCTACCTGCACACCATGGTTCGCGTCGCCGATCTCGCTGCGTCGCTAGACTTCTATTGCAACAAGCTGGGCATGGTGGAGACGCGGCGCACGGACAGTGAGAAGGGTCGCTTCACCCTGATCTTCCTCGCCGCGCGCGACGATGCCGCCAACGGTGCCGCGGTCGAGGATGTGACGCGGCAAAGCCCGCGCCTCGAGCTCACCTACAACTGGGACCCCGAGGTTTACACCGGCGGGCGCAACTTCGGGCACGTCGCCTTTGAGGTCGACGACATCTACGGGCTTTGCGCGCGGCTCCAGGCGGCGGGCGTGATCATCAACCGTCCGCCGCGCGACGGCCGCATGGCGTTCATCCGCTCGCCCGACAACATCTCGATCGAGCTTTTGCAAAAGGGCGAGGCCAAGGCGCCGGCCGAGCCCTGGGCTTCGATGCCGAACACCGGCGTATGGTGAAAAAAAGCCGCGTCTGAACGCTAAATTGTTCACGCACGATGTCGAGGTGATGGATACAGGCGTTCCGCATTGATTCGGCATTAAATTATATGTGAAGGAGCCACGTTGCAGGTTCCTCGCCGCTTATTGGGTTGAAGAGCGAGGCAGGCGGCGCTTAGCCCATCAACAGGAGCGGAATGAAGACGGGCATGGTCGGGCGCCTGTTCCGCGAATTCGCCGCCACGGCCAGCGCCGCCATCCTCATCTCGGGCATCACCTCGCTCACCCTGATGCCGATGCGGCTGGCAAAGCCCAGATTAGTGAACACTCACTGACGCGGCCGGGAGCTGGTGAACCTTCGCCAGCAGATACTCGAGATCGTCGTCGTTGAATTCGACGCCGAGTGTTTCGTACTGCGTCAGCACGCGCTCGATGATGCGCCGCGAATAGCGCTCGGGATCGAGTTCGAGACCGTCGAGTTCGGTCTGCGCCACCACGTCGAGGGCCGCTTTGACCGCAGGCAGATAGGATTCCGGCAGCTTCGCTTTGGCCCAGACCGTCACCAAACCGCGGTGGCCGGGATCGTGGATCAAGACGCGCGCATTGCCGACCGGAATACCGGCCAGCGCCGCGACGGCATGCTCGAAAAAGCGTGTATTGCCCATGCAGATGGCGCGCAGCGCCAGCGATCCGGTGAGGCGCTTGCCTTCCTTGAGCTGGCCGACGAGGGCGGCAAGACCCGCCTCGCTGACGCCCATGGCGATACCGACGGTGGCGCGCTCACGGCTTTGCAGCACGATGTCGAGAGCGAGATCGGCTGAGATCTTGTGATTGGAGAGCAAGTGCGCGCGCAAGTGTTCGGCGACGTGCGTCACCAGCCGCTCGGCTACGGTCACCGGCAGCACCTGGCGGTGCACCAGCGGGTTCTGGATTGCTTCGCTATGACCGAACTTGTCGACAACCTTGTGCAACGTCGGCTCGGCGATCTCGGCGCCGGGATTCGCCAGCAGCTTGGCGACCACGTTCTCGTTGCCGACATCGACGATGGCGGCGGACACCGGCGCGGCCACTTCCCTGCGGCCGGCAATGGCGTCGAGGCGCTGCGGCGAGTTTTGGCTGCGGACGATCTGGACCAGGTCTTCCGTCGTCAGCACTTCGGAGGCCGACAGCACCGGCAAGGCGACGGAATCCACATCCTTGGCGAGCGCCATGGCTACATCGTGCGGCAGCAGCGGGTTATGTTTGAGGTTGGCCGACAGCGCCTCGCGCACGCGCACCTCGGCGTCGCGCACCATGACGCGGAAAATCTGCTCGGCGAGCTTGAGTTCGCCCTCGGTGAAGTGGGCCGTGCTGAACTGCTGCGCCAGCTTGGCGGCCGTGCCCGCACGGGTCGCAGGCGAAGGATCCTGCGCCAAACGGTTGACGTCTTCGATCGATAGTCCTGCCACGGCCGTCCCCTTAGGCGATCCCACCGCGCAACGCGGGGCATGTACCGCGTCGCCGGATATCGGGTTTATCGTCCAGAAGTTGTATTGTTACCTTAAATTCTGTCAAAAAACACACAAAAACAGGGGTGAAATATGCCCCGAAAGCATCCCATTGGACCAGAACTCACACCGCCTAAGTTCCGGACTTTCCTTGATTTACAACCAAAAGACGGCCCTTTCGAGCCTTGGCTTGATCTCCTGCTGTCTGATGCCAATTGCCGGACTCCTCCATCCCCAACGCCTCTCTAGCGCGTCGGTTGCGTGACACACATTCGTGGGCGGGGGCGGTTGCGCTTGCGCTCCCGCCCCTCTTTGGGGTCCGATGAACCTACACGGGGTTTGGGGTGATTTTATGTCGGGGCGTTTCACCAATTTGATTGTGGCAGCGATGGTGCTTGGCATCGTGCTCGGATACGGCCTGCATACCAACCTCGATCCCGACCAAGCCCGCACCGTCGCCGGCTACTTTTCCATCATCACCGACGTCTTCCTGCGCCTGATCCGCATGATCATCGCACCGCTGGTGTTTACGACCCTGGTGGTGGGCATCGCGCATATGGGTGACGCCGGCGATGGCCGGGGCCTTGCCGCCCTGGGCCGCGTGGGCGCCCGCACGCTGGTCTGGTTTGTCGCCGCATCCCTGATGTCTCTCCTGCTCGGTCTGTTCATGGTGAACATCCTCGCGCCCGGCGAGGGCCTGGATATGCCCTTGCCGCCCGAGCACGCCGCCAGCGCCGTGCAAGGGTCCGCCCTCAATCTGCGCGACTTCATCACACATCTGGTGCCGCGCTCCATCGCCGAGGCCATGGCCACCAACGAGATTCTGCAGATCGTGGTGTTTTCCATCTTCGTCGGCGTGGCCTGCACGAACCTCGGACACCACGGCAAAGTGGTCGCCGAATTCGCCAATGCCGTTGCAAACGTAATGCTGCGCGTCACGGGCTATGTGATGACGGTCGCGCCGCTGGCGATCTTCGCCGCCATTGCCTCCGCGGTCACGACCCAAGGTCTAGATATCCTGGTCACCTACGGCAAGTTCATGGGCGGCTTTTATCTCTCGATGGCGATCCTGTGGGGATTTCTGCTGCTGGCGGGCTTCCTCATCGTGGGCCCGCGCATCCGGCGCATGGTCGCCGCCGTCAAAGCACCGATCCTGCTCGCGTTCTCGACCGCCTCGTCCGAAGCCGCCTATCCCAAGACGCTCGAAGGGCTAGAGCGCTTCGGAGTCTCCAAGCGCATCGCCAGCTTCGTGCTGCCAATTGGATACTCCTTCAATCTCGACGGCTCGATGATGTACTGCACCTTCGCGGTCATGTTCATCGCCCAGGCTTACGGGATTCACGTTCCGGTCGGGGACCAGATCAGCATGCTGCTGCTGCTCATGATCACCAGCAAGGGCATGGCCGGCGTGCCGCGCGCTTCGCTTGTGGTGATTGCCGCAACACTGACCACCTTCAATCTGCCGGAAGTGGGCCTTTTGCTCATCCTCGGCGTCGATCAGTTCCTCGACATGGGCCGCAGTGCGACCAACGTTGTTGGCAACGCCGTTGCTACAACCGTTGTCGCCAAGTGGGAAAAGGAACTAGGGCCGGAAATGACCGAATCGCAGATGAAGCAGGCTGCGGCGGTAGAGGCGGGCGAGGCCTAGACCTTAGCCTCGTAAGCGTCGTGGACGTGCCGGCTGATGTAAGTGGCGAGACCTTCGCCCCTGCGCGCCAATTCTTTCATCCGCTCGACGTGATCACGACCCGTACGCATGTACGAGTAGCGGTAGGTGCCATCGGCAAACTGCACGTCGATTTTCTTGGACGCGACCTCATAGCCGTGGATAGACGAATCCCCGTGCCTGTAACGGTAACGTTCCATGTAAAATACCCTGGGCAGCGGCATCGTTAGTGCTGTGTGCTCTTTTTCTTGGGTTGGAAGCCGAACACAGTCGGCTCATAGCCGTAGATATTCGCGCTGATGTAAGCGGCCAGCCCCTGGCCTCTGCGCGCCAGGTCCTTCATGCGCTCGACGTGGTCGCGGCCGGGTGTGATGTGGGAATACCGGTAAACGGCGGAATCGGCGTACTGCACGTCGATATACGACGATTCGATGGAAAAGCCGGTGACGGGCGACGTGCCGCTGAGGTTTTTGTACTGTTCCATGTGGGGGCTAACGGCCCCGCAGCAGCTTTGTTCGCCGGTCCCGCGTCAATTTTAGCGCGCGTCCTCGAGAATCATGGCCGCGCCCTTCTCGGCGATCATCACAACCGGGGTGTTGGTATTTCCCGAGGTGATGGCCGGCATGATCGATGCGTCGATCACCCGTAAGTTTTCAATGCCGTGAATCCTGAGGCGCTCATCGACTACGGCCTTGGCATCCTGGCCCATGCGTGCCGTGCCCACGGGGTGATAGATGGTCGTGCCCACCGTCCCAGCTGCCGTGGCGAGAGTTTCGTCATCCTGCCGCCCGCCTTCGAAATTCATCCCCGGGACGTATTCCTCGGGATGGTAGGGCGCGAGCGGCGCCTGGCCGACGATGCGCCGGGTGAGGCGCAACATGTCCGCTGCCACGCGCCGGTCGTCGGGGTCCGACAGGAAGTTGGGATCGATGCACGGTGCGGTGCGGGAATCCGGGCTCGTCGCATGCACGCTGCCCCGGCTACGCGGGCGCAGGTTACAGGGGAGGATCGTGAAGGCGGGGAACGTGTGCAGCGGGTCACCGAACTTATCCAGGCTGAGGGGCTGGACGTGGTACTGCACGTTCGGCGTCTCAACCTCGGGGCTCGAGCGCGCGAAAAAGCCCAGCTGACTCGGCGCCATGGCCATGGGCCCGGTGCGGCGCAGGATGTACTCGAGGCCCACCATCGCCTTGCCGAACACGGTCTTCAGCTTCTCGTTCAGAGTCACACCGTGGCTGATCCTATAGATGTAGCGGTGCGCCATGTGGTCATGCAGATTTTCGCCGACACCCGGCAGGCTATGCACGACCGGCACACCCAGCTCCTGCAGGCGCGCGCCGTCACCGATGCCTGACACTTCCAACAGATGCGGCGATCCGACCGCGCCGGCCGCGAGGATGACGCCGGCGCGCGCGCGCGCCTCTTTGGGTGTGTTGTCCTGTGTGTAGGCAATTCCAACCGCGCGCTTGCCTGCGAACAAGAGGCGCAGCACGTGGGCCTTCGGTGTCACCACGAGGTTCGCACGGTGGCGGGCGGGCTTCAGAAACGCATCGGCGGCGCTCCAGCGCAAACCGTCGCGTTGCGTGACACGGTAATAGCCGACACCGGGCGTATCGCTGTCGGTGAGATCGCTGCGCTTCGGCAGGCCCGCCGCCACCGCAGCATCCTGTACGGCGTCAAGCAGGTCCCAGTGCAGGCGCTGCTTCTCGACGCGCAGCTCGCCCCCAATCCCGTGCTCGCCGATGGCACCTTCGGCGAAGTCCTCCGACTTTTTGAAGTACGGTAATACATCGTCGGCGCCCCAGCCGACGTTGCCGAGCTGGCGCCACTGGTCGTAGTCGCGCTTCTGGCCGCGGATGTAGATCATGCCGTTGACCGACGAGCAGCCGCCGATGACCTTGCCGCGCGGGTAGTTCATCGCGCGCTGACCATTGAGGCCTTGCTGTGGCGCGGTACGGAAGCACCAATCGGTGCGCGGATTGCCCATGCAGTAGAGGTAGCCCACGGGGATGTGCACCCAGTGGTAATTGTTGCTGCCGCCGGCCTCGACCAGCAGCACGCGGGTTTTCAAATCGGCGGTGAGTCGGTTGGCGAGCACGCAGCCTGCCGTGCCCGCGCCGATGATGATGTAGTCGAAAGTGTCCGCGCCGCTCATCAGCGGATTTTAGAAGAGATGCGGCACAAATCTACTGCGGTTATGGGTGATGAGACCCGTGTCCTCGCGGATGCCGATGCCCCGGCTTTTGCCGTCGATCATCCAACTGCCGATGACGGCGTGATGAACACGCCCCGCCGCGTCGGCGCCTTTCGCGAGCGGCGCCAGCGCCTGGTAGATGTAGCCTTCGGCCCCGTAAGGCCCTTCCATGCTCGCGAGCGGCGCGCCTTCCACCGCCCCTCCCTCGCCCAGCCGGGCGATGGAGATGTTGGCCCCCTCCCGACCCAGGAGCGGTTTGGCCACGACTGTCGAACCCGGGGCAAAGGACGTGCGCTGCGGATAGGCCGGCAGCAGGTTCGGATGGTCGGGATACATGTCCCACAGCAGCGCGAGGATGGACTTGCTGGCCAACACCATTTTCCACGCCGGCTCGATGACCGTCAGACGCTTGCTTCTGACCAGGTGCACGAGCCGCGGCCCGAATTCATCGCCGAGCAGCCAGTCCCAGGGCACGATCTTGAAGAGCGCGCGAATTTCCTGCTCCTGCAGGTCGGCTAAAAAGCCCTCGCGTGGGTCTCGCGTACCCTCGGGCGCGGCCCAACCGATGTCTCCTGCCGCGATGGTCTTCGCGGTCCAACCAGCCTCGATCGCCGTGTCGAGCATGTAGTTGAGCGTACCTTCGTCTTCCGCATGGGGCTGCAGGCAGGTCAGATGCAGCGCCGCGGCGGCGTGATCGGCCTGCGGCAGGCTTTCGCGGATTTTGCGCCAGCCTTCAACCAAGCCTTCGTGGATGGAATTGAACTGGTCGCGGTCGGGAAAGCGCTCTTCTAGCCAAGCCCACTGCACAACCGCCGCCTCATAAAGGCCGGTCGGCGTGTCGGCGTTGTACTCGAGCATCTTGGGCGGAACGCTGCCGTCGAAGGCGAAATCGAACCGGCCATAGATGCTGGGCTGATCCGCATCGCGCCGCCGCCATGAGTCGACGATCAAGGCGCTCGCCTGTTGATCAAAGCCGAAGTGCGGCAGCAGGTTGCCGCTGATGGCGGCATCCACGGCCGCGAGGCACATGGCGTGCAACTCTTCGCTCGCCGCTTCCAGCGTATCGACTTCGTCCGCCGTCAGCTCCCAGTAGGCGCTTTCGTCCCAGTACGTGCCGACGGGGTCCTCAGGCGTAGGAGCGGAATGCCAATCGAAGCCGAGGCCCTCGACCTTGGCTTTCCAATCGGGCCGCGGCGCAAGTGTTCTGCGCTGCAAGGACTAGCTGCCGCCGCTGAACCCGCGTGCGGCGCCGCCGAAGCCGCCGCGCGCGGTCGGCTGCATCGCGATGGCGCGCGATCCGAGCGACGTGGTTCCAGGCGCAACGCGCCCAACCGCCCCGCCACCGGAGTAAAGGAAACCGTTGCGGTCGCCGTAGACAGGCCGCGCCGTGCGCGCTGGCGCCTGTTGTGCTGTTTGTTGCTGGCCGCCCTGCGGCAGGCCCATGCCGCCCATACCGCCGCCCAGCATGCGGCCCATCATGTAACCCATCATGAGGGGCATGAAGGTGCTGTGCGATTGCCCCGTCTGCGGGTCTTTCACTTCGGTGGCGCCGCAATTCTGGAAGCCGGCGGCTTCGCACTCCGCCTTGGTGGTGAATTTGGGGGCCTGTTTGGCGTGCTCGGCCTGCGCGGTGTCGAAGCCCGCCGCGCATTCCTCGGGGGTGCGCTCCAGCGTGCAGGCGGCGACATCCGGATACAAGGTCTCGTCCTTGCCGGTCATGTCGTTCTGGTCGCAGGACGCCAGTGTGGCGGCGGCCGCCCCGGCCAGCAGAAGCGTGACGTATTTGGATTTGCGCATGGCTTTCATATGGCTCCCAACTCCTACGAACTCAAGGCCCCGGCGTTGATGATCCCCATGGCGATGGACAGCGCGCCCAACAGGATGCCGTGGGCGGATTTGTCCGCCTCCAGTCCATCTTTAAGCCCTGGAATCATCACTTTCGCGACGAAATAGACCATGAGCTGGCCGATCAGGCCCAGCCCACCCCAAGCGGCAAGCTCGGCAACTTCGAACGTTCCCGATGCCGTGCCGTGCAGGACGATAGCCATACCGATGGCTGTGCCGCCAAAAGCATAGGCGCAGGCCGTGTTGCCGGCGCGGATCAGGCGGATCTCGTGGTGGCTGGTGATCATCACGTAGACCACCAGCGCGGCCACGAACAGCGCTACCGCCGTTCCTAGGAACGCAAGATACAGCGGTAAGGATTCGAACATGGCCTCTCCTTCAGTTTCCGTCGTAGGCGCGATTGAGGCCCGCGATATCGAGCTTCTTCATCTTCAGCATCGCCTGGGTTACGCGTCCCGCGCGGGCGCGGTCTTTGTCCTTCATCATCTCGGCGAGAACTTTGGGCACGATCTGCCAGCAGAGGCCATACTTATCCCGCAGCCAGCCGCATTGCTCGTAGACTCCGTCCTTGCCCAGCGCGTCCCAGTACTTGTCGACTTCGGCTTGGTCTTCGCAACCAACAACGAACGAAATGGAATGGTTGAACGGGTCCATGGGTCCCGCCTTCATCGCCGTCATGGGCTGCCCGCCGATGGTGAACTCGACGACTTCCACCGAGCCGGCCGGGCCGCTCGGGCTGTCGGCATTCATGACCGAACAACTGTCGATGTGCGAATTCGGGAACAGCGAAACGTAAAAGCGCGCCGCCTCCTCGGCTTTCTCAGCGTACCAGAGAAACGGCGTGATCTTGTTTAGGCTGGCCATGGGCGTCCTCCTTGTTGTGATGGCGCCTATAAGACGACCAGCCCCGCCCGGTTCCGACATGGCGCCCAAAAAAGCGCCCGAGCAGCCATGATAGCCCCTGGCGAACTGGGCGCAAATCCAACTATTGTAACCACTTAGCGACATTCATTCCGCCGAGGGACCCCGCGCCGATGGATCTTAAGAAGCATATCCGCCAGATTCCCGACTTCCCGAAGCCCGGGATCAACTTCTTCGATATCTCGACCCTGATCGGGCACCCCGAAGCCTGGCGGACGGCCATGGAACGCATGACCGCGCTGCTCAAGCCCTGGAAGCCGGACGTGCTCGCGGCGATCGACGCACGCGGCTTCCTGGTGGCCGCGCCGCTCGCCATTCCGCTGAACTGCGGCGTTCTCATGGTCCGCAAGTCGGGCAAGCTCCCTGGCAATGTCAAGAAGCATAGCTACGGCCTCGAATACGGCACCGACGTCATCGAGATCCAGGACGATGCAATCAAACCGGGTCAGCGCGTGGTGATCGTCGACGACTTGCTTGCCACCGGCGGCACGCTCATAGCCGCTGCGAAACTGGTGCGCGACAGCGGCGGTAACATAGTCGGCGCTGCCGCTCTCGTCGAACTCGCTTTCCTCAAGGGGCGGGCCAAGCTCGACATGCCCTTTGAAGCGCTACTCACCTACGACAGCGAATAAGAAACCCCTCCGCACGAGGCGGAGGGGATTTTGCTAAACATCAGAACGCGTATCTAACGCCCACAAGGATATTGTGGCTGCGATCATCGTGCCGGCTCGCCGTCGCGCCGAGCGGCACGCCGTTGAACTTGTTCTGCTCGAGGCCGATGTAGCGATACTCGACGAAACCATCGACGCGCTGGCTGAAGGGCTTCGACAGGCCGCCGATGGCTTGCCACTGCAACGCCGTGTCGCGGTCGGTATAGGTCACCGCCCCGGCCGGCAGCGTCTGCACGCCGCTCCACTTGTTCCAGCCCACACCGACGCCCGCGCCGACATAAGGCCGTAAGGTCGCGATCTCCCCGAAGTCATAGAGAGCGTTGGCCGTCAGGCCCCAAACGCGTTGCTTACCGGCGGCATCCACGCCGCCGATGTGGTCGACACCCGCCTTCCTGTGATTGACTTCGAGTTCCGTGCGCAAACCGCTTCCGAAGCGATAGCCCAAAGCGCCCGAGAAGATGTAGCCCGTATCAAAACCGGTTTGCGCGCGGCTCGCGGCACCACCCGCGATGTTAGGCGAGCGATAGGTGACGCTCGAACTGCTTGGCATATTTGCGCCGCCCGAGAAACTGAAGTACGTGCCGCTTTGCAAATCCTGAGCGCGCGCGGCCGACGTAGCCACCAACACGGCAACTCCGGCACACATGCACATCAGTGCGGATTTCGTGTTCAACATGACAAACTCCATTTTGATTTAAAGATGCGCCGCGAGATGCGCGACACGATGGAGCAAACGGCCATTTTTCAGATAAAGTTCGGCGCCTTGCCACTGTTGATGTTTGTCTGTTGCAGTTGTGCCGCAAAATCGCCCGCATAGGTCGCGCATCCACCGCCCACAATGACGCATGGCTGCATAATTGTGGCGAAGGACGGGCACACTTGTGCGCGATTGCACGCATGCCGCGCTTGCGTTTTCTGAGCGCGACTGGTGCTCGTGCAACTCTACGTGTGAATCAGCTGCGGATTAGGCCGCCTGCCCGCTGCTGTCGAGGGCGTAGCCCGCTGCGCGCACGGTGCGGATAACATCGGCGCCTTTGTCGATGTTGAGCGCCTTACGTAAACGACGGATATGCACGTCAACGGTGCGCGGCTCGACATAGATGTCCGGCCCCCAAACGCCGTTCAGCAGCTCTTCGCGGCTGAACACCGTGCCGGGGCGCTCCATCAGATACTGCAGCAATCGGAATTCGGTCGGGCCCAAGTGGATGTACTTTCCGCCCCGGCTGACGCGGTGCGCGTCGAGATCGAGCACGATGTCGCCAAAGGTGAGCTGGCCCTTGGTCTGCGACGGCTTGGCACGGCGCAAGAGCGCGCGCACGCGCGCGACCAGCTCGGGCATGGAGAACGGCTTGGTGATGTAGTCGTCCGCGCCCACGTTCAGGCCGCGCACCTTGTCGGTTTCTTCGCTGCGCGCCGTCAGCATGATGATCGGCACGGTGCGGGTCTCGGTCTTGCGCCGGAGCTGGCGGCAGACTTCGATGCCCGACATGCGCGGCAGCATCCAGTCGAGGATCACCGCGTCGGGTGGCGTTTCGTTGGCGACGGTGACGGCCTCTTCGCCGTCGTTCGCTTCGGTGACGTTGTAGCCTTCTTTCTCGAGGTTATAACGCAGCATCGTCACCAACGAGGCTTCGTCCTCGACGATCATGACCGTCGGTTTCATGGCTGTCCTCCAAGAATATTATTTGTGTCTGAGGTTTGCGCCAGGGGCGTTCCACCCGGCGTAGGCGCGGCGGCAGCGTCTGTTTGTCTCATTGCCGCGTTATGGTTTGGGTTTGGGTTTGGGTTTGGGGTTGGCGTTGCGGCGCGCTTGGGCCGTTTCTCGACAATCTGGGTGCCGGCAACGAGGAATTGGATGGTTTCGGCGATATTGGTGGCGTGGTCGCCGATACGCTCGAAATTCTTGATGACGAACATCAGATGCGTGCACGCCAGCACATGGTCCGATTCCACCAGCATGTCCGACAGCAGGTTCTGGAAAACGCTGGTGTGCAGTGCGTCGATATCGGCGTCCCCCCGCCACACCGCTTCGGCCTTGGCGATGTTGCGTTCGGCATAAGCATCCAGGGTGTTCTGCACGTACTGACGGACCAGCCGTCCCAGTTCGATGACGCCGCCCAGGGCCGGCACCGTCGGATACTCGTTGACGATGACACAGCGCTTGGCGACGTTGGCCGCATAGTCCCCAATGCGCTCGACGTTGGACGAAATCTTGAGCGCGCCGACGATCTCGCGCAGGTCCGCCGCCACAGGGGCATGCAGCGTCAAGAGCCGCATGGCGCGCGAATTGACTTCGGTTTCGAGCTCGTCCACAGCGGCATCGCCCAAGACCACACGCGAGGCGGCTTCGGAATCGCGCGTGGCCAGGGCATCGATCGCCGCCGCGAGCTGCGCCTCGGCGAGGCCGCCCATGACACCGAGGCGACCCGACAGCACGGCCAGCTCATCGCCGATGGGGCGATTGCCGTGGGACTCGCCGGCGCTGAAGAGGCTCTGTGGGTCGATGGTGCCCATCACAATCTTTATCCGAACCGTCCTGTGACGTAGTCCTGAGTCTTCGGGGATTTCGGCGTCTGGAATATGGTCTCGGTATCGCCGTACTCAATCAGCCGGCCGAGATACATGAAGGCGGTGTTGTCGGAGACGCGTGCGGCCTGTTGCATGTTGTGGGTCACGATGACAACCGTATATTGACCGGCGAGGTCGTTGATCAGATCCTCGATCTTGGCGGTCGCGATCGGGTCGAGCGCCGAGCACGGCTCGTCCATCAGCAGCACTTCGGGATCGGCGGCGATAGCGCGCGCGATGCACAGGCGCTGCTGCTGCCCGCCGGACATGCCGAGCGCGCTTTGATCGAGGCGGTCTTTGACCTCGTTCCACAGGGCCGCACCACGCAGCGCCCGCTCACAGGTCTCTTCGAGCAACGCCTTGTCGCGCACGCCGTCCACCTTGAGCGGATAGACCACGTTCTCATAGATCGTCATTGGAAAGGGGTTGGGCTTCTGGAACACCATGCCCATGCGCTTGCGCAGCGCGATCACGTCGGCGCTCTTGTGGTAGATGTCCTCGCCATTGAGGCGAATCTCGCCTTCGATCCTGAGGCCATCCACGAGATCGTTCATGCGGTTAATGCAGCGCAGCAGCGTCGACTTGCCGCAGCCCGAAGGCCCGATCAGCGCCGTCACCAGACCCTTTTCAACGCTCATCTGCACGCCGTGCAGAGCCTGCGCCGCGCCGTACCATAGCGACAACTCATTGATCGCGAGGATCGCGCCGGCGCCGCCGGCCTTCAAGTGATAGACCGTATCGGCCGGGGTATCGATTCGAACGGCTGAATCCATGACGTCGGACATCCTCAGAACTGACTGCCGGCAAAGCGGCGCTTGAGCCGGCTACGCAAAATGATCGCAGCGGCGTTGACGATGGTGACCAGCGCAATCAGCAGCACGGTGGTCACGAAAACCATGGGTTTTCCCGCCTCGGCGTTGCGCGACTGGAACCCGACGTCGAAAATATGGAAACCGAGGTGCATAAACGAGCGTTCGAGATGCACGAACGGGAATATGCCGTCGATCGGCAGCTCGGGAGCAAGCTTGACTACGCCCACCAGCATCAGCGGCGCGACTTCGCCTGCGCCGCGCGCCATGGCGAGGATGACACCTGTCATGACGCCGGGCATCGCCCGCGGCAACACGATGTACTTGATGGTCTGCCACTTGGACGCGCCGCAGGCGAGCGAACCTTCGCGCATCGACCGCGGCACCGCGGCCAGCGCCTCTTCCGTCGCGACGATCACGACCGGCACGGTCAGCAACGCGAGCGTAAGCGCCGACCACAAGAGCCCTCCGGTGCCGAAGGTCGGGCTCGGCAAACGCTCGGGATAAAACAGCGCGTCTATGGACCCACCGAGCACGTAGGCAAAGAACCCAAGCCCAAACACCCCGTAAACGATGGAAGGCACGCCCGCGAGATTGTTCACCGAGATGCGCACGAAGGAGACCAGCCGTCCCTGTTTGGCGTATTCCCGCAAGTAAAGCGCGGTGATCACGCCGAACGGCGCAACGACCAGCACCATCAGCAGCGTCATGGCCGCGGTTCCGAAGATCGCCGGGAACACGCCGCCTTCGGTGTTGGCCTCGCGCGGTTCACCACCGAGGAACTCGCCCCAACGCGAGAGATAAACGCCGACCTTGCCCCAGAAACCAAGATCGTTAGCGGGATAGATCCGCACCAGCGCCGCGAATTCGATGGTCTTTTCCTCGCCGCCCACGGCCGCGAGCGTCAAAGTGTTGCGGGCGCTCGCCTCGCGCAGCTTGGTGACCTCGGCCGCCAGTGCGTCATAGTCGCGTTGCAGCGTGACGGAGAGCGTGTTCAACCGATCCTGCGCGTCGCGGTATGCGGCGCTGGTACGGCCTTCGGCCAGCTCGACCTTGCGCAGCGCGAGACGCTCGTTCTCCAGGCGATGGTTGATGTCGCCGATCCGGCCGCGCTCGATGTCGCGGATGTCATCGGCGCGGTCGAGCGCCTGCTGATGCGCTTGCAGAAAAACGGGATCCTCGATGCTTTTGAACGGCTGAGCGTTGCCGTCGATGGTCAGGGCCTTCACCGTTCCGATGAAGGGACCCCATTCCATACGCTCGACGAAAACCATATTCGCGGGGAATTCCCGCTTGGCGACGGCGTAGTCGGCGACCCAACGGAAGTCTTCGCCATAGACGTCGAAGTTACCCATGCGATAGAGCGTGCGGTTGACCATGCCGCCGGCGCTTTTAATGCGCGCCTGCCAATCGGGCGGAAGCGTTGCGACCTCTTCTACCGTTGGACGGAAGCTCTCGCTGCGGAACGGCTCGCCGGCGGTGACTTGACCGCCGGTTTCGGTCACCACGGCAATCGGCTTCGGGATGAACGTCGCGATGCCGTTGGAGAAGACGAGCGCGAGGAAGCCGAGAATCATGATGATGCCGAGGGCGAGCGCCCCGCCCAAGCTCCACAGCGCCGGCTCACCGCGGCTGCGCAAATCGGTGCGGCGCCCTGCCGTGTTTTCGGCGGAGGCGGCTTGGCCGCGTGGGATGTAAGAATCGGTCACAGCGCTCACCTCATCCCCCTACATTTGAGCCGTGCGTTTGCGGAACCGCTGGCGCACGACCTCGGCGAAGGTGTTGACGATGAACGTGATCACGAACAGCGTGAGAGCCGCGAGGAACAGCATGCGATAGAGCGTTGAATCGCGCACCGCCTCAGGTAGCTCGACGGCGATATTGGCCGATAAGGCGCGCAAGCCGTTGAAGATGTTCCATTCCATCAACGGTGTGTTGCCTGCCGCCATGACCACGATCATGGTTTCGCCCACGGCGCGGCCCATGCCCACCATGATGGCCGAGAAAATACCGCTCATTGCTGTCGGCATGATGACGCTGACGGCCGTCTGCCAGGACGTGGCGCCGCAGGCCAGGCTCGCGGCGCGCAGGTGTTCTGGAACCGTGTTCAGCGCGTCTTCGGATATGGTGTAAATGATCGGAATGACCGCAAAGCCCATGGCGAAGCCGACCACCAGCGTGTTGCGCTGAACGTAAGTATCGACAATACCACCGCGCGGATCGACGCCCAAACCCACGAACACCAGCGCGAGCGCGTAGCTGATAACTCCAGCCAGCACGACCATCGCGAGCCAGGTCGCGAAATCGGCCAGGCCGGCTTTCGTGCGGTCCGCGCCCCGCAGAAGGTGCCCGAAAGTGCGGCCGACGAACGCCTTGCTGCTGAAGAAGATCACAAGAAAGATGAAGGGGAATGACATGAGCGCCGTGAAGGGCTCGGACGTCCCAACCGTGCCGTTGGCCCAGGCTTTGAGATCTCCGCCGAAGAACACGGACTCAAAGACCGGCGACGCCAGGACGGCGAGATAGGTGAAGACGGTGATCGTGACGAAGATCAGCACGAACTTCGGCACCCCGCCGAAACGCAGCGCCAGAGGCGCCGGCAGAAGCTGCCAAAGATAGGCGCTGAGGAACAATCCCGTCGGGATCACAACGAAGGCCAGAACGATCGCCGCGAGCCATGTCTCGACGATGGGCGCGAGGATCAAGGCGGCGATGAAGCCCAGCACCACCGAGGGCAGCGAGGCCATCAGTTCCATGGTCGGCTTGACCACGGCGCGCACGCGAGGGTGAACGAACTCGGAGGTGTAGATCGCGGCGCCCAGCGCGATGGGAATGGCGAACAGCAGCGAATAGAGCGTCGCTTTGATGGTGCCGAAGATCAGCGGCACCAGCGAGAATTTCGGCTCAAAGGCGTCGGTGCCAGATGACGACTGCCACGTGTATTCCGGCGCGGGGTAACCCTCGTACCAGACCTTGCCGAAGATCGTGCCCAGTGTGGTCTCGGGGTGGGGCGCCGCGATATCCCAGGTGTAAACCTTGTTGTCGTCGGAAATCGCCAGTACGCCGTTCTCGCGCGGCGCGAAGGCCAGCGCGCGGTAGGTCACTTTGCCGTCGGGCTTGAGTTTCAGGAGTACCTGTTCGCTGGTCGAGTGGCGCAGCCAGATTTCGCCGTTGGCATCGGCGGTCAGGAACATCTTGCCGCGCTGGCTCGCGTCTATCGCCACGACGCCGGCGCCGTGCGGCGCGAGGGTATGAGCGCGCGTGAGGATATAGCCGTCAGCCGTCTTGGCTTCGGGGATCTGCAGGCGGAAGTAGACGCCGACGCTGCCATCGGAACCGGCAACAACGAGCGATTGCTCGCCAATCAGGAACTTGATCGCACCGACGGTCACATCGCCCGGCAGCAGATCGGTGGTTTCGGCCAGCACCGGCGCATCGAACGCGCGCGTGTCATAGCGGTAGACCGTGCCGCCCGCCTCGACGACATACACCTGGTCGGCCTTGTCGGTCATCAGCACGTTGCGCACCACCACGCCGGTCGGCAGGCCGGGTAGTTCGGACGAGGTGAGCGACGTGGTGGTCGCGCCCGTCAGCATGTTGGTCTTTGACTCGGTGCGGCTCACACGGCCGACGCCGGCGGCATCGACGCTGACCAGCGATACGGTAGGGCGCTCGGCGGCCCCGCCCATGCGGTAATCCGCGGCGACAATCGCCGTGCCCGCCGGCGCGACCTGCTGCGGCTCGCCAAGTTCTATGTCGACGGAAACGCGTCGTGTTTGATCGGCGCTTACGGTGGTGAAAATGGCGCGGCCGTCGGTCGCGTCCGCATCGGTTAGGCGTCTGAGATCACCGGGTACATCCGCCGTATTGATCACAGAGCCTCCGACTTTGACGCTGCCAAGCCGCAACGTGCCGTCGGAAAAACCGAACGCGATATCTCTTCCATTTAAGGTGCGGGCGAAGGCCGTCAAGGCCTTGCCGTCAGAAAGTCCGAGATCATAGGCCGGCATCTCGAGCGCCGTGCCGGTGGCGATGTGGAAAGCGTGCGCCGCGCCGACCGCATCGATGGAGACGCTGATGGTCTTGTACTCGTCGATGACATCCATCAGCGGACGTGCGCCGCCCGAAGGCTCGGCGGTCACCGCGGAGCGCTCGACCGAAGCGCCGGTGAACAGCGGTACGACCACGAGCGTGAGGAACAACATGATACCGAACACGGCGGCAATGACGCCGAGGCCGCCGATGCGGATCGTCCAGTCGGCCACCTTGTCGGCCAAGATGACCGAGCGCGCAGTCTTCATCGAGCGCCGCGGACGCTGCGCTGCGGTGCTTTCTTGAACAACAACTGGTTCAGCAGGAACGTTCATCGAATTCCGGTCAATACGCCGGCGCGGCGTACGAACTACTCAGCTCCTATGGTTTTCAAATCCTGAGAGGCGATGGCCGAGGGGATCGGATAGAAGCCGTCCTTGATCACGCCCATCTGCCCTTGTTTCGACAGCACGTATTTTGAGAACTCCGCACGCAGCGGATCAACCTTCGTGCCGGGCTTGGCGTTCATGTACATGTAGATGAAGCGGGTGATCGGATAGTCGCCCGCATACGCATTGTCGGCGCTGGCGTCGAAGCAGGTGCCGCCGTCCTTCGACGAGAGCGGCACGATGCGGACATCGGCGGTTTTGTAGCCGACGCCGGAATAACCGATCGCGTATTTATCCGAAGCGATGCCCTGCACCACCGCCGACGAGCCCGGCTGTTCCTTCACGCTGTCCTTGAAATCGCCGTCGCCCATGGCGGCTTCCTTGAAGTAGCCGTAGGTGCCGGAGGCCGAGTTGCGGCCGTACAGCGAAATCGGCTTGCTCGCCCATTCGCCCGTCAGCCCCAGGTCGCCCCAGGTCTTGATGTCGGCTTTGCCACCGCGCTTGCGGGTCTTGGAGAACATCGCATCGATCTGGGCGATGCTGAGGCACTTGATCGGATTGTCCTTGTTGACGAACACCGCGAGGGCATCGACGGCGACGCGCAGGGCGGCGGGTTTGTAGCCATACTTCTTCTCGAAGTCGTCGATCTCGCCGCTCTTCATCGGCCGCGACATCGGACCGAACTGCGCGGTCCCGCCGATCAGCGCCGGCGGCGCCGTGCCCGAGCCCTTGCCTTCAACCTCGATCTTGACGCTCGGGTATTCTTTCTTGAAACCCTCGGCCCACAAGGCCATGACATTGTTGAGGGTGTCGGAGCCGACCGACTTCATGCTGCCTTCGACGCCGGACAACTTCTTGTAATCCTTGAGCGCAGGATCGACATCGAGCGCGAGCGCGCTTGTCGTCAGCGCGCCCATGACCGCAGCAGCACTCACAAATTTCTTCAGCATCGGCGTTCTCCATGAGGGAAAAATGGCCCCGGAACACGCCATCAATACCGCCAGACACCATACCTTTTGTGACTGATTTGTTGCATTTTTATTACGGTCTGAGCGGTGGGGAATTCCGCCCGCATTTTTTAATAAGATGTTGTTTTTAAATGATAAATGTGCGGCGTCGGATTTCACTAAGATGCGACGTAGAAGACAATAACCTGGCACCGCACAGCCGCATCGTGGAAGTGTCATATTTCCGCGATCCATTGGGAGGGCGAATAACGTGAAAATCTTGTCGAGTCTGGCGCTTGGGCTTTTGTTTTCCACCGCGGCTGTGGCTGCGGACTCTCCCATCGTGGGCACGTGGAACCTGACGGGCATCTACCGCGACGTGAACGGCGTGCGTGAACCCGCCGAGGCGTACGGCGCCAAACCTGAGGGCTCCATCATCTTCACGCCCGAGGGCCGCCTGATGATCGTCGTCACTTCAACGCGCACGGCGGAGAACGCCAGCGAGACGGCCAAGGCGTACCTCGCCTTCACCGGGCCCTACCGCGTGATCGATGCCGGCAAGATGGTCTACCAGCTCGACGCCACCGTGAACGGCTCACCCAAGGGCGTCGACCGCGAGCGCCTCGTCGACCTTAAGGGCGATACCCTCGCGCTCACCGTTCTGCCGGGCTCGAAGCGCCCCGATGGGTCGATGGCGTATACCGTGCTGGCGTGGAAGCGCGGCAAGTAAGCGCTCACGTTCCGCAGAACGTCTTCTCCACCACTTCATGGGGCGCCGGCGGGCGCGTGTAGCGCGCCGCGTCCGGTTGATCGTCATAGGGGCGCGCCAGCACCTGTACGAGGCGTTCGAACGGCGCGAAGTCGCTGTTCTTCTCCGCAGCGTCGATGACCTCGGCGACGAGGTGGTTACGCGGGATGAAAGCCGGATTGACACTGCGCATGGCGGCGCGGCGCGCTTCTGAATCAGCGCCCTCTTCGGCTAAACGCGCGCGCCAGCGGGCGGCCCACACATCAAAAGCCGCCGGATCGGAGAAGAGCGAACCCACGGTGGCGTCATGGCGCGCATCTGCGGCAGCATCGCACAGACCGCGAAACGTCAGGGTGAAGTCGGCATTGCCCGCGGCCATGCACGCGAGCAGCTCCTGCGCGAGGGTTTCGTCGCCGGGCCGCACGGTGACAAAGCCCAGCTTCGCGCGCAGCCCCGCCGCGTAGGCGGCTTCGAAAGCTTGCGCGAAGGTCTCCAGCGACGCCTGGGCGAGTTTCACCGCGGTGTCTTCATTCTCGGCGAGCAGCGGCAGCAGGGTTTCGGCAAGGCGAACCAAATTCCATTGCGCTATACCCGGCTGATTCTGAAAGGCGTAACGCCCGCGCGCATCGATGGAGCTGTAGACCGTTTCAGGATGATAGAAATCCATGAAGGCGCAGGGACCATAGTCGATGGTCTCGCCCGACACCGTCATGTTGTCGGTATTCATCACGCCATGGATAAAGCCGATGTTCAGCCACTGGGCAATCAGCGCCGCTTGGCGCGCAATCACGCTTTCGAGCAGAGCGACGTACGGATTGTTGGCATCCCGTGCTTCGGGGTAGTGGCGGGCGATGACGTGGTCGGCCAGGTGCTGCACAGCTTCCTTGTCGCCGCGCGCCGCGAAGAATTGGAATGTGCCGACACGGATATGGCTGGACGCGACACGCGTGAAGACCGCCCCCGGCAGGGCTTCGTCGCGGAAAACATATTCGCCGGTCGTCACCGCCGCGAGCGCACGCGTCGTCGGCACCCCCAGAGCCCACATGGCTTCGCTGAGAATGTACTCGCGCAAGACCGGCCCCAGCGCGGCGCGGCCATCGCCCCGGCGCGAGAACGGCGTCGGGCCCGAACCCTTGAGCTGGATGTCGCGCCGCACGCCATCCCGGTCGATCACTTCGCCCAGCAAGATCGCGCGCCCGTCGCCAAGCTGCGGTACAAAACTCGCGAACTGGTGACCGGCATAAGTCATGGCAAGCGGCGTGGCATTCTCGGGCACCGCGTTGCCGGCGAGGATCGCAATACCTTCTGGAGATTTCAGACTCTCGGGATCGAGCCCGAGGTGGCGCGCAAGAGCTTCATTGAGCTTGATGAGCTGGGGCGCCTTCACCGGCGTTGGCAGCGTGCGCGCGAAGAAGCGGTCCGGCAGGCGTGCGTAGCTGTTGTCGAAGGGGAACGGGGACGCTTCGCTCATCCCCTGAGCTTCGCGATATTCCCCGCGTAGTCCTTGGTGCCGAACACGGCCGTGCCGGCCACGAGTACGCTCGCGCCGGCCGCAATCACGGTCTTGGCGGTCTCGGCATTGATGCCGCCATCCACTTCAATCTCGATGGCGCGCGCGCCGATCATCTGCTTCAGCCTCTTGATCTTCTCCACCTGCGCCGCGATGAACGACTGCCCGCCGAAGCCGGGGTTGACCGACATCACCAGGACCAGGTCGATCTTATCAAGCACATAGGCGATGGCGCTTTCGGGAGTGGACGGGTTCAGCGACACGCCGGCCTTCTTGCCGAGCCCTTTGATCACTTGTAGCGAGCGGTCGAGATGCGGGCCCGCTTCGGCGTGAACGGTGATGATGTCGGAACCGGCGTCGGCAAACGCAGCGATATAAGGATCGACCGGTTGGATCATGAGATGCACGTCGAGGGTCTTCTTGGTGTGCGGACGCAACGCTTTGACCACCACCGGCCCGATCGTCAGGTTGGGCACGAAATGCCCGTCCATGACGTCGACGTGGATGTAATCGGCGCCCGCGGCGTCCACCGCCCGCACCTCTTCGCCCAACCTGGCGAAGTCGGCGGAGAGGATGCTGGGGGCGATTTTCACCATGACTAGATCCGGGCTTTGACGCTGGCGACAACCGCGTCGGCCGTGATGCCGAAGTGCTTGTAGAGTTCCGGCGCCGGCGCCGAGGCGCCGAAGCCCGTCATGCCGACGAACGCGCCCTTTTCTCCGAGATACTTCTGCCAACCGAAGCCGGTCGCAGCCTCGATGGCGACGCGGGGCACATCGCCCAGAACGGCCTTGCGGTAGCTCTCGGGCTGCGCGTCGAACAGCTCCCAGCACGGCAGCGAGATCACCGCGGCATTGATGCCTTCGGCCTTCAGCTTGGCCCGCGCTTCGATGGCGAGGGAGACTTCCGAGCCGGTCGCAAGGATCGTGGCCTGGCGTTTGCCTTCGGCTTCGGCGAGTACGTAGCCGCCCATGGCGCACAGGTTGGCGTCGCGGTGCTCGGTGCGCAGCGTCGGCAACCCTTGGCGTGTGAGCGCGAGCACTGAGGGACGCGTCGCCCTGAGCGCCAGCTCCCAACACTCCGCCGTCTCGACCGTATCGCAGGGGCGCATGACGTAAAGGTTGGGAATCGCACGTAGCGCCGCCAGGTGTTCGACCGGCTGGTGCGTCGGCCCGTCTTCACCCAGACCGATCGAGTCGTGGGTCATGACGTAGATCACGCGCTGGCTCATCAGCGCCGATAAGCGAATGGACGGGCGGCAGTAGTCGGTGAACACCAGGAAAGTGCCGCCGTAAGGAATGAAACCGCCATGCAGCGCCATGCCGTTCATGGCGGCGGCCATGCCGTGTTCGCGCACGCCGTAGTAAATATAGCGCCCGCCGTAGTCGCGCGCGGTGACCGGCGCCATGCCCGCAGCTTTGGTGTTGTTCGAGCCCGTGAGATCGGCCGAGCCACCGATCAGCTCGGGGATCACCGGCGCAAGGGCGTTGAGCACGGTCTCGGACGACTGGCGCGTCGCCACCTTCGGCGCTTCGGCCGAGGTCTTCTTCTTCAGCGCGGTAATCGCCTGTTCCCAGCCCTGCGGCAGTTCGCAAGCGATCACGCGCAGGAATTCAGCTTGTCTCTCGCCCATGGCTTTGACGCGCTCGACCCAGGCGGCGTGCGCCGCCTGGCCGCGCATCCCGGCGGCACGCCAGGCGCCCAGAACATCATCGGGCACGACAAAGGGTTCGTGCGCCCACGCAAGCTTGGCGCGCGCACCGGTGAGTTCCTCGGCACCCAAAGGAGAGCCATGTGTCTTGGCGGTGCCCGCCAGTTTCGGCGCGCCGTAACCGATTATGGTGCGGCACGCGATCATCGCCGGTTTGTCGCTCTTCTGCGCGTCGCCGATGGCGCGCGCGATGGCCTCCGGATCGTGACCGTCCACGGCCCAAGTGTTCCAACCCGAAGCTTCAAAACGTTTGCGCTGATCGTCGGAGACCGAAAGCTCGGTCGGGCCGTCGATGCTGATCTTGTTGTCGTCGAACAGCACGATCAGCTTGTTCAGCTTCAGGTGTCCGGCCAGCGAGATCGCCTCATGGCTGATGCCTTCCATCAGGCAACCGTCGCCGGCGATGACGTAGGTGGTGTGCTCAACCACGTTCGCGCCGAAGCGCGCGGCCAGCATGCGTTCGGCGAGCGCCATGCCGACAGCGTTCGCAAGGCCCTGACCCAACGGGCCCGTCGTCGTCTCGGCGCCGGAGGTGTGCTGGTATTCGGGATGTCCAGCGGTGTGGCTGTTGAGCTGGCGGAAATTCTTGATCTGCTCAAGCGGCATGTCCGGATAGCCGGTCAGGTACATCAGGCTGTAGAGCAGCATCGAGCCGTGGCCCGCCGAAAGCACGAAGCGGTCGCGATCCGGCCAGTAGGGCGACGTGGCGTCGAACTTCAAGAAACGGGTGAACAGCACCGTCGCGACATCGGCCATGCCCATCGGCATGCCGGGATGTCCGGAGTTGGCCTTCTGCACGGCATCGGCCGACAGGAAACGGATGGCGTTGGCCATAGCGGCGTGAGAGACGGAAGCGGCAGCGTGATTCATTGACATTTCACAATATTTATCAATGACATAGCGCACACGGCGCAGTCATCGAACGGCCCCAGCGAATGAGGATGCTTTTGGCGGACGGGAGGCCGGAATGCAAGGGGATTCCCGCCGGTGCAACGACCGGAGGGGGGCTCTAGATCTCGTGCGCCGCGCGCTAAATCTCCCGGTCCTTGATCTTGACGATGTCCTCGAGCTCGGGCCGGTAGAACTGGTAATTGGCCTTCCCCTGCCGCTTGGCGTGGTACATGGCGATATCGGCGTTGTGTAGGAGGTCGTCGGCGCTGTTGGCCTGGGCCGGCAGAAGCGAGATGCCGATCGAGGCCGACACGTGCCCGTCGCGCCCGCCGAGATCGAACACCTCGGTCAACGACTTGATGATACGGGCCGCGACGAACCCGGCCGCGTCGAAATTGTCGATCAGCGGCATGATCACCGTGAATTCGTCGCCACCGAGGCGCGCCACGGTATCGGCTTCACGTACGCATTTCTCGAGACGCCGCGCCGTGGCCTTGAGGAGTTCGTCGCCGGCATCGTGGCCGAGGTTGTCGTTGATCGCTTTGAACCCGTCGAGATCGATGAACATGAGGCCGATGCTGGTTTTCGCGCGGCGGCTTTCGAGGACCAATCGCGTGAGGCGGTCCATGAACAGCGTGCGGTTGGGCAGGCTGGTGAGCTGATCGTAGTTGGCCTGGTAGATGATCTTCTCTTCATCGAGCTTGCGCTGCGTGATGTCGGCGATGATCGCAACGTATTGCTGGATGCTGCCGGTGTGGTCGCGCACCACCGACACCGAGATGCGCGCGGCGTAGCGCCGGCCGTTGGCGGCCTTGCACCATTGCTCCCACTGCGTCTGATCGCTGCCCTGCAGCATGTCGAGCACGCTGGACGGCGCTTTGGACCCGACAAACAGGATTTCGGCAAGCTGGCGGCCCAGGGCCTGCGAGGCGGGGCTGCTGGTAATACGGCTGTAGGCCGGATTGGTTTTGGTGACGCGCCCCTTGGCGTCGGCGACGATAATGCCCTCGGGGCTGTGTTCGAACACCACCGTCGCCAGGCGCATCTCGGCTTCGGCGCGGCGATGTTGGGTGACGTCGCGAAAGGTGATGACGTAGCCGATGGTCGCTTTTTTCTCAGTCAGCGGAACGATGACGTAGACCGCTTCGAAGGTTTCGCCGTCGCTACGCGCGATCTGGACTTCCTGATCGACGTAGTAAGGCCCGTTCGCGAGCTGCTCTTTGATGGGCACGGGCAGGCCGGCTTTTTCGTGACCGCTGCCGTAGACGAATGCGCGCTCGGCCGGCATGCCTTGCATGGCGCCCGCATCGCGGTTGAGCAGGTCCGCGGCGGCCGGATTGGCGTGCATGATGTTGCCGCGCACGTCGAGCGCTACGATGCCGTTAGAGGTCGCGCCGAGGATTTGCGCCGTGAGGTGGGAGGACGCGAGGGCCGCAGCCGGCGTCGGCGCGGCTTTCGCCCCGCCGCGCGCGCTTTTGCCGGCTTTGGTTGGCGCGGGTGGAGCTGTGGGCCGCGCCACCACGAGCGTGCGAGCTTTGGCGCCATTGCCGCCAAGGATCTTCGCGCTGACTTCCACGGCGACGGCTTGGTCGCCGGAGGTCAGGGTAAGTTGCTTGGGCTGGCGGCCTCTGGCGAGCGCCGCCACGCTCTTGAGAGGCCTGCCGGCGGGATCGGTCAGGTGATTTGGCAGTGCGCGGCCCACGGGGCCGGCTTTTCCGTTGCTCTTGTAGCCAAGGAGTGCGCGACCGCTGCCGTTGATCGCTGTGATTGTGTCGCCGAGGCAGTCGCATACGAGCGATTCGGTGATGCCCGCGAGCGGGCTGGAAGACCAAAGCGCCACCGGCTTTATGGATTTCTTCGCCCCAGCTTTCTTTTTTCCCGGCATGTGCTTGGCCGTGCCCACCCCTGCCGCCCACTCGAAGGAAGGGGAATAACCCTGGGTTGACAATGATTTATCAACCGTTTTGGCATCTTATACAGGGACTTACAAAAAACCTAGGGGGCTAAAGACATAGCAACCCGCTGCCGGAAGGCCTCTCAGCCGGGCCAAACTGTAACCAACTCACCTCTTTTCTGTCTTATGGTTTCGAGTATACACTAAAGGCAATGCGTGAACCCTTTGAGGACAAGGTTGGAGGCCGCACATGAGCGATCCGCTTTACCGCACGGACGTCGATGCCTTAGCTGAGGAACTGCGCCGTACACACGGCCAGAGCGCTTTCGACTTCGCCGTCAGCACGGCCAAGGAGCATTTGCACGCCGCCGCGTGGAAACACTGCGCCCTGTGGCTGCAGGTCGTGAACCGGCTCAATGCACCAGCGGCACTAGGCCGCCATTGAGACGCTGGGGCTCCCCCCGGGTGAACACCGAGGCGCCTTCGTGAAAAGACCTATCAACCGAAAATCCAGCCTGTGGCGCCGCACCGGCGGGACGCAGGCGATGCGTACGGTGATTTCGCATCCCGCCGTCACCGCCTGGCGGAATGCGCAAGGCGCCTTGCGCATCTCGTTGAAGCGCGCCGCGCGCGCGCCGCAACCTGCCTCTGGGCGCTAGGCCAAGCGCTTGAACAGGCGGACGCCGAACAACGCGGTCAGGATCAACGCATAGATCAGCGGCTCTTTGTAGCCGGCTTTGATCATCAGAAAATAGTGGATCACGCCCGCGATTCCCGCGGGATAGACCAGCATGTGCAAGCGGCGCCAGCGCGCGCCGCCGAGCCTTTTGATCATGCCGTCGGTCGACGTGATTGCGAGCGGAAGCAACATGAGAAGCGCGGCCATGCCGACGGTGATGTAGGTGCGCTTGACGATGTCGGCCCAGATCGTCGCCCAGTCGAAGAAGTGATCGAGGCCAACATAGCTCATGATGTGAATAACGACGTAGGCGAAGGCATAGAGGCCGAGCGTGCGCCGTAGCCGCGCGACAATCAGCCAGCCCGTGATGAGACGCACCGGCGTCACCGCCAATGCGATCAGCAAAAAGCGCAGCGCCCAATCACCGAGATAGCGGATGACGAACTCGACCGGATTGGCGCCGAGACTACTGTTGAAGCCGCGGTAAATGAGCCAGAGCAGCGGCGCAAGACACAGGACGTGCGCCATCGGCTTGAGGCCGCGGCGCAAGAGGCTGTCCCAGGAGAAACCTTGCGAGGAGCGGGCGGACGTGACGTCGGCGGACATGAGTTCTGCCGATCTTCCGGGCGCTAATAGAACTTCTTGAGATCCATCCCAGCATAGAGCTGCGCGACTTCCTCGGCATAGCCGTTGAACATCAGCGTTTCCTGACGGGGTGCGATCAGGCCGCGCAGTCCGCCGCCGCTGCCGCCGATGCGCCGCTCCGAGGCCTGGCTCCAGCGCGGATGATCGACCTCGGGATTGACGTTGGAATAGAAGCCGTACTCGCCCGGGTTCATCACCTGCCAGGTGTTCTTCGGCTGCTCCTCGACAAAACTCATACGCACGATCGATTTGACGCCTTTGAAGCCGTATTTCCACGGCGTCACCAGGCGAATCGGCGCGCCGTTCTGATTGAGCAATGGATCGCCGTAGATCCCTATGGCCAGGATCGCGAGCGGATTGGCCGCTTCATCGAGACGCAGTCCTTCGATGTAGGGCCATGGCAAATTGTGACGGTCGCGCTGACCGACCATCTCTTCGGGGCGCACGACGGTCTCGAAGCGCACGTACTTGGCGCTGCCTTGCGGCTCGAAACGCTTGATGACCTCGCCAAGGGAAATCCCGTTCCACGGAATCACCATCGACCAGGCCTCGACGCAGCGCATCCGGTAAACGCGCTCCTCGAGCGCATGCGGCTTGATGAAGTCCTCAAAGGAAATCGTGCCGGGCTTATTGCACAACCCATCGACTTTGATGGTCCACGGCAGCGGCTTGAACGGACCGGCATTCTTCGCCGGGTCTTCCTTGCTGGAGCCGAATTCATAGTAGTTGTTGTAGCTGTAAATGGCTTCAGGCGGCGAAAGCGAATCCGTGTCGCCGAGCTTGCTGTAGCCCTTCTTCACATCGGCGAATTTTTGGCCTTTCGCAGGCAACACAGCCGCGGCACTCGGTAGAGCGCCCAGGGCGATCGAGCCGGCAATCAAGCCGCTCGCTTGCATAAAGCGCCGCCGGTTGACGTAGACGTCCTTGGGCGTGATTTCGTGGGATGCGACGTCGGAAGCCTTCTTATGGCGGATCAGCATGGCGTTACCCTCAGTGAAGCGCGGCGGGATGGTGCCCGCGAGGTGGCGACAAGTTTACCCCAGGCGGAGCAAAAAGACTGCCCGGCATTTGGCGATAGTGTGACACCCAATTGCAGACAGAATGGGGCAGCGGGCGGTCTAAGCGCCTCCCACAACACCTAAAACGCGAAACGCCGGACCAGAAGTGACCTGGCCCGGCGTTCCCGTGTGGTCGCGTTTGGCGCGACTACGACTTCTGGTTCTGGCTGACGATCCGCCACAGCTGGGCAACCCCTGCCGACGGCGTACCGGCCGTGATCGCCTTGAAGGCCTCCAGGCCCTTCGCACGCATGCCGGCCTGAATGTAGACGATACCGAGACGGAGCTGCGCATCGTCCTTGTCGGCAACGCCTTTGGCGACGCCGGCTTCGGTGGCGGCAACAGCCTTGTCGAACATGCCGTAGGTGGCATAGGCCTCGCCGTACTTGATCAGCGCTTCGCCGGTCTTGGCTTTGGCGGCTTCGGCTTCACCCGACGCCAGGCCCTTTTGGTCGGTGGCAGCCTGGGTGTTGGCCATGGTCGCCATGCGCGCTTCGCGGTCCTTCTGAGCGCCCTGGCCCAGAATGCCGTCCGCAGTGCCCTTATCCATGACCTTCTTGGCCAGGCCCGGCAGACCGTCCTGCAGCGCAAGTTCGGTCAAGCTGGTGTAGTCCTGCGCATTGGTGAGCAGGCCCGCATTGAACTTGACCACGAACACGTCGAGCGCGGTCTTGGTCGAGCCGCCACGAAGGGTCTTCTCGTACATCGTCACGAGGTCCTTCATGTACTGCGGCTTCGGATAACGCACGGCAAGCATCTCGAGCGTCGTGCGCACGCCGTCGTCATTCTTCTGCTGATACTCGGCACTCATCAGAAGGTTGAGTGTGTCTTCCTTCACCGGACGGCCGGCGGAGTCCGACGACTTCACAATCGCGCGCAGCGACTCCGAAGCCTGCTTGAAGTTGTTCTGCAGGTAGTAGCTCTGCGCCACCAGCACCGGGATCTCCGTGTCGGTCGGAGCTTCCTTCATGTACTGGTTCGCCATCTCGATGGTCTTGGGGTAGTTCTTGCTCTGGTAGTGCACCTGCGTGAGCATCTTCAAGCGCTGCACCTTTTCCGGACCCTGCATCTGGCCGGTGGCGAGCGAAGCTTCGAAAGCCTTCACCGCGTTCGGGAAGTCCTTGGCGTTGATGTAGGATGCACCCAGGATTTCGTTGGCGACGAAGATTTCGTAAGGGGACTTGGCGGCGGCGACGGCTGCAGTGGCCTTCTCCGCGGCTTCCTTGCCCTTGTTGCCCTTCAGGAGCGCCTGAGCTTCCTGCAGCGGCTTGCCGACAGCGGGGCTGACGGTGGGGGGCTTCTCCCCGGCGATCGCCGGCGGAGTGAGAACGATGCCGGCGCCGGCAACTCCAAACGCCAGCGCAAGCGACAGTGCAATGCGCGAAACAGTGGTCGATGTCTTCATAATGGCCCTCTCTCAAACGTCAAAAAGGAACGCCGTACGGAATCCCCGCTACGGCACTCCCGTTTCCTATAAGGAGCAGGTCTCCCTAAACCAATACCTTCGCCGGCGAGTTTGGCCCTTTTATGGCGGGCCTATTTTTGTGGCAATTCCCGCTTATTGCAGGAATTGCTCATTGCCAACGAACCCGATCTTCTTGACGCCCAGACGCTGCGCGATGGCAAGTGTCTTGGCGACCGTGTCGTACTTCGCCAGCCGGTTGGGACGCAGGTGAATTTCATCCTGAACGTCCTTCGCCGCGACGCTGGCGAGATAGCGCGCGAGTTGGTCGAACGATTCAACAACGTTGCCGTTCCACAGGATCGTGCCGTCGAAGTCCACTTCGAGATCGACCGCGGCAGCCTGCGTCTGCGGCTTGTTCGGATTGGCGTTCGGACGCGGCATGTCCAACTTCACGGCGTGCGTTTGCACCGGCAGACTCATGATGAACATGATCAGCAGCACAAGCATCACGTCGATCAGCGGCGTGGTGTTCATTTCCACCATCACCTCGTCTTCGCCGGACGACGAACCTACGCTCATACCCATGGCTCAACTCCTAACTTTGATCGGCTTAGAACGACATGCCGGGCGGCAACGCGCGGAGCTCGGGGTCGGTGATGAAACCCACCTTCAAGATGCCCGCGCGTCCAGCCGAGGCCACGACGCGGCCGATGAACTCGAAACGCGCATCGATGTCGCCACGGATATGAACTTCGGGCTGCGGAACGATCACCGCAGACTGCGCGAGGCGCGCCTGCAGGCCATCGATGCGGATCAACGTCTGGTTCCAGTACGTTTTTCCGTCCTTGGTGACCTCGATCACGATGTTCTCAGGCTTGGTTTCCGTGACTTCGTTGGAAATCGTCGGCAGCTTGAGTTCGATCGTTTTCGTGACCACCGGGATGGTGATGAGGAAGATGATCAACAGCACCAACATGACGTCGACAAGCGGCGTCGTATTGATCGTCGAGTTGACGGCATCTTCTTCGTCGGACCCGCCTACACTCATACCCATGGCGATTAACTCCTAAACGTAAGCTAGTTAAGCGCGCTTGGCGCCGCCGGCCAGCAACACAGCATGGACGTCTGCGCTGAAGTTGCGCACGCGTTCCAGAGCGACCTTGTTGCGACGGACGATGAGGTTGTAACCGAGCACCGCCGGCACCGCGACCGCCAGACCGATGGCGGTCATGATGAGCGCTTCACCGAGAGGACCGGCGACGCGGTCGATCGACACCTGACCGGCGACACCGATGGCGATAAGGGCGTTCAGAATGCCCCACACCGTGCCGAACAGACCGACGAACGGCGAGACCGAGCCCACCGAGGCCAGGAAGGCCACGCCCGACTGCAGGCGGAAGTTGATGGCGTCCGTGGCGCGCTGCAGCGACATCGACACCCACTCGTTCATGTCGATTTGGTCGGTGAGCTTGCCGTCGTGATGTTCGGCGGCCTTGAGGCCGTCGGTGACGATGGCGCGGAAGGCGCTGTTCGGCTCGAGCTTCGCGAGACCGTCCTTGAGGCTGCCGGCGGCCCAGAAGCTCTTCTGCGCGTTGGTGGCTTGCTTGATCAGGATGGCCTGGTCGATCAGGCGCATGATGGTGATGTACCAGCTGCCGGCCGACATGATGATCAGGATGATGAGAACGGTGCGGGCGACCATGTCACCCTGTTCCCACATGTGCTCGATACCGTACGGGTTCTCGACCGCTTCGCCGGCACCAGCGGTGCTGGCGTTACCGGTCGGAGAGCCCGCCGCGGACGGATCAGCCGGAGCAGCAGCCGGATCGACCGGAGCCGCGGCCGGGTCAGCGGCAGCCGCGTCAGCGGCAGGAGCGGTGGCAGCCGCGTCAGCGGCAGGAGCGGTGGCATCAGCCGCCGCGTAGGCGACGGAGCCGCCGGCCAGAACCGCCACGAGGGCGATGGCCGAGAGCCAAGCCGTCAGTTTGGAAGCAAAAGTGTTACGCGTGTTCATGTTGTGATCCTCACTAACTCTAAACTCGAATTTGACCCGTCAGACGGCACTCACCGGCTGGGCTTAGGCCGCTCATTTCTCAATCTTGAAGACAACTCTGAATTTGAACTGCATGCCGGCGTTCTTGCCGTTGATCGTGCCGGGGATGAATCTCCAGTTGCGCGGACGCAGCGCTTCCTTGACCGCGGCTTCATCGAGACGCTCGAAGCCGCTCGTCTCAGCAACCGAAGCAGCGGTGACTCGGCCATCTTCATCCAGAGTCAGCAAGAGGACCGTGGCGCCTTCTTCACCGAGACGACGTGACATCGTCGGATATTCAGGCTGGGCGATCGGGCTACGCGGATTTTGCCGGGGCGGAATGATGACGTCCGCCTTGGGCGGCGGCGGCGCGGCCTTCGGCGGCGCGTTGGTGGCGGTAATGGTGTTGTTCGTCGGGGCCTCGGTGATGGCCACGTCCGGCATATCGACGAACACCGGCGGCGGCGCTTGGAACTTCGGCGGCGGCGGCGGCGGCTCTTCTTCTTCCGGCTTGATCTCTTCGATCACGCGCGTTTCCATCGGGCCGATGACTTTGTTCACCAGCGTCTTCGCCAGACCCGACTGCAACGCGTACAGCAAGCCGATGTGGAGTACGACGACGAACGCGAAGCCGCCCAGTCGCCGATAGTTTGTCGCCGGAGTAGTCGAGGCGGAGCTTGAATAATATTCCATGCGTTCACTCGAAACTAATTAGCGTTGTTGCTCGGTTTTAATAGGCGAAAAGCTGTGTGGGTCTACCAGGGCGATGCCGAGCTTGGCAATACTTTCCCTCTTCCAGGCCGATCATGGATTTCGGCACCGGCGCCTCCCCAACACTTCCCCTCTAGCCACCCATTAACGAGCCGTAACCAACGGCATGGGCCGGTCTATGTCAAGTCTGAATGTCTACTGCGGCGCGGCAAGGAGCCTGTAATTTTTCCCTGAATTTTCATACGTGCGCGCACATCATGCGATTTTGTCGTTCAAAATCGGGGGTTTGAAAAGTTCAAGTCAAAAAAGCGCGGATTTTTCGTCGATTAGTGCGCTGCGTCAGTGACCCTACGCTGCCAACAAATGACACTTGGTTCGTAACAAGCGCGCGCGCCGTGCACGATCCACACCTTACCGCTGCCCGCACACCGGCGTACAAGCTGCTGCACGCGCAGCGTGATGTCATCGGCGCGAAATTACCCGACTCCAAGGGTGAGGAGGTCGTTCCTGGAATCGTTCCAAGGAGATACCCTGGAAAACGCAATGTACCGTGCGACGCTCAGCGTGCCGTCGCCCGCGAAGTTCACGATCTATCAACCCCTGCGGACGTAAAGTGGCGCTCAACATAACAAGGGCCTCCGCGCACCGCATACGTTGCGACGAGATCGGGCCCACCCGGAGATAGGATGACCGATTCGCTAGACCACGCGCCGTCCGGCGCTAGGAGCTATACGCCGGCCGAACTGAGCGTGCTTCTGTTCGAAGACAACGCCATCGACGCCGCGCTCATCAAACGCTTCTTGCGCACCGTCGGCGTGCCCGCTTCGCGGATTCATCTGGCCGACACTATTCCTTCTGCGCTGCAGATCCTGACGCGCGAGCGCGTCGATCTGTGTTTGACCGACTATCATTTGCGCCCGCATACCGGTTTCGACCTCATGGACGAAGCCAAGCGTTTCGATGTCGACGTACCGTTCATTGTCGTTTCGGCACTTGACGACCGCGCCATAGACGAGGGCGCACTTGCGCACGGTGCTTATGACTTCCTCGTCAAAGGCGAACTGACCGTCGAAGGTCTCGAGCGCGCGATCCGGTATGCCCTCGCCCAGCATGCGCGCGAGAGCGTGCTCACGCGCGCGGCCTACGTGGACGCACTCACCGGACTTCCCAACCGCGCCGCCTTCACCGAGCGGCTCACGCAGGCGGTCGCGGATAATGCCGCCCGCGGGGGCATGGTCGGGGTGGCGCTATTCAATCTGAACGGCACCAAGTTCCTCAACGAAGCTTTTGGCCAGGCGATCGGCGACGATGTCCTGCGGTGCACGGCTACGCGGCTGTCGGCGGCCCGCGATCCGGCCAACCTTGTCGCGCGCCTCGGCGGCGACGAGTTCGCCGTTGTCCTGACCGACTTCCTGCTCGCGGGCCAGGCGCTCGCCACAGCCAAGAGCCTCAGCGACGCCATCACCGGCGCGGTTGAAACGCGCGACGGCAAACATGTCGTGACGGTTGCGGGCGGTGTGGCCGCTCTGGCGGTCAAGGGCAGCACCCCGGCGTTCTCGGCGCGCGAGACCGCCGAACGTCTTCTGCAGCAAGCCAGCCACGCGATGTTCACCGCCAAGCACAGCGCGCGCCGGGACGGACGATCCCACGTCGCCGTAGCCCACGTGCACTGACACGCGCTCCAGTGATATGCTCCTGGCGTCAGGAGCATATCACCCGTGTCCGTTGCCCCGATCACCGATCCTGCGCGTAGCGCCGCGTATCGACTGCGGCTCACCAATGCCGCAAAAATCCGCCAGCGTTGGCTGCTTCTCTCGGCCGGCTTGGTTTACATGCTGGTGTGCCTGTGGCTCGCGCTGCGCGTGGGGGCCCCGCCGATTTTTTCGGTCACCGCGCTACAGCTCGGCGGCGTGACGTTCATTCTGTTCGGCTTCACCTTCGCCCGCACACCGGGACCGCTGATCGAGATCAACCCGTCACTGATGGTTCTTGCCGTCGGCGCCCACGCGCTCTTGGGTGCTGCGGTCATCCCCGACGGCAACGCGGTGCGCGCGGCATTCATTTTCGACGTTCTGATGTTGCTGTCGGTCATCGCCGCCCCGACGCTGCGCGCGAGTTTGGCGGCCCTTGCCCTGTGTGCGGCCCTTGGCGCCGGGGGTGCATTGTTTTATGTGCCGGCCAAAGGCGTTTCCCTCGCGCCACTCGATATGTTGGGCGCAATGGTTCCCATGCTCGTCGTGGCAAGCCTCGCGGCGCTGTGTTTAGAGAACGAGCGCCGGGCATCCTTCGAACTGAAGATGGAGCTTGAACGCCGCGCCACATCAGACGAACTGACCGGTGTTTCCAACCGCGCCCACATCTCGCTGCTGGCCCAAAACGAGTTCGCCCGCGCGCGCCGCTATAAAGAACCGTTCTCCTGCCTCATGATCGAGATCGACGATTTTGACGGCCTCACGAAGCGAGGGGCTCACGTGGCCAACGTCGTCGTCCAGGTCTTCTCCGGGTATTGTGTCGTGGTCATGCGTCACTGCGACAGCTTCGGACGGCTTGCACCGGCGCGGTTCCTGGGTCTCTTGCCCGAGACCCAAGGCGCCGGCGCGCAAACCCTGGCCGACCGCATGTGCCGCGATCTCGCCTCGCTGGAAGTGATGGTGGAAGGCGAGCCGGTCAAGTTCGGCGTCAGCATCGGGACCACCGCCTTGGAAGTGACCGACCGCTGGGCCAGCGACATGCTGCGCCGGGCCGAACAGGGCCTCGAAGACGCCATCGAACGCGGCCGGGGCATCGCGGTACTCGCCTTGCCGCACGCGCCTTTCGCCGATACCGAGGCAAACAGCCTTCAAAGCGGCGCAGCGTAGAAGCCCGGCCATGAAGACCGCCTGGAATCCCGCGCTCTATCTGGAATTCGCCGCCTATCGCGCGCGGCCGGCGCAAGACTTTATGGCGCGTCTCGAACTGACCGTGCCGGGCGCCATCGTCGACCTCGGATGCGGACCCGGCAATCTGACGCGCGAACTCAAGCACAAGTGGCCCGACCGCACCATCATCGGTCTCGACTCATCACCGCAAATGCTGGCCAAAGCCCGCGCGCTCGACGCCGGCATCACATGGCGACAGGGCGATATCGCGGCGTGGAAACCCGACGCGCCGCCCGCGCTGATCTTCGCCAATGCAGCCCTGCAATGGGTGCCCGATCATCCGCAGCTGTTCCCCCGCCTGCTTGAGAGTCTTGCCCCTGGCGGCGTGCTTGCGGTCCAGATGCCCGTGACCGGCAAGGCGCTCTACCACACGCTCCTGGCCCGCGTGATCGCTCGGCCGCGCTGGCAGCCCATCGCCGGGGCGCGCACCTATGCGCATCCCCTGTCGGCCGGGGCCTATCATGATCTGCTCGCGCCGCGTGCGAGCACGGTCGAAATCTGGGAGACGCTTTATCACCACGTCCTCGCCGGCCCTGAAGCAGTTACGGCCTGGACGTCGAGCACAGCACTGATGCCCTATCTAACCGCACTGCCCGAAAGCGACCGGGCGGCCTTTCTCGAAGACTATACCGCCGAGGCACGCGCGGCTTATCCGCCTCAGGCGGACGGCAACGTGCTTTTCACGATGGGTAGAATTTTTGTATTGGCGCGGCGCTAAGCGCTACGCTGCGCGCAGGCGCTCGACGACATCGAGGGCCTGGCCCAGGGACAGGTCGGGGCGCACCGCCATCACCGCATGCGCTGCCGCGCGGCTCTGCGACATGTAGTCGCGCCCTTGCGCGCGGGCGCTGCGCACCGTGCGCGCAACCACACCCTCGAGATCGCGCAAAGCGAACGCCGGAAAGCCCGCGCCTGGTGTCTGCGCAAAGAAGCCGCCGCCCACATTCACTGCAATCGCCGGAGGTGCCATAAGCCCAATTCCTCTGATCTACTACCGATTGTAGCCGGAATGGTTGAAAACACAAACCCTAGGCTACGAAACGCGGAAATCCGCCATCCTCAGCATCACAACGGCGCCGCGCGCCCTGGGTTCCCTCCAGACTCGCAGCGCAAAATTCCGCTAAGGAAGAGTGATCGGCGCACCGTCTTTGCCGCGCCGCGGGAGGTTCTTTGCGCGCGCGTCGCAGCGCGCGACGCAGGCGCGCTTTTCGTCAGGCGTCATCGCACGCCACTGGCCGATTTCCTGGAGCGTGCGCAAGCATCCCATGCAAAGTCCAAGCGCTCGATCGACGGCGCAGACGCTGATGCAGGGCGACGTCACCGGCTGCTCGTCTGTACTGGCAGGAACGTGCGTGGGAGAGAAATCGGACATGTCTAGGACGTAAGCCGGGTCTGAACGCATGGCAAGTGCCGGTTGCCTAGGTTATGTTGCCGCCGCAGGTGATGACGATGGCCCACGATCAGGAAACACGACTAACGCAGCTGGGCGCCACCTCCGGCGTACCCGCATCACCCGATGAGGCCGTACTCGAGACCGTGCCCAATCCGCATCAAGACGCGGATTATCTCATCCGTTTCACCTGCCCGGAATTCACGTCGCTGTGCCCGGTGACCGGCCAGCCCGACTTTGCGCATCTCGTCATCGACTATGCGCCCGACGAAACCATCGTCGAATCAAAGTCGCTGAAGCTGTTCCTCGCATCGTTCCGTAATCACGGCGCCTTCCATGAAGACTGTACATTGACTATTGCCAAGCGCATCGTCGAAGCGGCGGCGCCGAAGTGGCTGCGCATCGGCGGCTACTGGTATCCGCGCGGAGGCATTCCCATCGATGTGTTCTGGCAGACCGGTACGCTGCCTGAAGGGCTGTGGGTGCCCGATCAAGGCGTCCCGCCATATCGCGGCCGCGGCTGAAAGAAATAGAACGGGCCGATCAATAAAAAAGGGCACGGGGTAAAACCCGCGCCCTTTTTCTTTGCACCCTCGGACCTGCAGCCTTCACGGCGCTGAACCGAAGTCCCCCTCCCCTTAAATCCGTTCACGATGGGGGTATCGCGACGTCGAAAGAATTACGCAGGGCGCCGCAGCCCCGCAAGCACTTGCGTAATCTGCTTCGAAAATTTTCCCGTTGACGTCGGCGAAAAATCCGCGCCGCTCATAGCTCCGGTTGCGCGAAACAACCGGCTTCACGTCTTGGTTTTCTCGTTGCCTTCGAATTTGAGGGACGCCGAATTGATGCAATAGCGCCGACCTGTCGGCCGCGGGCCATCGGGAAAGACGTGGCCGAGATGTCCGCCACAATTGGCGCAGGTGATCTCGGTGCGCACCATGCCGTGGCTGCTGTCGACGTGCTCAGCGATGACCCCGGGTTGCGCCGGCTGGAAGAAAGACGGCCACCCCGATCCAGAATCGTATTTGGCTGCCGATTGGAACAGCGGCGTGCCGCAGCCGGCGCAGACAAAGGCGCCCTCGCCTTTGAACGCGTTGTACTCGCCCGTAAAGGCGCGCTCGGTGCCCTTCTGGCGCAAGATGCGGAACTGCTCGGGCGTCAGTTCCTTTTTCCACTGTTCTTCGGATTTTTCGACCTTCGCCAAGACGTCCTCCGCGGCGACCAGAACTACTTCTGCAGGATGTCCTCGAGCTCGCGCATCTGGATGCGCGCGCGCAGCAGCGGGAACCCCAGCGCCCGCAAGTGCGAGGGCATCGTCATGCTGTCGGGGTCACCGTTGACGACGATCAGCGGATCCATGCCCGCCCCCGTACGCAGCGACGTGAGCATGTTGGCCCAGACTTCGGTCGCCTGCTTTTCCTTGAGGATCGCGGCGAAGTCCTCGCCGAGCGCGCTCAAGATGATGTAGTAGCCGTAAAGCTTGCCCTTGGTGTTGTAGAAGATGTCGTCGGCCTGGAAATCAAGATAGCCGCCGCCGTCCTGCGCGCGCGCGTCGAGCTCGGCGCTGGCCGAACCCAGATCCTGCGCGACGCGGTCCAGGAACGCGATGAGATTGTCGGTGCGCTTGTCATAGGTCGACTTGCCGGCGGCAACGTCGCGGTTATAGAGGTCGAGATGCTCGACCGCTTCCATGTACTGAGATTCCGCCTTCGGCCGCGGAATGATGTTGCCCTGGCCCCAATACCACGTGCGCCCGTCGTACTTGAGTAAGCCGACGGCGGCGTCGAGGTTGGGATCGATGGCCGACGAACCGCGGATGCGGCCGAGGTAGTCGCCGACCTCAAGCACAAAGCGCGACACGGCATAGATCGTGCCGAGCTGAAAATTTGGCGCATTGTCGAGCGCGGCTGCCGGATGCCAGAACGGCGCGTTGGGCAGCCAGCGGTCGGAATCGCGCGCCACCACTGTCGCCGCGAGCGCGATCGCCTTGCTGCCGCCGGGGACGTCGTATTCCGCCGCCGGCGTGATGTTGAGATCGTCCTCGATGTGGTTATTGAGCATCATGCCGAGCGGGTAGTAGACGACGAACAGCACGAACAGCACCGCTGCGATCATGGGGATGTGACTGGGGTCTATGAGCGACTCTCCGCGCGAGGAACCCCGCGCACCGATACGCTCGCGCATCTGCTGCCATGTGGACGAGAGCCGGTCGCGCGCATTGCTCAGAAATTCGGACATTTCTTCTTCGTGTGTAAGGCTTTGCCAGGAACGTCGGTTGCAAAGCTTATAATGTGAGGAACGGTTGACGACACCACAAATATAACACGCGCCGGGGCGAAAGGGGCCGCCATCAAACGGTCATAACCCCAGCCCCAACTTGGGGTTCGGGCTTCCCGTTCCAGGCCCGCGCCAGTACGTATAGCCCCCATGATCGAACTCACCCTCGGCCTGCCGGCCATGGCCCTCAGCATCGCCTGCGCCGTGGCCTATTCCGCCTCGGATTCCATGCGCAAGGCGGTGCCGCGCGCGGCCGGCGCGCTGCTGGCCTTGTTTTACGCCTTCCTCTTGGAGGCGCCGATCCTCGGCCTTTGGCTGGTGCTCGGCGGCGACTATCGCTTGCACCCGGGCTACCTGTTGCCCGGCGCGGCGGCGGCGGTCCTTGGTCTTGGCGCCAATGTGCTATTCATGGTGGCGCTGCGCCGCTCGCCCCTCAGTCTCATGATTCCCATGCTGGCCTTGGTGCCGGTGATCACCGCGCTCTTTAGTGGGGTGCTGATCGGCGAATGGCCCCGCGTCTTGCAGGCCGCCGGCATCGTCTTCGTCGCCGCCGGCTTGTTCGCGCTCTATCTACCGGCCGGGTCGGGCCTTAGCCTGCGGGCAGTCTGGAATACGTTCGCGCGTGAGCCCGGCGCGAAGCCGATGCTGGGTGTTGTGCTGTTGTGGTCGCTCAATCCGCCCGTGGACAAGATGTGCCTCAACTATGCCAGCGTCGGCATGCACGGCTTCGTGCAACTTCTCATATTGTCTTCGACCTTGGGCGTGTGGCTCTTGCTTCACGGGGGCCCCCGTGGGCTACGCTTGCCGCCCGGCGCGATCCGGCCCTTGGCCGGTGTCGCGCTGACCGCTGGGATGGGTTACGGGCTGCAACTGGCGGCTTATAAAATGACGCTGGTGGCGCTGGTCGAGTTGATCAAACGCGTGATCGGGTTGGTCGGTGCCCTCATTCTCGGCCGGGCCTATTTTCAGGAAGCGATTACGGGTCCAAAAGTGGTGGGCATCGCCATCATGGCGGTGGGTCTGCCGCTGGTCTTGCTGGGATAGCTATTCCGCGGACTGCAGCGCGCAGGCTGTATGGGCCGCAGGCCGCAGCTGCCTGCGCCGCAATTCCGCACGAAGTTAACATAGCTTGTATGGGTTCAGGGCGCACCGCGTTCCACGGGGCGGAATTGCGCACACTCAACGAACCTTACAACAATCCGAGCTTGGCCAATTCCAGCTTCATGGATTTGGGCATATCCGGATCCACGAAAGTCTTGCCATGTTTGGCGACATCCGGCGGCGCGGCGTCGGCTTTGAGGTAGCGCCATCCCTGGAACGCGCGCTGGGCGCGCGGCTGCACCAGGATCTGCACCGGCGCGAGGTGGATGACGCACATCGGCTTGCCGTCTTCCTCGTCTTCGCCGAAGTCGAGGATCGGCTGACGCACGAGGATCATGCCCTTGATCACCCAGTAGAGCGAACCCCCGGCCAGTACCTCCTTGTCGCGCTTGGGCGTCATGCGCGTCCAATGGCGGTAGTGGCCGGTTTTCTTGTCGCGCCATTGACGCTGGCGCTTGTCGAGATGCTCGAGGTCCTCGATACCGACGGCGAGTTTGATGATGTTCAGCGCCACGGTCGTTATTTCGGAAATTTCACCACAACGATGGTGATATCGTCGCGCGGTGGCGCCCCGTCGGCGAAGTCCGTCAGGCGGGCGTTGACCGCGTCGCAGATCTGGTCGGCCGTCAGGTGCGCGTGCTTGCGGATCAGCTGTTTGAGGCCATCGCGGCCGAAGACGCGTCCCTCCGGATTCTGCAGCTCCCAAATCCCGTCGGTGCCGAGCACGAGCACGCCGCTGGCCGGCCACTTGTCGCGCATATGCTCGTGGAAGTTCCAGTCTGGGTTCACGCCGAGCGGGATGTCGGCGGCATCAATGTCCTCGAAAGCATCGTCGCCGGGATCGTACAGCATGAGCGGACCATGGCCGGCATTGATCCAGCGCACCTCGCGCGTATCGGGCTCGATGACGAGATAGACGAGCGTGACGAACCGCCCCGCCGTGGCGTCGGCGGCGAGGTGGCGGTTAACCGCGCGCATCACCGGCTTAAGTGTCGTGCCGTCGCCCGCATAGCTGCGCAGGAGGATACGCACGGACGTCATCGTCAGCGCCGCGACCACGCCGTGGCCCGCAACGTCGCCGATCACGACGCCGACGTGCTGTTCGCCGGCATCATCACGCAACTCCATGAAGTCGTAATAGTCGCCGCCGACGTCCTCGCTGTAGACGCAGCGCCCCGCGATATCGAAGCCTTTGACCTTCGGCGGGCTGTCCGGCAACAGGTTCTGCTGCACTTCCTTGGCAAGCGTCAGCGATTCCTTTGTGGCAAGATGCTCTCGTAGTTCGGGCACCATGGCGTTGAAGCTTCGGCCCAGCGCCGCGACCTCGTCCCTGCCTTCGATATCGACGCGCACGCCGAAATCGCCTTTAGCCAGCCTCTGCGCGGCGTCGGCGAGATCGCGCAAGGGTTCGGTCACCGAACGCGCAGCGACCATCGACAGCACCGCGACCAGCACGGTTAGCGCGACCGAAGCGATGCCCGCGAGGCGCACCTGCTGGGCGATGACCTCGCGCACCTCGGCTTGCGCCTGATCGGCGGTGGATTCGATATCACCCACCGGAACGATGAAAAGAAGCGCCGCGCTCAAGCCCTCGACACGGCCGTAGACCCAGAGGGCCTCGCGGCCCTTGTGGGGCATCTGTTTGATGCCGTCGCGCCCAGCGCGCAGGTCGTCGGCGATGGCCTTGAGCGCCTCCGGTGTCCCCGCCGCGAGCGCAGGCGTCTCCGGCACGGAATCCCAGGACGGCTCGGTGGCCGATTTATTGCCCCCGATCACACTGGCCGCCACGACGTGTAGCGCATCGCTGTTTTCGGCAAGGCGCACGAGGTAGCTTTCGGCCGTAGCGCCAAGGCGAAAGCGCTTCTGCACGGAGTCCAGCACAGCAAGAATGTCGATATCGACCGCGGTGACGCCGAGGAATTCTTCGCCGCGGCGCAAGGGCAGCGCCGCCGTCAGCAGCAAGCGGCGCGTGGAGGCGTCGAACAGCGGCTGATTCCAGACCACGTCGCTGGCCGCCGCGGCGTCGGTATACCAGGCGCGCTTGCGCGGATCGTAGCCGGCGGGATAACCCCCGTGCCCTGGATAGGATGAGTGAATGCCTTCCTTCAGCGTCACGTACTGCCAATAGAACAGGGCGGGATCGGTGTCGTTGAGCTGGCGGTAGACGCCGTCGAGCGACGCCATGCGGCGCATGAGTTCTTGCGCGCGGACTGGCTCGGCGTCCGGAAGCACGAAGAACGATTGATGGTCGCGGCTGATGGGCACGGCCTGCTCGCGGCCGGGCGTGACGATGGCATGATCGAGCGCAAGCTCGGTGCCCGGCGGCCAGGTCTTGGGATCGTCAAAAGCGCTGTGCAGATAGGCCGGCCGCGCATCGTCTGCAGGCACAGGCCCGCTCAGCGCGCGCTCGGTCGCTGCCGCCTGCAGCCGGAGCGCCAGGCCCACCTGGCGTTGCTGCACGGATAAAAGGTCTGACGAATACGCCACAGCCTGGCGCAGCTGACTTTCGATCTCATCGACCATGGCGGCCTTGCCGTAGTCGGCGATGGCCTCGCCCAGATTCTGGGTCGCGCGCTCGCTACGCCAGCTCAGCGCCGCGAGCGGCAGAATGGCGATCACCAGAAGCAGCAGGAAAAGCTTGGCTTGAATGCGCATGGGACGATGAGTTTACCCCATAACGCGCGCGGGGCGGGTTTTGTTTACCCGAGCTAAACCGGAACCTTGGCGCCGCCCAGGAGCTTGTCGATGTGGAAACCCTGGAACATGTTGATGCCCATGCTCGCGCCGATTTCGAGCGCGCGTTCGTTGTCGACGCGAATGAGGACGGGCAGCACATTACAATCGATCAGGTACTTGATGGCGCGTTCGCGCTCCTTGAGAATTTCCTCGGCGCCGTTGCGCCAGTGAATCTTGGCGATACTCGCGCCGATGTAGTCGAGATCGACGAGACCGACGGTCTGCGGGAAGATCTGATCGACCGCGATATGCGCGCCCTTGGATTTGATGAGCCCGCGCGCCACCTGGAATTCGTCGAAGTTTTCGACGATGTTGGACTGGCGGAATTCGAACACCACTTGCTGCAGTTTCGTCGGCGGCGTGGCCTCGATGAAACCTTCGAACGCCTCGGTGAAGACGCTCTCGACGTTCAGGTTGATCGAGCAGCGCGCCTCGGTGGTGTGCATGTGGTTGAAGGCCTGGAGCAGAATCTGGTCCAGAACCAGCGTGAATTCGTTGAACAGCCGACCGGAGCCGCGCATCTCGACATCGACGAACAGCGGCTTGCGGAGCAGGTCCATGCTGATGAAATACTCGGTCATCACCGCTTCGGGCGGCTTGCCGGCAATATTCATCATCACATCCTGGCTGCGCACGAAGGCTTTGACGAACTTGTCGGTGCCGAATTTCTCATAAGCCCGCATCACGTTCTTGATGTCGGCGGTCGTCAGCGGGCGCAGCTGCTTGTCGCCCTCGGGCTCGGCGACGGCGCGCTGCGCGATCTCGGCGTACTTGGCGATGCGGTCGGCCGCCGAGCGGTAGTTGTTTACGAGGTCATAGGACAGCACGAGGCGGCTCTGGTCGATGGTGCCGAAGGAGCCGGGGAAGTTGCGCTCGATGGTGCGCAGCATGTCGACCTTGATGTCGCGCACGACACCCACGAGCGCGGCCTCGCTCAGCTTCACCATGATGGCAAAGTCGCAGGATGAGACCGCATAGGTCGTGCCGTTTTTTCTGCCGGCGATCCCGATTACGCCCTCGCCGATCTGCGCAACCAGCTCGGGGGTGCGTTTGGTCTCAGGCAGCGAGGCGGTGACGCTGATGATGATCAGATTGACGCCACCTTCGGGCGCGTGGCGCCAGTGGCCCATGTCCTGCACGAGCGCGCGCAAGTCCTTAAGCTTGGCTTGCGCACCGCCCGGCGCTGTCGCTGCATGGGTATCGGACATCGTCGTACACTTGCCCCTAGAGGAAGGCCCGCAGCCCCTCAACCGCAGTCGGGCGCCTCGTCCGCACCTACTAAGCCCTTGGCGCGACTCAAGAAAGCTAGCCGGTCACGCCGCCCGGGTCAATTAACGCCATGAATTACTTATACTTCTGTGGCATATTGATATCGGTTGGCAGTCTGAACCAAGACAAGGGGGGAGCGGCAAATGGCGCTGGAAGACCTGATCGGCGAGATGCAAGGCAAGGCCGAAAAGCTCAAGGAACTGCACCACACCGTCCTCTTTGACCTGGGCGACGACGGCAAGATCCTGCTGGACGCCACCGGCGACGAGGTCAAGATCGTCCCCAACCCGGACACCGACGACGCCGAGACCACACTGGCCCTGTCGGCCGACAATATGGTCAAGCTCATCAACGGCGATCTTAATCCCATGGTGGCTTTCACCTTGGGCAAACTGAAAGTCTTCGGTTCCAAGGGCATCGCCCTCAAGCTTTCGAGCCTGCTCGACAAATAAGCCGGGAATTTCCGCCCGGAGTCGCGCTTTCTGCGCGGCTTTGTCTCGGCCCCACCCCCGATTCTAGGCCGGTTTTAGGCCCGTTCCTGCCGGCACTGGTAGCGAACCGTTTGATTCGCTAGGATTTTTCGAAATAAGCCTGCGGGGGGACGTGGGCTGTGAGGGAGGTTATGGCGGTATCTGAAGCGACGCGACCTGCCGGGAAGAAACCCGATTATCCCTGGCTCAAGAACTATCCGCCGTTTGCGGATTGGGCGATGCCGATTCCAGAGGTCCCGGCCTACCAGCTGCTGCTCGACGCCGTCGCCGCCTACCCCGACCATCCGTGCATGGAGTTCCTCGGCAAGCGTTGGACCTACGCCGAGACGGGCGAACTGGCCGCGCGCGCCGCGACGGGTTTCCAGAAGCTGGGCGTGACCAAGGGCACGCGCGTCGCGCTGCTGCTGCCCAATACTCCTTACTACATCGCCGCATTCTTCGGCGTGCTGATGGCGGGCGGGACCGTGGTCAACATGAACCCTCTCTACGCCGCCGGCGAACTCGAGAACATGGTCAAGGATTCCGGCGCGCAGTTCATGGTCACCATGGACCTGACCGCCATGTATCCCAAGGCGCGCACGCTGCTGAACAACACGCCCTTGCGCAAACTGATCGTCTGCTCGATGGCCGAGGCGCTGCCGCTGGCTACGGCGGTCATGTTCAACCTCTTCAAGCGCAAGACCGTCGCCGATGTCGAGGAAGACGACCGCCAGATTTGGTGGGATCACCTGGTCGACAACGACGGCGACATCACCCCCGCGACCATCGATCCGCAGGAAGATCTTGCCGTGCTGCAGTACACGGGTGGCACCACGGGTGTGCCCAAAGCAGCGATGCTCACGCACGGCAATATCTCGGCCAACGCGCGCCAGGTATCGGTGTGGTTCAACAATCCCGACAAGGGCAACGAACGTTTCCTCGCGGCACTACCGTTCTTCCATGTCTTCGCGATGACGGTCATCCTTCTGGTCGGCCTCGAGTACGGCGCCGAGATCATCATGATGCCGCGCTTCGACCTCAAAGATTGCTTGAAGAACATCGACAAGAAGAAGCCGACGTTGTTTCCGGCGGTGCCAACCATCTACACCGCCATCAACAACGCGCCGGACGTGGACAAATATGACCTCACTTCAATCAAGCTCTGCATTTCCGGCGGCGCGCCTTTACCGGTCGAAGTGAAGAGGTCTTTTGAGGAGCGGACGAAGTGCGTGGTGGTCGAGGGCTATGGCCTGTCGGAGACGTCCCCGGTCGTGTGCACCAATCCCACGGAGGGCGCGAACAAGCCGGGCTCCATCGGATTGCCCATGCCGGGCACGATTGTGGAAATCCGCGCGCTCGATGACGACCGCGTGCTTGGTATCGGCGAGAAGGGCGAGATTTGCGTGCGCGGTCCGCAGGTCATGAAGGGCTACTGGAACCGCCCTAAGGACACGGCCGATGTCATGAAGAACGGCGCGCTGCACACCGGCGACGTCGGCTACATGGACGAAGAGGGTTACGTCTTCATCGTCGACCGCATCAAGGACATGATCAACGCCTCGGGCTACAAGATCTATCCGCGTGTGCTCGAAGAGGCGCTCTACCAGCACCCGGCGGTCGAGGAAACCTCGGTGATCGGCATTCCCGATCCCTACCGCGGCGAGGCGCCCAAAGCCTTCATCAAGGTGCGCAAGGGTATGACGCTGACCGAAGCCGAAATCCGCGCCTTCATGAAAGACAAAGTTTCGAAGATCGAGCAGCCCGCCGAATACGAGTTTCGCGACGAGCTTCCCAAATCGCTGATCGGCAAGCTGTCTAAGAAAGAGTTGAAGCAAGAAGAGGCCGAGGCCGCAAAAGCGGAGCAGGCTGCCACGTAAACAACTTCACGGGTTCGTCATAAGGGGACCAGTCATGAGCAACGTCGTCATCGCCGGATACGTCCGTTCGCCGTTCCATCTCGCCAATAAGGGTGCGCTTCGCAAGACGCGCGCCGACGACATGGTCGCGACCGTGATCAAAGGTCTCGTCGCCAAGACCAAGGTAAAAGTCGAGGACATCGAGGACCTCGCCATGGGTTGCGCCTTCCCGGAAGGCGAGCAGGGCCTCAACATCGCGCGCAACGTCGTCTTCCTCGCGGGCCTGCCGATCACGGTGGCGGGCGACACCATCAACCGCTTCTGCGGCTCCTCCATGCAGGCGATCCACCAGGCCGCCGGGGCCATCAAGATGGGCGCTGGCGAAGTGTTCATCTGCGCAGGCATCGAAAGTATGAGCCGGGTGTCGATGGGTGGGTTCAACCCGATGCCGAACCCGACGCTGGTCGATGCGGGCTCGAAGGCATACATCGGCATGGGTGAGACAGCCGAGAACTTGGCCGAGAAGTATCAGATCTCGCGAAAGACCCAGGAAGAGTTCGCCGTCGAAAGCCATCGGCGCGCCGCCGCCGCCCAGGCCGCCGGAAAGTTCAAGGACGAGATCATTCCCGTGAAGGGCGAAGGTGGCATGATCGACACCGATGGCTGCATCCGCGCCGACAGCACTGTCGAAGCGCTCGCCGGCCTGAAGCCCGCCTTCAGCGAAAAGGGAACAGTAACCGCCGGCACCTCATCGCCGCTCACCGACGGCGCCTCGGCGGTGCTGGTGTGCACCGAGGAATACGCCAAGAAAAATGGCCTGACGCCCCTCGCGCGCATCCTCTCCATCGCCGTGTCGGGCTGCGCGCCCGAGATCATGGGCATCGGCCCAGTCGGCGCGACACAGAAAGCCCTCGCGCGGGCCGGCCTCAAGCTGAACCAAATCGACATCATCGAACTCAATGAAGCCTTCTCGGCGCAGAGCCTCGCGGTGGTGAAGGATTTGGGTATAGACCTGTCCAAGACCAACATCGACGGCGGCGCCATCGCCATCGGCCACCCGCTCGGGGCCACGGGCGCGCGCATCACCGGCAAAGCTGCCGCACTCCTGAAGCGCGAGAAGAAGAAGTACGCGCTGGCCACCCAGTGCATCGGCGGCGGACAAGGCATCGCGACGATCTTGGAAGCAATGTAGGGGCACGCCATCATGGCCGAGATCAAAAAAGCCGCGGTGATAGGAGCGGGCGTCATGGGCGCCGGCATCGCCGCGCACATTACAAATGCTGGCGTGCCCTGCGTGCTGCTCGACATCGTTCCGAAGACCGGCAGCAACAGGAACGCTATCGCCGAAGGCGCGGTCGCCAAACTCTTGAAGACCGACCCCGCGCCCTTCATGTCAAAGAAGAATGCGAACCTCATCACCACCGGGAACATCGAGGATAACCTCGATCTTCTGAAGGACTGCGACTGGATCATCGAGGCGGTCATCGAACGCCTCGACATCAAGCAGGACCTCTACAAGAAGGTTCAGGCGCACCGCAAAGCGGGTTCGGTGGTGTCTTCCAACACCTCGACCATTCCGCTGAAAGAACTGGAAGCCGGCATGCCGCCCGAGATGGTGCCGGACTTCATGATCACGCACTTCTTCAACCCGCCGCGCTACATGCGTCTCCTGGAAGTCGTCGGCGGCCCGAAGACGCGCAAGGACGCCATCGCCATGGTGCGCGACTTCGCCGACGTGCGCCTCGGCAAGGGCGTGGTAGTCTGCAAGGATACGCCCGGCTTCATCGGCAACCGTATCGGCATCTATTGGATGCAGAACGCGGTGGTCGAAGCGCTGAACCTGGGCCTTACAATCGACGAAGCGGATGCGATTGGTTCGCGCCCCTTCGGCATTCCGAAGACCGGCGTATTCGGCCTCCTGGACCTCATCGGCATCGACCTGATGCCGCACCTGACCAAGTCGATGCTGTCGCTCTTGCCCAAGACCGACGCCTACATCGCCATCTCCGGCGAGCCGCCGGTCGTGACCGCCATGCTCAAGAACGGCTGGATCGGCCGCAAAGGCCCCAGCGGTTTCTATCGCCTGCGCAAGGACGGCGGCGCCAAGATCAAGGAAAGCATCAATCTCAAGACCGGCGAATATGCGCCGAGCGTGAAAGCCACTCTTGAAAGCATCGACGCCGGCAAAAAAGGCCTGCGCGGCGTGCTCGAGCATCCCGACAAGGGCGGGCAGTACGCCTGGAAGGTGGCCAGCAAGGGCCTTTCCTACACCGCATCGCTGGTGCCCGAGATCGCCGACACCATTGTCGATGTCGACGAGGCCATGAAGGACGGCTACGGCTGGAAGCTCGGCCCCTTTGAGCTCATCGATCAGATCGGCGCCAAGTGGTTTGCCGAGCGCCTGGCCGCCGAGAAGATGGACGTGCCGCCGCTGGTCAAGCTCGCCGCCGAGAAGGGCGGGTTCTACAAAGTCGAGGGCACGAAGCTGCTCTATCTCACCACCAAGGGCGACTACACCGAAGTCGTGCGCGCGCCTGGGGTGCTAAAGCTCTCCGACGTCAAACGTGGCGCAACGCCGGTCATCAAGAATCCTTCGGCCAAGGTTTGGGACCTGGGCGACGGCGTGCTTTGCGTCGAGTTCACGTCGCGCGCCAACAGCCTCGATCCCCTCATCATGGCGGCCTACAAGGACACCATGAAGCTCATCAAGAGCGACAAGAAGTGGAAGGGCATCGTCGTCCACAACGAGGGCCCCAACTTCTCGGTCGGCGCGAATATCGGCCTCATGCTGTTCGCCGCCAACATCGCGGTCTGGAGCGAGATCGAGAGCCAGATCGAGGACGGGCAGAAGACCTATCAGTCGCTAAAACAAGCCCCCTTCCCGGTCGTGTCGGCTCCATTGGGCATGGCCCTCGGCGGCGGCTGTGAAATCCTGCTGCACTCCGACGCCATCCAGGCCCACGCCGAGACCTACACCGGCCTCGTCGAGGTCGGCGTCGGCGTGATCCCCGGCTGGGGCGGCTGCAAAGAGATGCTGTTGCGTCTCAAGAGCGATCCCCGCCTGCCCAAGGGACCGATCCCCGCGGTCGCGCGCGCCTTTGAACTCATCGGTACGGCGCAGGTGGCCAAGTCCGCTCAGGAAGCCAAGGAGATGGGCATCCTGCGTAAAGATGACCAGATCAGCATGAACCGCGACCGCCTGCTGGCCGATGCCAAGGCCAAGGTGCTGAAGCTGGCCGAAGGCTATCAGCCGCCCAAGGACCAGGTGATCTCGTTGCCCGGCCCGCATGGCGTGGCTGCCCTGAAGGTGGCGCTCGAGGGTTTCAAGCTTGCCGGCAAGCTGACGCCGCACGACGAGACCGTCTCGCTCGCGCTGGCCAAAGTGCTCACGGGCGGCAACACCGATCACACCGAGACCATCACCGAGAAAGAGCTGATGAAACTCGAACGCGCTTCGTTCATGGAGCTTGTGAAGACCCAAGCCACCCTCGCGCGCATCGAGCACATGCTCGACACCGGCAAACCGCTGCGGAACTAGGAGAACAGTCATGGCTGTCTATACGGCTCCCCTGCGCGATATGAAGTTCGTCTACCGCGAGCTTTTCGGCGGCGACGATCTGCAGAACCTGCCCGGTTACGGCGATTTCTCGCCGGACGTGGTCGATGCCGTGCTCGAAGAAGCCGGCAAGCTGGCCGCCGAGGTACTCTTCCCGCTCAATCGCTCCGGCGACGAGGAAGGCTGCACCTTCGAGAATGGCGTGGTGCGCACGCCGAAGGGTTTTAAAGAGGCCTACGACCAGTTCACCGCCGGCGGCTGGACCGGCCTCGGCGCCGACCCCGAGTACGGCGGCCAAGGCGCGCCCAAGTCGCTTAACATGCTGGTCGAGGAAATGATCTGCTCGGCCAATATGTCCTTCGGCATGTATCCGGGCCTGACCCACGGCGCTTACAACGCCCTCAAGCTGTACGGCACGGACGAGCAGAAGCAGCTCTATCTGCCGAAGTTCACCGACGGCACCTGGTCGGGCACCATGTGCCTCACCGAACCTCAGTGCGGCACCGACTTGGGTCTCGTGCGCACCAAGGCCGATCCGCAAGCCGACGGCAGCTACAACCTCACCGGCACCAAGATCTTCATCTCGGCCGGCGAACACGACCTCACGCAGAACATCGTGCACCTGGTGCTCGCGCGCCTGCCCGATGCGCCGCCGGGCATCCGCGGCATTAGTTTGTTCATCTGCCCGAAGTTCCTGCCCAAGGACGATGGTTCACCCGGCGCGCGCAACGGCGCGTCCTGCGGCTCCATCGAGCACAAGATGGGCATCAAGGCCTCGGCCACCTGCGTCATCAACTTCGACAACGCCAAGGGTTGGCTGGTCGGCGAGAAGCACAAGGGCATGCGCGCCATGTTCGCCATGATGAACACCGCGCGTCTCGGTGTGGGCGTTCAAGGCTTGGGTCTCTCGGAAGTCGCCTATCAGGGCGCGCTTCTGTACGCGCGCGAGCGCCTGCAGGGCCGCAGCCTGAAGGGCGCCAAGAGCCCGGAAAAGCCGGCAGACTCGCTGATCGTGCATCCCGACGTGCGGAAGAACCTGCTCACTATGAAGGCG
>CAISTS010000060.1 GCA_903888485.1 uncultured bacterium | reverse complement strand
TCGACGCCGCCGGGCATCACGCTGATCGACGTGATTGGCCCCGCCGACATGTTTCTCTGGCGCTCGCTGGGCGGGCCCGGGGGCGAGCTGCTTTATACTTTCGATGCCGACGGCGCCGGAAAATCCACTTGCGTCGCGGAGTGCGCGCAGGAATTTCCGCCTTACGTCGCGGCTCCTGGTGCCAAGGCGTCCGGCGAGTGGTCGCTGATCAGCCGCGACGATGGCAAGAAGCAGTGGGCCTACCGTGGCAAGCCGCTCTACATGTTTTCCGGCACCCCACCGGCGCCAACGATGAGCGGTCCAGGCGGCGGGCAGGGCGCCGATACGAACCAGGCGATGCTCGACCCCGGCAGCAAGATGTATGCGCCGAAAGACGGATGGCGGCGCGCGGCCTTCGCGGCGAATGTCCCCGTTCCGCCGGACATCGAGATGCGAAGCCTGCCGACGGCCAATGGCTACGGCTTCGTGGTCCCGCGCACCGGGATGACCATGTACGTCTTCGCCACCTCGCCGAAGGAGAGTGCGCTGTGGGCGCCTGTCTATGCGCCGACGCTCGCGTCGAACGTAGGCGATTTCACCATTGTTATGCGCGAAGACGGTAAACGTCAGTGGGCTTACAAGGGCCGTCCCCTGTTTACGTTCAAGAACGATTACACGCCCGGCGACATCGAAGGCCTGCTCGCGCAGAAGGATGCGCAGGTTGCTCTGGCTTCCCGTCACTTCATGCCGGCGGCAGTGAAGATCGAGAACATGCCTTTCCTCGGGCCGATCATGGTCACCGACAAAGGCATGTCGGTCTACACGCAGACCCGCTACAAAACGTTCTACGGCGGTCGCGAGACGCGCAACGGCTTTTGGTACACCTATGCGGAGGCCAAGGCCGTGGGAACACGCGGCTGCGTCGACGCCTGTTTGCAAACATGGAAGCCCGTGGTTGCGCCCAAGAACGCGCAAGGCTCGGGTTTCTGGGAAGTGGCGACTCGCCCCGATGGCACCAAGCAGTGGGCCTACAAAGGCGCGCCGCTCTACACCTACACGGGCGATAAGCAGCCTGGCGATGACAAAGGCGACAGCCGTCATGACGTTGTCTTCGGCGATCCCGAGGGCAAGATCGATCTGTCATTGACCGGCGGCGACCGCAGAGGGTCGTCCGGTTCGGGCTTCTATTGGCGTCTCGTCGCGTTCTTTAACTAGCCGCCGGGACCCATGCGTAGGTCCCGGGATTGCCCCTGTTCAGGGGGCAGATGGTTCAACTTGTCCTGATATTTAAAGGCTTTGCATGTTACGCCGCTGATGGCGCGCGGACGATCCTTGGCGCTTCGGCGTTGAGTCCGATGGTCGCGGTGGCGGTGGTCTCTGTAAACAAAGTGTCCCCGATGCCATTGCGGTCCTCCGAGGCGGTTCTCAATTACCGATCATCGGGCTCTCGTTGTGTGCAGTCGAGACGCAGGCCGATACTTATGTCATCAAGCCCTTTGGCAGAGCCGAGTTCGTGGCGCGTATGAGGGCCGTTCAGCGCCGCGCCTTGCAAGAAAAGCCGGCAAGCCTAATGACTTAGCGGGTTTTTCCTTTTCCAGGTCCGCCAAGTCCCCGCCCGCTCCGGGCGTCGCGCTGTGTAGTGGCTAGCGTATTTCAATGGGTGGACCTATCGTCGCGGATTGATGGTCCGAACATTGGCCGTCACTGAGGGGGGGGGGGAACCATGACGACTTACTTTCGCATCGTTGCGCTCAGCGTTGCGATCATCGTCGGTCTGGCCGCGTCGCCCGGGCGCGCCGCGCAAGGCTTGACGCCGGAAGATCACACCAAGATCAAAGCCGAAGTGAATGCGGCCATGCAAAACTATGTGGACGCCTTCAATCGAAGCGACGGCAACTTCATCGGCCACAGCAGCTTCACTAATCCTGCAGCCGTCATCGGCCCCAACGGTGTTGTAACGCGGACGCCAGAGCAGATGGCGCAGCAGTACAACAATACCACGCAACAGCTGGCCAAGACCGGCTGGGTGAAGTCCGTCGGTGGTCGGTACAGCATTTGCGTGATCAACGCGACCACGGCGCTGTTCGATGGGCGCTTCGACCGCGTGCGCAAGGACGGCTCGGTCATGACGGAAACCGCCACGACCTACCTGTTCAACAAGGGCAAAGACGGCTGGCGCATCGCCGCCTTATGGGGCCATGACATCAACAAGGCCGTCACCTGCAGCGAATAAGTTGTTCGTAACGAGTGAAAAACATTCACGGGAGTGGGTTACCATGGACGACACGAAATTGAGTCTCGATGGGATGGATATGCAGCGCCGCTCGTTGCTACAGCTTGGCGGCGGATTGATCGGCGGCATGGCGGCCGCGCTGCCGTTTGCCGCCGCGCCGGCACTCGCGGCTGCCGCGCCGTCTTTGATCGGTGCCGAGGGCTTGCGCGTGGTGGTGGCCGCCAACAACGCGAAGGGCAAGTCATACATCTTCAAGGATGAAATCATCAAACGCGGTTCACGTCCCCTGATCTGGCAGCACACCGCGCAAGACGCCATGGGGGTTGCCGGGCCCAACGACCTCAAGACGTTGTTGCCGGCGTCGATCCCAGCGATTGATCCGCCGGTCGGAGCCGCCGAGTGGCGCTTTGCCACCATTGGGCCGTCGAAAAAGAAGAAGGGTGAGCCCTTGGTGCGCAAACCCGGCAAGGACGGATTTCACATCACCACGACCATCGACTATGACATCTTCCTGCAGGGCGGGATGACTATGTTCCTCGACGAGGGTGAAGTCGAACTGAACGCCGGCGACGTGGTGATCATCCGAAACGCGTCGCACGCGTGGATGAACTACACCGACCAGCCGATCTCGTTCCTGGCGATGCTTGTGCGTGTGTAACGCCAACTTTTGAGGGCCCGGTTCAGTCGAGCCGGGCCTACCACTGCTGCTTTAAGGGGGAGAGACATGCAGCCGTTCGATCCGTATGCCAGCCGCCGCAATTTTCTGAAATTCCTGGCCGCGAGCCCGCTGCTCGCCTCGGCCGCACCCGCCATTGCCGAAGAGTTGGAAAGCGGCCTGCATTTCGAAGATCCCATGCAGTGGGCGCCGCCCGATCTCTCCCGCCTGGTCGAAAATCCGGCCCAGGCGGCCAACGTTTTCGACCTCGAGGTGGTCGCACATAAGAATGTGCCGCCGGCCCACTGGGGTTACCTCACCACGGGCGCCGAAGGCGAGACCACGCTCCGCGCCAACCGCGCCGACTTCCAGCGCTTCGCCTTGCGGCCGCACCGCATGCGCGACGTCTCGAAGGTCGACATCAGCACGCAGCTTTTCGGCCAGAAGTTGGATTCGCCCATCTTCATCTGCCCCACCAGCAGCAACGGCGCCTTCCACAAGGAAGGCGAGCTGGCCGTCTCGCGCGCGGCGGGAAAATCGAACCACCTGCAGATGATCTCGACGGTGGCGACAAACTCCATCGAAGACTGCATGGCCGCGCGCGGCAGCCCGATCTGGTTCCAGCTTTACGCCACGAGCAGCTTCGACGTTGCCAAGGCCTTGGTCGCGCGCGCCGAAGCCGCCGGTGCGCCGGGCGTCGCCATCACCGTCGACGTCATCTCGACGCGTAAGAACGAGACCCAGGCGCGCCTGCGCCGCATGGACAAACGCAACTGTCTCGAGTGCCACTCCGGGCCCAACGGCGGCACGCGTTCGCAAGACAAGCCGCACTATTCCAAGATTACGCCCGAGATGATGAAGGGTATGTCGGGCGCCTCGACCAACATGACCTGGGAAGTCGCGCGGCGTCTGCGCGACGGCACCAAAATGAAGGTCGTGTTGAAGGGCATTCTCGATCCCGAGGATGCCGCCCAGGCGGCCAAGTACGGCTTCGACGGAATCGTTGTCTCCAACCACGGCGGCCGCGACGATGACGGCGGCTTCTCCAGCATCCGCGCCCTGCCGGATATCGTCAGCGCCGTCAAAGGCAAGATGCCGATCCTGATCGACAGCGGCTTCCGCCGTGGCACCGATATCGTGAAAGCGCTGGCCATGGGCGCCACCGCCGTCGGTATCGGCCGGCCCTACCTCTGGGGCCTGGGTGCCTTCGGCCAGCCCGGTGTGGAGCGCGTGCTCGAAATCCTGCGCAGCGAAGTGACCGTGGCCCTGGGTCAGGCGGGCTGCGCCTCGATCAAGGACCTCAAGCCCAGCATGATCAAGACCTACGAACGCGCCTGAGAATGCGTGCAAAAGGCGTCTATCGTTCGTCAACAGGCAAGGCGGAGGGAGTATTTCCCACCGCCAAGCAGGTATATTATCCCAGCCTTATGTGCGCCCATCGGTAGAGGCCGGTGGGCAGGGCTGGGAGAGAGTTCGGGAGAGATATCGTGCGCGTGTTCAGACAAGGCCTTCGGGTGTTGGTTGCCGCTGGGGCGCTGCTGGTGGCCGGTGCGGCCGCGGCCGCCGAGTCCAAAAGCTTCGTGGTCAATTGGTTCTATATGAACAATTACTACGGCGGGGACGTGGATTGCCCCGAAGGTCTTAACCCATCCTCAATCGACTTCTATCGCCGCGAGATGGTGCGTCTCGGCTATCCCAAAGCCGAGATCGACAAGATCCTCGACGGCTATCCCGGCGCCGGCGACGGTCGCGGCCCTTGGGTCGCCATCGTCGTCAAGCGCGGCAACGGCAAGGATGACGTCTACGAAAATCCCACCACCGCGCCCGATCCCGGCCTGAAGGTCGTGCAGGGCCGCTACGCCTACGGCTTCAACCTCGACGGTCGCGGTGCGGCGTCGCCCAAAGGTTTCGAGGATCCCGAGACGGGCGAGAAGGGCGTCAACAACGAACTCTACCGCCTCGTCGGCTGCATCAAGAGCTATAGGGGAGGAGAGGGTGCGGCCAAACGCGCGGCCTATCCCGATTACATCTGGGACGTGCTGCGCGACCGCATGCCGGCCTGGCTCGTCACTGTCACCAGCGACAACTGGAAGGACGGGCCGGCCACGGTCACCTTCGACCGCGCCCTGAAGACCGTCGTGCGCGACGCTAGCGGTGCCAATGTGCGCCTCAACATGACCTATGCCATTGATCCCGATCCGCGCGGGCACAATGTGGTGCAGGGCACCATCAAGAACGGCGTGCTGACCACCGATCCCGCCAATATCAACTTCATCGCCGATGCTTTCGGCCTGACGCCCGATCTGCATTTCACCAAGGCGCGTGTGCGCTTGAAGATGAATGCCGACGGGACGCTGTCGGGCGTGCTGGGCGGCTATCAGGCCTGGGCGGCGTTCTACTGGGGCAACGCCGGGCGCGCCTGGACCGGTGAATATCTGCATTCACAAGATGCTGTGGCGATCTACTACGCGCTGAAGCGCATGGCCGACGCCAACCCAGATCCCAAAACCGGCGAGAACCGCGACATCTCCAGTGCTTACGCCATCGAAGCCATTCCGGCTTTCACCGTGTCGGCGGACGACGCGATGAAGGCACGCACAGGCGTGCGCGCTTCCCGCGTGCCGTGAAGAGTTCCATTCCCATGCGCATTTCCGTTTCCGTCCTCTCCGCAGCCCTCCTCGCCGCATCCGTGGCCGCCGCCGCCGGTGACGCTTACCGCGGCCCGCTGACCTTGCGGCTCAGCACGGCGCAGTACAGGCAAATCATCGGCGATGTCTTCGGCCCCACCATCAAGGCCGGCGGCCGCTTCGAACCCGACATCCGTTACAAGGGCTTGCTCCAGGTCGGCGCGGGGCGCGTTAGCGTCACGGCCAGCGGCATCGAGCAGTACGACGCTTCGGCGCGCAAGATCGCCGAACAGGTAGTGAGCAAGGAGAACCGCGATACGCTCATTCCCTGTAAGCCCCAGTCAGCAGACGCGCCGGATGACGCCTGCGCGCGGGCGTTCTTTGCCGCGACCGGGCGTCTTCTTTACCGGCGTCCCTTGCAGGCCGATGAACTCGATCGACGTGTAGCCATCGCTGCGGCGTCCACCAAGACGATGAAGGACTTCTACACCGGCCTCGCCACAGGGCTGTCGACCATGCTGGTCGCGCCGAATTTTCTCTTCCGCCAGGAAAACGCCGAGCCCGATCCCGCGCATCCCGGGCAATACCGCTTGGACGTCTATTCAAAGGCCGCCAAGCTCAGCTTCTTCCTGTGGAACGCGGGGCCCGACGCCAAGCTTCTGGCCGCCGCCGAGAGCGGCGAGCTCAATACACCGAAGGGCCTCGCCAAGCAGGTCGACCGCCTCTTGGCGTCGCCGCGTCTTGAAGCGGGCGTGCGCGCCTACTTCTCCGACATGTTCGGTTTCAACGAGCTGGCTTATCTCGGCAAGGACGCGGCGCTTTATCCCAACTTCACGGTGCAAGTGACCGCCGACGCCCAGGAACAAACCCTGCGCACGCTGATCGACTTGTTGCTGAACCAGAAGGGCGACTACCGCGACCTGTTCACCGTGCGCAAAACGTTCCTCACGCCGATTCTGGGCTCGGTCTACGGCGTGCCGGTGGTTGCGCCGGACGGCGGTTGGACCCCGTACACCTATCCCGAAAATGATCCGCATAGTGGCGTCACAATGCAGGTCAGCTTCTTGGCCTTGCATTCCCATCCCGGCCGCACGTCGCCGACTCTGCGCGGCAAGGCGTTGCGCGAGATGGTGCTGTGCCAGCGTGTGCCTGATCCGCCGGGCAACGTGAACTTCACCGTGGTGCAGGATACCGCCAATCCGCTCTACAAGACCGCCCGCGAGCGCCTGAACGCCCACGCAACCGAGGCCATGTGCACCGGGTGCCACAAGATCACCGACCCCATGGGGCTCGCCATGGAGAACTTCGACACGGCTGGTTCCTTCCGCCAGCACGAGAATGGCGTTGCGATCGACGCCAGGGGCGAGCTCGACGGCGTGAAATTCAGCGATGGTCCCGGCCTTAATCGTGCCCTACACGACAGCCCACGCACACCGGCCTGCCTGGTCGAACGCCTCACCGCTTACGCCAAGGGTCGCGCGCTTGTGCCGGATGAAAGCACCGTGACGAAGGGTTTTGAATTGGACTTCGCCGCCGCCAAATACCGCCTGCCTGACCTGATGCGCAAGATCGCCACAAGCGATGCTCTTTACGCCGTGACGCCGCCGCAGGTCGCGAACGCTCTGCCAACGGAGATTGCAAAATGAGTCACGTTTCTGATCTCGGCCGCCGCCGCGTCCTGCAAGGCATGCTCGGCGGCAGCGCCGTCACGGTCGGCCTGCCGTTCCTCAACGGCTTCCTCAACAGCCACGGCACGGCCTTGGCTGACGGGGCGCAGCTGCCGGTGTCCTTCGCCACGTGGTTCTGGGGCTGTGGTCTCAATCCCGGCCGTTGGGAACCCGGTCAAATCGGCAAGTTCGCCGACCTCGGGCCCGAGCTGAAACCGCTCGAAGCTTTCAAGGCCAAGATGAACGTCTACAGCGGCATGAAAGCCTTCGTCGACGGTAAGCCGTTCATTACACACTTCTCTGGCGCGCAAGCGATCCTCACGGGGTCAGTGCCGCGCGCGCGTGAGTTCGCCCAGCCCAGCATCGATACGTTGATCGCCGACGTCATAGGCACGCGTACGCGCTTCCGCTCCATCGAAGTGGCCTGCGAGGGTATCGCCACGCATAGCCAAAGCATGCGCGCCGGCGCGCTGGTCAACCCGGGCGAGATTTCGCCCGTGGCGCTGTACGGCCGCATCTTCGGCACCGGCTTCAAGGACCCGAACGCCGCCGAATTCACCCCCGATCCCGCGGTCATGGTCCGCAAGAGCGCGCTTTCGGTTGTGGCCGAAGAGCGCCAGGCTTTCATGAACAAGCTGGGCGCCGAGGACAAACAGCGTTTGGACGAATACTTCACCTCGTTACGCCAGCTCGAACAGCAGCTCGCGTTGGAGTTGGAAAAGCCCGCGCCGCTCGAAGCTTGCTCCGTGCCCGGCGCCGTCGAGGAAGCGCGTCCCAGCACCGAGATTGAGACCGCGGCCATCAATCACGCGCTGTTCGCCAAGTTGCTCACGCATGCACTGGCCTGCGGCCAGACCCGTGTGGTCAATATCGTCTTCGGCGATGCGCTATCGACGCTGCGCAAGGCCGGCGGCACGCAAACCCATCACGAATACACCCATGAAGAACCCGTTGATCCCAAGCTCGGCTATCAGCCCGAGGTCGCATGGTTCTGCACCGAGATCATGCGCAACCTCGGCGTCTTCCTGGCGGAGCTCGAGCGCATCAAGGAAGGCGACCGCACGCTGCTCGATCGCATGCTGGTCCTCACCGGCACCGATCACGGCTACGCCAAGATCCACTCGGTCGAGAACATGCCCGTCATGACAATCGGCAATGCCGGAGGCCGTTTCAAGACCGGCCTGCACATCTCGGCCAAGGGCGATCCTGTCAGCCGGGTCGGCCTCACCGTCCAGCAAGCCCTCGGCCTGCCGATCAGCACCTGGGGCAATGACTCCATGCAGACCACGAAGACCATCACCGAGATCATCGCCTGATGCGCGCAGCTTCGTTCCTTCTCGCCATCTCGACGCTCGCGGGCGCCGCCCACGCGGCGACGGTGGATTTCGCTCACGTCGCGACGCCGCCGGGCATCACACTGAACAGCAACGGCGCGCGTTTAACTTATGCCGATGCCAAAGGCAGCACGCTCTACACTTTTGACGGGGACACGGCGCCTAACACCTCGGCTTGTATCGCGGATTGCGCCGCCGCGTGGTCGCCGGCACGCGCGCCGGCGCGCGCCAAAGCCGCCGGCGATTGGACGCTCGTCAAGCGCGAAAAGGGTGTTCAGCAGTGGGCGTTCCGCGGCAAGCCGCTCTATGCGCCCATCAAAGACGGCGCCATCGATCCCAAGGGTCAGCCCATCGACAAGGCCTGGCACGTGGCGGCCTTCGAACCCGCCAAGAACGTCGCTACGCCCATTGGCATCAAGGTCAGCGACGTCTTGGGCGCGGGTGGTCTTGCCCTCACCAACGAACAGGGCCAGCCGCTTTATGTTTTCTCCGGTGACCTCCGGCGCGACAAAAACACGTGCACCAGCACAACCTGTCCTAACCGCTGGCTGCCGCTCGCCGCCGCGCAGATTGCGCGCCCGGTTGGCGATTTCACCGTGATCGACCGCGACGACGGCGTCGTGCAGTGGGCTTACAAGGGCCATCCGCTCTACGTCTTCGACGGCGACACCCAGCCCGGCGACGCCTTCGGCAGTTCCATCGATCAGCGTTGGCGGGTTGTTGTCCTCTACCAGTACTTCATGCCGCCCGGCGTCAGCATCCGGCGCAATCATTTCGACGGCTACAATCTTGCCACCGACACCGGCTTGACGATCTACCAGCGCGACCGTTTCCGCACCGTCAACGGCGGTCATAGCCTGCGCCTGGGCTCGCGCGGCAGCAGCGACCTCGGCAAGCTGCTTGGCACGGCCGCTTGCGATGCCGCTTGCCTGAAGACCTGGCGGCCCCTGGTGGCGCCGGCCAACGCCGAGCCCTCCGGTATGTGGGACATCGCCGTTCGCGCAGACGGTACGCGTCAGTGGATCTATCGCGACTATGCGGTCTACACCTACATGGGCGATTCAAAGCCCGGCGATATGAACGGCAACGACCAATACGACCTTGTCGGCCGCTATACCGGCGGCAACGACGCGTTCTTCGCCGGCGAACGCGATCCTAAATCGCCGACGGGCACGACCGCCGGCGGCCGCCTACCGCCCATGGGCGCGCCAGCCATGTTCTGGCACGCGGTCCTGCCCTAAAAATTCGGCCGCGCGGCCCAGTCAGGGCGGCGCGGCCGTTGGCAGTGCAATCGCTTTGATCAGTTCAGGACGAACGCAATGAGAGCGGAATCGTCGGCCGAGCCCGTCCCGATAAGCACGTACTGCTTGCCGTTCTTGGCGCGGTAGGTCATGGGCGTGCTGCTCGCTTGGCGCTGCAGCGGCGTGCTCCACACCTCTTTGCCGCTGACTTTGTCGAAGGCAAAGAAGTCGTTGCCGGCGCCGACGAACACAAGGCCGCCTTTCGTGACCATAGAGCCGTTGACGCCGCCGTTGCCCAAGCGGTCCGGCAGCGTGACGCCCTTCAGCGCGGGATTGTTGCGCAGGGCATTGCTGCCTTTGCCGAGCGGAACCTTCCACAGGATCTCACCCGTTTTCATGTCGACGGCGGTCAATCCGCCATAAGGCGGTTTTAGCATCGGTATACCGTTGGGGAGCTGTGTGCTCGCGCCGACGTTCTCATAGCCGACATCCTGTTTGTTGATGCCGGCGAAGGGATTGCGTGTCGTCTTCGGGTCGTAGGGTGCGAGTTTCAGGATGGCCGGCGTCGCAGACGTGCGGACATAGAGACGCTGGCTCTCGGGATCGTAAGCCCCGCCGCCCCAGTTGACGACGCCGCCCGGATAGGCGAATGCACCTCTGAAGCTTGGCGGCTGATACAGCGGACCCAGGTCAAACTCTTTCAGCTTCGCCTGGGCCATCGCCTTGATCTCCGGCGTCAGGTCGTTGGCTTCGTCGAGGGTGATGCCGCCGTCCTTGCCCAACATGCCCAGCCAACCGGGTTTGGTGGGAATGGGCTGCGTCGGCCAGCTTTCTTCACCCGGCACATCCGACTTCGGCACAGGTTTTTCCACGATTGGCCAGATTGGCTCGCCGGTCACGCGGTCGAACACAAAGGCCAGGCCCTGTTTCGTCAGCTGCGTGACGACATCGATCTGCTTGCCGTCTTTGGTGATCGTGGCCAGCATCGGCGTTGCCGGGAAATTGTAGTCCCACAGGCCATGATGCGTGATCTGGAAGTGCCACTTGCGCTGGCCGTTGTTGATGTCGAGGGCGACCAGGGTTTCGCCGAACAGCCCGTTGCCCGGACGCTTGCCGCCGTAATAGTTATTGGTGGGGTTGCCGCCCGGCACATAGAGGAGGCCGCGCTTCTCATCGACGGCAAATCCGGCCCAGGCTTCGGCCGAGCCGTTGTCCTTCCACGAGTTATTGTGCCAGGTGTCGTTGCCGAATTGGCCCGGCAGCGGGATCATTCGGAAACTCCAGATCAGCTTGCCAGTCTTGGCGTCGAAGGCGCGCACGGCGCTGGTGGGATCGGGTCCGTAGACTCTGTCACCGCCAGCCGTCCCAAGGATGACCATGTCTTTATAGACCGTGGGCGCCGAGTTGAATTCCACCAACTCGGGATCGGCTTCGGGATCCAAGCCTTGGGTCGCATCGGCAACGCCCTGGTTGCCGAAGCTCGCGATCGGTTTGCCGGTTTCTGCATCGAGGCAAATCAACGTATTGCGCGACGCGCTGAAAATCCTGAGCTTGCCGTTGTCCCGCCATACGGCGACGCCTTTGTGGCGGAATCCGCCCGCCAAACTCGGCATGCCGTGTTCATAGGCTTTCGGATCGTAGATCCACTTTTCCTTACCCGTCTCGGCTTCTAGAGCGACAATGCGGTTCATGTTGGTGGTCGTGTAAACCACGTTGTCAATCATGAGGGGCGTCGCCACCAACCCACCCGGAATGACTTTGTATTCCGGCATGCTGCGGTCGGGCGACTTCCACTCCCAGGCTTGAGTCACACGGCTGACGGTGCTGGGGTTGATGTCTTCAAGCGGCGAATGGCGCGTGATCTCGGGGCTATTCGCCACATACGGCCATTCCACCATGGGGCGCTCGGCGCCCGATGCCGTGGTGACAGGAATTTGCAAGCCGATGGCCAGAGCGAGCAAAGAGCATTTCGCTGTGTGGCCAAATGCCGCGCGCGGATAGTCGATAATTCGCATGAGACGTCCTCCCCGATGAACTTAGCAACTATACCTATCGGAGGCGCGCGGAAGTCAATGGCGTCGGTGCAGTTCTCGGGGAACGTGTTCGTAGCTGGACCGTGCCGGGGGAAGGCACGCATTGCGTACAAAACAACACCCAGCGCCGCGCGCGCCATCACCTCCTTGTCAGGAAATGCCCTTTTAGCTCGGCACCTTGACGGCATTTTGGGTCACCCCTAGAAATAGCCCCCGATCCCCACAACCCGCCCTGGGAAGTTCACAATGTGTGTGTACGTTCGGATCGCCGCGGCAGCGCTGCGGGATGGTGGCCATCGGTTTTTGGCTATGTAAGGTGTTTCCACGATGACGCTTTTTGGTAGAAGCCTTTCAATGCACGCATCGACAGTGGCGGTTTTTGCCGCTGTTACCCTTGTAGCATCGCCACGGGCGCAGGCTGCGGATATCGCCAAAGGCGAGAAGGCATTCATGCGCGTCTGCGCCACGTGTCATGCGCCGGACGCCCTTGGCGCCGACGGCCCACCGCTCCTGCCGCTCAAGCACGGGGCCGAGGAATTCCTGCAAATCGCCCGCGGCGGCAAGGACATGATGCCGGCTCTGCCCGCGGCGACGATCACCGACGACGAAATCCGGTCGGTCGCGCTTTATCTCGCCACGATCAAAGCGCCTCAATAGCGGTGCGGTAAGGCCCGCGGTCTGCCCTTGCGGCCCCTTCGGGAGGGCCACAGGCCGTTCACAATGCGCGTATGGTAGAAAGTTGCAGGTGACAAGGGTTGTGGAACTGAGCAAGCTGTTCCGCGTCATCGGCGTCTGATCGCAGGCACTGGCAGTGCGGCAGAGGGCTTTGGAAAATCTATGACTTTCTTAGCTCCATTCATGCTCGGGTTGCTCCTGGTGGTGCCGATCCTCGTTGGTGTCTATGTCTACCTGTTGAATCGCAAGAAGCGCACCGCTGTGCGCTATGCCAACCTCGCCTTGGTGAAACAGGCGATCGGTCCTGGCGCCGCCGTGCGCCGGCACGTGCCCCCCGCACTCTTCCTCATGGGCGCGATGCTCGCGCTTGTGGCCACGGCGCGGCCCGCGACCGTATTGACCCTCGTGTCCGAACGCTCGCTTGTCGTCCTGGCAATGGATGTGTCGGTCAGCATGCGTGCGAATGACGTCGCGCCCGATCGCATCACCGCCGCGCGCGCAGCCGCTAAGGCCTTCATCAAGGACATGCCGGACACCATGCGCGTGGCCATCGTCGCGTTCGCCGGCAGCGCCATGCTCGCCCAGCCGCCCACGACCGAACGCGAGCTATTGAACGCCGCCATCGATGGCTTCGTCCTGCAGCGCGCAACGGCCATCGGCAGCGCCATCATCATGTCGTTGGAAACGATCTTTCCCGGCGTGGATTTCGGCCAGCAGGGGCTGCCCGAATACCGGCGCTCCCGCGACCGCGCCAGCGCGCGCTCACTCGATCAGCCCGCGCCCGCGACCGAGACAGCGCCTTTAACCGTCATGGCGCCCGGGTCCTACAAGCAAGCAGTCGTCATACTGCTGACCGACGGACAGGCCACCGCCGGGCCGCATCCCGTCGCCGCCGCGCGGATGGCGGCAGATAGAGGGGTACGAGTCTTCACTGTCGGGCTCGGGACGGACGCCGGTGTCATCCCCGGCGGGAACGGCCAGTCCATCCAAGTACAGTTCGACGAAGAAACCTTGAAAACGGTCGCCGACCTGACGGCGGGCAAATACTATCATGCGGCCACGGGGGCCGATTTGTCCGAGGTCTACCGCGAACTCACCACCCAGCTCATCCAAGAGCGCGAGCTGACCGAAGTCTCGTTCCTCTTCGCGGCACTGGCGGCGCTCCTGATTGTCGGCGCGGGCGGACTGTCCATGCTCTGGAGCAATCGTCTCGGTTGAGCCCGGTCCAAAAGGCGGGACTGTCCTGCCGCAACGCCTTTTTGCACAACCGAACTGTTACAACTTCCGATCTTCATCAAATCCGGATATAGTTTCCCCGAGGGAGAACGCTTGGCGCATGTCCTTCGGGAAGGATGTGCCCGCCGGCCGCTTTGTCCGGGCCAAGTCTAGTTAATCGGGGGGAGATACCCGGCGTTTTTCACGATCTGCTTTGGGGGGCGCCACGCCGGCGCGCTCCCGGGCATGTGCGCGTGACTACATCGCCCCCCCCCTGAGAAGCGTCTGACGAAGAGATTTCGCAGGACTTGTGACATTTAACATTAGGGGGATTTTTCGATGAATTCGATCACCACATCCGTTCCGGCAAGCCGCCGCAGCAAACGTTTCGCAGCGCGGGCGCTCACAACGGTGAGTGCGATCGCGCTGGCGAGTTCTTTTTGTGGCACCCAAGCCGCCCTGGCCGCCGCGCCGCAAGAAGCTGCGGACTCAATCGAAGAACTCGTGATCACCGGTTCGCGCATTATCCGTGAAGGCTATGAAGCGCCAACGCCGCTCGCGGTCATCTCGACCGAAGCGTTGCAGACCGCGCCCAACGGCAACATCGCAGCCTTCCTCAACACCATGCCGGTGTTCTCCGGCAGCACCCAGCCTCAAAGCTCGCAGAACTCGCTCGGGCCAGGCGGTTCAGGCGCTAACGTACTCAACCTGCGCGCCCTGGGCTCCGTGCGCACACTGGTGCTGCTCGACGGCCAACGCTCGGTCGGCTCGCTGCTCACCGGCGGCGTCGATATCGACGGATTTCCGCAGCAGCTCATTCAACGCGTTGACGTCGTCACCGGCGGCGCCTCTTCGGTCTACGGGTCCGACGCCGTCGCCGGCGTGGTCAACTTCGTGCTCGACCGTCAGTTCACGGGTGTCAAAGGCGAAATCTCCGGCGGCGTGACGTCCTACGGCGACGCCAAGCAATACAAGATCAGCCTCTCTGGCGGCTTCGACTTCGCCGGTGACCGCGGTCACGTCCTGCTCTCGGGCGAGATGCACAACGACGACGGGATCGAAAACGGCATCGGTGATCGTACCTGGAACCGCATTGGCCGCCAGGACATGCTGAACCCGGCTTACGGCACGGGTCCAGGGCAGAGCACCTCGGTGCCGCAACGCCTTCTGCTGGACAACGTCGGCAGCGCCAACAGCACGCTTGGCGGCCTTGTGTTCGCGGGACCCCTCAAAGGCCTCGCTTTCGGCGAAGGCGGCGTGCCCTACCAGTTCCAGTACGGCGACCTTGTTTCCTATCCGTTCATGCGCGGCGGCAATTGGCGCGAGGCGGAAGTCCAGACCCAGCCGAGCCTCGTTCAGCTCTGGCCGATCGAATCGCGCCAGAACGTCTTCGTGCGCGCCGACTACGACATTACCGACCGCTTCAATATCTTCGGCCAGCTCTCCTGGGCGACGTCACACCTGCTCGGCACGTGCTGCAACGTCTTCTTCCCCGGCGCGGTGGGTCCCATCATCAAAGCCGACAACGCCTTCATACCGGCTTCTGTGCGTGCGCAGGTGACGGCGCTGGGCGTCACGCAGTTCCAGCTGGGTCACAACAACCTCGACGCCGGGTCGATCCGCTCCGACAACCTCAAAACGGTCAACCGTCAGGTTATCGGTGCAAACGGCACGTTTGCCGCGGCCGGCAAGGAGTGGACCTGGGACGCGTATTTCCAATACAGCTACAGCCGAAACACCACGAAGGGTCTCAACAACGTTAAGCGCGCCGAATACGCCATGGCGACCGATGCCGTGTTCGCGCCCGCCGGCATTCCGGGAGTGACGCCCGGAGCCATCGTTTGCCGAGTCAACGTCGACACCAATCCGAACAACAACGCACCCGGCTGCGTGCCGTGGAATGCGATGGGCATCGGCGTGAACGGCATCGAAGGATCCAACTATATCCACGGCACGTCGCAAACGAACTACCGCCTCAATCAGTACGTCTGGTCCGCAACGGCGGGCGGTGAGCCATTCGACCTCCCCGCCGGCCCGGTATCGCTGTCGGCCAACGTCGAACACCGGCGCGAGTCGATCTTTGGTGTCGTCGACCCTGTCGGCGGCATTCAAGGCTGGTTCGCCGGCAACTTCGCCGCCATCTCGGGCGCGTACCACGTCACCGAAGGCGCGCTGGAAACCGTCATTCCGCTCGCCAAAGGTGAAAGCTGGGCCGATGCCTGGGACCTCAACGCCGCGGTGCGCGCCACCAGCTATTCGACCTCGGGCTTCGTGACGACGTGGAAGGTCGGTACGACGTACTCGCCGATCCCGGACATCAAGCTGCGCATCACGCGCTCGCGGGACATCCGTGCGCCGAACCTCAACGAGCTTTATTCCCAAGGGTCGGTTGGCCAAAGCAATGTGTTCGACCCGTTCACCAACACCAACCCGAACGTCCGCGTCACGACCAAGGGCAACCCGGCGCTCACACCTGAGATCGCCGACACCACCGGCATCGGCGTCGTGCTCCAGCCCAGCTTCCTTGAAGGCTTCAGCATGTCGGCCGACTACTGGAACGTGCACGTGACCGATGCCATCGCTAACGTCAGCATCGCCCAGGCCATCAACCAGTGCTTCCAGGGCGTGACGACTTACTGCAGCGCGTTCGTTCGCACGAACGGTGTCATCGTCACCGGTGTCTCGGTTGGCTATAACCAGGCGCTCCAGGACGTCAAAGGCATCGACTTCGAGGCCAGCTACCGCGTGCCCCTGGAGAACCTCATCTCCAATGCGCCCGGCAACATCTCGCTGCATGCCAACATGACGCGTTACCTGCGCAACTATAACAACAACCGCATTTCGCCGCCGACGACCAACCTCGGCACGTCGCCGCGTTACTGGAATCTTACGACGACCGCGACCTACGAGTTGTTCCCGTATCGCTTCTCGCTGACGGCCCGCGCCATCTCCTCAGGTCCGTACAACGCCAATGGCATCGAGTGTCAGACGGGATGTCCGGTGGCCACGACCACCAACCCGACCTATAACTACAATCGCCTGCCGGGTGCGTTCTATCTCGATGCGGCGTTTAACTACGCTTTCGAGCCTTTCGACGGCTTCAAAGGCGAGCTGTTTCTCAACGTGCGCAACCTTGCCAATACCGATCCGCCGTCCACGCCCAACCCCAGCACCGACTACTCGATCCGGACCAGCTCGGGCGTGTATGATGTTCTCGGCCGCGTCTATCGCGGTGGATTGCGGTTCCGCCTCTAACGTCAGGCCAAATGTTTCGCTAAACGGCCAACCGGCCGCTGGTCACCCAGCGGCCGGTTCTTTTTTTGGCACCCGCGCAAATTTTCTTACATTGTGCGTGCAATGCGCTCGTCCGTATATTCCTTGCTATGGACGAGACCCAAAAGCAGCGATCCCTTTGGCTTGCGCGCAACGTGTTGCCGCACGAGCCGATGCTGCGCACATGGCTGCGTCATAAGATTCTCGGCGAGCTCGAGATCGATGATGTCGTCCAAGAGACCTATGCGATCCTGGCGGCGCGCGAGCAAGTCGACGACATCCGCAATCCGCGCAACTACGCCTTTCAAATTGCGTTCTCGATCATCCAGACCCATCTGCGCCGGCGGCGCATCGTCTCCTTCCGCTCGCTGGCCGATCTCGACACCTTCAGCTTGGGCAGCGACGAGCCGTCGCCTGAGCGCGAAGTCACCGACCGAGACGAGCTTCGGCTGGTCGGTGACTTCATAAGCAACCTGCCCGCCCGCTGCCGCGATGTGATCCTCCTGCGCCGAGTCCACAATCTGTCGTACCGGGATGGAGGCGGCGGTGACAAAGTCTTCCACTGGAGCGGCGGCGATTTGCGGCTGCGGCGGAGTAAAGTCCAGCCAGTGGTAAGGCATTCCTTTGTCCTCGGGACGAAGGGAAGCCGAAGGGATGTATGTCGTGGAGTTTTACGCGGCGGGTCTACAGATTGTTTTCAATGACGGCAAGAGTCGGCGGGAAGCGGCTCGTGTTTTTGGATTGAGCCGAGAGACGGTCGCGAAGATGTGCCGGTTCTCGATGCCACCGGGCTACGTACGGCAGCGACCG
>CAISTS010000059.1 GCA_903888485.1 uncultured bacterium | reverse complement strand
TTCGCCGCCAACATGCAAAGGGGCCCGATCGGGCCCCTTTGCATGTCAGCGCATCCCCTCACTACTGGCCTGCTTTTACTCCGCCACGCTGGCCTGGAATCTCTCCGCCGTTGACACGAGACATAGGGCGTCGGGGCATAAGCCGCCCGCAGATAATCGGAAACCGAAATGACGGGGCGCTGGCGGCGCGAGGCTTTTGGCCGGGCCATGAACTGCCGCCGGTAATGTCCTCTGGAGAGGAGATCGGGATCTTCAGGTAACATGTTCGAGCTCCTGCACGAGCTGGAGCACGCTAAACACGCCAATTCGCGTGCGGTTCCCGGATTTACTTGCATGCGCGCCGGTTTACGCGCTTGACTCGTGTCTCCCAAAAAGAACGCAGCGCCCCTCGGGTGAAGGGCGCTGCGCGTCGTGAAGTCTCGTGTGTTAGGGCTTCTTGAACTTGAAGACGAACTGGTCGCTTTTGCCCCGGGTGTCACCTTCGAACACCTTGCCGGTGCGATTATCGGCGGGGTTGGCAAGGACGTTGCTCTCGGCTTCCAGCTTGAAGCCGGCGGCCAGCACTTCCTGCTTCACGAGCTCGGGATCGACGCGATGCAGCGTGTTGGTGTCGCGCCCGCCCGAGCCTTTCTCGGCGGCATGGTCGAGAACGATGTAGGTGCCGCCCGGCTTCAGCGCGGCGAAAATCGCCTTGTTCATGGCGGCGGTGAAGCCCGGGTCGCGGTTCTTGAAGTCGTGGTAGTTGTCCGAGGTCCAGGCCACGTCCAAGGGCTCCGGCGTCGTCAATTTATCGAAGTCGGCCGGGTGCAGGAGGATGTTGCCGTAACCGGCATCGCCCTGAAGCGCGCGCATGGCATCGCCCGAGGCCGGCTTGGCGGCCAGCGCGGTGGCGCCCACGACCGCATAAACCTTGCCCTGCGGGCCGACGACCTTCGAGAAGATGCGCGTGAAGTAACCGCCGCCCGGATTGATGTCGGCGACCTTGTCGCCGGCCTTGAGGCCGGCGAAGGCGATGACTTCGGCGGGTTTGCGGTTGGCGTCGCGGTCGGAGTCGGCGGCCGGGCGCGCCGGATTGGAAACGGCGGCCTTGATGTTCGCCGGCGCTTCGCCGGCGAAGGACGCTGCGCCGACAAGCAGGCTGACGGCGAGCGCGGTGGAACTGAAAATACGGATGGTCTTGTTCATTGTGCGGGCTCCTCCCTGGGGGTGACGGCGGGGATTATAGCGCCCGGCCAAGCAATTGGCAGGGCGTTATTGTGACGCATCCATGGCAATCCGGGGCGTCGCGCGGATGTGATGGGCTACTTTGCGGCTGCGGCCGTCGGCGCGAAGGCGATTTGTAAGACCTTCAGTGCATCGGCGATGGGGATGAACAGGTTGACCTGCGTTGGATTGCGGTTGTCGTCGGGTATGCCGATATCGACGAGAGCGATGACGTTGCCCTTATCGTCGAACATTGGACCCCCACTGTTCCCGAACGTCACCCCGACATCGCTTTGGATCATGGGCCCCAAGTCGATCTCGCGAAAGCCGCTGACAATGCCAGCAGATATGCTTCCTTCATGCTCTTGTCCTAGGGGAGATCCGATCACGTAGACCGGGGAAGTTTCAGGCGGCGGTTCCAAGCGGAGCGGCAGACCGGAGACAGGCTGCGATTCCGTCTGAAGGAGCGCGATGTCGCGCCGGGCATGGCTTGACACCACACGCCCGGCGATCTCACGGCCACCGAAGAACTTGATCTTCACGTCTGTGTAGCCGTCGATGACGTGATAATTGGTGAGCAGAAGATTGCTCGATATGTAAAAGCCAGAACCGGTGCCCCCGGCGTAAGGATGGTCACGACCTGCTGGCGCAGCGTGCCGACCTGAGCGCGAAAGTCGGCACCGCTGAGAGCGAGCCGCGGAATCTGTGTCGGGGCAGCCGCCGGTGCTGATGAGGTCGCCTCTGGGAACAGACTGTCGGAATTTGCGGGCGCTCCGCCTTTGGGATCCTTCACGGCTGCCACGAAGTTAGGATCGGCGACGAGATTTTTTGCGGCTGCTCTGAAGGTTTCGCGCGCTGCCAAGGCAAGGATCACAGGAGCGATCTCGGTTGCTTTGACGGTCTTACTTACGTCCATCGACTGGCGATGAACTATCTTTTTCTCGAGCGGGTCGAACACCTGCCATTCGACACCCATTGTGACTTCTGTCTCCATATGGGGACTTGTCCACTCCTGCCAGCAGCTTTCTTCTTTCAAGCTCGTGATTACAGCGCCAATGAGCAGCTCCGCGCCCCGTTGATCCGCTGAGTCGAAGAGGTTGCCGCCTTGCGAGCCCGCAAGCCTGTAGCCGGCAAGGGAAGCTTCGTTCGCGAATTCTCTTATATAATCCTCGGCTCGGTCGTCCTGGAATACGTCCTCGGACCGTATGGGGCTGTTTCCTCCGGCTCCGCGAAATGTACAACCGCTAAGAAGCTTGCCGACCGTGGCGCCTTTGGGGACCGAATTCTTGACCTGCGTCATCTGGATCGTACGCGTCGCTACTTCCACCTTGAACTGCGGCGGCGGTGGCGGCTCCTCGGGCTTAGCGCGGCGCTGGCGCTGCGCGGCGTCGGCGGACGCAGTGATGGCGAACGCGAGCAGGATGGCGACGAATGGCACACAGCGCTTAAGCATGGCGGACCCCGCGAAGCAAATGCGGGCACAATCATCGCGGGAGTCGCTGGCGAGTCAAGCGTTCCGAGTGTTAGGAGCGGCCTTAAATCGCAGTGCCGCCAACGGTCAGCTGCTCGATCTTGAGGGTCGGCTGGCCCACACCACACGGTACGCCCTGGCCGTCCTTGCCGCAGGTACCGATGCCGGGGTCGAGCTTCATGTCGTTGCCGATCATGGAGACCTTGGTCATTACGTCGGGGCCGTTACCGATGAGGGTGGCACCCTTCACCGGCCGGCCGATCTTGCCGTCCTCGATCATGTAGGCCTCGGTGGCCGAGAACACGAACTTGCCCGAAGTGATGTCGACCTGCCCGCCGCCGAAGCTGACGGCATAGAGGCCGCGCTTCACCGAACGGATGATTTCTTCCGGCTCGCGGTCGCCGCCCAACATGAAGGTGTTGGTCATGCGCGGCATCGGATGATGCGCGTGGCTCTGGCGACGGCCGTTGCCGGTGGGGCGCATGCCCATAAGGCGCGCGTTCAGGCGGTCCTGCAGATAGCCGCGCAGGATGCCGTCCTCGATCAAGACCGTGCGCGAGGTCGGCGTGCCTTCATCGTCGATGGTCAAAGACCCACGCCGATCCGCAAAGGTGCCGTCGTCGATGACGGTGACGCCCTTGGCGGCGACGCGCTGGCCCATGAGGTTCGAGAAGGCCGAGGTCTTCTTGCGGTTGAAGTCGCCTTCGAGGCCGTGGCCGACCGCTTCATGCAGCAAGATGCCAGGCCAGCCGGAGCCGAGCACCACGGGCATCTCGCCTCCGGGCGCATCGACCGATTCAAGGTTCACCAGCGCCTGGCGCAGCGCTTCATCGACAGCGCTTTTCCAGCGCTCGGGTTGGAGGAACTCGCCGTAAAGCACGCGCCCGCCGGTGCCGTAGCTGCCGGTCTCCATGCGCACGCCGTCGGAGACGACGATGTTGATGTTAAGGCGCACAAGCGGGCGGATATCGGCGGCCGCCTGACCACCCGGGCGCATGATGTGCACGGCCTGCCACGAACCGCCGAGGGAGGCGGTGACCTGTTTCACGCGCGGGTCTTTAGCGCGCGCATAGGCGTCGATCTCGGCCAGCACGCCCACTTTCACGTCGAAGGGCACAACGGGCAGGGGATTGGCGTCGGTATAGAGCTGCTGGTTGGTGCCTTGCGGCGGATCGGCGAAGGTGCCGCCGCTGCCCATGCGCACCGCGCGCACGGTGTCGGCGGCGCGCGCGAGCGCCTGCTCGGTCAAGCTGGAGGAATGCGAAAAGCCCGTGGTCTCGCCCGATACGGCGCGCAGGCCAAAGCCCTGCGAGGTATCGAAGCTCGCGTTCTTGATGCGCCCGTCGTCGAACAGGAAACTCTCGGACTGGCAGTATTCGAGATAGAGCTCGCCGTCGTCGCAGCCCGAAAGCGCGTTCGAGACGATCTTGTCCACCGCCCCCTTGTCCATGCCGGTCTTGGCGAAGAACAGCGTTTCGGTCTCTTTGAGGTCGGCCATGAACTTACTCCGCCGGTTTCAGGGACAGCGCGGGCGCCGCGTGAGAGGTGCGGGCAGTATGGGCTAGACATAAGGCGAGGGTAAATAAGGTCAAGGCGACGGCTTGGTGCGAAAGCGCCACCTCGAGCTTGACGACCGTGAGCAAGGTCGAGATTCCAAGCGAGGCTTGGGCGATAGCAACGGCAAACAGCGCGTGCACCAGCTTGCGGGCGCGCTCGTCGAGGCTCACGCGCCGCGCGCGCACCCAAGTGAAGATGACCAGCGCCACAAGTCCGATGGCCAGCACGCGATGATTGAACTGCACAGTCTTGATGTCTTCAAAGGCGGAGCGTGCGCCGGTGGGGTAGAGATCCGGCGGAATGACGCGACCATCCATCAAGGGGAAGGTGTTGTAGATCAACCCAGCATCAAGCCCGGCGACGAAGGCGCCGGAGCCCATCACAAAGAGCACAGCCAGTGCGACGCCCAGCGTCAGCCGCGCGAAGCCGTGGTCGGTGCGCGCGGGCGGCGGGTTCAAGCGTGCGAACAGATCGAGCGCCGTCCAGATCAACGCGGCATAAAGAACGAGGGCCGTGACCAGATGGGCGGCGAGCCGGTATTGGCTGACATCCGGCCGGTCGACGAGGCCGCTTGCCACCATGAACCAGCCGAGAGCGCCTTGCGCGCCGCCCAATACAAAGAGAACGCCCAGCCGCCACGCGAGGGGGCGGTCCACGGCGCGCTTATAAAGGAACCACGCGAACGGCCCGGCGAAAGCGATGCCGATCAGCCGGCCCCACAGGCGGTGCAGGTATTCGAGCCAATAGATCTGCTTGAAGTCCGCGAGTTCCATCCAGCTGTTCTCCTTCTGGAACTCGGGCGAGGTCTTGTAGGCCTCGAATGCGGCGTTCCAGGCCTCAGCGGATAGCGGCGGCGTGAAGGTCAGCGGCTTCCACTCGACCATGGAAAGTCCCGACTCCGTCAGGCGCGTGGCACCACCCAGCAGCACCATGGCGAACACCATGGCGGCGCAGATCAACAGCCAAGTCGCCATCTGGCGCGTCGTGGAAGGGGCCTTGCTCATGGGGAAGGTTTAGTCCGAATGGCCGGGCTGCGAAAGCCGGAATCCTTTTGGTTTCAGCGCGGTCTTTCAGCATGCTCTTGGCCGTAACAAGCGGGCCGTGTATGACGGCGGCATGCAGGAAGCTCTTGAAGTCTCGGTGGTTGTTCCCGTCAAGAACGAGGCCGGTAACGCCGCGCCGCTGACCGGGGAGATCATCACGGCCCTCGCCGGGGTAAAACACGAAATCATCTTCGTCGACGACGGCTCGCGCGACGCCACCGGCACGGAGCTGGCCGCGTTGGCGCTCACGCATCCTCAGGTGCGCGTCATCACCCACCAGACGTCCTGTGGCCAGAGTCAGGCGACCATCACCGGTGTTGCGGGCGCACGTGGTGTCTGGATCGCGACGTTGGACGGCGACGGACAAAACGATCCGGCCGACATCAAGAAGCTGCTGGCCGCGCGCGACAGCAACGGGAATGCAGCGCGCACATTGTTTCTCGGGCGGCGCGCGCAGCGGCAAGACAGCACGCTGCGCTTGCTCGCCTCACGCATCGCCAACGGTGTTCGCGGCGCGTTGCTCCGCGACAGCACGCCGGACTCCGGTTGCGGCATAAAGTTGATCAGCCGCGATCTCTTCCTCGAGCTGCCGCGCTTCAATGCGCTGCATCGCTTCATGCCGGCGCTGGTTATTCGCGCGGGCGGGCGGGCGGTCTCGGTGGCGGTGGGTCATCGCCCGCGCACGCGGGGGCAGTCTAAATACGGTATCGTCCAGCGCGGCCTGATCGGCATCGTCGATTTGCTGGGCGTGTTCTGGCTGCTGAGGCGCAACACGCTGCCGCGCGTACGCTAACTTATTTCCATTCAAGGAGCCTTCCATGGCTTGGTTCGTTACCTGGTTCACCAGCATCACCCTGATGAAGATCGTCGGGCTCGCGGGACAGGTCGTGTTCGGCTCGCGCTTCTTCGTGCAATGGCTGGCGAGCGAGCGCATGAAGCGCAGCGTCATCCCCGTGGCGTTCTGGTACCTCAGCCTGATCGGCGCGGTGCTGACGTTTGTCTACGCCATCTATATCGAGGAGCCGGTGTTCATCATCTCGCAGGCGGGCGGCCTCGTCATTTACAGCCGCAATCTCTATTTCGTCTACCGCGACCGCAAACACGCGCACCCCTTGTTGGGGCCCGATCGCGCGGCCTAGACCACGAGGTCGGGCGCGTTCGCCGGTGAGATGCGGATGAGGAAGGTATAGCGCACCTGATCGGACGTGTTGATACCGCTGCGATGGTACGTGCGGAAGTCGATGATCCCGACATCACCCGTGCGTGAATCGAGCGTGACGGTCTGAAGGTCCGACAAGGTCTGTTCAGGCAATTCGACGCGGAAGTGCTTCTGCGCCGCTTGATCGGCGAAGTATTCCTGGTGCGCGACGTAGCCGGCGCGGTGCGACCCGGCCTTCATCTCCAGCGCGCCGTGCTGTGCCCGACAATCAAACAGTGAAATGTGCAGCACGAGGGAGCGGCTCGCCGACGCCTTGGTTTTGTAGTAGCCGCCTTCCTGATGTCAAGGCAGCGAGAACTTACGCTTTTCCTCGGTAAAGTCGTCGGGCAGGTCGGCGCGCATGTTCGGATGCGCCATGAGCACATCGGATTCGTCGGCGAGCCCAAGGACATCACGCGACAAGGCGCGCAGCTCGGGCGCGTAGATGATGGCAAAGAACGCCGCCGAGATTTTCAGCCGGTCAACGACCAAGCGCATAGCTTCGGAGCTGTGGTTACGCAGCGCGATGAGGCCGTCGTGGGGCAGGCGCGCATCCGGAAGCGCGGCGATCCGTTGCGCGACATCGCCGCCGCAGCGCGCGGCCTCGGCGCGCACATAATGTGCGATGGTGCGCGCGAAGTCCTCGAACAGGCGGCGCGGCACGGCATTGGCGACGAGCGCATAGCCATGGGTCTCAAGTTGCGCGCCGGGCGTCATGGATTAGTCCTTGATGGCGTAGGCGGCCATGGGTGAGAACGGTAACCGGCGCAGCGCGATGTTGCCGATCCCAAGCGTCTCCATGATGGCGATGGTCTCGCCGGGATAGTCTTTATGATTGGGCTCGTCGAACACGATCACGCCGCCCTTGGGGATGCGGTCTTTCAGCAGATTGAGCGTGTCCTTGGTCGGCTTGTAGAGATCGACATCGAGATGCAGCAAGCCGACGATGACCGACGGATCTTTCTTGAGGTAGGTCGGCAGCGTTTTCGAAATATCGCCCTTGACCAACTCGACCTTGGGGATGTGCCCGAGCGTGCGGTTGCCGTCGTAGAGGGCGATGGCTTCTTTCAGGATGTCGTAGGATTCAAACTTCAGTCCGCCCGGCTTCATATGTTTGGCGCCGCTCGACATGTCCTGCTTCGAGATGCTGGGAAAGCCCTCGAATGTGTCGAAGCCGATGATGCGCCGGGTGTAGTGGTAGCCTTCGAAGATCGCGCAGAAATGCGCGAGCGCCATGAGGAAGCCGCCGGCGGCGACGCCGCACTCGAGGAAGCAGCCCGGTACGTTCTGGGCGAGCTTGTAGAGCTCATAGGCTTCGAGCAGGCGCGTCATTTTCTGGCGCGAGGCAAATACCGGGAAGTTGGCGATCCTGTCGTAGGCCGGCCAGGCCGAGCCTTCACAAAAGGCCGCATGCGCGTCGTACCAATTGAACTGTTCAGCCGTGTTGCGGGACTTCTCGAGATTGCCGATGGCAACGCTCTTGCCGCGCTTCTGTGACGCCATAGATCCTCCGACCGACGCAACGACGCCGCGGGCGTCCTGCATAAGTCCCCAATATGGACGGGGCGGCGTTAAAAAAGCGCTACGAGGGCCGAAACGATAGGCCGATCAAGCGCCTAGGAGTCCAAACGACGGACTACGAGCGGTCGATTGTCGACGGGGGCCGGACTCACGGCCAAGTACCAGGAGCTGACGCAGCGCTGGAACAAGTTGCCGAAGGCTAAGGGTTAGGGCCGCCGCGTTGGGTTGAGCTTCAGCTCGCCGGCGGCCACTTCGGCTTGGTGTAGTCGATGAGCTCACGCCAGTAACCGGCGACCTTGCTTCGCGGCGCGGCGCTGGCCTCGAGGCCGTCCACCTTCTGTTGCAGTTCCGCAAGCTGCTTGTTCATCTCTTCCGTGGTGCTGGTCAGCTTCGCATTCGCTTCGGTGATCTGCGTTTGCAGTTGATCGCGCGCAGTGGTCACCGCGTCCAGGTTCTTCTGCGATTCGGCGAGCGTGGCGCTGAGCTGCTGCGTCTTGGCATTCGCGGCGGCGAGGTCGCGTTGCGCGGCGCTCAGGTCGGCTTTGATGTTGATGGCGTAGAAGGCGATGGCGGCGATGACGATGACGGCCGTCGCAATGGCCGCCGGAGCTTGGATTTTCATGTGGTCCCCCTGAAATTTCGGACGCACACCCTATCGATTTGGTCAATGTCGCCTATCAGGGACTCCCGTAGGAGCTACGTTACGATGTGCATGTGGCGGCTTTCGCGGTAGACGTTATATTAGAATCAGTATAGTGTGATAATAGACTGATTCAATTCGGTCAGAGGTGCTGTCCCTTTGACGGCGGCAATTAACCATTGAAGGAGCCAAACATGTCCAATGAACCCAAATGTCCGTTCGGCCACGGCCGCCCCGGTACGAGTCGTCGCGATCTCCTGACGGCGACCACGGCATTGGCCGCCGCCGCCGCCGCCGCGCCCAATGCCGCGGTCGCGGCGTCCGCCACGGCGCTTCCCACCAGCACGCCGCCTTCGCCCATGGGTGCGGTGATCCAAGGCACCTACGCCTGGTGGCCAAAGCAACTCAATTTGAATGTGCTGCATCAGCACGCGCCGGCGTCGAACCCTATGGATCAGGGCTTCAACTACACCTCGGCCTTCAAGAAGCTGGACTACGCCGCGCTGAAGGCTGACCTGCGCAAGCTGATGACCGATTCACAAGAGTGGTGGCCGGCCGATTGGGGTCATTACGGCGGTCTGTTCATCCGCATGGCCTGGCACAGTGCGGGCACGTATCGCACTGGTGACGGCCGCGGAGGCGCCGGCACGGGCAATCAGCGATTCTCGCCCGTGAACAGCTGGCCGGACAACGGCAACCTCGACAAAGCGCGCCGCCTGCTGTGGCCCATCAAGCAGAAGTACGGCAACCAGATTTCCTGGGCCGACCTGATGATCCTGACGGGCAACGTCGCGCTGGAATCCATGGGCTTTAAAACCTTTGGCTTCGGCGGCGGCCGCGCGGACATCTGGCAGCCCGAGGAAGATATCTACTGGGGTTCGGAGACCGAGTGGCTGGCGAACAAGCGCTATAGCGGCGACCGCCAATTGGAAGACCCTTTGGCCGCCGTGCAGATGGGGCTGATCTACGTCAATCCGGAAGGCCCTGACGGTAAGCCCGATCCGGTAGCGTCCGGCCGCGATGTGCGCGAGACCTTTGGCCGCATGGGCATGGACGATGAAGAGACCGTCGCGCTGGTTGCCGGCGGTCACACGTTCGGCAAGGCGCACGGTGCGGGCAACCCGAAGCTCGTCGGTCCCGACCCGGAAGCCGCGCCCCTCGAGGCGCAGGGCCTCGGCTGGATCAACGCGTTCGGTACCGGCAAGGGCGTGCACACCACGACCAGCGGCATCGAAGGCGCGTGGAAGCCGAACCCGACCAAGTGGGACAACGGTTATTTCGACATGCTGTTTGGCTACGAATGGGAGCTGACCAAGAGCCCGGCCGGCGCGCAGCAGTGGACGCCGAAGAATCCGAAGCCCGAGCACATGATTCCCGACGCGCACGATCCGTCGAAGAAGTTCCCGCCGATGATGACCACGGCGGACCTCTCGCTGCGCTTCGATCCGGTCTACGAGAAGATCTCGCGCCGTTACCACAAAGACCCGGCGGCCTTCGCCGATGCCTTTGCGCGCGCGTGGTTCAAGCTCACCCACCGCGACATGGGCCCGAAGGTGCGCTACCTCGGCCCCGAAGTGCCGAAGGAAGATCTGATCTGGCAGGATCCGTTGCCCGCGGTGAACGGTGCGGTGATCGACGCCAAGGACATCGACGGCCTCAAGGCGAAGATCGCAGCGAGCGGGCTTTCAGTGAGTGAGTTGGTGTCCACCGCTTGGGCGTCAGCGGCCACGTTCCGCGGCTCCGACAAACGCGGCGGCGCCAACGGCGCGCGCGTACGCTTGGCGCCCCAGAAAGACTGGGAGGTCAACCAGCCCAAGCAGCTCTCTAAAGTGATCGGCAAGCTGGAGGACATCCAGAAGGACTTCAACAAGGGCAGCAAGAAAGTCTCGTTGGCCGACGTGATCGTCCTCGGCGGTGTCGTCGGTGTCGAGCAGGCGGCTAAGGCGGCGGGGCAGGTCGTGAGCGTGCCCTTCACGCCGGGGCGCGTCGATGCCACGCAAGCACAGACCGACATCAAGTCCTTCGCACTGATGGAGCCAGAAGCCGACGGCTTCCGTAATTATCAGAAAAAGGCCTATGTGCTGACGCAGGAAGAAATGCTCATCGACCGCGCACAGCTCATGCACTTGAGTGCGCCGGAGATGACCGTGCTTGTGGGCGGTTTGCGTGTATTGGGCGCCAACGCCGGCAACAGCAAACACGGCGTGCTCACGCAGCGTCCGGGCCAGCTGACGAACGACTTCTTCGTCAACCTGCTGGACATCGGCACCGCATGGCGTCCCACTTCGGACACCGCCGAAGTGTTCGAAGGCCGCGACCGCAAGTCCGGCGCGGTGAAGTGGACGGGCACGCGCGCCGACCTGGTGTTCGGCTCGAACTCGCAGCTGCGCGCGCTCAGCGAGGTCTATGCGCAGAGCGACTCCAAGGAGAAGTTCACGCGTGACTTCGTGGCGGCGTGGACCAAGGTCATGAACGCCGACCGCTTCGATGTCGCGTAAGGAGGCAAGATCTGGCGCCGGGAAACCGGCGCCAGATTTCTTTTAGCCGCAGGCCGCCACGGCGCGTTTGGCGAGCACGCCCACCAGATGTGCGCGGTAGTCGGCGGCGGCGTGCAGGTCGCTGTTGAGATCGTCCGCGGGTACGGCGATGCCGTCCAGCGCTACGGCCTTGAACGACTTACCCAAGGCCTTTTCCATCTCGGCAACGCGGAACACCGAAGCCCCAGCGCCCGTGACGGCAACGCGCACCTCGTCCTTGAACTTGGCGACGAAGACGCCGACGAGCGCGAAGCGTGAGGCGGGGTTCGGGAACTTCACGTAGGCCGCCTTCTCCGGCACGCGGAACTTCACCGCCGTGACGATTTCGCCGGGCTCCAGCACGGTTTCGAACAGCCCAGAAAAGAAGCCATCACCGGAGATGTTGCGCTTGTCGGTGACGACGTCTGCGCGCAAGGCGACGACGGCGGCGGGATAATCGGCGGCAGGATCGGCATTGGCGATCGAGCCGCCGAGGGTGCCGCGGTTGCGCACTTGCGGATCGCCGATGCCGTCGGCGAGCGCCGCCAGCGCGGGAATGCGATTCTTGACCAGCTTGTCGCCAGCAACGCTTGCGTGCGCGCAAAGCGCGCCGATCAGCAGGCCGTCATTGTTTTCGGCGATGCTGTCGAGCCCTTTGACCGCGCCGAGGTCGACGACGACGGACGGTTTGCGTAAACGCAGCTTCAGCGCCGGGATTAGCGTTTGACCGCCGGCGAGATAAACCGCGTCCTCGCCGGCCTTCCGCAAAGTCGCGGCGGCTTCGGCGACGGAGGTGGGGCGCTTGTAATCGAAGTCGTACATGGCCGGTCCCTCCTAATGCTTCTTGGCTTTAACGCTTTGCATCGCACGCCAGATGCGCTGCGGCGTCGCCGGCATCTCAATATGTGTCACGCCATAGTCCGACAGTGCGTTGACGATGGCGTTGATGATCGCGGGCGGCGAGCCGATCGCGCCCGCTTCGCCGCAGCCTTTCACGCCCAGGGGGTTGTGCGTGCAAGGTGTGATGGTATGCGCCACCGAGAAGGACGGCAGGTTGTCCGCCCGCGGCATGCAGTAGTCCATGAAGCTGCCGCTGACGAGCTGGCCCGACTTCTCGTCGTAGACGCAGTGTTCGAACAGCGCCTGGCCGATACCCTGCGCGAGGCCGCCGTGCACCTGGGCTTCGACGATCATCGGATTGATGATGTTGCCGAAGTCATCCGAGGCGTGGAACGAGATGATGTCGAGAACGCCGGTGTCGGGGTCGATCTCGACCTCGGCGACATAGGTGCCCGCCGGGAACGTGAAGTTCTTGGGGTCGTAGAAGGCGGTCTCTTCCAGGCCCGGCTCGACGGTCTCGAGGGGATAGTTGTGCGGCACGTAAGCCGAGAAGGCGATCTCGCCGAAGGTTTTCTGCCGGTCGGTGCCCGCGACCTTGAATGCACCGTTCTCGAAGGTCATGTCGCCTTCGGCGGCCTCCAGCATGTGCGCTGCGATCTTCTTGCCCTTGGCGATGATCTTGTCCATGGCCTTGGCGATGGCCGAGCCGCCCACGGCCAGCGAGCGTGAGCCGTAGGTGCCCATGCCGAAGGGGATCTTGTTGGTGTCGCCGTGCACGATATCGACGTTGCCGATGGGAATGCCCAGTTTGTCCGAGACGATCTGCGCAAAGGTGGTCTCGTGGCCCTGACCGTGGCTATGCGAGCCGGTGAATACCTGCACCGAGCCCGTGGGATTGACGCGAATGGTAGCCGCTTCATAGAGGCCGGCGCGCGCGCCGAGCGCGCCTGCGACGTTTGACGGTGCGATGCCGCAGGCTTCGATGTAGGCGCAGACGCCGATGCCGCGCAGTCTGCCGCGCTTCTTCGCTTCGTCACGGCGCTTGGCGAATCCGGCATAGTCGGCGGCTTTCAGCGCCTGATCCATCGACGCCTGATAGTTTCCGGTGTCGTAGACCAGCGCCACGGGCGTTTGGTACGGAAACTGATGGGGCTGGATGAAGTTGAGGCGGCGCAATTCCACCGGATCGCGGCCGGTTTCTTTCGCGGCTTTGTCGATGACGCGCTCGAGCAGATAGGTGGCCTCGGGGCGGCCTGCGCCACGGTAGGCATCGACAGCCACGGTCGAAGTGAAAATGGCCTTCACATTCACGTAAATCGCGGGCGTGGTGTACTGGCCGGCCAACAGTGTGCCGTGCAGCCACGTCGGGATCGCGGTCGAGAAGGTCGAAAGATAAGCGCCCATGTTGGCGAGGGTGTGCTCGCGCAGCGCCAGGAACTTTCCGTCCTTATCGAGCGCGAGTTCTACAGTGGTTTTGTGGTCGCGCCCCTGCGCGTCGGAGACAAAGCTTTCGGAACGGTCGGCGGTCCACTTCACGGGGCGGCCGATCTGCGCCGAGGCCCAGGTGACGATGGCCTCCTCGGCGTAGTGATAGATCTTGCTCCCGAAGCCGCCGCCGACGTCGGGCGCCACCACGCGCAGTTTGTGCTCGGGCAGCGCCAGGACAAAGGCGCCCATGAGCAGGCGAATGACGTGCGGGTTCTGGCTGGTCGTATAGAGCGTGTGCTCGCCGGTGGCGGCATTGAAGTCGCCGATGGCGCTGCGCGGCTCGAGCGGATTGGCGACCAGGCGGTTGTTGGTGAGTTCGAGCTTGGTGACATGCGCGGCCTTGGCGAAGGCCGCGTCCACCGCGGCCTTGTCACCCAGTTCCCAGTCGTAGCAGAGGTTGTTCGGCGCAACCTCGTGCAGCGCGGTCTTGCCGGTCTGGGCCGCATCCATGTTGATGACAGCCGGGAGTTCTTCGTAGTCGACGTCGATCAATTCCGCCGCATCACGCGCATCGGCCAGCGTCTCGGCGATGATCACCGCGACCGGGTCGCCGACGTGGCGCACTTTGCCTTCGGCCAGCACCGGGTGCTTGGGCTCGTTCATGGGCTTGCCGTCTTTGGAATGGATCAGCCAGCCGCACGGCAGGCCGCCGAGCTTGGCGGTGTCGGCGCTGGTGAAGACGGCGACGACGCCGTCGGCCTGCTGAGCGGCGGCGGTGTCGATATTTTTGATGCGCGCATGAGCGTGCGGCGAGCGCAGGATAAAAGCGTATGTCTGGCGTGGAAGGTTGATGTCGTCGGTGTAGCGACCTTTGCCGGTGAGGAAGCGGGCGTCTTCGCTGCGCTTGACCGAGGCGCCGATACCGGTCGGGTTGACCTGCACGTTCATCACGCGCCTGCTTTCATGGCAGCCGCGCCCGCGCGGATCGATTTGACGATGTTGTGATAACCGGTGCAGCGGCAGAGGTTGCCTTCCAGCCATTCGCGCACTTCGGTTTCGGAAGGGCTGGCGTTGTGCTGCGCGAGCTCGAGCGCGCTCATCACCATGCCCGGCGTGCAGAAGCCGCACTGCAGGCCGTGGTGATCATGAAATGCTTGCTGCATCGGATGCAGTTTGCCATTCGCGGCCAGGCCTTCGATGGTGAGCACGGTGGCGCCGTCGGCTTGGGCGGCAAGCATGGTGCAGCTCTTCACCGATTTGCCGTTCACATGAACCGTGCATGCGCCGCATTGGCTGGTGTCGCAGCCGACGTGCGTACCCGTGAGTCCCAAGGTTTCGCGCAGGAGCTGGACGAGTAGGGTGCGGCCTTCGACCACTGCCTTTACGGGTTTCCCGTTGACCGTCAGATTCACGTTCACCATCTTTCCCTCCGGATCAGGTGCGGCGCGAAAGACTAGCGCGTCACTGCTGCCGGTGCGAGGCGGCAAAACGTTTTCACTCAACAAAATGTCATTGCTGGCCGGCGAAGCGCGGCGCTGGAAGGGCTGGGCTCAGGAGATGCTGGCCCATCAGGCGCACGGCAGGGCAGCCGACGGCAATGGTCACCACGACCGCGGCGGATCGTGAGTGCGGTTGAATGCCGCGAGATGGGCGTGAAGCTGCTCAACGCCGTAATCGGCGAAGGGATTGGCAGGATCGGCGGGCCGGAGATTGTCCGGCATCTCGGCGAGGCCCGAGACGTAGCGGGCCGGATGCCCGAGCGCGATGCCGGCAAGGCTGGGCGCGGCAAGCGTCGGCGGTAGATAGAATGAGACAGGATCACTGAAGGTCACTTCGCCGCGCAAGGCCATGTCGGCGAGCAGCAGCGCGGTGAACACCCTAGCGACCGAGCCCATCTCGAAGACGGTGTCGCCATCGGGGGACGCGCATCATGCTGATCGAGGTGCCCGGCCAAGATCACGCGCCGGCCAGGCCGGCGCAGGCGGCGGCGAGCAGGGTGCGGCGGGCGAGGCGAGGGGGGTGTGGGCCATCGGGCGAAGGTAACACGCCCTCCAGCAAGGACGGTTTGTGCCGCTTTTTCACAGGCCTACGCCTTGACTCGCCTGAACCAAGACACTACCTACGTGGCACTCGTCTGGGGAGAGTGCTAACGATTTCTCCGCAGGGGATAGAAAAGTAGGATTTTCAACAGCTTACAAAGGAGGGACGAAATGAAATTTCGGCCACTGCACGACCGGGTTCTGGTGAAACGCGTAGAGTCCGACACCAAGACCAAGGGCGGCATCATCATTCCCGACACCGCTCAGGAAAAGCCGATGGAAGGCAAAATCATTGCCGCCGGCTCCGGTAACCGCGACGAAGCCGGCAAGCTCGTGCCGCTCGACGTGAAGAAAGGCGACCGCATCCTGTTCGGCAAATGGTCCGGTACAGAGGTAAAGGTCGACGGTGAGGACCTCCTCATCATGAAAGAATCCGACATCCTCGGAATCATCGAGTAAGCGCGATTTTACATCACGCGCTTTCCCACTAACCGTACCAAGGGACAATCAACATGGCTGCTAAAGACGTGAAATTTTCCGCCGACGCGCGCGACCGTATGCTGCGCGGCGTCGACATCCTCGCTAACGCGGTGAAGGTCACCCTCGGCCCCAAGGGCCGCAACGTCGTCATCGAAAAGGCCTTCGGCGCCCCGCGCATCACGAAGGACGGTGTCACGGTCGCTAAGGAAATCGAACTGAAGGACAAGTTCGAGAACATGGGCGCCCAGATGGTCAAGGAAGTCGCTTCCAAGACCAACGACCTCGCCGGCGACGGCACCACCACCGCCACCGTTCTCGCCCAGGCCATCGTGCGCGAAGGCTGCAAGTCGGTTGCCGCCGGCATGAATCCGATGGACCTCAAGCGCGGCATCGACATCGCCGTCGCCGCTGTGGTCAAGGACATCGCCCGCCAGGCGAAGAAGGTGCAGTCGCCGCAGGAGATCGCCCAGGTTGCCACCATCGCCGCCAACGGCGAACGCGCCGTCGGCGACATGATCGCCGAGGCGATGGCCAAGGTTGGCGACCAGGGCGTGATCACCGTCGAGGAGGCGAAGTCCTTCGAGTCCGAACTCGAGATCGTCGAAGGCATGCAGTTCGACCGGGGCTACACCTCGCCGTACTTCGTCACCAACGCCGAGAAGATGACCTGCGATCTGGAAAGTCCCTACATCCTGCTGCACGAAAGCAAGCTGTCCGGCCTGCAGGCGATGCTGCCGGTGCTGGAGGCGGTGGCCAAGTCGGGCCGGCCGCTGCTGATCATCGCCGAGGACATCGAGGGCGAGGCGCTGGCCACTCTGGTCGTTAACAAGCTGCGCGGCGGCCTCAAGGTCGCGGCGGTGAAGGCGCCGGGCTTCGGCGATCGCCGCAAGGCGATGATGGAAGACATCGCCATCCTGACCGGGGCCGAACTGATTTCCGAAGACCTCGGGATCAAGCTGGAGAACGTCAC
>CAISTS010000058.1 GCA_903888485.1 uncultured bacterium | reverse complement strand
TGCCTCATGCGCCTCCCAGCGCGAAAGATGCGAGGAGCATAGCGCAGGAAGGGTGGCATGGGGATTGGCGAGAGGGGGTGCCGAGCGCAACAACCTCAATCGTCATCCTGGGCATTGTGCCCAGGATCCAGAGTAAAATGATGACGGGAGTTTGTGACCCTGGGTCCTTGGGACGAGCTCAAGGACACTCGTTTTTCTAACCTCGCTGCGCTCGGCAAGAAAAACTGATTGGCTCCGGCGACAGGACTCGAACCTGTAACCCCGCGGTTAACAGCCGCGTGCTCTACCATTGAGCTACGCCGGAACAAGCGCATGTTGGAGGCCGAGGCCGGAATCGAACCGACGTACGCGGATTTGCAATCCGCTGCATGGCCACTCTGCCACTCGGCCTCTGGCATCGACCTCTTGCCCGGGAATTGCACCCTTGCAGGCGCACGCCCTGGGCAAAGGGCGCGCGTTATATAGAAGGGTGACCCACACCGGTCAAGGCAATGGTTTTGCGTGCTTTCAGGAACTTGCGCGGCGTTGTGAATCCGCCTCCGAACGCGTATAAGCACGGCTTGTAACGCCTTGAAGAACAGGCGCCTATTTTTGGGGGATACGTCATGGATTTCGCCGCCGCCCGCCGCAAGATGGTGGCCAGCCAGATCCGCACCAGCGAAGTCACCGATCCGGTGGTGGTCGAGGCCATGGGCGCGGTCGCACGCGAGCGTTTCGTGCCCGAAGCCAACCGCGCCTTCGCCTACGTCGATGAGGACCTGGCCATCGGCAAGCACCGCTCCATGATGGAGCCGGTTGTCCTCGCCCGTCTTTTCCAGCTCGCCGAGCTGCAAACCACCGACAAAGCCCTCGTGGTAGGGGCCGGCACCGGCTATTCTGCGGCCGTCCTCGCGCGTCTGGTGCAGTCGGTTGTGGCGCTGGAAAGTGATGCGGCGCTTGCTGATTTCGCGACTAAAGCCTTGGCCGAAGTAGCGCCCGGAAAAGCCAGCGTCGTCAAAGGCGATATCAAGGCCGGTTGGCCGCCGGGATCGCCCTACGACGTCATCCTGATCGACGGCGCCGTCAGCACGTTGCCGGTGGGCTTCAAAGCCCAGCTCGCCGACGGCGGGCGCATGGTGTGCATCGTGCGCGACGGCCCGGTGGGACGCGCCACGCTGGTCACCCGGGCAGGAGACTCCTACGGCAGCCGCGAGGAGTTCGACGCCATGACCCCGATCCTGCCGGGCTTTGAGAAGCAGCGCGGCTTCGTATTCTAGAAGTAAGATAGCCGGCTATATAATGGCGCGGCGAGTCGGAGAGTCCTTGCGCCCGGCGCACGGCTCTTACGCATAATTTAATATGCGAAATATACTCAAATGGAAATATTATAGTCCCGTAAACGCTGCGGTGTGATTTGACCAATTTGATGTCCCGCGCAAAGGTTTTCGTAAGGAAAACCGTCTATTAAGCAGGCCCGTGTGAAGAAGGTAGCGCTCGCGCACCGCTTCAGATAGAGAGCTAGACGCGTGAAGGGGCAGGGACGGCTCCTGAAGGAATTGATCGATGGGGTTGGTATGATGAAACGGACTCTGCCCGCGAAATCCTGGCTGCTGGCTTCCGCCGCGCTCCTCGCACCGCTCTTTGCCCAGACGCTGATCACCAAGCCGGCATCTGCCGAGACCCTCATCGAAGCCATGTCGATGGCATACCAGGGCAATCCGAACCTTTTGGCCGCGCGCTCGGCCTTGCGCGCCATCGATGAAGAAGTGCCCCAGGCGCTGTCGGGCTGGCGTCCGACGCTGACCGTCAACGGCACGATGACCAACAACCGCAACGAAAATCAGATCTTCTCGGGCGGCGGTGTCGGCCAGGTCGTCACCGGCGGTACCACCAACCGCTTCCAGAAGCAGGCCAACGCCCAGTTCACCCAACCGATTTTCCGCGGCTTCCGTACGGTCGCCGGCACGTCGCAGGCCAAGAACCAGGTCTTTGCCCAGCGCGCCCGCCTCCAGGCCACCGAAGCGTCTGTGCTGCTCCAGGTCTCGACCGCCTATTTCGACGTGCTGCAGTATCAGGCCGTTGTCGATCTCAGCAGCAACAACGTGCAGGTGCTGTCGCGCCAGTTGGACGCTACGAATGATCGCTTCCGTGTGGGTGAGCTGACGCGCACCGACGTTGCACAGTCCGAAGCCGTGCTGGCCGGTGCGCGCGCATCGCTCGTGCAGGCCGAAGGCCAGTTGCAGCAGGCGAGGGCCGCTTACACCAACGTCGTGGGCAAAGCGCCGGAAAACCTTCAACCGCCGATGCTGCCGGCCAATCTGCCGGCGTCGTTCGATGCCGTTATCGCCGCCGCCAGCAGCAATAATCCGAATTTCATCGCCGCCGACTTCACGGCCAAGGCCGCGGAAGACAATGTCACCGTCGTGCAGGGCGAACTGCTGCCGTCCGTGAACCTCGTCGGGCAGTACAGCCGCGGCTGGAACACGGTCGCCGACAGTTCCAAGAGCGAGACCGTGATCGCCCAGGCCCAGGTGACCGTGCCGATCTACCAGCAGGGCGCCGAATACTCGCGCCTGCGTCAGGCCAAGCACTCCGCCGGCCAATCGCGCTATAGCGCCGACCAGGCCAAGCTGGACGCACGCAACCTCGCGACTCAGGCCTGGGAGACCTACCAGTCCACCACCGCCAGCATCCAATCGTTCCAGTCGCAGATTTCCGCCAACGAGATCGCCCTCGAAGGCACACAGCGCGAAGCCGAAGTAGGCTCGCGCACCGTGCTCGACGTGCTGAATGCCGAGCAATTCCTGCTCAATTCGCGGGTCAGCCTGGTTCGCAGTCAGCGCGATCAATTCGTCGCGGCCCATCAATTGCTCGCCGCCGTCGGCATCCTGACGGGCTCCGGCATGGGTGTATCGGGCCCGATTTACGACCCGACCGCACATTTTAATGATGTTCAGTACCAGGCCTTCGGCGCCGGGGTGGACATCGTGCGTCCGTCCAATTCCGCGCGCGGCCCATAAGGCCGTTTCTCCGAACTAAGGCGCGAGAATCTTCCCCCAAATTCAAAACCAATAGGGGGTGGGGTCCAAATTGTTGTCCTCGTTATAGAATTCTTTAACACTATGGACTAAGTTAGCCTGAAATCCCGGCAAAAGCCGATGGGGAGTGCTCGAATCGTGAGTGCGGAAGGCCAACAAGAACCTTCGATGGAGGACATTCTCGCCTCCATTCGAAAGATCCTTTCTGAAGATGACGGTGAGGCTGCAAAGCCCGAGCCGGCAAAAGCCGCGCCTCCGCCACCTCCGCCACCCCCACCGCCGCCTCCCGAGCCGGAGCCCGAGCCCGAGCCCGAGCCCGAGCCGGAACCCCTGGTCGCCGAGCCGGAACCCGAGCCCGAGCCGATGATCGAGCCGATGCCGGAAGAGCCGGTGGCTTCGATCTTTGATCCCGAGCCGGAAGAAGAGCCGGTCTTCAATCCCGAGCCCGACATGCCGCTGGAACTCACCGGTTCCATGATGGTCGAAGAGACCGAGCAGGATCAGCAGCCCCAGTCTTACGATCCGGGCCCGCAGCCGTCCTACGACCGCAGTTTCGATCCCAACTACGGCCAGGGTCTGGTCGCCGATCCGGTCGCACATGCATCCGGCGCGTCCATTGCCCAATTGGCCCAGGCCGTCGCCCGTGAGCGCGCGGTTGCTCTGGGCAACCATGGCCTGACGCTTGAGCAGCTGGTGCGCGAGATCTGCACGCCGATCCTCAAGCACTGGCTCGACAGCAATCTGCCCTACATGGTCGAGCGCATCGTCAAACAGGAAATCGAACGGATTGTGACGCGGTCGGACCGAATGTAAGTCCCGCGACCTTTCTGTTCGTTGAGGCCCGCCCGAAATGGCGGGCCTTTTGCTTTATGGACCAGGCCCTTGCGGCCTGGTTGCGCTAGGCCGTGGAGGGGGGTAAACCCTTTGCCCTCCTAGACCTTTGCGGCGCAGTACATGTCCGACCTCAAGACAGATAAGTCCGAAAACACGACGCTCGACAAAACCTACGTCCCGGCCGAGGTCGAGGAGGCGCTGTACGCGCGTTGGGAAGCCGCGGGCGAGTTCACCGCGCGGCCGGACTCCCAGTCCAAGCCCTACGTCATCATGATGCCGCCGCCCAACGTGACGGGCAGCCTGCACATCGGTCACGCGCTAACCTTCACGCTGCAAGACATCCTGATTCGCTACAACCGCATGATCGGCAAGGACGCCCTGTGGCAGCCGGGCACCGACCACGCCGGCATTGCGACGCAGATGGTGGTCGAGCGCCAGCTCGCGGAATCTAAAGGCCCGTCGCGCCGTGACATGGGCCGCGAAGCCTTCGTCGCCCGCGTCTGGTCATGGAAAGAACAATCGGGCGGCGTGATCACACACCAGCTGCGCCGTCTCGGCGCCTCGGCCGACTGGTCGCGCGAACGCTTCACCATGGACGAGGGACTGTCGAAGGCCGTCACTAAAGTATTCGTCGAGCTTTTTCGCCAGGGGCTGATCTATCGCGACAAGCGTCTGGTGAACTGGGACCCGAAGCTGCACACCGCGATCTCCGATCTCGAAGTCGAGAACCGCGAGACCAAAGGCAAGATGTGGTACTTCAAGTACCCGGTCGATGGCATGGCTGACACCTTCGTCACTGTGGGCACCACGCGACCGGAGACGATGCTGGGCGATACCGGCGTTGCCGTGCATCCCGATGATGAGCGCTACAAGAGCCTCGTCGGCAAGAGTGTCGTTCTGCCCTTGGTGGGCCGCAAGATTCCGATTGTCGCCGACGATTACGCCGATCCCACAAAGGGCACCGGCGCGGTGAAGATCACGCCGGCGCATGACTTCAACGATTTTGGCGTCGGCAAGCGTCACAAGCTCACGATGATCAACCTGTTCGATCAAGACGCCCGGCTGAACGAGAACGCGCCCGAGAAGTTCCGCGGCCTTGACCGCTTCAAGGTGCGCGAGATGGTCGTCGCCGATATGGAAGCGGCGGGCCTGCTCGAGAAGATCGAGAACAACGCCATGACGGTGCCCTACGGCGACCGTTCCGGCGTCGTCATTGAGCCGTGGCTCACCGACCAGTGGTACTGCAACGCCGAAGTCCTCGCCCAGCCGTGCATCAAGGCGGTGGAAGAGGGCCGTACGCGCTTCGTGCCCAAGAACTGGGAGAACACCTTCTTCGAATGGATGCGCAACATCCAGCCGTGGTGTATCTCGCGCCAGCTGTGGTGGGGCCATCAGATCCCCGCGTGGTACGGACCCGACGGCCATGCCTTCGTGGCCTTCGATGAAAACGATGCTGCGGCTCAAGCCAAGAAACACTACGGCAAGGACGTGGACATCAAACGCGACGAGGACGTGCTCGACACGTGGTTCTCCTCGGCGCTGTGGCCGTTCTCGACCTTGGGCTGGCCCGAAAAGACGCCGGAACTCGCGCGCTATTATCCGGGCGACGTGCTCGTCACCGGCTTTGACATCATCTTCTTTTGGGTCGCGCGCATGATGATGATGGGCATGCACTTCATGGGTGATGTGCCCTTCCGCGACGTCTACATCCACGCCCTAGTCCGCGACGAGAAGGGCCAGAAGATGTCGAAGTCCAAGGGCAACGTTCTCGACCCCCTGGACCTCTGCAACGTTTACGGCACTGACGCTGTGCGCTTTACCCTGACCGCCATGGCGGCGCAGGGGCGCGACATCAAGCTCGCCGAGACGCGCATCGCCGGCTACCGCAACTTTGTGACCAAGATCTGGAACGCGGCGCGCTTCACGCAGATCAACGAATGCGCCATCGACACGAAGTTCGACCCCAAGGCCGTGAAGACCACGCTCAACAAGTGGATCGTCGCGAAAACCGTGGAAGCCGCGCGCACCGTCGCGAACGCCATCGAAGCCTACCGCTTCAATGAAGCCGCCGACGGGCTCTACCGGTTTACCTGGGGCATTTTCTGCGACTGGTATCTGGAATTCGCCAAGCCCGTGTTCCAAGGCAACGACATTGCCGCGAAAGCCGAGACTCGCGCCGCGACGGCGTGGGTGATCGACCAGATTCTGCTCATCGGCCAGCCGATGATCCCTTTCGTCACCGAGACGCTGTGGGACAAGCTCGCCGAAGCCGCGGGCATCAAGCGTCCCGGCGCGCTGATGACGCAGGCCTGGCCGAAGTACGACATCGCGCCTGCGCCTGACGCCGAATCCGAAATGGACTGGGTGGTGGATGTCATCAGCCAGATCCGGTCGGTGCGCACCGAGATGAACGTGCCCGCGAGCCTGCAGATGGCCGCGACCTTGAAGGGCGCAAGTGCTACTGCCAAAGCGCGCCTTGCCACGCATAACGCCCTCATCTGCGCCAACGCGCGCTTGGCCTCGCTGGTGGTTGATGAAACCGGGACGCCCAACGCCGCGCAAGTGGTGGTGGGCGAGGGCACCGTGCTTCTGCCGCTCGCCGGCGTCATCGATCTTTCCAAGGAAGCCGACCGCCTCAAGAAAGAGATCGCCAAAAAAGACGCCGACATCGCCAACGACGACAAGAAGCTGACGAATGAAGCCTTCATCGCCAAGGCCCCGCCCGAAGTGGTCGAAGAAATCCGCGAACGCCGCGCCAGCGCCGAAGCCGCGCGCGCGAAGATGAGTGAAGCATTGTCGCGCATCAGCGCGGCCTAGCAAGGAACGCAGTCATGCTCGACGACGGCAAGAAACCCGAGAAGTTCGACAAGTCGAAGCTTCCCAGCCGGCACATCACCGAAGGTCCCACCAAGGCGCCGCACCGCGCCATGCATTACGCCATGGGCCTGACGGAAGAAGAACTGCACCAGCCCATGGTCGGCGTCGCCACCTGCTGGAATGAAGCGGCACCCTGCAATATCGATCTCAGCCGCCAGGCACAGTTCGTCAAGGAAGGCGTGCGGGCGGGCGGCGGTACGCCGCGCGAGTTCACTACCATCACCGTCACCGACGGCATCGCCATGGGTCACGAGGGCATGAAGTCCTCGCTGGCCTCGCGCGATTGGATCACCGATACGGTCGAGCTCACCATGCGCGGCCATAGTTACGATGCCTTCGTCGGCATGGCTGGCTGCGACAAGTCGCTGCCCGGCATGATGATGGCCATGCTGCGCCTCAACGTGCCGTCCGTGTTCCTCTACGGCGGGGCGATCCTACCCGGCCACTTCCACGGCAAGGATGTGACCATCGTCGATGTCTTCGAAGGCGTCGGCCAGCATGCCGCCGGCAACATGAGCGACAAGGATTTGCACGAGCTTGAGTGCGTCGCGTGTCCCTCGGCGGGCGCTTGCGGCGGCCAGTTCACCGCCAACACCATGGCGACGGTCAGCGAAGCCATGGGCCTCGCGCTGCCGCTGTCGGCCAGCATCCCAACCACCTTCACCGAAGCGCGCAACCACTACGCCAAGGCCGCCGGCCGCGCGGTGATGCATCTGATCTCGCTGGGCCTGCGTCCGCGCGAGATCGCCACGCGCAAGGCCTTCGAGAACGCGGCCATGGTCGTCGCGGCCTCGGGCGGTTCCACCAACGCCGGCCTGCACCTGCCGGCCATGGCCCACGAAGCGGGCATCAAGTTCGATCTCGACGACGTCTGCGCCATCTTCAAGAAGACACCCTACATCGGCGACATGAAGCCGGGCGGACGCTACGTCGCGGTGGATTTATACAAAGTGGGCGGCATCCCGATCCTGATCAAGGCGCTGCTCGAGGGCGGCTATCTGCACGGCGATTGCATCACGGTCACCGGCAAGACGCTGGAAGAGAACATGAAGGACGTGGTGTTCCCCACGAACCAGGATGTGGTGCGTCCGTGCTCAAACCCCTTGTCGCCCACTGGCGGCGTTGCGGGCCTTAAGGGCTCACTCGCGCCCAAGGGTGCGATCGTGAAAGTCGCGGGCCTCAAGGTGAAGAAATTCCGCGGGCCAGCGCTGTGCTTCGACACCGAAGACGCCGCGTTCGATGCGGTTACCCATCGGCGCTACAAGGAAGGCGACGTTATCATCATCCGCTACGAGGGTCCCAAGGGCGGCCCCGGCATGCGCGAGATGCTGGCGACCACCGGCGCGCTGTCGGGTCAGGGCATGGGCGATAAAGTCGCGCTCATCACCGATGGGCGTTTCTCGGGCGGCACGCGCGGTCTTTGCGTCGGCCACGTCGGACCGGAAGCCGCCGTCGGCGGGCCTATCGCGTTGGTGAAGGACGGCGACATCATCACCATCGACACCGACGCCGGGACGATGGACGTCGAAGTGCCGGCCGAAGAAATGGCCAAGCGCCGCGCGGCATGGAAGCCGCGCACGACCAACTACCAGTCCGGTGTGCTGTGGAAATACGCGCAGCTCGTGGGCGATGCCTGCGACGGCGCGGTGACGCACCCCGGCGCCAAAGCCGAGACGCACGTTTACGCGGATATCTAGCCCCGGCCGTCACCCTTGGGCTTGTCCCGAGGGTCCGGGTTTTGAAACTCAGTGCGCAGTTACAACAGGGATGTCGCTCAAATCCAAGTCGATGCCGAAGGTATTCTCCAGCGAAACGTAGTGGAACCGCTGGTGCGTGTGTCCCGTGTGAATGGCGAAGCCGACCGTGTACAGGCTTCCCGCCGTGATGTCCTTGTAGGGCGCGCCGGCCGCGAGCTTGCGCGTGAAAGTCACCGTCCAGGTGTCTTTCTCGAAGGTCGCGGTCGCTGATACCGCGGGCGCCGGGTACTCCGTGCGCTTCTCGAAAACCGAACCTGCGGTGACGACGGGCTTCGCACCGGCGTTCAGGCCCGCCTGCCAATATTCGGCAAACTTGCCTTGCGCGCGCAGCGCTTCGAGTTGGAAGGGGGGGCGAACGAAGTCGCCGCCATTGCGCGTGATCATGCCGCGCGAGGCGGGCAGGTACATGGTTTTGTCGGTCTTGTCGCCGAGCGGCATGCTGGTGCTGTCGATATGGCAGGCGGCATAACATCCGCCGCGCGCGACCTCGGGGATATTGGCGCCGCTGAACATCAGGGCGACCTTGGCCTCGAACTTCGGATCTTGCTTGGCGTCAGGCTGTGTGCCCGGCGCGAAAGCGACGCGCACATAAAGGTTTTCGGCGTCGTGCGCCATCTGTACGGAAGCCGCGACCGCGCCCGCCTTGCCCGCGATAGGGGCGGGCTCCAGCACCTTGTCTGCGACCATCAGCCGGCCCGAGGCAACTTCCTCGCCTTCGTGACACTGACGACACGTCTTGTCGCGCTTGAACCGGTTCGCCCCCGTGTGCTGCGCCTGGGAGAGCATGATCTCCCAGGACATCTGCGCGGGATAAAAAAGGGTGATGTTGCGCCCGGGGACCTTGGTCCAGTCGAGGGCGTAGACGAGTCTCGGCGTTGCCGCGAGCACAATCGCTAAAAGTACGGCTGCGTTAATCCAACCTCGAAAGTTCTTCATCTTCCGTCATTCCCGCGAAAGCGGGATTCCATCTCTCATCCGCACCATCAGGACTATATACACCATGGTCCCTCCGCTTGCGCGGGGGTGACAATCGGAGACTATAAAAATAAGAGGGCCGCGACTTTCGTCGC
>CAISTS010000057.1 GCA_903888485.1 uncultured bacterium | reverse complement strand
CGAAGCCAAGATCATCGACAAGGACGGCCCCAACAGCAAAGTGGCGCTGGTGTTCGGCCAGATGAACGAGCCGCCGGGCGCGCGTGCGCGTGTCGCCTTGTCGGGTCTGACGCAGGCCGACTACTTCCGCGACGTCGAAGGTAAGGACGTCTTGTTCTTCGTAGACAACATCTTCCGTTTCACCCAGGCCGGCTCCGAAGTGTCGGCGCTCCTGGGCCGTATCCCGTCGGCCGTCGGTTATCAGCCGACGCTGGCCACGGACATGGGCGGTCTGCAGGAACGCATTACCTCGACCAAGAAGGGTTCGATTACTTCAGTTCAGGCCATTTACGTGCCTGCCGACGACTTGACCGACCCTGCGCCCGCTGCATCCTTCGCGCACTTGGACGCGACCACCGTTCTCAGCCGCGCGATTTCGGAATTGGGCATCTATCCCGCCGTCGATCCCTTGGACTCCACCAGCCGCGCGCTCGATCCGCTAGTCGTCGGCGAAGAACACTACCAAACGGCGCGTGACGTGCAGCGCATCCTGCAAGCCTACAAGTCGCTGCAGGACATCATCGCCATCCTGGGCATGGACGAGCTGTCGGAAGAAGACAAACTGACCGTCGCCCGCGCCCGCAAGATCCAGCGCTTCCTCTCGCAGCCCTTCTTCGTCGCCGAAGTCTTCACCGGCAACCCCGGTGAGTTCGTGTCGCTCGCCGACACCATCAAGGGTTTCAAGGGCATCGTCGCCGGCGACTACGATCATCTGCCCGAGCAGGCCTTCTACATGGTCGGCACCATCGAGCAGGCGATCGAGAAGGGCAAGAAAATGGCGGCTGCCGCCTAAGCTAGGAAACGTCGATGGCCGACACGCTGAAGCTCGAACTGGTTTCGCCCGAACGCCTGCTCCTCTCGGAGCAGGTGGAGATGGTGCTCGTGCCCGGCACCGAAGGCGTCTTCGGCGTGCTGCCCCAGCACGCCCCGACGCTCTCGACCCTGAAACCGGGCTTCGTCGAGGTCTACCAGGGCGGCAAGGTGAAGGAGCGTTTCTTCGTCACCGGCGGTTTTGCCGAAGTGACGCCGACTGCTTGCACCGTGCTGGTGGATGAAGCCATTCCGCAGGCCGATCTGACGGCGGCTTTCGCTGCCGACCGCCTGGCGCGCGCAAAGGCGCTCTTCGAACAGGCCACGGGCGAGGACGACCGGCGCAAGGCGGGCGTTCTGATCGCCTCAGCCGAGGCCATGATCCAGGCCGCCGCGTAACCGGCCAATTAGGCTAACACCTTCAATTTGTGCTATTTTTGGCGCGAGGCGGAATTGACCGTCACCGCGTTGTAAAGTCATGCCCCAGGCCTGGACCTTAGAATCGATCGACTGGCCGCGCTTCGGGCGCGCCAAGGTCTCGCCTGATCTTCTCAAGGTGATCAAGACCGCGGCCATGGTCGAGCGCAACGGTGCCGATTATGGACGCTATCTGTGCAACGTCTTTGCCGATGATTCGGAATTCTGCGACGTCGCGCGCCATTGGGCCGCCGAGGAAGAGCAGCACGGCATGGCCCTCGGGCGTTGGGCGCAGCTGGCCGATCCCACTTTCGATTTTGACAAAGCCTTCGCCGACTTCACGGCCATGTACCGCATTCCCGTTGATGCGACCGCGTCGGTGCGTGGATCGCGCGCAGGCGAGCTCTGCGCGCGCTGCGTCGTGGAGACCGGCACCAGCTCGTTCTATTCGGCCCTGCGCGACGCGGTGGATGAGCCGGTCCTCAAGCAGATTTGCAAGAACATCGCCGCCGACGAGTTCCGCCACTACAAACTTTTCTACGATCACATGCAGCGCTATGCGGCAACCGGCGCGCTTTCGAAGTGGGATCGGCTCAAGGTGGCTTTGACCCGTTTCAAAGAGGCCGAAGACGACGAGATCGCATCGGCCTATCACGCCGGTAACGCCGTCGCCGCGCCCTATGATCGCGCCACCGCCTCAACCCAATACGGTGAACGCGCGTTCGGCTTCTATCACGAGCGCCACGTGCGCCGCGCCGGCAAGATGTTCGCCCAAGCCGCCGGGCTCGACCCCGATGGCTGGGCTGCGAAGCTGCTGACGAAAGTGTTGTGGCTGGTGATCAGCGCGCGCGGGCGGAAGTTCCGGCCCGTGTTGGCGCGGGCCTCTTCTTAGTTTTGGGCTTCTTCTTAGGTCTCTTCATCACCGCGACCTTGTCTTTGAAGGCCGCCACGACCTGCTTGTAGATATCGCGCTTGAAGCCGACGATGACGCGCGGCAGCTGCGAAAACGCCAGCCACTTCCACGCCGAAAATTCCGGGTGTTCGCCGGCGATGTCGATATCGGCATCGTCGCCGGTGAATTTCATCAGGTACCACTTCTGCTCCTGGCCACGGTACTTGCCCTTCCAGACTTTGTTCTGCAGGTCGGCGGGCAGGTCGTAGCGCAGCCACGAACGCGTCACGCCGAGGATGCGCGCGGCCTTGGTGCCGGTCTCTTCGTGAAGTTCGCGCAAGGCCGCCGCGCGTGGCGTCTCGCCTTTGTCAATGCCGCCTTGGGGCATCTGCCAGGCGCCAGGCGTGTCGATGCGCTCGGCGACAAACACTTTGCCTTTGGCGTTGACGAGGACGACGCCAACACCCCGGCGATAGGGCTTTTTCATTGAAGAGCTACTTCGGCGCTGTGGTCACGGTCTGGCTAAGCGGCGCCAGCACGATGCCCTTTTTCTGCGCCTGGGCCAGCCAAAGCACCAGCCGTTCGAAGCTCACCGGCTTCGCGGAGAGTGCGACCACGACGCTGCCCTGATAGCGCGCGAGGCGCTCGGCATAGTCGAGGCGTGCATCGATGGCGGCGCGGAACGGGCGTTCGTCGATGATCAGGTCGGCCATGGCCGTCGGCACGGAGGCTTCGCCTACCTGGATGCCGGGCGAGCCCTGCACATAGACCAGATTGGACTGCTTCAACTTGGCGAACACCGGATCGATGTGTTCGCGCGATTCACGGAACTTGCTGCCGTTGGTATCGAGCACGCCTATGGCGCCGCTCGACTCCTTGAGGATGGTCTCCAGGCGCTCCTGGTTGTCCTTGGCTTCGAGGCTGGTGAGCAAGCCCAGCGGGCCCGGATCCTCGGCGGGGAATTGCTTGCTCTCCATCGGCAGTTCGATGAGCACTTCGTGGCCCTTGGCTTTGGCCTTCTCAAGCCAGCGTTTCAAATCGCGCGAATAGGGACTGAAAGCCAAAGTCACTTGCGGCGGCAGTTTGTTGATGGCGGCGTCGGTGGCGGTGGCCGACAGGCCCATGCCTTCGACGATGAAAGCGATCTTGGTGGTGGTTGCGCCTGAGGCGGCGGGCGGCGCGGCATCGGCTTTGATGTCGGTCAGGTTCGCGTAGCGCGGCGGCGGCGCGGCGATGGCGATCTTGTCGGTGGGCGGCAGCGGCGGTTCGATCAGGCGCGGACGGCCACCGGCGATGGCGGGGCCGCCATCGCCCGCAGGCGCACCGAAGCGGCGCGGCGCGCCGGGGGCTTCCTCGGCGGCACGCAATGCCGGAATGCCGGCAATATCTTGCGTAGGGTCAGGCGTTTCTTCCGGCTCAGGTTCGATAATGGCGGGTTTGGCGGCAGGGGCTGGAGCTGGAGTTGCGGGCGTTGCCGCGGACGCAGCAGGTGCTGGTGCGGCCGGCGGCGTCACAACCGCAACTTTGCTTTCAACCGGCTTGGCGGCCGGTGGCGGAGCAGCGGGTGTTGCGACCTTGGGCGGCGGCGGGGGCAGCGGCGCGATGGTCGCGCCGACGGCGGGCATCGCTGTTTGGGCGGTCACTTTTGCAGCCGGCGGCGCCGGAGCGGCAGCCGGAGCAGGTGCAGCAGCTTTGGCGGCTGGTGGAGCAACCGGCGGAGTGGCGGGCTTCGCGGCGGGCGCAGCCGGCTTGGCTTCATTCACACCGACGCGCGCGGGCGGAGCGGCCGCCGGCGGTGCGTTCGCCGTTAGCCAGGGACGGCGGTCAATGGAACGATCCGTGGCGGGGGTGGCGTCGGCGACCGCCGGGGCAGCGGCAGGGCCCGGTGCAGCGGGTGCGGCTTCGTCTTCGACAATTTCGAGATCGGCGAGGCTGCCGATGACGGGTGGCGGGGCTTCTTCACCGGTGAGAACAATGGCGGCGACGCCGCCCATGAGCGCGAGGAACAACGCGCCGCTGGCGATGAGCGCGATCTTGGGACCCTGGCCGGCGAAACGCGATTCACCGTCGAAGCCCTCATCGCCCCCGAACGGGTCTTTCACGCTGTCGCCGCGGCGGAAGAGATCGCGCAGGCCCATGCATTCCTCCAGGTTGCCGCGGCCACTTCATGGCAACGGCTCACAGTTTGCCCCACTCTCGTTTTAGGGGCGACCTGTTAATACCCCCTTAAGGCGTCGCGTTGGCCTTAAGGCGCAGGACGTTACTTCAGCGACGCGCGCTGGTAGAGCGCGATGCCCGCCAAAAGATCGAGCGCGCGGCGCAGCTGATAGTCCTGGTCCGCGGCCGCTTGCTTCTCGTCCGGCTTCTTGTCCGGATCGGCATTGGCGCCGGGCGCGGGGGGTGCCGCCGGCGGCGCGGCTTTCGGATCGGGCTTGGCCAAGGGATCGATCGGCTTGTTCTTATCGTCCGGATTGGTCAGCGCGCCCTTGAGGTCGCCTTCGGCGCGGCGGAAGCCGTTGGTGGCGAGAGTCTCGACCTTCGCGGGTTGGACTTCGATGTCCGGCTCGACCCCTTTGGCCTGGATCGAACGGCCGCTCGGCGTGAAGTAACGCGCGGTGGTCAGGCGCATGGCGCTTTCGCCACGCGCCAGCGGGATGATGGTCTGCACCGAGCCTTTGCCGAAGCTTTTGGTGCCGAGAAGGATGGCACGGCCGTGATCCTGCAGCGCGCCGGCGACGATCTCCGAAGCCGAGGCCGAGCCGTCGTTGATCAGCACCACGATGGGCTTGCCCTCGGTGGCATCGCCCGGCTTGGCGTTGTAGCGCTGCGTCTCTTCGGCGCGGCGCGAACGCGTCGAGACGATCTCGCCGCGGTCGAGGAAGGTGTCGGACACCGACACCGCCTGATCGAGCAAACCGCCCGGATTGTTGCGCAGGTCGACGACGTAGCCTTTGATCTTCTCGGGACCGATGGTGGTCTTCAGCTTTTTGATGGCGGCATCGAGGCCGGGCTGAGTCTGTTCGGTGAAACCCGAAAGACGGATGTAGCCGACGTCGCCTTCGGCGCGGCTGCTGACCGACTGCACCTTGATCACGGCGCGCGTCAGCTTGACGTCGAAGGGATCGACGCCGGCGCGGCGCAACGTGACGACAATGCTGCTGTTGATGGGTCCGCGCATCTTGTCGACGGCTTCGTTGAGCGTCAGGCCAATGGCGGGCTTGCCATCGATGGCAATGATGTAGTCGCCGGGCTGCACGCCCGCGCGGCTTGCCGGTGTATCGTCGATGGGCGATACCACCTTGACGATGCCGCCTTCCATAGTGACTTCAATGCCGAGGCCGCCGAATTCACCGCGCATCTGTTCCTGCATCTCCTGGGTGCCCTTCGCGGGCATGTAGCCAGAGTGCGGATCGAGCGAGGTGAGCATGCCGTTGATGGCGTTCTCGAGCAGCTCTTGATCTGAGACCTCCTCGACGTAGTCCTTGCGCACGCGCTCGAACACATCGCCGAACAGCTCGAGATATTTATAAGTGTCGTCACCGAACTTGCCCGTACTCTTGGCGGCTTCCCCGGCCAGCACCGGTACGGAAGTCAGCGCGAAGGCTGTGAGTGCGACGCTGGCGAGGAGTTTCAAGCGCATAGGCATGTCACCGTCCGGTTTGAATGTGCGACCCGCAAAATTTTATCCGTTGTTCTTTCCGGCGCGGTCGGCGAGCCAGGGAAGGGGATTGATCGGTTGTCCGTCGCGGCGCAATTCGACGTACAGCGCTGGTGCGCCTTGATTCTCCATCACGCCGACGGGCTCACCAGCTAAGACACGTTGTCCAACAGTCGCGTCGATATGTCCTAAACCGGCCAGAAGCGTATGATATCCCTCGCTATGTTCGATGATCAAGAGTTGCCCATAGCCGCGAAAGGGCCCGGCGAAGGCCACCAATCCATCAAACGGCGCCACAACCTGAGCGCTCGGGCGAGCGGTGATGGTGATGCCTTTGGCCAATAAACCAGCCTCTCCCGCCGCTTGCGTGGCCACGCCGTAGCGCTGGGACAGCGCGCCCGCCACGGGAAAGGGCATGGTGCCCCGGGCTTTGGCGAAGGAGCGGGTTACAGGTTCTTCACCGCCTGGCGGCACAGTCGGCGGCAGGCTGGCGAGCTGTTGTTCCGGTGGTTTGGGGGGACTCGGGGGTCCGGCCTCGGCGGGCTTGGCCTCGGCCTTCAGCCGCGCCTCAGCGGCAGCCTTCGCGGCGGCGAGTTTCTCCGCATTCTCGCGTTTTTCCTTCTCGGCCGCGGCGCGGGCGACGCGTTCGGCTTCCTCGCGGCGCGCCTTTTCCTCGGCGAGCTTGGCGAACAACGCACGCAAGTCCTCGGCTTCGCGGGCTACGCGGTCCATGCGCAGCGCCGCGTCCTCGCCCTTGGCGAGGATCACGCCGTGGCGCTGCTCGCGTTCTTTGATCAGCGCGTCGAGCCGCGCGTGCTTTTGGGCGAGCGCGGCGGTGGCGGTGGTGGCCTCCTCCTTGCGTGCGAGGGCTTCGGCACGCACGCGGTAGAGCTCCTTGAGCTCGCCCTGCAGCGTGGCGGAGGATTGCTTGATGTGGGGAATGGCTGAACGCAACAGGATAGCGCTGCGCACGGCATCGCTCGGTGCAAGCGGGCTCAAGGTCAGCGCATCGGTGGGGCGGAGCGCGAGACGTTCAAGCGCCAGCAGCACATCCACCATCTGCGCATCACGGCGGCCGAGCGTTTGGGTCATGCGCGCGCCTACGCGCTCGAGTTCGGCCACGCGCGCTTCCAACACCGTGAGCGAGCGCTCCTGGTCCTGAATCTCCTTCGCCGCGGCGATCATGTCGGTGCGGATGGCTTCGAGCGCGCCCGCCGATAAGACCGCTGCGTCCTCGAGCCGCTTGCGTTCGGCCTCGGTCTGCTCGAGCTGTTTCTCGAGTGCTCTTAGTTTTGCGGGATCGGCATCCTTGGCCTGCGCCGTAAAAGACGCGGCAAGTGTGGCGGCGAGAAGAAGATGTTTAAGCCGTGGCACGGAGCGCGGCACGCGGGTGCAGAAGCGATTGGCCGGTCATCTCGGACGGCTGCGGCAGGCCAAGCAACTCGAGCACGGTCGGTGCGAGGTCCGCCAGGCGGCCATCCCGCAGACGTGCGCCGGAGGGTGCGTTGACGAGCACAACCGGCACGACGCCGACGGTGTGCTGGGTGTGCGGCTCGTTGGATGCGGCATCCCGCATCATCTCCAGATTGCCGTGGTCGGCGGTGATCAGCAGCGCGCCGCCGGCCTTCTTCACCGCTGTTTCCAGGCGCGTAAGGCACGTATCGATGGTTTCCGCGGCTTTGATCGCCGCAGGAAGTATGCCCGTGTGACCGACCATGTCGCCGTTGGCGTAGTTGACGACGATCACGTCGAAGCGGTTGTTCTCGACGGCATCGACGATGTGATCGGTGACTTCTTTCGCCGACATCTCGGGCTGGAGATCATAGGTGGCAACTTTAGGGCTCGGCACCAGGATGCGGCTTTCGCCGGGGAATTCCTTCTCCTGTCCGCCGTTGAAGAAGAACGTGACGTGCGCATACTTCTCGGTCTCGGCGATGCGCAACTGCGTGAGTCCAGCGCGGCTGACGATCTCGCCGAGCATATTGTCGGCGCGCTCGGCGGGGAACATAACCCCCATGAGCGCATTGTGCGCGGTCGAATACTCCGTCAAGCCCACGGCGGCGGCGAAGGTAATCGTGCGCGGGCGCTTGAAGCCGGCGAAGGCGGGATCGAGCAGCGCGAGCAGAATCTCGCGCGCACGATCGGCGCGGAAGTTGCCCATGAGCACGCCATCGCCATCGCCCATGCCTTTGTAGTCGCCGATGACGGCGGGGATCATGAACTCGTCGGTGACGCCGGCGGCGTAGGAGGTCTTGATGGCGCCGCGTGCATCGGTGTCGTGCGCGCCAACACCTTCGGCGATAGCCCCGTAAGCTTTCTCGACGCGCTCCCACCGCTTGTCGCGGTCCATGCCGTAGTAGCGGCCGCCGACCGTGGCGACTTTGGTGTCCTTCAGCTTCGCAAGATCGCCGAGGAAGTTTTCCATGAAGCCCGCACCCGACGACGGCGGTGTATCGCGGCCATCGAGGAAGGCGTGAATGCGCACCGGCACGCCGGCGCCGTCGATGATGCGCGCCAGCGCGACGAGTTGATCCTGGTGTGAGTGCACTCCGCCCGTTGAGACCAGCCCCAGGATATGCGCAGCACCGCCGCTCTTCTTGAGGGCGGCGATGAAGGTGCCGAGCGCCGGGTTCTTTTCGATGCTTTTGTTCTCGATGGCGATGTCGATTCGCGGCAGGTCCTGACTCATGACCCGGCCGCCGCCGATGTTCATATGGCCAACCTCAGAATTGCCCATCTGGCCGTGCGGCAGGCCGACATCCAGGCCACTGGTCTCGACCAAGGCGTGCGGTGCGGTGGCCAGCAGGCGATCCCAGGTAGGGGTCCGGGCCAGGGCTATGGCGTTGTCTTCGCGCTCCGTGCGATGTCCCCAGCCATCAAGGATGCATAGGACAACGGGCTTGGGACGGGTCGCAGACGGCTGGTTCATGGGTTTCAGTCTATATGTTACGGGCCTGGGGCGGATGGCGTTTTTTGACGACTCCGCGCGCTACTTGCAACCTGGAAAAAATTCGTCGCCACCAGGCATTTAGGGGAACAAATTTCGAGGTCAAGACGACCCCGGCCGGGCTTGCTTCGCAGCGCGATACATCTGATATAGTGGCCCCCGAGAGGCTGGCGGTGGACGTACCCCTCGCTAACCCGGTCAGGTCCGGAAGGAAGCAGCCGTAACGAGTTTCGGTGCGGGTCGCTGTCCAGTCTCTCACCCTTCCAGCCCCGTCAAATGGATCAGCCTGACCCGTGACCGATATACAGGCTGACAAAGAAGCGGGCGCCGACGCCTACAGGGTCCTCGCCCGCAAATACCGGCCCACCACCTTCGGCCAACTCATCGGTCAGGACGCGTTGGTGCGCACCCTCACCAATGCCATCACCTCGGGGCGCCTCGCCCAGGGCTACATGCTCACCGGCGTGCGCGGAGTCGGTAAGACCACCACCGCGCGCCTGATCGCCCGCGCGCTCAATTGCGTCGGCCCCGACGGCAAGGGCGGTCCGACGCCGGATCCTTGCGGCGTCTGTGCCCACTGCACGGCCATCGCCGAGGATCGGCATGTGGACGTGCTGGAAATGGATGCCGCCAGCCGCACAGGCATCGACGACATCCGCGAGCTGCTGGAGGGAGTGCGCTATCGCCCCACGTCGGCGCGCTACAAGATCTATATCGTCGACGAAGTGCACATGCTGTCGGAGAAGGCCTTCAACGCGCTGCTCAAGACGTTGGAAGAGCCGCCGGAACACGTAAAATTTATCTTCGCGACGACGGAAATCCGCAAGGTGCCGGTGACGGTGCTGTCGCGCTGCCAGCGCTTCGATCTGCGCCGCATCGAAAGCGCCGAGCTCGAGAAACTCTTCGCGGGCATCAGCCAGCGCGAAGGCGCAGACGTCGAAGACGGCGCGCTCAAACTGATCGCGCGCGCGGCCGACGGTTCGGCCCGCGATGGATTGTCGATCCTCGATCAGGCGATCTCGCAAGCCGCCGGTAAACGCGTCACCGAAATGGCTGTGCGCGACATGCTGGGCCTTGCCGACCGCGCGCTGGTGTTCGAGCTCTTGGACGCCGTCATGAGCGGCGATGTGAAGAAGGCGCTCGGCATTCTCGCCGGGCAATATGCCGCCGGCGCAAGTCCGGTGGTGGTGGTGCAGGACCTGCTCGAACTGGTCCATTGGCTGACGCGCATGAAGGTTGCGCCCGAAGGTGCGGCTGATCCTGCACTCGCCGAGACGGAACGCACGCGTGGCCTCGTCATGGCCAGCAAGCTCGGCATGCCGGTCTTGAGCCGCGCCTGGCAGATGCTCATCAAGGGCCTTGGCGAAGCGCGCGCCGCGCCCATGCCGTTGCAGGCGGTCGAAATGGTGCTGGTGCGCATGGCCTATGTCGCCGATATGCCGACGCCGGCCGATGCCATCAAACAGCTCGAAAGCGGCGGCGGCGTGCCCGTGCGCGCGCCTGCGCCGAGCGCGCCGACCAACGGCGGCGGTGTGCGCGCTGTGGCGAGTGCGGGTGTGGCAGCGGAACGCGTGCCCCAGCCGACGGCGCAGCTTGCGCCACAGGCCGTGTCTTTGCCGGCGCCACAGACGTTTGCAGAGATTGTCGAGCTGTTCGAGAAAAAGCGTGAGGCGCGCACCGCCGCGCTGCTCAAGCGCAACGTGCGTTTGGTGCGCTTCGAGCAAGGACTGATCGAGTTCAACTCCGATCAGCACACGCCCAAGGATCTCGCCGGCCAGGTCGGCAAGCTCCTCACCGAATGGACCGGCCAACGCTGGGTCGTGGGTGTAGTCAACACGGCGGGCCAGCCCACATTGCACGAGCAAGAGATCGAGCACGCCAAGTCCGATCCCCTGGTCAAATCCATTCTTGATGCTTTCCCCGGCGCGACCATCGCCGCCGTACGCAAAGCAGACGACGAGTCACGTTAGGAGCGTTGCCATGAAAAATCTCGGCCAGATGATGAAGCAGGTGCAGGACATGCAGGCGCGCATGGCCGAAATGCAGGAGAAGCTTCTCGAGGTTGAGATCGAAGGCGCCGCCGGGGGCGGCATGGTCAAGGCGACGGTGAACGGCAAGGGTACGCTCAAGACCATCAAGATCGATCCGTCGCTGGTCAATCCCGGCGAGACCGAAATGCTCGAAGACCTCATCATTGCAGCTGTCAACGACGCGAAGTCCAAGGCCGACGAGAAGCTGCAGTCCGAGATGGGCAAGCTCACCGGCGGCCTGCCGCTGCCGCCTGGATTCAAATTGCCGTTCTAATGGCCGGCGTCGAAATCGAAGCGCTGATCCGCCAACTCTCCAAGCTGCCCGGGCTCGGGCCCCGCTCGGCGCGGCGCATCGCGCTTGCACTCATCAAACGCAAAGAAACATTGCTTGATCCGCTCGTGCAGACCCTCGGCACGGCCGCGGCGGCGGTGAAGGTGTGCCAAACCTGCGGCAATTTCGATAGCTGCGATCCTTGTTCGATCTGCGCCGATGCGCGCCGTGATGGGAGCGTCATCTGCGTGGTCGAGGACGTGGCCGACCTTTGGGCGCTGGAGCGTACGGCGGCCTTCCGCGGGCGCTACCACGTCACCGGCGGACTGCTCTCGCCGCTCGACGGCATTGGCCCCCAGGACCTAAAGCTCGACCGCTTGATCGGACGTGCCAAAGCACCCGAAGTGCGCGAAGTCATCATGGCGCTCTCAGCTACGGTTGATGGCCAAACCACCGCCCATTACATCGCCGAACGTTTACAGGGTACAGATACCACTGTTTCTGGGCTCGCCCATGGCATGCCCATCGGCGGCGAACTTGATTACCTCGATGACGGCACTATTTCGGCGGCGCTACGCGCGCGGCGACCTGTATAAATGCTCCATGCGGTCACGCCTCGGCCACAATTGAGCCCTAGCTTTTAAGGGACCCGGCGCGCGTCTTCGCGCGTTATACTTACATGTCGGGAGCTGTTCGCCTCACGCGGGCGGGTCCCAAAGAGCTCCTCAGGAGGACGAAATGATAAAGCATTTAATGGCCGCGGTGGTCGTGCTTGTGGCGGTGGCGGCGTGTGCCAGTCAGAAGTACGTCGTCTCCGACGTGACGCGCTTCCATACGTTGGGCGGCGCGTCGGGCGAATCCCTCGCCGGCAAGACCTTCGCCATCGTGGCGTTGAATCCAGACCAGGAAGAGAGCATCGCGTTCCGCCAGTTTGGCGATCAGCTCAACGCGCGCCTCTCGAACCTTGGCATGCGACAGTTCCAAGGCAGCGCGCCTAGCGGCGCCGACTATGTCGTCACTCTCGACTACGGCGTGCTCGGCCCCACCCCGGACGTGCGCACCCGCGGTTCCAACTTCTCGTTCGGCTTCGGCTACAACAATTATCGCCGCCCGTGGGGTTATGGCTTCGGCTGGCAGGACCCGTTTTGGGACGACTATCAGTACACCGAGACGCGCCAGCTCTTTACGCGCCGGGTCGAGCTGATGATGTATCGCGGCTCGACCTACGCGAATGGTCCGAAGCAGCGTGTATTTGAAGGTCGCGCCGTCAGCATGGGCCAGAGCGGCCAGGTCGAGCCGGTGATGCCGTTCATGCTCGACGCGGTGTTGAAGGACTTCCCGGGACCATCGGGCCGTACCGGCACCGTGACGGTGCAGGTGCCCGAGAATGTCGATCAGCCCGACCGCGCCGCGCGTCCCAGCGCCCGCTCGGCTTACTAAACCTCGCGGCAAATACCTTCGAAAACCCCCCGCGGCCTCGCCGCGGGGGGTTTTGCTTTCACGCGGCCTCTCGACTAGCATCGGGCCAGAATCGTGAGGGGACAGAGGCGCTATGGCTGGTCGAACGGGACGCGCGGCGGGAAGGGCAGCCGCACCACAACGGCGCGCGGCGACCAAGTCCCCCAAGAAACTGACCCCAAAGCCCCCTGAAGGTCGCGCGCTGATCGCTGCCATCCGCACGGCCGCCACGCGAATTGACCCCTTAGCGCCCTGGATCACGCTGCTGGATGCCGCGGGCGGGGAGACAGTATTGACGCCGTCCCAGGTGCTCGCCGGCGCGAACGCCTGGGCGCACCTCCTGAAGCAGCGCGGGCTCGCCCCAGGAGACCGCGTGATCATATGTCTCGATCATGGACCGGACTTGTACCTCGCTTACCTCGGTGCGCTCCTGGCCGATTGCGTGCCGTCCTTCGCGGCGGCGACATCACCGAAGCAGCCGGTAGCGGCCACGTTGCAGGCGCTTGAGCATCTTCTCGTCAATACGGCACCCCAAGCCTTAGTCAAAGAAAACGGCCTCAATCCCGCCCATGTCGACAACGTCAAGCTGATCTCGCCGTCCTCAGTCGACCGCGCCGCCGGCGGGCCGGACTATTGGACAGAGGATGCGCCCTCGCGCGGTGCGGGCTCCTTTGCCTTCATCCAATATTCCTCCGGCACCACCGGCGCCAAAAAGGGCGTCGGCATCACCGAAGATATGTTGGTATGGCAGCTGAATCGCTACGCCGAGACGCTTCAGGTTTCGGCGGCGGACCGCATCGTCAGCTGGCTGCCGCTCTATCACGACATGGGCCTGATGACGGCCTACTTCCTCCCGCTCATGCACGGCATTCCGCTGATCGCCATGTCGCCCTTTGAATGGGTCAAGACACCCCAGATGCTGCTGAAGGCCATCGCGCGCTATAAGGCGACGCTGTGCTGGTTGCCCAATTTTGCCTATGAATTCCTCGCCAAATACGCCGGTGATGGCAAATTCGACCTGTCCTCCGTGCGCCAGTTCGTCAACTGCTCCGAGCCCGTGATGGCTACGAGCCATGCGAAGTTTTTGGCGCAATTCACTGGCGCCGGCGTGAAGGAAGCAGCGCTCGGAACATGTTACGCCATGGCGGAAACGACCTTCGCCGTGACGTCGTCGGTTCCAGGCCAACCCGCGCGAAAGCATCACTACATGCCCGACCCGGCGCAGCCGGCGCGCGAGGTCGTAAGCTCCGGCGTTCCTCTCAGAGATACCGCTGTCAAAATTCTGGACGATAACGGCCACGAACTTCCCGCCGGCATGCAGGGGCGCATCTGCGTGCAGATGCCGAGCCTGTTCTCCGGTTATCTGCGCGGCGATGTGATCGACACCGGCAGCCTCGACGACGGTTGGCACACGACCGGTGACGTCGGCTTCATGGAAGGCGGCGAACTCTTCGTACTTGGCCGCGCCGACGACGTGGTCATCATCGCCGGCCAGAACATCTTTCCGCAGGACGTGGAGAACATCGTCAACGATGTCGAAGGAACGATCTCCGGGCGCAACGTCGCCTTCGGCGTTTTCGAACCTGTCAGCGGCACCGAAGCGCTCGTCGTGCTGGTGGAAGTGCGCGATCCGGCGGCGTCCGTCGCCGCAGGACTGGACCGCGTCATCGCCGGGCGCATCAACGCCGGCGCCGGCATCGCACCCAAGGCCATCCGCCTGGTGCCGCATATGTCGCTCGTCAAATCGACCTCCGGCAAGATCTCGCGCAAGATCAATCGCGAACGCTTTCTTGCCGATCAGCGACAGGCTCCCGCTGCGGCACCGGAGCCCGCGCCTTCCGCAGTGCCGGGCGACATCACCGCGACCATCCGCCAGTCGATCGCCGCGGTGCTTGAACGCAAGTCCGGCACCGCGCCGCGGTTCGGCGACGCCGAGCCATTGTTCGAATTCGGATTGCTTGATTCTCTTTCGTTTGTCGATCTGGTCGTGGAGTTGGAAAGCCGCCTTGGGCGGGCGGTGCCCCAAGTTATCGTCGACAATCCGCGCGCCCACGACACAGTTGTGGCCTTGGCGGCGGCTTTCAGTCAGCCTGTGGCGACGGCGACCGCCGCCGCCGCGGGCGGTGCGAAGCTGGTCGGTGCGCGCGAGCGCCGCCAACAGCTCTCACCGCATTTGGCCGACACCGACCGCACACCGCTGGAGCCGCGCGCCTACGTGATGCTCATTCCTCAGCCGAATTTCACCTCGCCCTCTGCCAATACCGACGAATACGGGTTCCGTATTGCGCTCAAGCAAGGCCGGCGCGTGGTGTTGAACAAATTGCGCGGCGCGGAGATCAGGAAGGGCATCGTGCTCGGCAACAGTCAAATCTGGGGAACCGGTGCCAGTAAGGACGAGCACGTCGTCCACAATGTGCTGAATGCCGAGCGCGCCGACGAATGCTGGTATTCCTTCGCACTGCGCAATTCGACCCTCACACAGGAACGCCTGGCTGCGGAACTTTATGCACCACTCGATCCCGCACATGCCGTCTGGATCAGTGGCACTGTGACGCTGAACGTAGCGCTGACGAACGCATCCCACGCGCGGATATTTCCCTTTCCCTCGCAAGCGCGCTTCACGAGCCTGATGCAGGCACCGCCCGCGCTCGACCGCGACGATGCGACCTGGGACAGGCGTTGGGCCGAGGTGCTCGATCTGTTCGAACGTGAGATTACGCTGTTCGCACGCCTTTTTGGGCGCACGGCGCCGCGTCCGTTGTTTGTGCTGCAGCCGGTCATTTCATGGTGCGAGAAACCGTGGTCGGCGGAAGAGCAGGAAGTTAACGACCTGTTCCGCGCCGAGGGCGGGAAAGCCATTATCGACCCCGAGACATTCAATAGTATCGTGAAGATGTTCATAAACGAGGGCCGCAAAATCTGTGACCGCCACGGCGTGACCTTCGTTCATGCCGCCGATAATCCCGAATTCAAGGTCAAGGATTGGCTGTTCGTCGATGGCGCGCATATGACCGACGCGGGACATAAAGCTCTCGCCCAGGTGATCGCCCGTAACCTTGCCTAGCGCTGTCCGCGATTACTATTTGAGGTGACGGGCGATGACGCGCGCCAAGGCAGCATGGCCGGCGTCCGTCAAATGTCCACCGTCGGCGAACAGCCATTCCGGAACCAGAAATTCCGGCTGGGCCGCTACGTTGATGAACGTCACGCCGTGTCGGGCGCAGATCTTCTCCGCCGATTTGGCGAAGTGCAGGATATAGGCGGTGAAGGCGTCCGGGTCGATGACGGAAGCCCCCTTATCGGCGCCGGCCGCCGCGGTCATGTCGCGCTCCTCCGGCGACAATGGCTTTTTGCACCAGCCGAGCCCGGCCTGCAGCGCGAAGATGATATTGGTGGCCGGCGGGCGGAAAGCGCGCGAAAACAGCACCATCTCGCGTTCGAACAGCGTCATCAGCTCGGCCCAGCGCGCTTCCATGCTGAAATCCGGGATGGTGTAGGTGGGCCCGCCCATGGCCGCCATGAACCGGTCTTCGCCCGGAAAAGGCATGATCGCGTTATGCGGAACTTTATAGAGCGATGTGTGAAGCATCCGGATCCCGCTCAGCCACACGGCGTGGGTGACGTCCAGGGGGGCGAACAGCTCGGCGGAGATGCGCTCTTGCGTCATGCTCGTCGCCCGCAAGGCGACGGAGTACCAGACCTCGCTCGGCCGGGTGTCGTTCAGCACATTGTGCACGACTTTGCTGTCATCGCTCGTACCGGTGCCCCACGCAATCCCGTTCCCGAGAAAAACCCCCTTGCTGACGGCGACCGCCTTCAGCTTGTCGCGCTTGAGGCGACGGCCGGCCTTGATCGAAATGCGGAACCCGCATTCGTCGGCGTTGGCGGTGGGTGAGGTGTATCCGGGCAGCGGCAAGAGCATGACGTAAGGGAAGGGGATCATGCCCTGACCTTCGGCATCGCCGATGTTGGGAATCAACTGCCGCCGCAGCTCGTTGTGCGACAGCCGCGCCTGTTCGGACGGAGAGTCGCTCACTGCAGGCTCCTGCGCAGTTCTTCGCCGGCCAGAAGAGTGTCCTCGGGCGGCGCATGCGCCGATGCGTCATCAAGCTGGATGTTCTCGATGGCAACGCCGCGCTTGAGGATCTTTCCGGTCGAGATGCGGATGTCTTCGACGTCTTTCTGAGTCTGGCCGAAGTGCGTGGCGAGCTTCGCGACACGATCGTCCAGGCGATTCACATCATCCATCATCTTGCTGATTTCGGTTTGAATGATGTGCGCTTGCTCGCGCATGCGCGCATCCTTCAGGATTGCGCGGACGGTATTGAGTGTTGCCATCAGGGTGGTCGGCGAGACGATATAGACCCGGCGCCTGAAGCCCTCCTCCACCAAGCCGGGGAAGCGGTCGTGCAGCTCGGCGAAAACCGATTCCGCCGGGACGAACATGATCGCCGAGTCCGCAGTTTCGCCGGGCACGATGTACTTCTCGGCGATATCCTTGATGTGCTTCATGACGTCGGTGCGAAACGCAGCTTCGGCCAAGGCGAGTTCGCGCTCATCAGTCGAGGCGATCATCCGCATGAACGCTTCGTGCGGGTACTTGGAGTCCACGGCGATCACGCCCGGCGGGTTGGGCAGGCGGATGACGCAGTCAGCGCGTTTGCCGTTGGAGAGTGTCACCTGGAAGTCAAAAGCGCCCGGCGGCAGCATGTTGCGCACCAGGTCTTCCATCTGCGTCTGGCCGATGGCGCCGCGCACCTGTTTGTTGGAGAGAATGTCCTGCAGGCTGACGACTTCGGCGGACAGTTCGGTGATGTTCTTCTGCGCGGCGTCGATGACCGCCAGGCGCTCCTGCAAAACGCCGAGGACTTCGGTGTTCTTCTCGCTGGTCTTTTGCAGATTGTCGCCGATGCGGCGCGTGACCTCGGCCAGACGCTCGTCGAGCATCTTGGTCACGGCGCGCTCCTGGGCCTGAAGCTGCTCGGCATTGCGGGCGAGCGCGGCGGTCTGGCTCTCGGCCATTTGGCTCAGCCGGCCCGTGAGCTGGGCGAGGCGGTCGTCGCTGCCGCCCGCTTTGCCAGCGCGCAAGGCGATAAACAGCGCGATGGCGGCGACCAAAAGGGCCACGCCCAGTACCACCACTTCGCCCAGCGACATCACCATTAACCCCGAGAAATATTTGCAGGCTTGCAACTTGCGCGCTGCCACCATGCCTGATCCAATCCAATAGGATCAGGCATCTTTATATAGAATAGGGCGCTATCGAACGCAAAACCGGCCTCCCACTTTTGCTGATCGCGCCCTACGCCCGCCATGATGTAAGACTAAATCAAATGCCGACCCGAGGCTATTTGGAAGTCGCAGATGCACAAAGCCGCCCTCTTTCTGTCGTCCATGCTGATCACCACCGCGGCTCTGGCCGCGGAGGTTAACGTACCGCCCACCGGCGGCGGCGCGGACGTGACGGTCTACAACACCGACCTTGCTCTGGTGCGCGAACAACGCAGCTTCCGTCTGCCGGCGGCCATCACGCAACTCGCGTTTTCCCGCGTCTCGTCGGCCATGCAGCCCGAGACGGCGCTGCTCGAAGTTACGAAGGGCGACACCCTCAAGATCACCGAGCAGAATTTCAACTTCAGCATCATCAGTCAGCAGACGTTGCTGGAGCGCGCCATCGGACAGGAGGTCACCATCTTCGTGCCCAATGCTGCGGGCCTATCGGTACCCGTGCGCGCCAAAGTGGTGGGCGCCGACGGTCCGGTCTTCGAGATCGACGGCAAGATCCACACCGGCGTACCGGGACGTATCGTCTTCGACAGCTTGCCGGCCGGCGTTCGCGCGTCACCGACCTTGCTGCTCAGCGTGACGGGCGCTGCGGGTAAGGATGTCGAAGCCGAGCTCAGCTACCTTACGGGCGGGCTTTCCTGGAAAGCCGACTACGTCGTGAACTACGACTCCGATGCCGGGCGCATGGATCTCACCGGCTGGGCGACATTGACCAACACCACCGGCGTCACATTCGACAACGCACGCCTCAAGCTGGTGGCAGGAGATGTCAACCGCGTCGGCGGCGGGGCGCGTCCGATGCCTCTGCGCATGGAAAAAGCCATGGCGGCCGCGGCACCAATGGCCGACGGCGTGATAGAAGGCGAGGTCGAGGGTAGCCATGTCTATGCCATGGGCAAGCCCGTAACCCTCGCCGACAAGGAGACCAAGCAACTGGCGCTGCTGGGTGCGAAGGGGGTCGCGGTGACGCGTGAGCTCGTGGTGCGCAACAACCAGCCCTACATTTTCCAAAGCGTGATGCGCGGCCAGGTGATGAAGACCAAGGCCGGTATTGAACTCGCCTTCAAGAACGACGCGGCCGCGAAGCTGGGTGTTCCGCTGCCGGCCGGTGTCGTGCGCGTCTATGGTATGGACGAACAGGGCGCGGCGCAGTTCCTGGGTGAATCGCCGGTCGGCCATACAGCCCAAGGCGCTGAAGTGCGCCTTACCCTCGGCCGCGATTTCGATGTCGATATCGACCGCGAGCAGACGAATTTCGTCCATGCCGCCGATACCATCAACGTCAGTGTTTGGAAGGTCACGGTCAAGAACGCCAAGGCGCGTCCGGTGAAAGTGCGCCTGATCGAGCCCATGCCGGCGTCCTGGGAGATCACGAAGGAGAGCCATCCCCACAAGAACGCCAATGCCGGTTCGACCGAATGGCTTATTGATGTACCCGCTAAGGGCCAGACCGTCCTGGAATACAACGTCAAGTCAACTCACTGAGGGCCCGTCGGTTAAGCGTTGACGGGCTGCCCGCCTGGCCTTATCTCACCGCCATGGCGCTCTTAGAGATCATCGTTGCCCCGGACCCTCGCCTCAAGAAAAAGGCCGTGGCGGTCGAACGCGTGGATGCATCCATCGCCAATTTTATGGATGACATGCTCGCGACCATGTACGACGCGCCCGGGGTCGGCTTGGCCGCGCCGCAAGTCGGTGTGCTCAAGCGCATCATCGTGGTGGACCCTGCGCGTGACGGTGCGCCGCCGTCGCCGCTCAAAATGGCCAATCCCGAGATCGTCTGGAAGTCCGATGAGACCAAGCAGCATGAAGAGGGCTGTCTCTCGCTGCCCGAGGAGTACGATCAGGTCACCCGTCCGGACAAGATCAAGGTGCGCTATGTGGACGAGCACAACGAAATCCGCACCATCTACGCCGACGGGCTGCTCTCGGTGATCATCCAACACGAGATGGATCACCTCGAAGGCACGCTGTTCGTCGATCATATCTCGAACCTCAAGCGCAGCATGATCATGCGGCGTCTCACCAAATATAAGAAACTCGAGCAAGCCGCCAAGCGTCACGCGCTCGAGACCGTCTAAGCCCCGCTCTGGAGCCCGCCAATGCGCGTCGTGTTCATGGGAACGCCCGACTTCGCGGTCGCCGCGCTCGCGCGCATCAAGGAAGAGCACGACGTTATCACGGTCTACACCCAGCCGCCGCGCCCCGCCGGACGTGGCCAGCAGGATCGCCCGAGCGCTACGCAGCTCTTCGCCGAGAAACACGGCATCCCGATTCACGCACCCAAGTCGCTGAAGAAGGAAGACGCGCAAGCGACGTTCAAAGCGCTGGACGCTGATATCGCGGTGGTCGCGGCCTACGGCCTCATCCTGCCGCAGGCGGTGCTGGATGCGCCGCGCCTCGGCTGCGTCAATATCCATGCCTCGCTCCTGCCGCGCTGGCGTGGCGCGGCGCCCATCCAGCGCGCCATCATGGCGGGGGATGCCGAAAGCGGCGTGACCATCATGCAGATGGATGCGGGACTCGATACAGGTCCGATGCTGCTGAAGCGCGCCACGCCCATCACGGCCAGCACGACCGCCGGCGCGCTCCACGACACGTTGGCGCAGGTCGGCGGTGATCTCGTTCTGGAAGCGCTCGCGGGACTGGAGGGCGGCACCCTGCGCCCGACTCCGCAACCGGCAGAGGGCGTGGTCATGGCTGCCAAGATCGACAAGACCGAGGCGCATATCGGCTGGAACAGGCCGGCGGGTGATGTTTTGCGCCATATCCATGGCCTGTCGCCGTTCCCCGGCGCGTGGTTCGTGCACGGTAACGAGCGCATCAAAGTGCTGAAGGTCGAGCTGGCCCATGGCGGCGGTGCGCCCGGAACCGCCACCGACGACCGGCTTGCGATCAATTGCGCAGACGGCGCCGTGCGCTTGGTCAGCGTGCAGCGCGCCGGCAAAGCGCCCATGGCGGCGGATATCTTCCTGCGCGGCTATGCGTTGCCCAAGGGAAGCGTGCTCGCCTAAGATAAGCGCCAACCTCGCAGCAAGGGCTCGGCATGTTTGGACGGCGGCGCAAAGCAGTCGTACGCGGAGAGACGGTCTACTTGTTCACGCCGACGAAGGACGTGGCCGAGGACTTCCTAACGCTGACCACCGGCAGCAAGAACTATCATCACCCCTGGGTCTATCCGCCCGCCGACCTCAAGCACTTCAAGGCTTATCTCGACCGGGTCGAGAACGGCTATGCCCATGGCTTCCTGATTGCGCGCAACGACGACGACTCGCTCATCGGCGTCATCAACATCAACGATCCCATTATGGGCGGTTTCCGTTCGGCGTCGCTCGGCTACTACGCTGCGGCGCCCTACAGCGGGCGCGGCCACATGACCGAAGGCCTTGCGCTGGTGCTCGACCACGCCTTCACGATCCTGGAGTTCCACCGGCTCGAGGCCAACATCCAGCCGGAAAACGCGGCCTCGCTCGCCCTGGTGAAACGATTGGGCTTCCGCAAGGAGGGCTTCTCGCCCGGGTTCCTTAAGGTCGGCGGCGTGTGGCGCGATCATGAGCGGTGGGCCATGCTGGCGGACGAATGGCTCGCCGCGCACGGCGGCCAGATCGCCGGCCAGCAAGTCAGCGAAGTCGTCTAACGTAACGCTCATGCCACGCTTCAAATTGACGATTGAATACGATGGCACGCCGTTCGTCGGCTGGCAGCGCCAGGACAACGGGCCTTCCGTGCAAGCCGCGCTCGAAGCCGCCGTGCGCGGCTATTGCCAGGTGGACGCGCTGGTGCAGGGTGCGGGCCGCACAGACGCGGGCGTGCACGCGCTGGGTCAGGTGGCCCACGTCGATCTGCCGCGCGACGACCGCCCCGAGGTGGTCGCCAATGCGCTCAACGCCCATTTGCGGCCACACCCCGTGGCGGTGTTGAAGGCTGAGAAAGTCGGCGAAGACTTCCACGCGCGGTTCTCGGCCATCGAGCGCGGCTATATTTACCGAATCGTCAATCGCCGCGCGCCGGCGGTGCTCGAGGCCGGCCACGCCTGGTGGGTGTCGCCGCCCCTCGATGTCGCCGCCATGCACGATGCGGCGCAGGTGCTGATCGGCAAACACGACTTCTCGAGTTTCCGCGCCGCCGAGTGCCAGGCGGAATCGCCGGTCAAGACAATCGACGAGATCAATGTGACGCGGGACGGCGAAGTGATCGCGCTCACCGCGCGGGCGCGTTCGTTCCTGCATCACCAGGTGCGTAACATCGTCGGCACGCTGAAGTTTGTCGGCGAGGGCAAGTGGACGAAAGCCGATGTGAAGGCGGCGTTGGACGCTCACGACAGATCGGCCGCCGGGCCGACGGCGCCGCCGGACGGCCTCTATTTGACTTACGTCAAATATCCCTAGATTGCGTTCAAGATCTGATAGAGCAGTAGCCCAAGCACCACGTCGAGCACGACGAGGCCGAAGGCCGCGCCGGTGGTGACGGCTAGGCCGAGCCCGGCGACGAAGGTGCCATAGACCGCATAGACCGCCAGCAGCACGAGTTGCAGGGGACCCATGATGCCCTCGGCCAACATCCCGCCATCAACAAGAAGCTGAAGGCTCGAGATCGCCAGATTGATCGGCAGCTGCATCCAGAAATAAGGCACGAGCAGCGCGTAGTAGCGCGGCGCGCGCCCCAGCAGCGGCACGATGTAGAGCATGGCGAAGGGAAACAGCAGCCAGCTCACAACGAAGTTCAGGACTTCGCCCGTTACGTTGACGGCGAAATCGCCGCTCTTTTCGGGATCGAACAGGAATAACCGGTGGCCGATCTGCAAGGGGGCCAGGATCAGCGGCGCCAGAAAGGCATGGCGAAAACCGGCGGGCGAAAGGTCGAAGAACTCCCACGCGCGCGCATCGAACTTGTAGATCAAGCGAATGCCGGCCAGCGCAGCGCTGAAGCGCGCCATCAGGCCGCCTTGGCGAAATAGCGCGCGAGAATGCGGTGATAAATGTCGGTCAGCTTCTCGATATCGGCCACGGCGCAGTGCTCGTCAGCCTTGTGCATCGACTGGCCGACCAAGCCGAATTCGCAAACCGGACAAGCGTCCTTGATGAAGCGCGCGTCCGATGTGCCGCCGGTGGTGGACAGTTCCGGCGTAATGCCCGTGACTTCTTTGACGGCGTCGGCCACCAGGGTACTGAGCGCGCCCGGCGGCGTAAGGAAGCTCTCGCCCGAGATGCGTGCGGACAGTTCGTATTGATCCTTGGCGACGGCGTCGAACTTTTCGTGCAGCCACTTGATCAGCGACGCGCCCGAATGCAGGTCGTTGAAGCGGATGTTGAAGCCGGCGCGCGCCGATGCCGGGATGACGTTGGTGGCAGCATTGCCGACATCGACCGTGGTGATCGCCAGTGTCGAGGCCTGGAAATGCGCCGAGCCGTTGTCGAGCGGCTTGTCGGTGATGGCGGCTAGCAGCTTCATCAGCTTGGGGATCGGGTTGTCGGCAAGATGCGGATAGGCAGAATGACCCTGCGTGCCGTGCACCGTCAGCTTCGCCGTTAGGCTGCCGCGCCGGCCGATCTTGATCATTTCGCCGAGCTTGGTGGGGTTGGTGGGCTCGCCCACCAGGCAGACGTCGAGCTTCTCGCCGCGCGCCTTCAGGCGCTGCAGCATCTTCACCGTGCCGTTGATGGCATCGCCCTCTTCGTCGCCGGTGATGAGCAGGCTGATGGAACCCGCCGGCTTGCCACCCTGCGTGAGGCGCGCGGCCGCGGCGACAAAGGCGGCGATGGCGCTCTTCATGTCCGAAGCGCCGCGACCATATAGGCGGCCGTTGACCACATCGCCAGCAAAGGGTTCGGCGGTCCAGCCGTTGCCCACCGGCACAACGTCAGTGTGCCCTGCGAAACAGAAGTTCGGCGATGCTATGCCGAGACGCGCGTAGAGGTTCTCGGTGCGCTCGCCGCCGTCGCCCTCGAACACCATGCGCTCGCAGGCAAAGCCGAGGCCCTTCAGCGCCGTTTCCAGCACACCGAGCGCGCCTTCGTCGCGCGGAGTCACGCTCGGCCTTTTGATCAAGGCGCGGGCGAGTTCAAGCGCGTCGGTGGCGGCGGCAGGCATGGTCAGTCGCGGAGGAGTTCGTTGATACCGGTCTTGGAGCGGGTTTGCGCATCGACGCGCTTGACGATGACGGCACAGGCGAGGCTGGGGCCGGGGCTTCCGTTGGGCAACGCCTTGCCCGGAAGCGCGCCGGGAACGACCACGCTATAAGCGGGCACGCGGCCGACAAAAATTTCACCGGTGGTGCGATCGACGATCTTGGTCGATGCGCCGATGAACACGCCCATGGACAGCACCGCGCCTTCTTCGACGATGACGCCCTCGGCGACTTCGGAGCGCGCGCCGATGAAGCAGTTGTCTTCGATGATGACCGGGCCGGCCTGCAACGGCTCGAGCACGCCACCGATGCCGGTGCCGCCCGAGATGTGCACGTTCTTGCCGATCTGTGCGCAAGAGCCGACAGTGGCCCAGGTATCGACCATGGTGCCGCTGTCGACGAAGGCGCCGACGTTGACGAAGGACGGCATCAGCACGACGCCGGGCGCGATGTGCGCCGAACGGCGCACGATGCTGCCGGGCACGGCGCGAAAGCCCGCCTGCTTGAACTGCGCGGCGTTCCAGCCGGCGAATTTCGAGGGCACTTTGTCCCACCACGGCGCGCCGCCAGGGCCGCCGGGAATCGGCGTCATGTCGTTCAGCCGGAAGGACAGCAGCACGGCCTTCTTCAGCCACTCGTTGACGGTCCAGCGGCCGTCTTTCTTCTCGGCGACGCGCAAGGTTCCGGCGTCGAGCATGTCCAGGGCCGCATTCACGGCCTCGCGCGCCGGTCCTTGGCTCGCGGCATTCAGGCTCTCGCGGGCCTCCCAGGCGGCCTCGACCGCAGACTTTAAGCTATTGATTTCCATTGTGTATTCCGACCAGGCTGGCGGCGCCCACGGCCGCAAGATGCCGGAACATAGCCGCTGCCTCCTGCCAGGCAAAGCCATCTCTTGCACAGCCGTGGATTTGGCCGGCCCGTCCGGTCAGCGCCTTCCCCTTCGCCTTGCCGCCGCTTAAACTCCATTTTACTCGAAACCTCCGGTGGAGGATTTTGGTAAAAGTGGAGCACCCAGAACGGGAAAGCTCCTTATCAGTGTGGGGACTCTCCATGGCGCTCGATCGCGCCGATTCATCGCCGTTAATCCGGACTCCGTCGGAACCGACGGCGCTGGGTGTCTCCGCTGCAGCCTTGCAGCGGTACGAAGAAGCCGTGTTCTGCGTCACCGTTGAGGGGCGCATCGAACCCGCCAATCCCGTTGCTCATGAATTCGCCGCGAGGCTTTCGGTGGAAGACAGTGCGAAGCTTTCCGCCGCTGCGGCGCGCAGCCGCGCGGGAGATCGCGCGCTGGTCGATATGGTCGACGTGGGCGCCGGCGACAAACTGCAGAACCTGCAAGTAACTCTGGTTCCGCTGGATGCGGGTCGGGGAACTTTGTTGTTCGTGCGCGACCTGACGCTCGACACCAGCTTGCGCCTGGCCCTGGTCGATAGCCGCCGGCGCTACAAAGACTTCATCGACATCTCGACCGACTTCGCCTGGGAAACCGGCGCCGACGGGCGATTCAACTTCGTGCCCCCGCGCGGCGCGCTCGGCTACACCGCCGACCGTTTGATGGCGCTCGAGCCGGTAGCGCTCATGGTGAGCGATGCGCCAATTGGCGGAGAAGTGCCCTTCCTCACACGCCGGCGAATCGAAAGCGAAGAGGCGTGGCTGCGGCGCAGCGACGGCCGTTCGGCCTGCGTGGTGATCTCGGCCATGCCGCTGACATCCAAGGACGGCTCGTGGGTGGGCGCGCGCGGTGTTTGCCGCGACGTCACCGAAACCCGCGACCGCGAAGCCACGCTGACCCGTGTGCGCAACCGTGAACGCGTGCTGACCCGCATCGTGCGCGCCTTCCGCGACGAGGTCGATCCCGAGGCCATGCTCAACGTGGCCGCCGAAGCGCTCGCCAAGGGCTTGGGCGCCGAGCACTGCCACATCTTTCGAACCATCCGCACCGCGCCTGGCGACGTGCCGCTGACAAGCACCACGCCTGGGTACCAGCTCGCGGCGCGCTACGGCGATCTCAGCGCAACGCAGGCCACGCCCGTGCTGCACACCATCGCCGGCGGGGCCGGCGCCGTCGAGCTGCTGCTCGGCGAGCATCAAGTGCTGGCCGCGCCGGCGCGCTATCAGCACGATTCCAACGGGGCGGTCGTGCTCTGGCGTCCGGTCGAACGCGGCGCCTGGAGCGACGACGACCGCCTTCTCATCGGCGACATCGCCAACCAGGTCGGCATCACCATCGAGCAATTCACGCACCATGAGCATGTGCTGCGCATCTCGCGCACCGATGCGCTCACGGGCCTGCTCAATCGCGGGGCATTCATGGAAGCGTTGAAGCGCTTCCTGCATCGTCTCAGGCGCGACGGCGGCAACGGCGTCTTGATGTACGTCGATCTCGACAACTTCAAGTGCGTCAACGACACCCGCGGTCACCAGGCGGGCGACGACCTACTCATGAAGATCCGCGACATCCTCGTGCAGCAAACGCGCCCGACGGACGCCATTGCGCGTTTGGGGGGCGACGAATTCGCCTGCTGGCTCAACGGCGCCGACCTTACGATCGCCAAGACGCGTGCGTCACAGTTCCTGGAGCGCATCAGCGCGCTTGTTCATCTCTCCGGCCGCCCTGATAAGCCTGTGGGGATGTCCATCGGTATCGCGGCCTGGGATCCGGGCGGCGGAGAAGACCTCGACGGCCTGTTGGCGCGCGCCGACGCCGCCATGTACCAGGCCAAGCGCGGCGGCAAAGGCTCCTACACAATCGCCGACCCGGCGCCCGCGTCCACCGGAGTGCCGGCATGATGACGCCCGCCAAGGACCGCCTTGTGCACATGCTCGGGATGACCGGCCAGAAGGTCACCTACGAGCAGGCGCGCGCGCTCCTGGACCATCCCGATCCCGGCGTGCGGTTGACGCTGGCCCAACGCGATGACCTCGAACCCGAAATCCTGTACTTCCTCGCGCGCGATCCCGACATCACGGTGCGCCGTGCTATCGCCATCAATCAGGCGACGCCAGTCAAAGCCTCGCTGATCCTGGCCGAAGACGAAAGCGCCGACGTGCGCGTCGACCTCGCCGATCGCGTCGGTCGCGTGGTTCCGGGCCTGTCCCATGATCAGCAGGCCAAAGCATGGCGCACGGTGCATCAGGTACTGACGTTGCTCGCGCGCGACCAGCTGCCGCGCGTGCGCCGTGCGTTGGCCGAAGCGCTGAAAACCTTACCCGACGCGCCCCACGACGTGGTGCTGACTCTCGCTCAGGACACCGAGGCTTCGGTCGCGGGCCCCGTGCTCGAGTTCTCGCCGGTACTCACCGACGACGATCTGGCGGCGATCATCCAGGCGAGCCCCATGTCGGCGCAGCTGGTCGCTATCTCGCGGCGTATCAATGTCGGCGAGGAGGTCTCCAACGCTATCGTCGGTACAGGCAACGTCGACGCGATCACGTCTCTCCTTAAAAACGCCACCGCGCAAATCTGCGAGGAAACGCTGGATGCGATCATCGATGCCGCGCCGCGCCAGGCGTCCTGGCACGAACCGCTCGTGCACCGGCCCACGCTGAACGCGCGCATGGCGCTGCGCCTCGCCGAGTTCGTCGCCGATTCGCTGCTGCAGAAGTTGGCGGCACGCACCGATATCGACAGCGACACGGTCGCCGCGCTCGGCAAGATGGTGCGCGACAAGCTCGCGCGCGACGGCGAGAAGGGGCTCTCCCCGGACGATCCCAACGCCATCCTCCATCCCGAGGTGCTGCGCGTCGCCGAACGCCAGACCGAGGCCCTGGTGCAAGCCAAGCGGCTCAACCCGCAGTATATTCTCAATGCCGCCGCCGAAGGTGTCACCCCGGTTGTGGTGACCTCGCTCGCGCGTCTGGCCGATCTGCCGGTGGGTGCGGTGGCCGAAGTGATCCGCGCGGCCAGCGCCAAGGGCATGTTGGCTGTGGCCTGGGCGGCGGATTTTTCCGCCGAGGACGCAGTGCAATTGCAGATCAAGGTCGCGCGCGTGACGCCCGATGCGGTCATCCGCCCGCGCGCCGGAGGCGGCTTCGATTCCACCGAAGCCGAGCTCGTGTGGCAGCTCGACATGTTTAAGGACCTGGCCGACGGCAAACGCGCACCGGCGCCTTAGCGCACCACATACCGCCGTCGTCCTCGGGCTTGTCCCGAGGACCCAGAGCGGTAGCGAAGAAGGGCTGCCAAAACCAAGGCGACCGCTGCGTCGCGGCGCTCGCAAGAGGCCAGTGGTGTCTCATTTACCCCGGATCGCGCCTCGCCCCCGTTCGGCTTGTCCGGGATGACGACTGGGGTTATTGGCCCTTCGGCGTCTGCGCTTCCAGCCAGGCAATCAGATCATCGATGATGAAGTGACAGTGGCTGAGGTCCTCGCCGTCCTTGGCGGGGTTCTCGGGATGGCGCAGCCACACCGTCGTCATGCCTAGGCCATGCGCGGGTTTGAGGTTGCGGTGGATGTCTTCAAACATCGCCGCGCGCGCCGCCGTGATGTCGTGCCGCGCGAGGAGGTCGGCGTAGGGCGTGGGTTCGGGTTTCGGGATATAGCGGCTGGCGGTGATGTCGAAGATGCCGGTGAAGTGGTGCGTGACGCCCAGCCGCGCGAGCACATTGACGGCGTGACGCTCGGAGCCATTGGTGTAAATGAATTTACGGCCCGGCAGTTTCGCAAGAGCGGCGTCGAGGCGTGCATCGGGTACAAGGACAGAGTGATCGATATCGTGCACGTACTCGAGGAAATTGTCGGGCTCGATGTGGTGGTTGAGCATCAGGCCGCGCAGCGTCGTGCCGTACTTCCAGTAATAATGCTTCTGCAGCTTGAACGCATCATCCAGCGGGATCTTCAGAAGATTCGAGATGAACGCCTTCATGCGTCGGTCGATCTGTGGGAACAGATGGACGCTGGCCGGATAAAGCGTGTTGTCGAGGTCGAAGACCCAGTCTTCGATGTGGCCCAGAGCGGTGGGCTTAACGGGCACGGATAAGTGTGCCGGCGCCGCCGGGCGTGAACAGCTCGAGCAGCACCGCATGGGGCACGCGGCCGTCGATGATCACCGCGCCTTCGACGCCGAGTTCGACCGCTTCCATGCAGGTTTCCACTTTGGGAATCATGCCGCCGGAGATGGTGCCCGACTGAATGAGGGTCTTGGCGCGTTCGACCGTCATTTCCTTGATTAGGCGGCCGGTATCGTCCAGCACGCCGGCGACGTCGGTAAGCATGAGCAGGCGCGCCGCGCCCGCCGCGCCGGCGATGGCGCCCGCGACCGTGTCGGCATTGATGTTGAAGGTCTCGCCATTGGGGCCGATGCCGATGGGCGCGATGACGGGGATAATGTCCGACTCCTCGAAGGTGTCGAGGATGTGTGGATTGATCTCCGCGGGCTCGCCGACAAAGCCGAGGTCCAGGATCTTCTCGATGTTCGAGCCCGGATCCTTCTTCGAGCGGCGCAGCTTGCGCGCCTTGATCAGGTTGCCGTCCTTGCCCGACATGCCGACCGCAAAGCCGCCGGCCTTGTTGATGGCCGAGACGATCTGCTTGTTGATCGAGCCCGAGAGCACCATTTCGACGATCTCCACCGTGGCGGCGTCGGTGACGCGCAGGCCGTCGATGAACTCGCTTTTGATCTTCAGCCGGTCGAGCATGGCGCCAATTTGGGGACCACCGCCGTGCACGACAATCGGATTGATGCCGACCTGCTTCAAAAGGACGATGTCGCGCGCGAAGCGCTCGGCGACCTTTTCGTCGCCCATGGCGTGGCCGCCGTACTTCACGCAGACGGTCTCGCCGGAGTGCTCACGCATGAACGGAAGGGCGTCGGCCAAGACGCCGGCCTTCTCGAGCCAAATGTCGTTATCGGTTTTGTCGGCGGGCATGGACGACGGCGTGCTCCGGTGGGACTAAGGAGGGACTTTTCCTACTCTGGTAAGGCCAGCTCTGACAAGGCGGCTCGCACCTCGGCGATGCCGAATCCGTCGGCGGCGCTCGTCACCAGGATGTCGGGGTGGGCGGCGACGTGTTCCTTGAGCTCCTGGCCGATGGCGGCGCGGGCAGCGGCCAGGGCCTCGGGCTTCACTTTGTCGGCTTTGGTCATGATGACCTGGTAGTTCACGGCGCTATCGTCCATCAGATCCATGATCTCGCGGTCGACCTCCTTCAGGCCGTGGCGCGAATCGATCAGCACCATGGCGCGGCGCAAGGTCGGGCGGCCCTTGAGGTAGAGCTTGATGAAGTCGGTCCAGGCCGCGACCTTGTCTTTGGGGGCCTGGGCGAAGCCGTAGCCGGGCAAGTCGGCCAGCATCAGCCGGTGCCCTAAGTCGAAGAAATTGATTTCCTGGGTGCGTCCCGGCGTGACCGATACGCGGGCCAGGGTCTTGCGGCCGGTCAGCGCGTTGATCAAGCTCGATTTGCCGACGTTGGAGCGCCCGGCAAAAGTCACCTCGGCAAAACTCGCATCGGGCATGTCCTCGAGCTTGAGAACGCCGCGCTGGAACTCGCAGTTCTGCGCGAACAGTAAGCGGCCGGCCTCGATGACCTCGGGTTTGAACTCCGGATTGAGCGGCGTGCTCATCAGGACGTGGAGGCCTTAGCGTCCTGGCGTTCCCCGCGCTTGAGCAGTACCCACTGTTGCAAGATGCCAAGCGTGTTGCTCCAGGCCCAGTAGATCACTAGGCCCGCGGCGTAGGGCGCGAGGACGAAGGTGATGATGATCGGCATCAACATCATGATCTTCGCCTGCATCGGATCGGCCGGCTGTGGGCTCAGCTTCTGCTGGATGTACATGGTGATGCCCATGAGCAGCGGCCACGCGCCGATGCTGACGAAGGCCAGGAACGCCGGGATCTGGAAGGGCAGGAGGCCGAACAGGTTGAGCACGCTGGTCGGATCGGGCGCCGAGAGATCGTGGATCCAACCGTAGAACGGCGCGTGGCGCATCTCGATGGTCACCGACAGCACTTTATAGAGCGCGTAGAACACCGGGATCTGGATGAGGATCGGCAGGCAGCCGGCGAGCGGGTTGGCCTTCTCGCGCTTGTAAAGATCCATCAGCTCCTGATTGAGCTTCGGGCGGTCGTTGGCGAAGCGCTCTTGAAGACGCTTCATCTCCGGCTGCAGCTTCTTCAGCTTGTTCATGGTGTTGAACTGCTTGTTGGCGATGGGGAACATCAACAGGCGCACGATAAACGCGAGCCCGAGGATGGCGAGGCCAACATTGCCAAGCGCTGCGTTCAAGAAACGCAAGATCTGGAAGAAGGGAATGGTGAGGAACCAGTACCAGCCGAAGTCGATAGCGCGGTCGAACAGCGGCAAGCCCAGCGTCTCGCGGTATTCGTCGAGGAGGTTCAGCTCCTTGGCGCCGGCAAAGACGTAGCTCTTGGTGGTTTTGGTCTCACCCGGCGCGACGCTGATGGGATCTGCGCGCAGGTCGGTCTGGAAGCGGTCGCGCCCGTTGGGACTGGCATAGTTAAAGCTGCCGGACACTTTGACAGTCGGCTCGAAGGCAACGGCGGTGAGCCAGTAGTGGTCGGAGATGCCGATCCAGGCGGCGGTGGATTCAAACGTCTGGCGGCCTTTTTCCTTCAGATCGTCGTATTTGACTTCCTTGAGTTGCTGCTCGAAGACACCGATGGGGCCGAGATAAGCCATGCCCAAGCCGCTCTCGGACGAGCCATCGAGGCGCGTCACTAGGCTGTAGGGATAGAGGTTCACCGCGCGCTCGGAATTGTTGGTGACGCCCTGCTCGATGGTGAACAGGTATTCCTTGTCGGCGCGGATGGTGCGCGTGAAGACAAGGCCCTGGCCGTTGTCCCAGGTGAGCACGAGAGGCTGCGTGTCCGTGAGCGGCTGATCGGGCGTGGCCGCCGTCCATACCGTCGTCGGGCCCGGCACGGTGACGCCGGTATCGGACGCGAGCCAACCCCATTCGGCGTAAGACGGCTTGGGCGCATTGGCGGGCGCCAGCAGTGTGATCTCAGGAGTCGTCGGATCGAGGCCGACGCGGTAATTCGCGAGCGTGATGTCGTCGAGGCGTGCGCCAGTGAGCGCGATGGAGCCATGCACATGCGGTGTTGTCACGCGCACGCGCGGGGCGGGCGCGGCTTCGGGCGCTGCGTCAGCCGCTGGCGCGGTGGCAGCGGGCGCGGCGACCGCGGGCTGCGCGAGATCGCCGGGCGCGGTGGGAGCCGCAGCTGTGGCCGCGGGCTGCTCGACCGGCGGGGCGACTTTTTTCGCGAAAAAAAGATCCCAGCCCAGCAGAATGGCGATCGAGACAAGAATAGCGATGATGGTGTTGCGGCTGTCCATGAGCGGGCGGAACTACTATTCGGCTGGGGTTGTGTGGTGCGGGCAGCAAGACCTATGGGCCTCGGCACCTCGCGTCAAGTTAACGTCTGGCACGGGATCGAAACCGCCGTCGGTCCAGGGATGGCAACGGGCGATACGTTTTACCGCAAGCCAGCTTCCCATCAGCGCGCCGTGGCGCATGATGGCTTCGGCGGCGTAGGCCGAGCAGCTCGGCGCGAAGCGGCAGCGCGGGCCCAAGAGCGGCGCGATGAACAACTGATACAGCCTGATCAGCGCACGTAGAACGAAAGCAGGGAGCTGCATGAGCAGGTTCATCACGGCTTCGCCTGCATGAGTTTCCTGAGAGCGGCGCGCAAGTCCTGCTCCATAAGGGCGAAGTCGCGCGTCAGAGTCTCGGTACGGCCGATGAAGACATAGTCGCGTGCGGGGTCCGCGGCCTCGGCCATGACTTTGTCGGCCAGGGCGCGCAGGCGGCGTTTCGCACGATTGCGCGCGACGGCGTTGCCGACCTTGCGGCTGGCAGTGAAGCCGATGCGCATCGCGGATGTGTCCGTGTCGCGCGGCGCGGTTTGAAGGACGAAACCCGGTGTGGCGCGGCGCAGTGTGCTGGCCGTCAGGCGCAGGAAGTCAGAGCGCGCGGGCAGGGTTGCCCAGAGGCGGCCGCGACCCTTTTGGCACGGCAGCTCAGTCAAAGCTTGCTCCCGTGTCCCAGCCATGGCGATCCATCCGGTGGTGGAGCCTCGAGGCGCGCAAAAACGCGCGGGCAGCAGTCCCCGCGTTAGGCCGACAGGCGTTTACGGCCTTTGGCGCGGCGATTGGCGATGACCTTGCGGCCGCCAACGGTCGCCATGCGGGCACGGAAGCCGTGACGGCGCTTACGCACGAGTTTGCTCGGCTGATAGGTGCGTTTCACGTCACCAACTCCAGTTTCTTATGAAGACACGCAGCCGCCGAAGACTCCAGCCAGCTGCAAGGGGCGCTGTATAAGGGTGGGTGCCGGCAAAGTCAAATGTCCCGGCCCGGCGGATCGCCGCCAAAATGCGCCATAAATCTATTATTTATCAATACCTTATGTGCCACAGACGGGCGGGTTGCGGGCGTATGGCTGCCCGGCTGAGGCAAATTATCGTTGAAAAACAGCGCTCAGCCCCGAAAGGGCCGCCGATTCGGCTCACCGGGGCACGGCGGCGGCGCTAAACTTGCCCTCATGGACGATGCGCGCAGAGACGATCCCCTGCTGAGTGCCGGGGCGGACACGGCCGCCCCCTTGGAAGCGCCTGCGGCGCGGACAGCGCCGCCGCGGCGATTCCTCTCCAGCCTGTCGGCGCGGCTGCTGGTGCTGACGATCATTTTCGTCATGATCGCCGAGGTCGTGTTCTTCACGCCGAGCGTGGCGCGCTACCGGCTGGGCTTCCTCAACGACAAGCTCGCCACGGCGCACCTGGTTCTCACCGCGCTCGACGTTGCCGCACAGAAAACCGGTCAGATCGATCCGCAGTTGCGCGACAACCTGCTGTCCCAAGGACGTCTGCTCGGCATGTCGGTGCACCGCCCCAATTTGCCGGCGCGTACATTCGGTCCGGCGATCCCGTCGCGCATTCCCATCGCTTACGACCTGCGCCGCGAGATGTTTAGCGACAACGTCGTCAACGCCTTCGAGACCATGTTCCGGCGCGAGGGCTACGCCGTGATTGTCACCGGGCAAAGTCCCTCCAATCCGGCGGTGCTGGTGGAGGCGGTGTTCGACGAGCGCCCGCTGCGCACCGAACTCATCGGCTATGCCGGCCGCCTGCTCACTGTGAGCGCGCTGATCTCGCTGCTCTCGGCGATGCTGGTCTACGGCTCGATCCAATGGCTGGCCGTGCGGCCCTTGCGCAAGATCACGCTCAGCATGACCAGCTTCCAGAAAGCGCCCGAGGATCCGCGCAACATCATCCGCCCCTCGGCGCGCGCCGACGAGGCCGGCGTCGCCGAGCGCACGCTTGCAACCATGCAGCAGGAACTCCGCCGCGCGCTGTTGCAGAAGGAGCGCCTCGCGGGCGTCGGCACGGCGGTCACCAAGATCTCGCACGATCTGAAAAACCTTCTCGCCACCGCCATGCTCGAATCCGAGCGTCTCGAAGCGCTTCCCGATCCGGAAGTCAAACGCCTGACCGCTGGCATGGTGCGCGCGCTAGACCGCGCCGTCGGCCTGTCGGCGTCGACGCTCAGGTTCGCCAAGGAAGGCCTGCCGGTCGTGAAGAAAACGCCCCTGCACACGGCCGCGCTGCTTGCCGATCTCAAGGATTCGATCCAGCCGATCCTCAAGACGTCCACTATTGAAACGCGTGCTGCGACGGACGCGGTCTTCATGGGCGACCTCGATCTGTTACACCGCGCCTTCGAGAATCTCTTGCGCAATGCCGATGAGGCCGGCGCCGCGCGCATCACCCTCACGGCAATGGAAGAGGGCGGCTATCAGACGATCCACATCGTCGACAATGGCCCCGGCCTTTTACAGAAAGCGCGCGACAATCTGTTTGTGCCGTTCGCGGGTTCCACGCGCGCCGGCGGGTTTGGCCTTGGGCTGCCCATCGCGCGTGAGCTCCTGCGCGTGCAGGGCGGCGAGATCACGCTTCTGTGGACCGGAGCACAGGGTACGTGCTTTGTCGTACGTCTTCCGCTATGACAGCGCACATCGTTGGGAACGCCGGAGCCGCCGTTGAGTCTTTCCGAAATCCTCGGCATGGTCCTTCTAATCGCTGCCATCGGCGCGGTCCTGTGGTATTACCGCGCGCGTGACTAAAGGGGCCGACGTGAGCACCGAACCGCAAACCGCCGACAAAACCAAGACCACGCGCCTGACGACGCGCGACCTTTCCATGAGAAAAGGCGGCGATCCCCAGGTGTGGCTGACCGCCTATTCGGCGCCGACGGCGCGCGCCATGGACCCGTACGTCGATTGCATCCTCGTCGGCGATTCGCTGGGCATGACCGTCTACGGCATGGACTCAACGCTCGCGGTGACTCTCGATATGATGATCGCCCACGGCAAAGCTGTCGTGCGCGCGTCGGCACGTGCGTGTGTCGTCGTCGACATGCCGTTCGCTTCTTACCAGGCATCTCCAGCGGATGCCTACCGCGCGGCGGCGCGGGTCATGGCCGAAACCGGCTGTGCTGGCGTGAAGCTCGAAGGCGGCGCCGAGATGGCCGAGACCATTTCCTTTCTCATCGACCGCGGCATTCCTGTCGTCGGCCACGTCGGCCTGACGCCGCAGTCGGTCAATAGATTCGGCGGCTACCGCGCGCAGGGGCGCACCGCGGCGGAAGCCAAGAAGATCACGAACGACGCCAAGGCCGTCAGCGACGCCGGCGTTTTTGCGCTGGTGATCGAAAAGACGCTGGAGCCCCTGGCGCGCGCCATCACAAAGGCTGTGCCCGTACCGACCATCGGCATAGGCGCTTCGCCGGCCTGTGACGGCCAGGTGCTGGTGGTCGACGACGTCACCGGCGTATTCGATCAGTTCAAACCGAAGTTCGTCAAACGCTACGCCGAAGTCGGACGCGATGTGAGCAAAGCGGTCGCGGCCTATGCCGCCGATGTGCGCGCGCGCAAGTTCCCCACGATGGACCACTGCTTCGTGGCTGCGCCAAAGAAGCCCGCAAAAAAGAAGTAGGCCATGCAAGTGGTGAGCCCCACCCCCGGTGTGCTGGTCGCGGTACGCGACGTCGATAGCCTGCGCCGGCGCATCCAGTCATGGCGGCGCGAAGGTCTCTCAGTCGCGCTGGTGCCGACCATGGGCGCGTTGCACAAAGGCCATTTGACCCTGATGGCGCACGCGCAGAAGCTCGCCGACCGCGTCGTCGCGACTATCTTCGTCAATCCGAAGCAATTTGGACCGAATGAAGATTTCGCTGCTTATCCGCGGCGCGAGCACGATGACTTCGAAATGCTGAACGCCGCCGGGGTGCACCTTCTGTTCGCGCCCGATGTCGGTGCGATGTACCCGCAAGGCTTTGCCACGAGCGTGCGCGTCGCCGGCCTCAGCGACATTCTCGACGGCGAACATCGCGCCGGTCACTTCGACGGCGTTGCCACGGTGGTGACCAAACTCCTGCTCCAGGCGCTGCCCGACATCGCGCTGTTCGGCGAGAAGGACTATCAGCAACTCGCCATCATTCGCCGCCTGACGAGCGACCTGAACATCCCCGTCGATATCATCGGCGCGCCGACGGTGCGCGAGGCCGACGGCCTAGCCATGTCCTCGCGTAATGCTTACCTCACCGCCGAAGAACGCGCAGCAGCGCCCGCGCTCCACCGCGCCATCACCGCCGCGGCGAAGTCCATCGCTGGCGGGGCTGACATCGCCGGCGCACTCGCCAAGGCGCGCGAAGAATTACTGAAAGCCGGTTTCAAGAATGTCGACTACGTCGAAGCGCGCCACGCGCAAACGCTACAGCGGCTGAACCCAGGCGAGCCCGGACGCGTGCTGGTCGCCGCCCAACTTGGGCGCGCGCGACTGATCGACAACATCGCGATCTGATCTAAGGAAGAACCGAAAGCCGGCTTAGTGCACGTAGATGTGGACTTCCGGCGTTTGCGCACTGGCTTGCGCCATGGCGGCCATGGCGACGCGATCCGCCGGCAGGCCCATGCTGGTCATGGACTTGAAGACGTTGTCGGCTTCACGGCGCGCGGTGGCTTGACCCGCCTCATTGGGCGAGACGGCCACCAGATCGAAGGTCGCATCGGGACGGCGCTCGAGCGCGCGGCTCAAGGCCTGATAGAGCGCGGGTTCATAAGCGACATCGGGCTTGTCGAAACGGATCACCACCAGCGGGCGGCGATCGGCGAAGGAGGCAGGAGTCACCGAAGCCACGGCGCGCGGCGCGGCGCTGACGGTACGGCGCGGCGTGCTGCTAGCGTAGGAGTGTCCGGTGTTGATGTCTGCGGCGAGCTGGACCAGCGAGGTGCGCTCGTCGGTGACGTACTGCTGCTGGCGCGAAATCTCATCGTTGAGGTTGAGCAGTGCGCGATCGATGACGATGGCGTTCTGATTGACCTCATCCTCCAGCACGCGCAGCTGGCGGTGATCTTCTTCGAGCGCGCCCGAGAGGCCGTAAGCGGCGCGGATGTTCTCGAGGATGAAAGCCGACTGGCCGGCGTCGCTGGAGACGGCCGCGGACAGTTGGTTCAGCGTCGCGATGTCGGCGTCGATCTGCGTCAGCTGCGATTGCGCCTGGTTCCACTCGGCGAGCAGTTCGGGATTGCCGGGAGTCGATCCCATCTGCAGGCGCGAGCGAATGGCGCCGACGCGGCTGTGATAGGAATTGACGTTCGAGACCGTCTGATTGCGGATCGTCTCGAGCTGCTGGCTGCGAGTCTGGGTGTTGGTGCGCAGCTTGTCGAAATCGGTGCGCAGCTGGGCGGCCTTTTGTCCGACGGCGGTGGGGCCGAATTTGCTGTTGGTCGGCGCGACCGGCGAGGTCTGCACGTCGGCGGCGGCGGTTTGGACCGTGGATTGCGGTTCGGCGGCGCTCGCCGGCGGGAAGCCGAGGCCGTCCATGGTCGAGCAGGCGGTCAGGGCCAGGGCCACGGCAATGATGCCAAGGGGCCTTGGCCATGCGCGGCTAGTTATTTCCCGGTGACCCAAATGCTTGCGGCGCGAAATATCAGCGCCATGCCCCCGGAGTTGGTCGGACAGCCCCTGTACCTGCATCCCTACACTCACATTTCCCACTACCCGGACCTGCCCGATGCGCAAGCGCTTCGCCGATGTCCGGTCTGCCCCGAAAACAAAGCCTTAGAATTCGCCCCCAAAGGCTTGGCGTCACTCAAATTTTACGAACACACCTGTCTGCGACGACTTTACTCAATGGTTTCCCCTAGAACAAGTCGCCAGACGCCGCAACCGCCGCTTCGGCCTGCCTTACGGCCAATTGTTTTCCTTGCATCGCCCGGGTGATCTTAGTATCCCAAGCCTCCCCAAACGGACCGGAAGACGCGGTTTTTCAGTCGGATGGGTCCCCGGGGCGGCTTCTTGCGTTTCAGCCGCACCCACAATGCGCGCCCGTAGCTCAATTGGATAGAGCATCTGACTACGAATCAGAAGGTTGGAAGTTCGAGTCTTTCCGGGCGCGCCATTCTCTCTCACGGCTCTCGCTTCAAGGTCAGGATGCCGTTGTCGTACCAATACAGCAACACGGTTCCGCCTGAATCGGGCAGCAGCACGGCGGTCGGCCCCCAGCCGTAACTGCCGCAAATGACGTTAAATCCACCATCTACCTGAAATACCGTCTCGGTATTACGTGCCGTTGCGGGCGATAGCCGCGGCGCGGCGCTGCAATTGTCGTTTTCCGCGTCGATGGGGCGCTTATCGGTCCCCTTCAGCCAAACAATCTTGTCCGCGCTGAATTGCACCACGGCGCCCATGTAAGCTGGGTCATCGTCCTGCAGCGCCTGCATACCGTCGCTGTTGACCGTCACCCGCGCCACCCGCCAGGTGCCGATCATATCCGTGTATTTGAGTTCGGCGGATTCCGCACTGTGAGACGCGGCAAGGAGAACGAGAAATAAGGCAAAGATTTTCACGGGTAAATTCCCTTGGAACGGGCCAGTTAAACATTACGCGGAAAGCGCGGCGCGTTGCCAATGCCGCACCGCAATATGTGCGATCACGCCCTTGTCACCAAAGCTTACGCGAAGGTCCTCCCGAAACCGCCTGGACAGGCCTTAAGAAGGGCTTATCCTTTGCGCGCCTTACACTTAGAGGTCGGCCCCCGCGGCCGTTGGGACGTAATTCGCACCATCCATGGGAGTGAGAACAATGACCAATGTGATTCGTATTGCTGCCGGCTCGCTGATCGCTGCGGGCTTGGCTTTTAGCGCGAGCGCCGCCGAAACGAAATTGAAGGCCAGCTTGGACGCCAAGCAGGAAGTTCCGGCCAACGCCAGCACCGGCAAGGGCTCGGCTGAAATCACCGTCAACGACACCACCAAAGAAGTGTCGTGGAGCGTCACTTATGAAGGCCTGTCGGGCGACGCGGTTGCCGCGCACATCCATGGCCCGGCCGCAGCCGGCGCCAACGCGGGCGTCGTGATCAACTTCGGCATGGCCCCCTTCAAGAGCCCGATCACCGGCAAGGCGACTGCCACCGACGCGCAGATAGCCGACATCCTGGCGGGCCGCACCTACGTCAACATCCACACCGCTGCCAACAAGGGCGGCGAGATTCGCGGCCAGATCAGCAAGTAAGCCGCGAGACAGGTTAATAGCCATGCGAAGGCCGGGTGTTTCACCCGGCCTTTTGCTTTTGGGACTCTTGCGCAGAATCCCAGTCCGATTCATCACTGTGACATGCCCGACGATGCTCACAGGCGGCGCGCCACCGTAGCTGCGCCGCCGACAACGACTCACGCGCCGCCTCCGCCGCCCGCGACGACCGCGCCCTTCGCGCTGATCTGGGATCAAGTCCGCCGTCACGGCGCCGCGCGTGTAGCCGGTCTGGTCGTTCTGGGATTGGTCGGCGCGCTCCTCGACAACTTGATGCCCTATGCCTTGGGGTCGTTGATCAACGCCGTTACGGCGGTGACCGGCGGCGATGCCGCCATGCAACGGCCGGCCTATCTGTGGCTCGGCGTGCTCTGTGCCATCTGGATCACAGGCCCTGTGCTCGGGCGTGTGCATACCTTCGCCAGCACGACCACGATGCTGAAGCTGCGCAACACCATTCAAGACGAGCTGTTCACATATGTGCACGGCCACGCGCCGCGTTTCTTCCTCGACCAGCTCTCGGGTGCGTTGTCGGCCAAGGTGCGCAACGCCGCCGGCGCGGCGACGGCCGTGATCGACTATCTGTTCTCGACGGTGCCGCGCCTGGTGATCCTGTTTATTGTCTCGGCCATCCTTGTCGCCCACCAGGCGCCGGCGTTCCTGCTGCTGTTCGGCGCTTTCGCCGTTGTCTTCACCCTCGTTGCGCTGCTGCTTGCGCAGAGCTGCCGCAAATACGCAAAAGCCAGCGGCAAGGCGGCGACGGCCTATGCCGGCCGTCTGATCGATTCGCTCAACAACTGGGATCTGGTGCGCGCCTTCGCGCGGCGCACCTTCGAGCGCGAGCTGCTCGCACCCTTCGGCCAACGCGAATACGACACCGGCGTCAAACTACGCGTGGTGTTGTTCCGTATGCGCCTCGCGCTCCATGCCGTCGGCATAGCCTTTCTTATCGTCGTCGTGTGGTGGAGCTTCCAGGAAGCGCTGGCTGCGCGGTTATCGGTCGGAACGCTGACGATGCTGATTTCGCTGAGCCTCCTAATCTCGGCGCACGTCAATTCGCTCGGCGATACGCTGCTTCAGTTCTTCGAGCAGTTAGGACTGCTGACGGAGAGCCTGGAGACCGTCACAACGCCGCACGAGGTCACCGACTCGCCCAGCGCTCAGCCCCTCAAGATCGCGGGCGGGGCGATCGAGATCAGAGACGTAACCTTCAGCTATCCCGACGGCACGCCGGTGTTCACGCATCTCAGTCTCTCCATCGCCGCGGGTGAGAAAGTCGGCCTGGTCGGGCCCAGCGGCGCGGGCAAGAGCACACTGCTCCGCCTTCTGCGTCGGCAGTTCCCCATGCAGGGAGGCGCCATCCTCATCGATGGGCAGGATATTGAAAACGTGACCTGGGATTCACTGCATGAGGCATTTGCCGAAGTGCCGCAGACGCCGAGCGTGTTCCACCGCTCGGTGCGCGAGAACATCACGTATGGCCGGCCAGAGGCGAGCGAAGCGGAACTGATCCACGCCGCCGAGATGGCTTATTGTCACGACTTCGTCGTTGCGCGCGCCGGCGGCTACGATGCCGTCGTCGGCGAGAAGGGCATGAAGCTTTCGGGCGGCGAGCGCCAGCGTGTCGCTATTGCCAGGGCTTTCCTCAAGAACGCCCCAATCCTGATCCTCGACGAAGCGACCTCGTCGCTGGACAGCGAGGCCGAGCACCTGATTCAAGACGGCCTGCTCAAACTCATGGACGGGCGCACGGTGATCGCGGTGGCGCACCGCCTCTCGACCATCATGCACCTCGACCGCATCATTGTCCTGGAGGAGGGCCGCGTGATCGAACAAGGTGCCCATGCGGCGTTGCTTGCCAAGGGCGGTACCTATGCGCGGTTGTGGAACCGCCAAGCTGGCGGGTTCATGTGATGGTGGTCACGCTCTATCAGTTCAAGCCGTTGTACGGGCTACCCAACCCCAGCCCCTTCTGTATGAAGCTCGAAACCTATTTGCGCCTCTCCGGCATCGCGCACCGCGTGGAGACGATTACTGGGCGCATCAAGTCGCCGACCGGCAAAGCCCCGTTCATTGAGGTGGATGGAAAGGTGATGTCTGACTCCGGACTGATCATCAACCATCTCGAGGCAACGCACGGGCATCCCGTCGACGGTAAGCTGACCCTGGCCGAGCGCGCCCAGTCGCTCGCCTTCCAGCGGATGATGGAGGAGCACCTCTATTGGGTGATGGTCTACAAGCGTTGGATCGACCCGACCGACAAGGCGGCGCAGCGCCAATACCTCAAGGATTTGCTCGGGCTGCCGTCCTTTCTCGTGCCGTTGATCGCCATCGCGGCCGCGCGGGGAATAAAAAAAGGCATGAATGCACACGGCATCGGCCGGCACGCTCCCGACGTCATCTGGCGGATGGGCATCGCCGACGTGCAGGCGTTGGCGCACTTTCTCGGCAACCGCACGTGGGGATTTGGCGACGCGCCAACAACCTTCGATGCATGCTTGGCCGCCACGATCGGCAATATCCTACATACGCCTTGGACCAACCCGCTGACGGTGGCCACGGCCAAGCACGGCAGCCTCGTCGCGCATTTCGAGCGCCTCATGGCGCGGTGCTTTCCGGAACTCGCGAAGTGAGCGAGGTTGCAGTACAATGAACGAAGATTTGTTGTGGGGGATTGCGCGCCGATGATTCGACTTGCTTTGAGCCTCTTGGGCCTCGTTCTTCTTTTCGGGTGCGCCGCAGGCACGGCGCCGGTCACCAGCGGTCCGGCACCCGCTGACGAAGCCGCGGGGCCGCCGCCGCCCATCACCAAGGGCACAGCCCTGCCGGCGGGATACAAGATCGACGCCGCGCGCACGATTATTTTCGGCACCGACGAAAGCTGGACGGGTCGGCTTGCCTATACCACCGCCACCGGCGCCGATGAGGTCTTCGACTTCCTGCACAAGGAAATGCCCAACTTTGGTTGGGCCGAAGTCACCGCCATGCGCTCGGACCCTTCGGTGATGACCTTCAGCTCGTCAGCCACCAACCGCACGGCGACCGTCACCATCGCGCGCGGCAATTCCATCGGGTCGACGCGGGTTGAGATGGTGGTTGCGCCTACGGGACCGGGCGGCGGAGCCAAGCGCTAGCGGCTGTCCCAGCGCGGCGAGAGTTCTTCCGGCGCGAAGTCATCGACGGCAATGACCTTTCGCGTGAGCGCGGCCGCGCGGTCCAGCACCTCTTTTTCCTCGGGCGTCGGCTCTGTCAGTCCGGCGCGCTTCAGGCGCTGCGTGATCGCGTCGGCTCCGGTGACCGCTTCCAGCGCCGCATCCAACTCGCCGACGGCTTGATCGGCCGGACCGATGTAGATGCCGGCGGTGAGGCGGTCGCGCGCCGTGGACGGGCTAAGCAGCATGTCGGCGATGCGGCCGTTGAGCTTGTCGCTTGGCGGTTGGTGGCGGCGCCCTAACGGGAACACGATAAGCCGCATCAATGCGCCCATTGGCCAGTAGGGGAAATTTTCCAGCACGCCGTTGAGCGCGGTTTGAATTTCGTAGAGGCAATGCTGCGCGCTCCACCTCAGTAACGGCAAATCTTCATCGGGACGTCCGTCGTCCTCGAAGCGTTTCAGCGCGCAGCTGAGCAGATACATCTGCGACAGCGCATCGCCGAGGCGCGCCGAGAGGGCCTCGCGGCGTTTGAGCGCGCCGCCCAACAGGATCATCGCCACTTCGGCGACATAAGCGAACGACGCGCTGGCGCGTCCGAGCTGGCGGTAGATCGGTTTGGCCGCACCCGCGCGCGGTGCGCGTGCAAACCAGCCGCCGGTGAGATTGTGCATCAGCGCGCGTAGTTTCGTACCCGCAATATGCGCCGCGTGCGCCCAGATCAGCGCATCAAAATCGACCAGACTCTTATCGGGATCGGTATCGCGCGCCGCCAGCATTTCCTTATAGAGATACGGATGGCAGCGGATGGCGCCTTGCCCGAAGATGATCAAGCTGCGCGTGAGAATATTGGCGCCCTCGACGGTGATGCTCACCGGCATGGCGTGATAAACGTTGGCGAGATAGTTGCGCGGGCCTTCGATGATGGCCTTGCCTCCATGGATGTCGAGCGCATCGTTGATAGTCTTGCGCATCATCTCGGTGGCGTGGAACTTGGCGATGGCCGAGAGCACCGAGGGCTTTTCGCCCAGATCGACCGCGACGGCGGTGAGCCGGCGCATGGACTCTACGAGGTAAGCAGAGCCGGCGATCCGCGCGAGGGCCTCTTGTACGCCTTCGAACTTGCCGACCGAGACGCCGAACTGTTTGCGCACGCGGCCGTAGGCGCCGGTCGTGCGTGCGGCGAGCTTGACGCCGCCGGCCGACAGCGCCGGCAATGAAATGCCGCGCCCGGCGGCCAGGCACTCCACCAGCATGCGCCAGCCCTGGCCAATGCGCTCCTGCCCGCCGATCAGCATGTCCATGGGGATGAACACATCCTTGCCGCTGTTGGGGCCGTTCATGAAGGCTTGGTTCACCGGCAAGGGACGCCGCCCGATGGAAACGCCGGGAAGATTTGTCGGGATCAGCGCGACGCTGATGCCGCGATCTTCGACGTCACTGAGGAGATGGTCGGGATCCTCAACGCGCAGCGCGAGACCCATCACAGTCGCGACGGGACCGAGCGTGATGTAGCGCTTCTCCCAGGTGGCGCGCAGGCCAAGGACTTCCTGACCCTCGTGAATGCCTTTGCAGACGATGCCCACGTCGGGCATGGCCGAAGCATCGGAACCGGCTTCGGGTCCGGTGAGCGCGAAGCATGGGATGTCGCAGCCGGCGGCAAGACGCGGGAGGTAGTGAAGCTTCTGGGCGTCAGTCCCGTAATGCAGCAGCAGCTCCGCCGGGCCGAGGGAGTTGGGCACCATGACCGTCACCGCGCCGGCGATGCTGCGCGTCGAAATCTTGCTCACAACCGCCGAGTGGGCTTGCGCCGAGAAACCAAGGCCGCCGTAGCGCTTCGGGATGATCATGCCGAAGAATTTGTGCGTTTTGATGAAAGCCCAGGCTTCGGGCGGCAGGTCGCGCCATTCGTGCTGGATCTTCCAGTCGTCGAGCAAGGCGCAGAGCTCTTCGACGGGCCCGGCGAGGAATTACTGCTCTTCATCCGACAGCGCGGCTTTCGGCGCGCGCAAGAGCAGCGTCCAGTCGGGATTGCCGGTGAACAGCGTCGCGTCCCACCACACCGTGCCGGCCTCGATGGCCTCGCGTTCGGTGTTCGACATGGGCGGGATGCGCTTCTTGTACCATGCGAGCAGCGGACGCGTCAGCGTCTCGCGCCGCCAGTCCTTCCAGCCACGGTGCGGTCTGCCGCTCGTCGTGCCTGGTTCGCTCATGTGTTCAGTTGCTCATCCCACGCGCCGCGGTATTCACTGCGCAGAAGGTTCTTCTGCACCTTGCCCATGGCGTTGCGCGGCAAGGCCTCAGCGACGACGATCATCTTAGGCACTTTGTAGTTGGCCAAGCTTGCCTTGAGGGCGATTCGCACGGCGGCAACATCGAGCGCAGGCGCGCCGGTGTTCATGGTGATGACGGCCAGGCCTGCTTCGCCGAAATCGGGATGCGGCATACCTACGACAGCAGATTCCGCCACCCCCGGTAACGCGTCGATGACGCCTTCGATTTCTTTCGGGTACACGTTGAAGCCGCCGCTGATCATCATATCCTTGGCGCGCCCGACAATGTTCACCATCCCATCGGGCTCGAGAATGGCAAGATCGCCGGTCTTGAAGAATCCGTCGGCGGTGAAGTCTTCAGCGGTCTTCTCGGGCTTGCGCCAGTAGGCGGCGAAAAGATTGGGCCCTTTGATCTGGATCTCGCCGGTTTCGCCCTGAGGCACCGGCTTGTTGCCTTCGCCGACGATGCGCAAGGTCACGCCTGGCAGCGGCCAGCCGACGGTGCCGGCGCGGCGCGGCTTGGCGACGTCGGCACTGGTGATGATGCCGGCTTCGGTCATGCCGTAGCGCTCGACGATCTGCTGGCCGGTTTTCTTGGCGAAGGTGACGAAAGTCTCTTCCAACAGCGGTGCGGAGCCGCAGAGAAAGAGGCGCACGTTCTTGCACAGCGCGGGCGTGAGTTTCGGATGCGCAGCCAGGCGCACATAGTACGTGGGCACGCCCATGAAAATGGTGGCGCGCGGCAGATCGGCGATCACGTCGTCGGCATTGTATTTGGCGTGGAAGATCATGCCAGTGCCATTGAGAAGCACGGTATTGATGCCGACGAAGAGGCCGTGGGTATGGAAGATCGGTAGGGTGTGCAGCAGTACATCCTCGGGGCCGAAGTTCCAGGTCTGGTGCATGGCGGCGGCATTGGCGCGGAGATTGCCGTGGCTCAGCATCACGCCCTTGGGCTTGCCGGTTGTGCCCGAGGAATAAAGGATGCAGGCGAGGTCTTTGCCGCTCCGTGCGATCGGCGTGAAGGTGGAAGGCTCACCGGCGCTGCGCTCGACCAGCGTGCCGTTTCCTTTGGCGTCCATGGTCAGCGCGGCCGTGATGCCGTGTTTCGCGCAGAGCGCCGCAAGTTCGGCATTGGCGGGATCGTGTACGACGACGCGCGGCTCGGCGTCGGTGAGGAAGTATTCCAGTTCGTCGGCGCGGTAGGCGGTGTTGAGCGGCAGGAAGACCAAGCCACCGCGCAGGCACGCGACATAAAGGAGCACCGCCGCCGGCGATTTCTCCACCTGCACGGCGACGCGGTCGCCGGGCGCGGCGCCCAAGCGCGCCAGCAGATTTGCGATCCGCGCCGACTCTGTGTCGAGGTCGCCGTACGAAAGGATGCGTCCGTCCTGCAGCGTCAGGAAGGGCGCGGCGGCGTCTTTGGGGAACCGCGCGCGGAAGGTCTCGAACAGATTCACGTCAGCCAGATCAGCCATGGGCACTCCTCATGAGCACCTTCATAGCCAATCACTCACACGGCGCAAGTCTTGCGCCGGGGGGTGCAGCAAATCCAAAACGCTATGCGACGGTGTTGATGGTTTGGCCGCGGAAGGGATGCGGGCTAGGCGCATTGACCGGCGCGCCTTCGGTCTTGGGCGGCGGCGGGGGATTGGCGGTTTGCGCCGGGCCGGGGTCTTTGACGCGCGTGGTCTGCGTCTGCTGGAAACCAATAGCTTCGCCGGTGATCGGGTCCATGGCTTGTTCTCCTGAATCCTAAACTCCCGCGGCGGGGCCCGCGATTCAACCCTCAAATTACTATGGGTTGCATTTTAACAATCGGCACCACGTTTAGTCCGTTACAGATCGCGCAAGGCCACGGCCGGATCGGCGAGCCGTGCCGGATCGGGCCGCGCCCGTTCGGCGATAAGCTTTTTGGACTGCAAGAAGTCCTTGGCCATGTTTACGGCCTGACAGGCGACGAACACGCCGTCCCGCAGATAGCAGGCCGAGAACTTCCGGTCGGCCATGCTGCCGCGAATCACGATCGTATCACCCTGACGCGAGAGTCCCGTCATTTGCAGTTTCAGGTCGTATTGATCCGACCAGAACCAGGGCACCTCCGTGACCGGCTCGGGTTTGCCGAGAATCGCCAGCGCCGCGGCTTTACCTTGGGCGAGGGCGTTGGGCACCGATTCCAGGCGCAGCCGTCCGCCGATGACCGGGTTGATGTGGTTGGTGCAGTCGCCGGCGGCGAAGACATCAGGGTCGGCCGTGCGCATGCATTCATCGACCATAATGCCGTTGTCGCAGGCGAGTCCCGCCTCCGCCGCGCGTTCGACATTGGGCACGATCCCGATGCCGACGATAGCGAGATCCGCATCGATCACTTGGTCGCCGCAACGCACGCGCGCGAGCTTGCCGTCGCCTTCGAAGGCGGTGACCGCGGTGGACGTGCGTAAATCGACACCCGCGGCGCGGTGCACCTCGCTGAAGAAGGCCGACATCTCCGGCGCGACAACGCGGTTCAGCACCAGCGGCATCATCTCGAGCACCGTGACGGTGCAGCCGCGCTTAATGGCGACCGCCGCCACTTCAAGGCCGATGTAACCTCCGCCGACGATGACGAGCTTGAGGCCCGGCGCGAGGCGCTCCTTGTAGGCGCGCACATCGTCGATGTTACGTAGGTAGTGCACACCCGGCAGATCGGCGCCGGGGCACGTCATCTTGCGCACACGTCCGCCGGTGGCGAAAACGACCTTGGCGTAGGTCAGTGTGTCGCCGGTGGAAAGCTGCACGGTGCGCGTGGCGCGGTCAACGCGCGTTACCGCAACGCCGCGCATCAAGGTGATGTTCTTCTCGGCGTAAAAGGCTTCGGGACGCATGAACATGCGCTCTTCCGGCACGTCGCCGGCGAGATAGCTCTTCGAGAGCGGCGGGCGTTCATATGGCACATAAGGCTCATCGCCGATCAGGATGACCGGGCCTTCGAAGCCGTTCTGACGCAGGGCGAGGGCACACTGTCCGCCGGCCTGGCCCGCGCCAATGATGATGACGGTTTGGCTCATGGAGGTGAGGTTCTAGCGCAATTCGCACGCGGGCCAAAATGGCGGTCGCGTAACAATACCTCAGCGGTCGCGGATGGCGTCGCCGGCGACCAGCTTGTCGATCTGCTCTTGGGTGAGGCCCTCGCGCGGATCTTCTTTGACCGTAGACCGCGGTCCGCCCTTGCCACGTTTGTCCTCGCCTTCGGCCATGACTTCGGCGCGGCGCCGGCGGTCGGGGCCAAAGTAACCGCCGACGTCGACAAAGGGACGCGGCCGCTCGATGACCTCGCGGATACGCAAGATAAGGCTCTTGGCGTTGAAGGGCTTGGCGACATATTCGGTAACGCCGGAATTGCGCGCGGCGATGACGCGCTCGCGGCGCGTCTCGGAGGTGATCATGATGATCGGCGTGAACTTGAGCGAACCCTTGTCAGCACGCACGGCCTTCAAAAGCTCGACGCCGCTCATCGGGGCCAGCAGCGCTTCGGTCAGCACGATATCGGGCGGCCAGCTGCGCATAATCGACAGGGCCTCACCGCCGTGGTGGGCTTCGTCGATGCGCTTGCAACCCAAAGTCTCCAGAATTCCCTTGATGACCCGGCGCATATAGGCACGGTCGTCGCAGACCAGGAAACTGATCGGTTTCAAATAGTCGGATGTCGCCGTTACCATAGCGTCGTGCTCAGATTTTTGCCCCGCCCGGGCCCACCCACGGCGGCGGCATTCGCCCCAATCTTCTGGAAGCTGCTCCAGAAACTTTAAGGTATTCTTTCTGTTAACAAATTTAAACCCGTCACGAGGGATTCCAAAGTGAAACCGGCATCCGCGCAGGCGGCCCATCTGGCCGCCCATGCTCCACGGACCTGGCAGCGTATGCTGTCCGGGCGGCGCCTGAACCTCGTCGACCCGTCGCCGCTCGACATCGAGATCGAGGACATTGCCCTTGGTCTAGCCCGGAACACTCGCTGGAACGGTCAGACCCAGGGCCCTCACGCCTGGAGCGTCGCCCAGCATTCTGACCTCGTGGTTGAGATAGTGCGCCGTATTAAACCAAAGGCGACAGCGCGCCTGTTGCTGGCGGCCAAGCTGCACGATGCCTCGGAATACGTCACCCACGACCTGATTACGCCCCTCAAGGCGGTGGTCGGGGATGTCTTCAAGGAGGTCGAGCTGCGCCTGACGAGGGCCATTTTCCTGCGCTTCGGCCTGGCCCCGGTGCTGGCGCCGGCCGACAAGGTGCTCATCAAGAAGGCCGACCAGATTGCCGCCGCCACCGAAGCCGTGCAACTGGCCGGTTTCACCGCCGCCGAGTGCCGCAGCGTGCTGTCCTTCAAGGAAAAGCCGCTCAAGGACGTGAAGTTGACGCCGCTGCCCGCGGCCGAGGCTGAGCGCCAGTTCCTCGAAGGCTTCCGCGCCCTCGAAAAAGCCCTCGCGCTTCAGGCGCGCTAAGGAGAGACCATGACCCTCAGTCCCTTTGCCGCCGCTTCCTATATCGCCGCCGCGCTGCTGGCGTTGATCTCCGTCGCGGCCGCCGCGCTCACCTCGCACGGGCTGATCAACATCGCGCCCACCGGCGCGCAAGCCCTCGAGTGGTTCAAGATCGCCACGGGCTTCCAGATCACCCACGCCCTCGGCATTGTCCTCGTGACCATCATCGGCGAGCAACTGGCGCCGGGACGCGCGCGTAGCGTCCTGCGGGTAGGTGTGGTGTTGCTCGGGCTAGGAGCGCTCCTGTTCCCGACGGCGCTTTATTCGCTGTCATTTTATGGACCGGCGTTCTTCGCGCCCTGGGGCGGGTTCGCGGCCATGGGCGGCTGGATCGCATTTGCGGTCGGCGCGGCGATGGCGGTGAAAAGGAACTAGTTGCTCCAGACGGGCTTGCGCTTGCCGAGGAAGGCGTCGATGCCTTCGGTGGTGTCGCCTTCGAGCATGTTCTTGCACATGACCGCGCCGGCAAGCGCGTAAGAGTCGGCCAGACCGAGCTCGATCTGCTCATAGAACGCGCGCTTACCGATGGCGAGGATCTTGGACGACTTGCCGGCGATGACCTGGGCGAGGCCATAGACCGTCTCATCCAGCTTGTCCGGCGCGACCGCCATGTTGATGAGCCCGGCGGTCTCCGCGTCCTTGGCCGTGAGCGGCTTGCCGACCAGCAGCATTTCCATGGCTTTCTTGCGCCCGACGTTGCGCGACAGCGCCACCATTGGCGTCGAGCAGAAGAGCCCGATGTTCACACCCGGCGTCGCGAAGGTCGCCGAATCGGCGGCAACGGCGAGATCGGCGGTCGCGACAAGCTGACAGCCGGCGGCGGTGGCGATACCGTGCACACGCGCGATGATCGGCTGCGGCAGGCGTGTCATCGCCAGCATCAAATCGCTACAGGTCTGGAAGAGATCGCGTGTCCAGGCCGGATCGTTGTTGGCACGCAGCTCCTTAAGATCGTGGCCGGAACAAAAGGCCGGACCGGCCCCGGTCAACACCACAACCTTGACGGATGTATCGTCCTTGATGGCGGCAAGCGCGGCGATGGCTTCGTCAATGAGCGCGCGCGTCAGCGCGTTGCGCTGCTCGGGACGATTCAGCGTGAAGGTTGTGACGCCCCCGGCATCACGGCGCAGGACAAGCCCGGCGCCGCCATCTTTCATCAGATGCGCTTTTCGATTTTACGCGCCAGCGTCTCTTCCATCTTGCGCTGGCTTTCCTTGTCGCCGTTCTGCAGGAACACCGACATGCCGAAGCTCTTCTTGCCTTTGCGCACGGCGGTGCCATCGCCCCACCACAGGCCCTCTTCGCCGATGTCGATCGTGACCGGATTGCTTGGAATGATCTCTTCCTTGAAGGCGTCGCGGAAGCTTTGCAGGAAGCCCGATGCGTCTTTCTCCGTCGGCCAGACCATGGCGTTGAGGATGGCGAAGCGCTTGCCGCCCATGGGCAGCGTCGGATCATTCTTGCCGGTGGCGTCGGCGTGGAATTGCCAGAAGCAGGTGGAGGAGTAGGTGCCTTCAGGCGCGTACTTGCCCTGGCCGCCGACAAAGCCGTCGTCGCGGCGCTCGGCGGGAGTCACGGTCGCGCCCACGGCGGCTGAAACCTCGGCGTCGGTGAGAAGGGTGCAGGCGTTGATCGGCGTGCCGTCGGCGGCTGCGGCCGCGGTCTGGACCGCTGGTTCCGCACCGCCCGGGCCGCGCGCATGGCTGTAGGAGAAGACAGCGATGCCGGCGAGGGCAACGACGGCGGCGGCGGAAAGGACTTTGGCGGTCATGTGATGCTCCTGATGCTGCCCGCTGATATAGGCCACAAACTCCCGGCGATAAAGGCCGGCCAAATTATATTTGTATTGGAATGCTTTAGCGGTCGGCGCGGCGGTGCCAGATTGCCGCCGCCGTGACCGCGGTGATGAGGCCGGCCGCGGCGAGCGGTACAGCGAAGCCAAAGGCATCGGCGAGTGTGCCCAGGATTAGCGCGCCAAAGGCCAGACCCACGCGCGTGATGGTGTACCAGATGCTGATGGTCCGCCCGCGCATGTCCTCGGCAGCGTGAGTCTGAATGACGGTCTGCGAGGTCGCGCCGCCCATCACCATGAACATGCCGAAGGTCGCGTAGAGCGGTACCGCCAGCCAAAAGATGTCGGTGAGCGCGAATCCGACGAGAAAGGCGCCGTTGAGGATGGTCGCGCGCACGAACAGCGCCCCCATCTCCTTGCCGCCCTCCTTTCCCCCTGGGCGCTGTGCAAGGAAGAGGCCGCCCAGGATCGCGCCCACGCCTTGAGCCGAAGCAAAGATCGCAAGGCCCGTGACGCCGCGGCCGAATTCATGGTCTGCGATGCCGGCGAGTAAGTCGCTGACCGGCCAGCTCATCACCGAACTCACGAAGATCACCGGCAGCACCCAGCGCAAGGTCGCGTGCGTGAAGGTGTAGCGCCAGCCGCCGAGGAAATCGCTCCAAAGGCCGTGCAGCAGGGGCACCTGCATCGCCGCGCGCGGCTGATGGGGCGGGAGCGTGAGTTTCATCACCGAGGCGACGACGAACAAATACGACACGGCGTTAACGGCAAAGGCCCAGCCCGCGCCAATCCCCGCGATCATCAACCCGGACAGCGCCGGGCCGATGATGCGCGCGAGGTTGAAGACCAGCGAGGTGATCGCGACCGCCTGGCCCACCTGCTCGCGCGGCAGCAGCGACGGCACGATCACCAGGCGCGCCGTCTGGATCAGCGGCGCCACCAGGCCGATCATGATCTGCATCATCAGGATGAGCACGGGCGTGATGTGACCGGTGAGCGTCAGCACGGCCAGAACAGTGGCCTGCACAGTCGCGACGATCTGGCCGATGAGGGTGATGCGCCGGCGGTCGAAGCGGTCGGCCATGACGCCGGTGAGCGGTGCCAGGAAAATCACCGGGAGGAACTCGGCCATGGACACCGCGCCCAGCCAGGCGGGCGAGTGGGTCAGCTCCCAGGTCAGCCAGCCGATGGCCACACGCTGCACCCAGCTGCCGACCAGCGAGACCCCATTACCGGCCGTGAACAGGGCAAAATTGCGATTGGCCAGCGTCGCGCGCATGGCCGAGAAGTCGAAAGCGAGCGCCATACCCGCAGCATAACGTCTGGCAAGCGCGGCGTCTTTCCCGGCCTACCGCTTCGCCCGCGACTTAGGCTAGAACAGGGAGAACGCCACTGATCAGAGTTCTCTCCCGATGTCCAAAGACGCCGTTTATCTCAGCCGCGACGGTGCGGTTGCCACGATCCATCTCAACCGCCCGGACAAGCGCAATGCGCTGAATGCCGAGATGTGGACGCAGCTCATTGCCTGCGTCGAAGCGGCCGAGAACGACCGGGCTGTGAAGGTGGTGATCGTCACCGGCCAGGGCGGCGTCTTCGCCGCCGGCCAGGACATCGAGGAACTGGGCAAGGGCCTTGAAGACCGCGCGTGGCTGGATGGTGCGGCGGAGTTGATCTATCAGTCCCAGAAGCGCCTGCATCTTTGCGCCAAGCCGACTATCGCCAAAGTCCGCGGGGCCTGCGTCGGCGGCGGTAACGGTATCGCATTGTGCTGCGATCTGCGTTTCGCCGATCCTTCCGCTAAGTTCGGCATAACGCCCGCCAAGCTCGGTGTGATCTACCCGGCCCTCGACACCAAGCGGCTGGTGGACGCTGTTGGCCCGTCGCGCGCCAAAGACATTCTGTTCACCGGGCGCATCGTTTCCGCTGAAGAGGCCCTGGACTACGGCATGATCGATTGGCTGGTGGCGCCCGAAGCGCTCGACAAAGCCGTCGCCGACTATGCCGCGCAGATCTGTGAAGCCTCGCAGTATGCCGCGCGCGGCATGAAGCGGGTGGTGCAGCAGATCGTCGATGGCCTCAGTGAGGAAACGAAAGAGACGCGCGCGGTGTTCACCGGCTCGTTCCTCGCCGAAGATTTCAAGGAAGGCCGCGCCGCCTTCCTCGGCAAGCGCAAACCAAAGTTCACGTTCTCGTAAGGGCGCGCCGTGGCTGACGTCTTTTTCCCTGACTATGTCGTCGAACAACTGCAAAACTTCGGAGCGGTAAGCGCGCGGCCCATGTTCGGCGGGCACGGCCTCTACAAAAGCGGCGTTATGTTCGGCCTCATCGCCGAGGGCGAGCTGTTCTTCAAGGTCGATGACGAAAACCGCGCCGACTTCGAGGCCAAGAAGTCCGAGCCCTTCGTCTACAAGGCCAAAGGCCGTGAGATCATACTGTCCTATTGGTATGTGCCCGAGGACGTGATGGAAGAGGCGGGCGAGCTCTGCGCCTGGGCCGAGAAGGCTTTCGCGGCGGCGCTGCGCAAACGCAAGGCCGACGCGATTCGGCCCAAGTCGCGGCGCGGCCGGGCCGGTGCGTCGCCGCGTAGGCGCCGCTAGTAACCTTTCTTCACATCCACGACCGAGAGCATTTTGTCGCCGGCGACGTAGCGGCGCATGTTCTCGCGCATTAGCAGCCAGACGCGCTCGCGCTTGATCTCGGACGTAGCGCCGGTGTGCGGCGTGATGATCACGTTCGGCGACGTCCAGAGTTTGTGGTTGTTGGGCAGGGGATCGGGGTCGGTGACGTCGATCCCCGCGCCGCGCAGCTTGCCGCTGTCCAGCGCTTCCACCAGATCATCGGTCACGACGCTCTCGCCGCGGCCGACATTGATGAAGATCGCGCCGTCTTTCATGCGCTTGAACATGGCGGCGTCGAACATCTTGGTGGTCTCGGGCGTGAAGGGCGTCACGTTCACCACCACGTCGGCCTCGCCGATCATCTGCGGCAGTTCGCTCGCAAGGCCCACCTTGGCGACAAAATCCGGGGCCTCGCGGCTGGTGGCGCGGGTCGCGATAATCTTCATGCCGAACGCATGGGCGCGCTTGGCGATCTCGGTGCCGATGCCGCCGAGGCCGGCAATCAGCATGGTTTTGCCGTCGAGATCGACAGCGTCGGTCATGGTGCGCGGGTCCCATTTGCCCTCAAGCTGGTTCTCGAGCGCGACATTGAGTTGGCGGCTGACGGCGAGCAACAACGCCATGGCGTGTTCGGCGACGTTGGGTCCGTTGAGGCGCTGGACGTTGGTGACGACAATGCCGCCCGCCATGACGTTCGGCGCGAGACAATCTTCGACGCCGGCTTGCTGGGTTTGGATCCACCGCAACTTCTTGGCCGAGGAGATCAGCGGGAGCGTACAAACCCCAACATAAGCATCGGCGTCGGCGATGGCGGCGGCCGCGTCCTTGGGGACGCGAATGGGCACCAAGGTGACGCCCTTGACCTCTTGCTGAATCCAGGCGAGGCGCTCGGCTGAATCGACGATGACCGCGATCTTCATGGGTTTGGTCCAGCCCTGCACCTCGCGCATGGGTTTTGCAGACTCGCGCAGGCCGAAGGCTTTGATCACATCGGCGGCGGTTTCGGCGGCGGCCAGCGGCGTTGCAGATGCGAGGGCGGCGGCGAGTAAAACGAAACCAAGGGTCTTCATGAATTGTCCTCGTGCATCATGTCGCGCACCGCGCGCACCAGCTGCTCACGCTTGTCGGGATCGTCCAGGGCTTTTGAAATCTTATCGCGGATGTGTTTGACGTTGCGCGCGGCGCGGCGCGCATCGACCGTGCTTGTATCCATCCGCAGCTTTGGTGGCTTGCCGTTGCCGTCTTTGCGCTTGCTCATAACGTCGGCCAATCCTTGGGATCGGGCTCACGCAGCGGTTCGCGGTAAGGGCCGTGGTAGGGTTTCACGCGCGCGACGATCAGGCAGAAGATGCCGTGACTGATCGCGAAGCACAGCAGCACCGGCCACGGCGGAATGCCGCCGAAGAACAGCGTCGCCAGCACGGTCAGCACGATGAAAACACCGACGGTCATCCAGATGATGACGTGCCGCGGTTTCATGCGGCTGCCGACTTGGGGTCTAGACAGGATGCGCTGGGTCATGGGCGATTTTAGCCCAGTTCCGAGGGAACGTCGAAGCGCATTGAATCTACAAGCTAATTGCCCTCATTGGGGTCGCGCACCGACAGCGTAAAGCCGGCGGCACGGATGCGGTCCATGACCTGCTGAGCGTGGGCTTGGTCGCGCGTCTCGATGGTGATGGCCAGCCGCGCGGCGTTGGCCGACAGGTCGAGGGCGAAGCGGCCGTGCGAGACTTCGAGCACGTTGGCGCCCAGATCGGCGCAGATGCCGGCGATGGCGAACAGCGAGCCGGGGCGGTCGGGCATCTCGATGGACAGCGTCAGGATCTGGCCGACGCGCACCAGGTCGCGCATCAACACTGACGAGAGCATGCGCGCGTCGATGTTACCCCCCGAGAGCACGAGGCCGACTTTCTTGCCTTTGAACTTCTCCGGGTGCTCCAGCAGCGCTGCCAAGGGCGCGGCGCCCGCGCCTTCGGCCACGGTCTTGGCCATGGTGGCGTAGATGCTGATGCCGCGTTCGAGATTGGTCTCGCTGACGGTCAGCGTTTCTTTCACGAGAGCCTTCACCACCGGGATCGACAGGCCGCCCACGTCGCGCACGGCGATGCCTTCGGCGATCGTCGCGCCGGCACAGGGGCGGTTGCCGCGTGTCAGCGCGTTGGTCATGGAGGGATAAAGCTCGGGTTCGACGCCAACGACGTCTACGGACGGTTTCACATCCTTCGCCGCGAGCGCGATGCCGCTGATGAGTCCACCGCCGCCGATGGGCACGACGATGGTGTCGAGATCGGGTGCTGCTTCCAGCATCTCGTAACCGATGACGCCCTGGCCGGCGATAACTTCGGCATCGTCGTAAGGGTGGATTATGACCAGGCCGCGCTCCTTGGCGATGCGCTGGGCGGCCGCCGAAGCTTCGGTGAAGTTCTCGCCTTCGAGCACGACCTTGCCGCCGTAGTCGCTGGTCTTGCGCGTCTTGTTGAAGGGTGTGCCCTTGGGCATGACGATGGTCGCCGGTATACCGAGGCGCGTCGCGTGATACGCAACACCTTGCGCATGGTTGCCGGCCGACATGGCGATGACGCCGGCCTTGCGTTGGTCGGGCGTCAGTGTCGTCAATTTGCTGATGGCGCCGCGCGCCTTGAAGGCGCCGGTGTGCTGCATGTTCTCGTATTTGACGTAGACTTCGCAGGCGAGCAGCTGCGACAGCGCAGGGCGATGTAGTGTCGGCGTGACGATAAACTGGCCGGCGGTGCGTTCGCGCGCGGCGCGCACTAAAGCAGCGGAAAGCGGAGATATGGAAGAAGTCATGACAGTCGGATCCTGGAATGAAAAACGGACAGTAAACGCGTGGTACCCGGTCTCTCTTAAAGAGCCGGGGGCGTAATTCGTCCGCTGATGATCCGCTGCGTCATGGCAGGTGGCATATCAGGTCCGGCTGGCACGGGCAAGCGCGTGGCCTTATTGGGGGCCCGGGACTCGGCGGTTTAGCGCGGTTTGAAGATGAAATTGTTGATGTAACCGATGCGCGGGGCGAGGGCGGCGCGGTTCGCGACGGGGTCGAATTCCGAGATCGGGCGCAAGTTTCCGTCCCGCAAGAAAAAGGCGTCCATGCCGAAGTCGGTGACTTGCTTGATGCTCTCCGCGATATCGCGGCCCGTGTGTTGCTCTTCAAGCTCGATCTGCATGATCGGCCGCTCGCGCAAAATGGTCTCGCGTGCGCCGGTGAGGACCGCGGACTCGAAACCCTCGACATCGATCTTGATGAAGCCGACGTTATTGAAACCGTAGGAGTCGAGTGTACGCTGCGCGACGCGCACGCTGCGCGCGCCGTCGTTGCGCTTGCGCGGATTGAGCGATGCGGTCTGGTTGGAATAGCCGCCGCCGTGCATGGGCACGATCAGTTCCGCCGTGCCGACGCTGTCGGACAGCGCCTCCTGATGGGCGACGACATTGCGCGGCAGATAGCGCGTCAGGATTCGGTAGATTTTGGGATTGGGCTCGAAGGCTTCGACGCCGCTCGCGAGCCGCGACAGCAGATGCGTATAGACGCCCTTGTTGGCGCCGATGTCGATGGCGATTCGCTCGCGCGGCACAATTTGAGGCAGGAACTTGAGCTCGGCTTCGCCCTTGCGCAGGTTCTTGCGGATCAGCCGCCACATATAGAGCCGCGCCGGCACCAACGTGTACTTGATGCGCTCTTCCAGCGAGTAAGGCGGCGTCCAATTGTCGGCGGGCGTGTTCACTTCTGCAGCTCGCGCATGACTTCGAGGGGATTGGGCGGCGGTGCGTCTGGCTGATCGTCCGGCACGGCCAGAATCATGCCGCCAATGATGAGCGCCGCCAGGAAAAAATACAGAAGGATCGTCGGCATGCAACGGTCATAGTCTGGCGCGCGTGACGGCGCAAGCTCAGCCGTGCTCCAGCATGGCGTTCAGCACGCGTTCGGTGGTGGGCTTGGGGGCGTAGTGCTGGATGGCCCAGGCGCGACCGGCTTCGGCGATGGCGGGCCAGTCCTTCTCGCGCGCAAGAATGCGGTTTACCGAACCCGCAATGTCGTCCAAGTCGATGGGCGCATAATGCGTCCAGGCTTCGGGCATCACGGGCAGCGCGAAGCCATACTTCGCGAAATCCAAGTGCACCGTCAGGCACCCGGCGGCAAAGGACTCCCAGAGGCGGAAGCTGTCCCAGCGCAGCACCAGTCCTGGTGCGTCCAGCTGCGCGAAGGCATGAGCCGCGGCGAGAGTGGGATCGTGTTTTGCGAAATACCCATTACCCATGATCGGACTGTAGAACTCGCCGCCGTAGGCAAGGCAGACGGGGCTGTCCAGCATGGCGTCCAGATAGGCGTCAGGGGCGAGTATGTCGCGCGCAATCGGCACGTGACGCTCCAGCGCTGGTACAAAGGTGATGTCGAGAAGAGCGCGCACGCTCTGACTGAGGGTGGCGCGGAAATTCCGCAAAATGACGCGCGTGCGTTTAGCGAATACCGCGCGCCGTTCCGTCGCGGTGATCAGGCCATTGCTGAGGCCGAAGGCGATGGGTTGGCGCGCATCGCCCTTAATGGCGAAGCGGTTGTCGTGCGCCGCGAACAGGAGTTGGCCGTCCGGCACGCGGGCAAAGGCCGCGATATCGCTCTGGTTGAGGTAGGCGATATGCCCGGTTGCACCTTCGAATGGCGCGTGCTGGTTGGTGTGCGAGATGTCGATGATGTAACCGGCGAACCCCGCATATGGCGGCGATACCAGCGCACCGAGGTCCTTGCCCTTGAGCGGCATCGAGGTGGGCCGTGACGTGACCTGGGCGGTGCTGATCTTCACCGGGATGCCGAGGTCCATCAGGCCCTCGATCAGGCAGCCGGCGTTGTGTGTCAGCGGACCGCCGACGGCGTGAACGTAGACCCCTTTGGCGAAAGTTTTCTGCAGATCAGTCATGTCATCCCCGGCTGCATCCTATGAGCGGCGCGATCCAAAATCCAAGGTTGCTTGCGCGAAAGCGAAAGGTTTTGCACCATAATCGCCATGACCAAGGTCCATTTCACGCAGCATCTGCGCCACGTGGCCCCCGGCGGCGCGGTGGACGCCACGGGCGCAACCGTGCGGGCCGCACTGGACGATGTCTTCGCGCGCTATCCCGCGGTGCGCGGTTATGTGCTCGACGATCAGGACCGGCTGCGGCTGCACATCGCCGTCTTTGTGGACGGCACCCACGTGCGGCGGGATGTCCTGGATCACCCGCTGCCGCCGGGCAGTGAACTCTATATAATGCAGGCCTTGTCTGGGGGCTGAGGAGGGATTTGTGGCGCAGCGTCTTTACGTGTCTTCGAAAAAAGGCCTGCTGGTCTACGAACGCGACAGCGGTGGCGCATGGCAGCACAAAGACACGCACTTCGTCGGCTCGCCCGTAACGCTCGCATTAGCATCGCCCAACAACAAAACCATCTTCGCTGCGCTCAACCTCGGACACTTCGGCGTAAAGCTGCACCGCTCGACCGATGGCGGCGGCAGCTGGACCGAGCTCACGCCGCCGCAGTTCCCCAAGGTCGAGGGCGGTGAGAAGGACGCCAAGGCGCCCACGGTCAACGGCATCTGGGCTATGGAATGGGCGGGGCGCGACAAGCCGAACGCGCTGTGGATCGGCACGGCGCCGGCGGCGCTATTCTATTCAAACGACAACGGCACGACCTGGACGCTCAACGAACCGCTGCAGAACCTGCCTTCGAGAGCGAAGTGGATGGGCGGCGGCACGGTGGACACGGCGCTCCATTCCATTTGCGTCGATCCGCGCGATTCAGGCCGTGTCGCGATCGCCGTGTCTTGCGGCGGCGTGACGCTGACCGAGGACGACGGCAAGAACTGGAGGGTGGCGGGCAAGGGCTTGCGCGCCGAATTCATGCCGCCCGACAAGCAGTACGATCCCGACATTCAGGATGCGCACATGATGGTGCAGTGCGCCGACCAGCCCAATGTCTACTGGATACAGCACCACAACGGCATCTTCCGCTCGTACAACAATCTGGAAAGCTGGGAGGAAATCCACACCGCGCCGGTGTCGAAGTTCGGTTTCGCCGTGGCCGTGCATCCGCGCAAGCCCGATACCGCATGGTTCGCACCGGCGAAGAAAGACGAATTCCGTTATCCGGTCGATGGCAAGGTGGTCGTGCAGCGCACCGACGACGGCGGTAAGTCCTTCAGCGTGCAGCGCGAGGGATTACCACAAGAGAATGCCTTCGATTTGGTATACCGCCATGCGCTGTGCGTCGATGACACCGGCGACCGGCTTGCCATGGGCTCGACCACGGGTTCCGTATGGACGTCCGACAACGGCGGCGGCAAGTGGGCGTTGCTCTCGGCGCATCTGCCGCCCGTCAACGCGGTGCGTCTGGTTTAAGCCTATTCGGCGTGATAGGCCGCGTTGGCGGCTTCCCAATTCTTGCCGTCGAATGCTTTTGGCGTGAGCGTCGCGATGTCGATACCGTCGAGGCAACGCACGTTGATGTCGATCTTATCGGGGTCCGAACGCGGCACGTAGAACGGATGGATGCCGCAGCTTGAACAGAAGCGATGCGTCGCAGTGTGCGTGTTGAATTGATAAGTGGTCAGCGCGTCTTCGCCTTTGAGGATCGCGAACTCCTCCGGTGGCACGATCAGATGCAGGATGCCCTTCTTGGTGCAGACCGAGCAGTTGCAATCGAGCACATCGGCAAGATCGCCCGTGACGCGAAAGCGCACCCGGCCGCAATGGCAGCCGCCTGCGTAGGTTTTTTTCATACGGCCGAGACGCCTACCGGGCAGGCAACGCCCGTGCCCCCGTGACCGCAGTAACCCCCGGGGTTTTTCGCGAGGTATTGCTGGTGATAGTCCTCGGCGTAATAGAACGTTGGAGCATCCAGAATTTCAGTCGTGATGGCGGGGAAGCCCTTCTGCGCGAGCGCCTTCTCGTAGGCCGCCTTCGAAGCTTCGGCAGCGCGTCGCTGCGCGTCGCTATAGACATAGACGCCTGAGCGGTACTGCGTGCCGGCGTCATTGCCCTGGCGCATGCCTTGCGTCGGGTCGTGGCCTTCCCAGAAGGTTTTCAGCAGCGTCTCAAAGCAGACCTTCTTCGGATCGAAGTGCACGCGCACAACTTCGTTGTGCCCGGTCTGGCCGCTGCAGACTTCGCGGTAGGTGGGATTGGGCGTGAGCCCGGCGGCATAACCGACCTGCGTCGAATAGACGCCGGGGATATTCCAGAACATCTTCTCGGCGCCCCAGAAGCAACCGAGGCCGAACATCGCCACCTCGAGGCCGTCGGGGAAGGGTCCCTTCAGGCGGTTCTTGTTGACGAAGTGAGTCTCGGGCACCGGCATGGCTTCGGCGCGGCCCGGCAGCGCATCCTTGGCGCTCGGCATCTTGGCTTTGCTAAAAAACATAGAAGCCTCCGTCAGGTTTCGCCCTCAGGTGTCGGTGGGCAGCGTTCCATCCCATCCGCCGCCGAGGGCCAAGGTCAGTCCGATAACGGCGGTGAAGCGCGACAAGCGATTTTGCACCAGCGCCTCCTGCGAAGAGAAGGCCTGGTTTTGCGCGTTGAGCACGGTTTGGAAGTCGACAATGCCTGCCCGGTACCTAAGCTCGGCCAGGCGATATGCAAGGTCGGCCTGGGCGGAGGCTTCCTGGGCGAAGCCATGCTGCTCGTTGCTCGTGGCAACGGAGGTCAGCGCGTTCTCGACGTCGCTGAAGGCGTCGATGACGGCGCGCTCGTAGCCGGCGGCCACTTCCTGATAGCGCGCGCGGGCGGAGTCTTCCTGCGCGGCCAACCGTCCGCCGGCGAAGATCGTCTGGGCGATGGAGCCGCCGAGCGTGTAGGCGAAAGTGCCGGTGGAGAACAGGCCGGCCAGCGCCGCCGAAGCGGTGCCGCCGGAGGCCGTCAACTGAATGCCCGGCAGGCGTGCGGCGCGGGCGGCCGACACATCGAAATTGGCGCCAGCGAGGTCAGACTCGGCACGGCGCAGGTCAGGCCGGCGCACAAGAAGGGTCGACGGGATACCCGACGCCACGACCGGCAGCGACAGGTTGCTGAGCGAACGCGCTTGGATGTCAAAGCCTTCCGGCGCACGGCCGAGCAGCACCGCCAGGGTGCTGAGGGCCTGACGTTCGGCGAGGCGCAAAGCCGGCAGCGCGGCGCGCTGGTTGGCGAGCGCCGCGCGCTGTTGCGCGAGTTCCAATTCCGAAAGCGTGCCGATACGCCGCTGAGTCTCCAGCAGCTTCAAGATGGCCTCTGCGTTGTTGAGGCGGTCGCTGGTGAGTTGCATGCGTTCGCGCGCCGAAAGCACCTGCAGATAAGCGGTGATGACGTTCGAGATCAGCGTGATGGTCACGGTCTCGCGGTCGTAGAGGCTCGATTCCAGGCGCTGCTCGGCGGACGATGCATTGCTGCGCGCTTCACCGAAGAGATCGACTTGATACGAAGCCTGGAGTCCCGCGCTATAGCTGGTGCTCTCGTCAGGACCGCGCCGAGACGCGCCCGCGCTCCCCGATACGCTCGGCAGCAACGCCGCGTTCGCGCCCCGCACGCTGGCTTCGGCCTGCAGCACACGCGCGTAGGCAATGCGCAGGTCGCGATTATTCTGTACCGCTTGGATGATAAGTGTATTCAGCTCGGGGCTGCCAAAGCGCTGCCACCACAGCGCGCCCAGGGGCTCGGTCCCTTCGTTCGCATCGGCAACGGGCGCCTGCCACACCGGCGGCATAGGGACTTCGGGTTTGGGCATCGAGCCGCAAGCGCTCAAGAGTACGGCAAGAACGGAAACAGATGCCCAAAATGAGCGCGTGCGCATTTTACTCGGCTCCAAGCGCAACCACGGGATCGAGGTTGGCGGCCTTGCGCGCCGGCAGGTAGCCGAACACGAGGCCTGTGATGAAGGCGCAGGAGAACGCCAGCAGGATCGGACCCGGCGAAAAGACGATAGGTTTGCCAAAACTCGAGAACACCAAGGCGGTGGTCATGCCGAGCACAACACCGATCACGCCACCGATGGCGCAGACCACCAGCGCTTCGGTGTTGAACTGCAGAAGAATGTTGAGCTTGCGCGCGCCCGTGGCCATGCGGATGCCGATCTCGCGCGTGCGCTCAGTGACGCTGACCAGCATGATGTTCATTACCCCGATGCCGCCCACCAGCAGCGAGATCGCCGCGATGGAGCCGAGGAGAATCGTCAGAGTGTTCTGCGTCTCGGTTGCCGTCTCCAGCACCGAGACCATGTTTCGAATCTGGAAATCTTCCTGCTTGTGCCGCGAGATCAGGAGCTGGCGGATCGCTTCTTGTGTTGCGTCCATTTTTTCAATATCGCGCACCGCCACGGTGATCGAGCGGGCGTAACGCTGGCCGTAGATGCGCTGCGCGCCGGTGGTGATCGGCACGAAGATCTGGTCGTCCATGTCGTTGCCGTTTCCGGTGGCGCCCTTGGCCGCCATGATGCCGATGACCTGGAACGGATTGTTGTTGATGAGGATGAATTTACCGAGTGGGTCTTCACCCTCGGTGAACAACGACTTCTGTACGGTCTGGCCGATCACCACGACCGGTGCGTATTCGTCCACATCCTGCTGTGTGAAGAATGCCCCGCGCGACGTCGTCCAATCGCGCGCGCCGGAGTACTCTGCGGTTGTGCCATCGACCTGGGTTTGCGCATCGTTCTTCCCATAACGCACGGTGACGTTCTGCGGGAATTCCGGCACCGCTTGATCGACATTCGGCAGCGTGGCGATGGCCTCGGCGTCGGCGGGCACCAAGCTCGCGCGGAAACCGCCGGCAAAACGCTGGTTGGGCGCGCCGGGGCGGATGAGCAGAAGATCGGTGCCCATGGCCGAGATGCGGTCGAGGACCTGCTGCTTGGCGCCATTGCCGATGGCGAGCATGGCGACGACGGAAGCAACGCCGATAATGATGCCGAGCAGGGTCAGCAGCGTGCGCATGAGATTGTTGCTGAGCGAGCGCATGGCCATTTTGCCGGCCTCCATAGCATCGGGGATGCTGGCGAAGGCAGGGGCCGGACCAAGGCCTTCGGGATGAATGGTTGCTTCCAAACGCTCGGTATCTGGCATAAGCGCGCCGGTATCCGACGTGATCACGCCATCCCTGATTTCGACGACGCGCTTCGCAAGCTTGGCGACGCTCGCATCGTGGGTAATGATCAGAATCGTATGGCCGGCCGCATTGAGGTCGGCCAGCAGCTTCATGACCTCTTCGCCGCTCTTGCTATCGAGCGCGCCGGTGGGTTCATCGGCGAGGATAACGGCGCCGCCGTTCATCAGCGCGCGTGCAATCGAGACGCGCTGCTGTTGTCCGCCCGACAATTGATTCGGCTTATGATCAAGGCGGTCCCCCAGGCCGAGGCGCGTCAAGAGGTGCTGTGCGCGGACGATGCGCTCGGCGTGGGTGTGGCCGGCGTAAACAGCCGGAACCTCGACATTTTCCGTGGCAGAAGCCGCGGCGAGCAGATTGTACTGTTGAAAAATGAAACCGAACGCTCCGCGGCGCAGCAGCGCGCGCTGGTCTGCATCCAGACCGGCCACCTCTTGTCCGGCGAACAGATAGCTGCCCGCCGTCGGACGGTCGAGGCAGCCAAGGATATTCATCAGCGTCGTCTTACCCGAGCCGGACGCGCCCATGATGGCGATAAATTCACCCGGATAGATATCGAGTGAGACGCCGTACAGCACCTGAACAGCGATTTCGCCGGTATTGAAGACCTTGGTGATATCGCGCAGCGAAATGATCGGCGTCACCGACTGCGGCGCCGGGGCGTGATGCAGTCCGGTCTTATGCTGTGAACCGACGACGTTCATGCCCTCAAATCCTCGGCCCGCCAAAGAATTGCCCGCCGGGTCCGCCCGAACCGCGCTGGTTCTGCTGGCCCTGACGCGACGAACTTCCTTGCAATCCGCCGTCGAGCACCACCTCATCGCCCGGCTGCAGGCCCGACTTCACTTCCGCGAGCATGCGATTCATCACCCCGACCTCTACTTCACGCGCCACGACTTCCCCGTCTTCCATGACGTTGACGCTGTAGCGCACCGGCGCAACATTCGAGGCGGCCGGACCGCGCTGGCGCATTCGTCCACCGCCGCCGGGTGTCCCAGCGATCGGACCTCGCCGGCCTTCGCGCGTGCCGGGTGTGGCGGGCGGCGTGTCGCTGGCGGTGGCTTGCTCGGCGGGTGGTGTGCGTGGCGCGCGCGAAGCATGCAGTGCCGTCACCGGAATCACAGCAACGTCGTGGGCCGCGGAGACAACGAAGTAGACCTGCGCGCTCATTTGAGTCAGCAGGTCGCCGTCCGGGTTCTCAACGTCGAACAAGCAATTATAGAGCACGACGTTGTTCACCACGTCGGGCGTCGGGATGATCTTGCGGAGCTTGCCGTAGCGGCGCTGGTCGGAGCGGCCGAGGGTGGTGAAGTAAGCATCCATGCCGACCTTCAACTTCGGCACGTCGGCTTCGGAAACCTGCGCCCATACGGTCATGGTGGACAGGTCGGCAACGCGCAGCACGATGGGTGCGGTCTGGTTTGCGTTCAGGGTCTGGCCCTGCTTGGCCACCAGGTTGACGACCGTGCCGTCCATGGGCGCGAAGATCTTGGTGTAGCCGAGGTTGGCCATATCCCCGGCGAGTGTCGATTCCGTCTGCTGGATCTGGGCCTCGAGCTGCGCGACCTGCGCGACCGCCACCTTGCGGTTGGAGCTGGAGCTGTCGAAGGCATCCTGGCTGGTGGCATTCTCTTTCAGCAGTTCCTCTTGGCGCTTGAACTGGAGGTCCGCCAGCGTGCGCTGCGCCTGACGCTGGGCGAGCTGTGCGCGCAGGTTGAGGAGCTGCGCCTGATCGGCATTGACGCGCGATTGATAGATGGTCGGATCGATCTCAGCCAGCAGATCGCCCTTTTTTACTTGGGCACCGTAATCGACGTGGATCACCTTCAACTGGCCGGACACTTGAGTACCGACATCGACGAACTGCAAAGGTTGGAGTGTACCCAGGGCGGTAACGCTGTCTTCGATGCTGCCCACAACCACTGGCGTGGTCAGCACGGCAGCGGCTTGATCGCCCTTACCGAGGAAGGCCCAAGCCCCAACGCCTATGGCGGCGACCAGCACTGCAGCGGCGGCCGGCATCAGCCAGCGCGGCCGGGGCGCCTTGATGATGGAGGCGAAGCGGGGCTTCTGGGGGGCCATTTTTGTGGGCTCAAGCATCGCTGTCTTTTCCGTTCCGCGAAGGACGAGTAGCGCTTGACGCCCGGGGGCATTCTATCGTCAATGCGGGCGCGCAGAGGACAACGCCGATAACGTTCCCGTGACCCGTATGATGCGCGCCAAGATGGTAGTTCACCGTAAGCCTTTCTTCACGCTACATAATATATCTTAGTTGTAATGCCTTAGAGGCACCTCAATCGCTCTGCAAGATGGACGGATGACAACACCCTTTCCTGTGGCCGAACCTCAAACGCTGACGCGCGCCGTCGCCCTTTTACTATTGCTGGGCGTGGGCGTGCTCGCGGTCGTGGCCCAGGCCCTGGCGACCTTCGCCGAGTTTAACGTGTGGTTCATCGCCGCGGCGCTGTTGTGTTACGGCGGCGCCTGCGCGCTGATTCTCATGCACGTCGGGCGGCATCATCCCTTTGCGAACTTCGGCCCGGCCAACGTCGTGACGTGGCTCAGGCTGGTGCTGACGTGCCTCTCGGCCGGCCTCGTCGCGGAGACCGCGCGCCCGGGCACCCTGTTTGCGCCGGAAGCGGCGTGGGTCTTCACCGCTATTGCCGTGCTTGCCTTGCTGCTCGACGGGCTGGATGGATGGCTCGCACGCAAGTCGGGCCAAATCTCGCCTTTCGGCGCACGCTTCGACATGGAAGTCGATGCATTGCAGATCCTACTGCTCTCCATTGCCGCGGCGACGCTGGGCAAGGCCGGCGCCTGGATCATCCTCGCGGGCCTGATGCGCTATATTTACGTTGCTTGCGGCTGGCTCTGGCCGCAGCTCACCCAGCCGTTGCCGCCGTCCGTGCGGCGCAAGGCCGTGTGCGCGCTGCAGGTCGCGGTGCTGATCGTGTTGCTCGCCCCGCCGGTCGTGCCGCCCTTTAGCGCCGCGCTCGGCTTTGTCGCCTTGGTGACGCTGATCTATTCCTTTGCCATCGATGTCATCTGGGCATTCCGCCAGCCCGTGCTTCAGCCGGTGACATGAACACGCGCATCTTCGCGCGGCGTTCGGATCGACCGCTTTCCCACATCATCCTCCGCTGGGCCGCCGCCCTCGCGCTCATCCTCCTGATCCTCGTTCTGCCTGAACGGCTGGGCGATGTGGTCTGGTCGATATTCGCACGCCTCCCTGTCGAGCTGCCGCTGATCGTGCTCGCCTTGATCGCGTTCTCAGGGCGGTTGCAGACGACGCTGCGTATCCTCGTCGTCGTTCTGCTGACGGTGATGCTGTTGTTCAAGCTCGCCAACATGGGCGCTTACTTCGGCTTCGCGCGCGCCTTTAATCCACTGGTCGATGCGGTGATGGTGCCGGTGGTGCTCGATACCCTGGCGAAAGGACGCGGCTTTCTGACAGCGGCCGGCGTCGTCATCGGCGCTGTGGCCCTGATTGCGGCCGTTGGCGCGGCGCTGACGTGGGCGACGAACGTGATCGTCCGCGGCGTGCCGCGCCATGCGCAAGCGCTGGTCGCCAGCGGTGCCTTTGTCCTCATCATGCTGGCCTTCCTGCCGGGTCCCAATAAGTTCGCAACACTGAATGCGAGCATGTTCGTGCGCGATCAGGCGGCGGCCATGTCGCAAGGCCTAGAGGACGCGGCGACTTTTCGCGCGCAACTTCTCGAAGAGCCGTTCAAGGATCTCCCGCGCGCGCATGGGCTCGCCGGGCTCAAGGGCTACGACGTGGTGCTGGTGTTCGTTGAGTCCTATGGGCGCTCGGCGCTCGATCATCCCGACTACACCGACACCGTGCGCGGCATGCTGAAGCGCTTTGGCGGCATGCTAGAGACCAAAGGCTTCGCCGCGCGCAGCGCTTGGCTCGACTCGCCTACCTTCGGCGGCGAGAGCTATCTTGCTCACAGCACGACAACGTCCGGGCTCTGGGTCGACAACCAGCAGCGCTATGTCCAGCTCCTGCGCAGCACACGCGGCACGCTGATCAGCGACTTCAACGACGCCGGTTGGCGCACCGTGACAGTGATGCCCGAGATCACCATGGATTGGCCCGAGGTGGATTATTTCAAGTTCGCCAAGGTCTATACTTCACCCAACCTCGGTTACAAGGGCGAGCCCTTCGGCTACATGACCATGTCCGATCAGTACGCGCTCGCGGCCTTCCAGCGCGAGGAACTCGCCGCAGCCGATAGAGCTCCGGTGATGGCGCAGATCGGTCTGGTGTCGAGCCACATCCCCTGGGCGCCAATCCCCAAGCTCGTGCCGTGGGATCAGGTCGGCGACGGCACGGTCTTCACCGAAGCGCGCACGCCCGAGAGCGCCGACGAAGTCTGGCGCGATCCGAAGCGCATCGGTGAATTTTATGCCATGTCGATCGCCTATTCGCTCGAGACGCTGATGTCCTTCGTCGATACCTTCGGCAACGACAAGACGCTCTACATCATCATCGGCGATCACCAACCCATGACCTTCATCGCCGGCGAAGGCGCGAGCCACGAGGTGCCGGTGCACATCATCGCCAAGGACGAAAGCGTGCTCGCCGCGCTGGACAAGGGAACTTGGACCCGCGGCATGGAGCCGGGTGAATCCAGCCCCGTTTGGCCTATGGACACACTGCGCGGGCGCATACTAAAGGCTTACTCTCAGCAACCGCAGTAGCGGAGACCTCCCGTGTTCGTTCGCTTCACCCAGCAGAGCCAGGGTTTCACGCCGCCGCCTAACAGCGTCGCGGTGCTTCCGCTGGGCGCGGTGGAGGCGCATGGGCCGCACTTACCTTTGGGAACCGACGGCCTCATCGCCGAAGGCATCCTCGATGCTGCGGAGGGCGCGGATAAAGGCGCGGCGCTTTGCCTGCGCCTGCCGCTGCTGTGGCTGGGTGCTTCGGGAGAGCACGCGGACCGCGCCGGCACGCTGAGCCAGGAGCCCGAGGAGTTGATCGCCGCCATCGTGCACGTGGGCGAGGGTCTCGCGAAGTGCGGCGTGAAACGCCTCGTGCTGTTCAACGGCCACGGCGGCAACGTCGCGGCGGCATCCATCGCCGCCCTGAAACTGCGCACCAAGTTCGGCATGCTCGCCGCCAGCGCCCACTGGCTCGATTTCGGTTTGCCGCCGGGTCTTACGCCGCCCGCACCGGCCATGGCCGACGTGCACGGCGGTTGGATCGAGACGTCAGTGTTGATGCACATGGCGCCCGAGTTGGTCGTCAAAGACAGACGCGCCGCGCGCGAAGCGACAACGCCCGCGCCCAGCCTGTATCCAGCGGGCAATATCGCCTGGGGCTGGAAGCTCGATGACTTAGGAAAAGGCGACGGCGGTTGGATCGGCCGCCCGGACCTCGCCACGCCCGCGCTCGGCAAGACGCTCGTCGACCATGCGGCAGTCTCGCTTCTCAAGTTGCTGGAGGAGTTGAGCGGGGCGAAGTGGCCGTGATTCAGATAAACGGCGCGAGATGGTAGGGAAAACCGGTTCCCACTTTTCCCTATCGCGCGCCAATTACTCGGCGGCGTACTCTTCGCTGATTTCACCCAGCATGTGGCCGGCGCGCTTGGCCTTGGTGCTGAGGTAATTGTGGTTGTGCGGATTGACCGCACCCATGATGCGCTTGTGCCCCACAACGTTGACCCCGAAGCTTTCAAGCGCCGAGATCTTCTCCGGGTTATTGGTCATCAGCGTAATGCGTCTAAAGCCGAGCAGTGCCAGCATCGCGCCGGCAACGCCGTAGCGGCGTTCATCGGGTCCATAACCCAGCACGGCGTCGGCATCCATGGTGTCGTGGCCGAGGGCTTGCAGGCCATAGGCGCGCATTTTGTTCAGCAGGCCGATCCCGCGTCCTTCCTGATCGAGATACAGCAGTACGCCCGATCCGTGCACGGCGATCTCGCCGACGGCGCGGCGCAGCTGATCGCCGCAGTCGCACTTGAGGCTCGCGAACAGATCGCCGGTAAGGCACGCCGAGTGCAGGCGCGTCAGCACAGGCTCCAGGGGATTGGGCTGGCCGATGACGATGGCGACCTGGTCATGCAGACCATCGCCGCCGCGGAAGATCACGAACTCGGCGTCGGTGGCCTCAGCCAGCGGCACGCGCGTGCGCGTGGCGATGGATAGATCGCGTGCCGACTGCTCGTGATAGGAGGCAACGGCGCTGGCGCTGACTTCGGCCAGCGCGGTCTGTTGGCCGGCCGCGGCCGGCAGCACAATGGCCGCGGGCAGAAGATAGGCGCGTTTGACCAGATCGAGCGCGGCGGCTTCGAGGTCGTCGGCGGGCCGGTATTCGAACACCGGCGCGGCCGGCTCGACGTCGAGCAGCAGGGCGTCGATCTCATCGGCCATCAAGCCGCCGAGGGCGACGTAGCTCGGACCGTCCGCCGTAACACCCAAGTGCGCCAAGCGGGGCGCCGGAAGCACGAGGCCAGGCGCGCCGCCGGTGGCGCGGTGCCAGGCGGCGATACGGGCGCCGGCCAGCATCTCGGCGGCGGCCACGGTCAGGCTTGCGCCGCGCTCGCCGGTGAGTTTCACAGGGCGGCCCGCACGCAGTTCGCTGATGGCACGCTGTACCGTCAGGCGGCCGGGATTGCCGAACCACCTTGCCAAGTCGCCGTCGACAGTCCCAATCTTCACATCCTCATTCGGCACGGCGGCGATCTACCTCAAAAACGGCTTAAGAAAAGCGTCATGGACACCATTGTGGACTGGGAGCGGGACACTCCGCAATGGTCTGCCGTGCTGGCGGCAGCCGGCGGTTGCACCGATTCCAGCGCTCTTTCTGACAACGCACTATGGCCACTCTATGGCCCCCTGCTCACGGGGGATTTGGCTCAAGCGATCGTGATCGGCCAAATCGGCCAGTCCTTGGATGGCCGCATCGCCACGGTCACGGGCCACTCGCACTATATAAACGGCGCGGCGGCGCTGGTGCATTTACACCGCCTGCGCGCGTTGGTGGATGCGGTGGTGGTCGGAGTCGGCACGGTGGTGGCGGACGATCCGCAGCTCACGGTCCGCCGTGTGGACCGCCGCCCCGGGGCAGCCCAACCGGCGCGGGTAGTGATCGATCCCAGCGGTCGCGTGCCGCCGACCGCAAAGTGCTTCGCGGGCGACGGCGCACGGCGAATCGTCGTCGGCAGCGGCCCAGCGGCGAATCCGGGTGTGGAACGTATCGACGTCCCCAACAGAGATGGGGCCCTCGCGCCCGACGCCATCATCGACGCCCTGCGCGGGCTCGGCCTCAAGCGGATTCTGATCGAAGGCGGCGCCGCGACCTTGTCGCGTTTCATAGCGGGGCGCTGCGTCGACCGCCTCCACGTGATGACCGCGCCGCTGATCATCGGCTCAGGGCCTATGGGGATCAACCTGCCGGAGATCGCGCGCCTGGATGCGGCGCTGCGTCCGGCGGTTACAACATTTGCGCTGCCCGACGGTGACGTGCTGTTCGACTGTGCGCTTGGTGCAAGTTAGAGTGGGGTCCATGGCCGACGACGTTTCCCGCTATCGCTTGCCCGCCCAGATCTTCCACTGGGTGACCGCCATATTTGTGCTCACGGCCATTCCGCTCGGCTTCATGATGCAGCTGGCCGATCCGGGGCCCTATCAGAACCAGCTTTACGATCTGCACCGTTCGTTCGGTTTTGTGATTTGGCCTGTAGTACTCGGGCGCGTTGCCTATCGGCTGGGTAACCCGCCGCCGCCGATGGTGCCGATGCCGCACTGGCAGGAGCGTGCCGCCGACGGAGTGCATAAGGTGCTCTACCTGTTTCTGCTCACGATGCCGTTGATCGGGTGGGCCGGCACGTCGGCTTTTGGCGCACGCATTAGCATCTTCGGCCTGTTCAATCTCCCGATGATCCTCGCGAAGGATGAAGCGCTGTCGAAGGTGTTGCTGACAATGCACGGCGGCATGGGGTTCATCCTCGCCGTGCTGGTGACCGGCCACATCGGCGCGACGCTGTTCCATCACTTCATCCGCAAGGACCAGACGCTCCTGCGGATGATTCCCAAGGTTTAAGCGGCGAACACGTCGCGGTGGCCGATAACGAGCTGCGTGCGCGCGTGCGCGCGCCACTCATCCGCTTCAGCGCGTGTCACCGCGCCGGTCTCCACGGCCGCGCCGGCGACACCTTGCGCGGTGGCGGTCTGCAGGTCCGAAGGTGCGAGCACCCACGGGCTTTCACCGGCGGTCAGCGCGAAGCCTGACTCTGCGAGTTCTTCTTCCAGCACGCGCGCGGCGTCGGGTCCGGCGGCGGGACCAAACCCCTTGTCGCTCTTTTGGTGCTGATTGAAAGCAGCGGAAATCCGTGCATCCAAAGCATGAGCCGGCGCGCCGGCGATCACACCGTCAAAACTGAGCGCCCCCAGCAGCGGCGTTCGCTGAAGGGCTTTCACAAACCGCGCGATCCAAGCGGCCGACGTCAGATCGAACAGCGCCGACGCTGTGACAAGGTTCGTGTTTTCAGGCCAGCAGGCGGGGTCGCGCGCAAAGTCGCGCACGCGCGTGCGTACGTTGATCGCTTTGCCACGCCAGGCGAGGTTCAGCGCATCGCCGGCGCGCGATGCGGCGTCGGCCCACCCGGCGAGGACGTCATAGGCCGCCGCAAGATTGCCCGCGTCGTGATCGACCAGAGTCCACTGTTGCATATCCGGCAGGAACGCAGCGCAGGCGCGTAAAGTCGAACCTGTGCCGGCGCCGAGGTCGCAGATGCGAAGCACGTCGCGCCCGGCGAAGTGCTGCGCGCAGGCGTCAAGCACAGCGCGGTTGCGGGCGGCATTGTCGGCAGGCTCGCGCAAGGCGAGCCACTCGGGCGAGAAGCCGCTCATGGCAATGATGCCCACAGCGCCTCGGACACTTGCGCGGCGGTGTCGTCCCAGGTGGGCAAGCGTTGACCGAAATCCCAGGCGTGTTCGCTCAAGCTGCGGCGCAAGGCTTGGTTGGTGAGGACGCGGCGCAGGGCTTCAGCCAGCGCGGCGGGATCGTCGGGCGGCACCAGGAGCCCCGCTTCGTGCGGCACGGTATCGGTCACCGCGCCGGCGACGCAGGCAACGATGGGCAAGCCGCGCGCCAGGGCCTCGGCGAAGACCATGCCGTAACCTTCGTGGCGCGACGGCAGCACAAAAACATCGGCGGCGGCATAAGCGGCATTCAGCCCATCATCTTTGAGTTCGCCGCGCAAATTCACGCGATCTTCTAGGCCATGTTGCGCGATCGACGCGCGCACTTTGGCGGTGACGGCGGCGTCGCGCTCGGTGCTGCCCACCAAATCAATCGTCCACGGCACGTCCTTGATTAGCGCAAGCGCGGCGATGAGCACGTCGTGTGCCTTGCGATGAGTCAGGGTCGCCACGGTGAGTAGCTTGGGCGCCGTTCTGTTGCCTGCCGCCCGCGGTGCCGGATCGGTGCCGGGTTCGGCGAGAAAGAGGCGGTCGCGCGGTACACCATACGTTGTCGCGAGCGTCTCGAAGGTATGCCGGCTGGTGCACGCGACGCTCTGCGCCAACGCGAGCGCGGCGCGTTCACTGGCCTGAAAGCGTATGACATCGCTTCCGCTGAGGCCGGTCTCTTCCGCCAGAGGATGATGCACGAGCGCCGTGAAACTGACGTTACATACTCCTAGCAGCGCGGGCGGCAATGCGCCTAAGGCGAGGCCATCCACAAGCACCGGTGTCTCCGGCGGCAACGACGCAAAGGCATCTGCAGTGGCATCCAGGTCGTCAGAGCTGGGAAGAGGGAAACTTCCCGGCAGCGCCAGGTGATGGGGAAACCACCCCGTTCCCGGCAGCGCCCTTATCAAACGCCGCGCGTAGCCGTAGCCACCCGTCAGCGTCGCGAGGTCGCCCGGGATCGCGAACCAGACGTCGGGCACCGCCGTCCCCCTCTATAGGCCGGCTTCATAGGACGCGAGCGCGTTGTGGGATTCGTGCAGCGTGATCTTCAGCGCTTTGAGGCCTTTGGCGTTGGGGCCGAGTTTGCCCGCGCCGATGGCGGCTTTGATCTTATCGAACACCCACTTCGCCACGGCCTCGGTGGTGGAGCGCCGGCCGCGGAAGTCGGGATGCTCATCGAGGTTGCTGTAGTTGATGGACGCCAGCGTCTCTTTGACGGCATCGAGCGCCAGTCCGATGTCGACGACGATGTCGTTTTCATCCAGCTCCGCGCGCATGAAGCGCACGTCGATGACGTAGGTTGCGCCGTGCAGCTTCTGCGCCGGGCCGAAGACCTCGCCTTTGATGCTATGGGCGATCATCACGTGGTCGCGGACTTCTACGGCGTACATGGGTAAGTTCCTGTTCTGTTAGGTGTAACGCAGCACGGTCATCAGGCCGGGTGCGCCGTCGGCAAAGACTTTGGCGAGGTCGCGCGGCGCATCGGCAAAGGCGATCTCGCCCGTGATCAGCGCGTCGAAGCGCGCATCGCGCAGGAGTCCGAGCGCGGCGGCCATGCGGCGGGCGTGGCTCCAGCGCGCGCGCCGGCTGGCGGCGACCACGCCCACTTGCGAAGAGATCAACTTCAGACGCCGCGAGTGGAAAGCCTCGCCCAAAGGCGCGCTCACGTTGGTATCGCCATACCAGCTGGCTTCGACCACGGTCGCTTCCGTGCCGGCGGCGGCAAGCGCCGTGGCAAGACCCTCGGCCGTGCTACTGGTGTGGATGACGACGTCGCGGTCGGTGGGCGCTGCCTTGGGCAGGGCGAAATGTGAGCCCAATTTTTGCACCACCGCTTTGCGCGCGGTGTCGGGATCGGTGACGGTAACGTCGGCGCCAGGAAGTTGGGCTAAAATGCCCGCGATCAAAAGACCCAGCACGCCGCCGCCGACGATGAGGATGCGGTCGGCCGGGCCGGCGCCCGAATCCCAGATGACGTTGAGCGCCGTCTCCATGTTGGCGGCGAGGGCGGCGCGGCGCGGCGGCACATCGGCCGGAAGCAGGTGCACGTCGCTGGTGGGCACGCAGACTTCGCGCTGATGGGGGTGCAGCAGGAACACGTGCTGGCCAACCAAGTCGGCCGGACCGTCGGTGACGGCGCCGACCAGGGCGTAGCCGTACTTCACGGGGAAGGAAAAATCCCCCGCCTGATGCGGGCAGCGCATGCGCGTGTGTTCCGAGGCCGGCACGCGGCCGCGGAAGACCAGTCGCTCGGTGCCGCGGCTGATGCCCGAAGTGCGCGCGGCCACGCGTACGTATCCAGGCACGCACGGCGGCAGGTCGGCGGGGCGCAACTCCGCCCGGCCTTCACCCACGTACCAAAGCGCTTCGCTGGATGGCATCGCTCTTCCTCGCAATGACGCCGAACTAGCAGATTTTAGGGGGAAAGGTAACGGCGTTTAGCCGAATCAGGCTTTGATCCGGTAGACCGGCTTGTATTCGCCCGACAGCTTCATGCGCTTCTGCGCCACAAATGTGGCCAGCAGCGCGTCCAGGGGCTGGAGCAGGCGGCGGTCGCCGTTGATCTCGAAAGGTCCGCGCTCTTCGACCGTGCGGATGATGGGCTCGCGGATGTTGCCGGCGACCAAGGCACAGAACATGCGCCGGAGCGCCACGGCGCGCGCGTGTATCGGTTGATCGAGGTGCAGGTCGAGCGCCGCCACGTTCTCGTGGGTGACCTGGAACGGGATCTGATGTTCCGCCGGGATCGCCATGGTCCAATTGAAGTTATAGGCATCGCCCGTGACGGTGCGGTGGTGCCGCACACGCGCGAGGCCCTCGACCATCAACCGGGCGGCGCGGGCCGCATCGCCGATGACGATCTGATAACGCTGCTGCGCTTCCGGTCCCAAGGTCAGGCCGATGAAATCGTCCACCTGGCGGAAGTAGGCCGCCGAGGATTCCGGCCCCGTCAGCACCAGCGGCATGGGCTGATCGGCGTTGGCGGGATCGAGCAGGATGCCGAGGAGGTACAAAATCTCCTCCGTGGTGCCGACGCCTCCCGGGAAAATGATCACGCCGTGCGCGAGCCGGATGAACGCCTCGAGGCGCTTCTCGATATCCGGCATGATGACGAGATTGTTGACGATGGCGTTCGGCGGCTCTGCGGCGACGATGCCGGGCTCGGTCAGGCCGATGTAGCGTCCGTTGGTGATGCGCTGCTTGGAGTGGCCGATGGTTGCGCCCTTCATGGGGCCCTTCATGGCGCCGGGACCGCAGCCGGTACAGACATTGAGGCCGCGCAAGCCGAGCTCGTAACCGACGCGCTTGGTGTAGTCGTATTCCTCGCGCGGGATCGAGTGCCCGCCCCAGCACACCACGAGGTCGGGGTTGCCTTTGACACCGAGCACGCGGGCGTTGCGCAGGATGTGGAAGACGGCGTTGGTGATGCCGTCGGGCCGCGCAAGATCGAAACGGTCGCTGTCGACGATCTCGTTGGCGATATAGACGATATCGCGCAGCACCGCGAACAGGTGTTCCTT
>CAISTS010000056.1 GCA_903888485.1 uncultured bacterium | reverse complement strand
TGCACATCTCGGCCAAGGGCGACACGGTCTCGCGCTTCGGCCTGACGCTGATGCAGGCGGTCGGCGTGCCGATCGGCACCTGGGGCTCTGAGTCCAACAAGACCAGCAAGACCTTCACCGACGTTCTCGCAAACGCATAACCGCAGCGAGACTGAGACCAACCAAGGGAGAGTGCGCTATGCGCAGCATGAAGTCGCTGATGGTCGCCGGAGCGGGAGTAGCGCTGGCGGTGTCGTTCGGCAGTCCAGTCTGGAGCGCGCCGCTCGATGCGCCGCTCTCGACGCCGCCGGGCATCACCATCCAAGAGCTCGGCCAAGCGTCGCGCTATGTCGGCGCAACGCCCGAGCAGGAGCGTCAGCAGGCTGAACGCGACCGTGAAGTGAAGGCTGCTGCCGGTCCGAAGCCGATCCCGTTCTTTGCCGGCGGCGGTCCGCGCCGCGGCGGTGATCGCGGCTACACCTATGCCAACGCGGGCGGCATGGCGCTCTACACGAATGATAAGGATACCGAGAAGGGTAAGTCGTTCTGCTACGACGATTGCGCCAAGGCCTATCCGGCGGTTGCTGTGGTAAAAGGCGCCAAGGCGAGCGGCGACTGGTCGATCATCTCGCGCACCGACGGCGTCAAACAGTGGGCTTACCGCGGCAAGCCGGTCTACACCTTCGCGAAAGAGACGGCCATTGGTCAGGCGCGCGGGGCCGGTGCGGGCGCCGAAGGCGGTTGGCGCAATCTGAAATTCGATCCTGCGGCAGACATCAGCCTGCCGTTCGGCATGGGCATCGCCGAGGCGGAGGTTGCCAACGGCTACGTCCTCGTCGATAGCCGCCGCATGACGGTCTACACCTTCGATGGCGATGTTGCGAAAACCAAGACCGCTTGCGCGACGTCGACGTGCCCCGATCATTGGCTGCCAGTCGCCGCGGCGATGCTGGCGAACCCCAGAGGCGATTTCACTCTGCTCGACCGCGCCGATGGCGTGAAGCAATGGGCCTATAAGGGCAAGCCGCTGTTCACTTACGGCGGCGACCACATGCAGGGTGATGCCAACGGAGTCGGGGTCGATAAGAAGTACCAGGCCGCCATGCTGGTTCGGCACTTCATGCCCACATCAGTTTCGTTCCGCCAGGACATCTCGCGGGGACCTATCGTCACGACCGCCGACGGCATGACGCTCTACCGCCGGGACACCAGTTATCACCAGCCTGACGGCCATGGTCTGCCCGGGTCGACCCCTGGTAATCCATCTGTCGGCCGCGCCATGGGCGTGAAATCCTGCCGCGACGAGTGCCTCAAGACTTGGCGTCCCTTCATGGCGCCGGAAAGCGCCGTTTCTCAAGGGTTTTTCGACGTGGTCGAGCGCCCGGAAGGCGGCAAACAATGGGCCTACAAGGGCTTTGCCCTGTACACCTATCCCGGCGACAAGAAGCCGGGCGATAAAACTGGAAGCGACATCTATGACATTCTGATCACGGACGACGTGAAAAAGGATGTGCTCGCTACCGGCGTGGTCAATACCACGGACTCGGCGACCATGTTTTGGGTGTACGTCGAGCCCTAGCTTTCAAAGCTGACGGGGAACGTCTATGATTTGCGTAGGTATGGCTGGGGCCCGTACGCGTGTACGTGCCGAGCCACACTCGGGTTTTTGTCATTCGGGAGAGATCAATGAATAAGCAATTTGTTAGGGCGCTGTGCGCGTCCACGGCGTTTATTGCAGCAACCACGGTGTGGGCTGACACCAGTTTCGCCGCTGCCGCCGCCGTGCCGACCGCTGCCGACGCCATCGGCGGAGTAGTTACAAGCGCTAAGGGTCCGGAAGCGGGCGTATGGGTCATCGCTGAGACCAACGATCTGCCGACGCGCCTGATCAAGATCGTCGTCACCGACGACCAGGGCCGCTACATGCTGCCCGAACTGCCCACGGCCAAGTATCAGGTCTGGGTGCGTGGCTATGGCCTCGTCGACTCCAAGAAGGTTGAAGGCGCGCCCGGCAAAAACATCAACCTCACCGCCGTTGTCGCGCCGGACGCGAAGGCCGCGGCCGAGATCTATCCCGCCAACTACTGGTACGCGCTGATCGAGCCGCCGAAGGACGCGGACTTCCCGGGCACCGGCCCGAAGGGCAACGGCATCTCGCCGGCGATGCAGACGCAGCAGATGTGGATCTCCCACATGAAGGACGGCTGCATCCAGTGCCACCAGTTCGGTGACCGCACGACTCGCAACCTGATGGACAACACGCCGGAAGGCTGGGCCGAGCGCATCTCGAAGGCCCGCCCGGACGACGACCACGTCCTCGGCGACCACGGCAAAGACTTCGCCAACGACATGAGCAACCGCATGACCCGTTTCGGCCGTGCGCGCGGTCTGAAGATGTTCACCGATTGGACACAGGCGATCGCCAAGGGCGCGTTGCCCAAGGAAACCCCGCCGCGTCCGTCGGGCGTCGAGCGCAACCTCGTGCTCACCTCGTGGGATTGGGCCAACGGCCGTTATGTGCACGACAGCATCTCGGCTGACCGTCACAATCCCGGTTCCAACCCAAACGGCCCGGTCTTTGGCGTGATCGGCATGGGCGGCTATATCGAAGTCCTCTATCCGACCACCGGCAAGCAGGAAGAGTTCGGTTATGAGGTGACCCCGAACGTGGGCGCCAAAATCCTGCCGTCCGAGCAGTCGCCCGACGCGTTCCCGCACAACCCGATGCTGGACAAGAAGAACCGCCTCTGGATTACCGACCTCGGCCGCTACGGCGCGCCGCTGCCGAACCAGAAGCCGTTCCCGGACAACCTGCCGTTCTGCACCAGCGGCAAGTACGGCAGCTACTATCCGCTGCCGGGCAAGGCGCGCACCATGAGCTTGATTTTCGACAACAAAACGAAGAGCCTTGAAGGCATCCCGATGTGCGCCGGTACGCACCACCTGATGCCCTCGGCGGACTCCAAGTGGATGGTGTTCTCCGGCGGCAGCAATAAGGTCGTCAGCTGGGTGGACATCGACACTTGGGATGCAACCCACGATCCGGCCAAGTCGGTCGGCTGGTGCCCGATGGTGCTCGACACCAACGCCACCACCACGACGGGCCGTCCGGCCGCGACCGAAGTCAGCATCACGCCTGACCACAAGCAGTGGAACGAGCCTGCTCCGCAGCGCCAAGGCGGCGCCGGCGAAGAAGGCGGCGGCGACGCCGCGGTGAAGGCGGTCTTCGATCCGAAGAAGGACACGCGCATTGAAGGCTTCCTCTACGGCACCGATGCGGAGCCGAAGACGGGCGCCATGTGGTTCGCGCAGACCAATCCGTTCCCGACGGGCGTGGTGTATCAGCACCCCGGCGCCAACCCGCCGGAAACCTGCCACACTGAATACTATCAGCCGCCCAAGCTGCCGAACGGCAAGTACGCTGCCTTCAACGGCCGCGGCATCAGCGGTGACGGCAACGGCGTGGCCTGGGTCGCTTACGGTTCGGGTCAGTTCGGCAAGTTCGACCGCAGCCAGTGCAAAGTGACCCGCGGCGCGACCATCGTCGAAGGTCAACATTGCCCCGAAGGCTGGTACTTCTATGACTCGCCGGGCCCCAAGCTGACCGGCGTTTCCACCGGCTCGGCTGACCACCACTATCTGAACTGGGTCGATCTGCACGACACCCTCGGCCTCGGCAAAGACACGCCGATGTACGCGGGTTCGAACTCCGACTCGCTCATCGCGGTGGACGACAAGAACAAGAAGCTGATCGTTCTGCGCGTTCCTTATCCGCTGGGCTTCCACACCCGCGGAATGGACGGCCGTTTCGACGGTGACCCGAAGAACTGGAAGGGCAAGGGCGTGTTCGCGACCTACGCCTCGCAGCCGGTTTGGCACCAGGAAGGCGGCGAAGACGCCTCCGGTCCGCAGCTCGTGAAGTTCCAGATCCGCCCCGATCCGCTGGCGCACTAAGAACTTCTCAGCTTGAGATCATCTCGCGGCGCGGAAGCTCTAGCTTCCGCGCCGCAACTATTTTGGGAGAGAAGTCTCTCGACAGACCGTTGAAGAGGCTATCTGATTCAAAGCTGACGCTGGACTAAGCCTTTGTTATTGTTTCCCGTAAGGCCCGCAGCAGGGTGGCTGTAGCGGAGCCCAATTCAAAGGGAGAGAGATCATGACAAAGCAATTTGTGCGCGCGCTTTTTGCGACGACCTGTTTGATCGGCGCCGGCACCGCGTTCGCGGCCGCGCCGGCGGTTCCTACCGCCGCCGATGGTATCGGCGGTGTCGTTGCTAGCAGCAAAGGTCCCGAGGCCGGCGTCTGGGTGATCGCCGAGACCACCGATTTGCCGACGCGTTTCATCAAGATCGTTGTCACCGACGACGCCGGGCGCTTCATGATCCCTGACCTGCCCAAGGCCAACTATCAGGTCTGGGTGCGTGGTTACGGCCTCGTCGACTCTCAGAAGGTCGCCAGCGCGCCGGGCAAGAATGTGAACCTCACGGCGGTCATCGCGCCCGATGCCAAAGCCGCCGCGCAGTATTACCCCGCTAACTATTGGGAATCGCTCTTCAAGATGCCGGATGCGAGTGAATTCCCCGGCACCGGCCCCAAGGGCAACGGTATCTCGCCCAACATCAAGACCCAGCAGCAGTGGGTTCAGCAGTTCAAGAACGGCTGCCACCAATGTCACCAGATGGGTGATGCGCCGACGCGGACGCTGGCCGATAACACGCCGGAAGGCTGGGCCGAGCGCATCACCAAAGCGCGCGGGCTCGGCGACCAGGCCCTTGGCGACCATGGCGCGGATTTCGCCGCCAATATGCAGAACAACATGACGCAGTTCGGGCGCGCGCGTGCGCTCGCGATGTATGCCGACTGGTCGCAGCGCATCGAGAAGGGCGAGCTTCCGAAAGAAGCGCCACCGCGTCCGCAAGGCATCGAGCGCAACTTCGTGTTGACGTCGTGGGATTGGTCCAACGGCCGCTACAACCACGACAACGTCTCGACCGACCGGCATAACCCGTCACTAAACGGCAACGGTCCGATCTGGGGCGTGATCGGCATGTGGGGCTATGTCGAATCCATCAATCCGAAAACCCTCGAACACGAGGAGTTCGGCTACAAGGTGAACCTCAATAAGAACGTCGAGATTCTCCCGCCGGATCAAGTTCCGGACGCGTTCCCGCACAACCCGATGCTCGATCAGAACGGCAATCTGTGGATTACGGATCGCGGCCGCTACGGCGCGCCCAAGCCGGGCACACCCGAAGCGCCGGCCGTGCCGGCCTATTGCACGGACGGCAATGTGCACAAGTACGCCAAGTACTGGCCGCAGCCCGGCAAGGCCCGAAACACCGCCATTCTTTACTACCCGAAGACCAAGCAGATCGAAGGTCTAACAATGTGCAACGACCTGCATCACCTGATGATGGGGTCGGACAAGAAGACGATGTACTTCTCCGGCACCGGCACCAGTGTCGTCAGCTGGGTCGATGTCAACGAGTGGACGAAGACAAAGGATCCGGTCAAGTCCATGGGCTGGTGCCCGATGGTGCTCGACACGAATTCAACCACGCCGAAGGCCGCGGGCCTGTCCGACGTCGCCATCACACCCGACCGTAACCAGTGGAACGACCCCGCCCATGCCGGTACGCAAGGCGGCGAAGAGGGCGCAGGTGCAAAAGCGGCTGCCTTCGATCCGAAGAAGGACACGCGCGTCACCGGCGGTCTGTACGGCACGGACTCCGACATCTCCGACGGCAGCATGTGGTTCGCCAAGATCAGTCCGTTCCCGACCAGCATCGTGCGCTTCAACGCCGGCAGCAATCCGCCGGAAACCTGCCGCACGGAAATGTTCGAGGCGACGTTGCGCCCGGATGGGAAGAACTACGAGGGCTACAACGCGCGCGGCATGAGCGTGGATTCCAAGGGCGTGGCGTGGGTGGCCTTCGCGCACGGCCGCCTCGGCAAGTTGGATCGCAGTCTGTGCAAAGTGCTCTCGGGTCCGACCGTGGCCAAGGGCCAGCATTGTCCCGAAGGCTGGAAGTACTACGACACGCCGGGTCCGAAGCTTGCGGGCATCAATGAAGGCTCGGCCGACTTCCACTATCTGATGTGGGTCGACCTCTACGACACCCTCGGCCTCGGCAAGGACGTACCCATCGTCGCGGGTTCGAACTCGGACTCGCTTCTGGCCTTCGATGCCAAGGCCGAAAAATGGAACATCATGCGCGTGCCCTATCCGCGCAGCTTCCATACCCGCGGCATGGATGGCCGCATCGACGATCCGAAGACGGGCTGGAAGGGCAAAGGCGTCTACGCCACGTACGCCTCACAGCCGGTCTGGCACCAGGAGGGCGGTGACGACGGCACTTCGGGCCCGCAGCTCATCCGCTTCCAGGTGCGCCCGGATCCGCTCGCCCACTAAGGACCGGCGAATATTGTATGGACAGCGCGGCGACTATGCTCGCCGCGCTGTTTCGCTTTCCGGCACATGAAGAGCAGCTTTGCCTGGATTGCGGGACTCTGAACTGACCGTTACACTGGCCTAACGCGGGGCTATCTCACATCTGTCCCCGATTTGAGTTCAGGGGGCATGTTTTTGACGCGATTTGCGTACTGGGGCGTTTTCGCCTGTTGTGTTGTAGTTGGAACCACGTCGCCCGCCGCGGCGCAGCGTGCGAACGATAACGTCCTGGAATCGGCTCAGGATGCCTTCGGTACCACCGTTGGCGACGAATCCATCGGCCTTTACACCTCCCGTGATGTCCGCGGTTTCGACCCGGTCGATGCGGGCAATGTTCGCATTGAAGGTCTTTACTTCGACCGACAGGCGCCCAACCGCAGCGAGGTGCTGGTCAACAGCCTTGTGTCGAGCTCGGCGGTGCGGGTGGGGCTCAGCGCGCAATCCTACCTTTTCCCGGCGCCCACCGGGATCGCGGATCTGAGCTTGCGCATGCCGCGCGGCAAGCAGGTCACGAGCGCCGTGCTGAGTTACGGCGCGTATTCGCGTTACGCGCTCGAGATCAACAGCCAGCTGCCGCTGATCGAGGATCGTTTGGATATCGGTTTCGGCGGCGCCTACGTCCACGACGACGGCTTTGACGGCTCGACCCCAGTCCACCTGCAGGGCGCCGTTGTTGCCCATTGGCGTCCGAACGATGCCATCGAAGTGATTCCGTTCTGGAGCCGCAAGAACACCGACGGCTGGAGCACACGTCCGAACATCTATACCGAAGGATCGTACCTTCCGCCGGTTATTCCGCGCCACGAAATGATCGCGCAGCCCTGGTCCGAGAGCGTTCTGCGCGATTCCAACTTCGGGAATATCGTCAACGCTTCACTTACCGACAATTGGCGCCTGCGGGTTGGCACGTTCCGCTCGCTTGTCCAACGCAAGCAGTGGCACAGCAATCTGTTCCAGAATACCCGTCCGGACGGTACGGCTGAGCACGTCGTCATCTATTTCCCGGGACAGTCGTTCGGTTCTTACTCGGGTGAGGTCAGATTGTCGGGCGTGTATACGGCCGGCGCGTTTCGCCACACCTTCCATGTGGCCGGCCGGGGCCGATACGTGGAAAGGGATTTCAACGGCGCGGATTCACGCAACCTCGGCCGCTATCCGATCTCGCCGCGGACGGAACTCCCGCGCCCCGCTTACGTTGGCCGTCCGCTCAGCCTTGACCGCGTGAAACAAGGTACGGGTGGCTTAGCGTACGAGGGGATTTGGGCCGGCGTCGGCGAGATGAGCATCGGTCTGCAGAAAACCGCCTATCGGCGTTCGCTGGCGGTGCCGAACGTGGCCACGACACAGCTTTCCGAAAACCCGTGGCTGCCCAATGCCACGCTGGCAGTCCATGCGACGAAAGACTGGACTATTTTCGGCAGCTACACGCGCGGCTTGGAGGAATCAGGGCAAGCGCCCAACTCGGCGACCAATCGCGGTGAGGGGCTGCCGTCCATTCGCACCACTCAGGTCGATGCCGGGGTGCGCTATGTCATCGCGCCCGGTGTGACGGCGGTCGGGACTCTATTTGAGATCAAGAAGCCGTATCTGTATTTCGACACCGCCAATCTGTTCACCGTTGTCGGCAATGTGCGTCACAGCGGCTTTGAGTTTTCGCTCGCGGGAGAGGTGGCCGAAGGTCTGCGCGTCGTTGCCGGCGCGGTTTTGCTCAAGGCGCGCATCTCCGGGCCGATTGTCGATCAAGGGCGCCTGGGACACGTACCTATCGGTACGACACCGCGTTTTATCCGCCTCGACGTTGAATACGGTCCAAAAACGTGGCGAGGGTTCTCGCTAGACGCGCAATTCGACAATCGCTCTTCACGCGTTTCGTCAGCCGACAACATTGCGCGCATTCCCCAGCGCAACCTTCTCAATCTCGGGGGCCGGTATCGATTCAAAGCGCTGGACACGGATGCTTCGCTGCGTGTTCAGGTGCGCAATGTTTTCGATATCTATGCGTGGGATATCAATGTCAGCCAGCTCGCCTACGGCACCGAGGAGCCGCGGCGTTACGTCGCGACTTTGGCCGTCGACTTCTGACGTCTGTGGTAGATTAAACAAATATATCAGTAAGTTAGTGGTGCGATCCCCACATCCGTGAAGATGATGCGCCGTTGTTGAAAGCGGTGGCGCGCCGCCGCGCGCACGGGATACACTGATTTTGCCGGGATATTAGCAACGGGGGCGTTGCTTTGGCTGACAAATCCTCTGGGGGGACACCAGGGGTTTTGAATGAGTTCGTCTATTGGCTACCCGCCTAACGCCGCGTCCCAACGTCCTAAAAAGGCTCCGCGGCTCTTCCAGCTTACCGCACAAACCGCTCTCGCAGCGGCCTCGCGGCTTGCCGGATTTTTGCGTGTGCGCTCAGCGCGCAGCGCACACGAATCAGTTGAATCATCCCAATCCGTCAGCGGTGCACACATGGTGCAGCCGCCTCATTCCCATTCAGGCCGGAGTATCTCCATGCAGTCGACCACCGAAACTCTCACGAAGGCCCCCACGTCCGGTATTCCGACCGGCGTGATCAGCGCGGGCGATCATCGCCTTGGCATTGGGAACGGTAACGGCGGCGGCGGTCACGACGAGGGAGGCGCTGACCTCGGCGCACTTCTGATGGCGCTCCAATCGGTGCGCATGGGCGACTTCTCCGTGCGTCTGCCGGGCGATCTCGCCGGCCCCATGGGCAAGATCGCCGAGACCTTCAATGAAATCGTGGCGGCGAACCAACAGATGTCCCAGCAGCTCGAGCGCACCGGCGATGCAGTGGGCCGCGAGGGCCGCACTCGCAGCCGCGTGAAGTTCGGCCTGTCCGCCGGTGCATGGGGCGAGATGGAAACCTCGGTCAACATGATGATCGAGGATCTGCTCTGGCCGACCTCGGAAGTGACGCGCGTGATCTCGGCGGTCGCGCAAGGCGACCTCTTGCAGACCGTGCGCCTCGATGTCGACGGCCGTCCGCTGCAGGGCGAGTTCCTGCGCTCCGCGACCATCGTCAACAGCATGATCAAACAGTTCAGCGTCTTCACCTCGGAAGTGACGCGCGTCGCGCGCGAAGTGGGCACCGACGGCAAGCTCGGCGGCCAGGCGCAGGTCAGCGAAGTGACCGGCGTGTGGAAGGATCTCACCGAATCCGTGAACTCGATGGCCAACAACCTCACCGCCCAGGTGCGTAACATCGCCGACGTGACCATCGCGGTGGCCAACGGCGACTTGTCTAAGAAGATCAGCGTCGACGTGCGCGGCGAAATCTTGCAGCTGAAGGAAGCCATCAACACCATGTTGGATCAGCTGCGTTCGTTCGCCTCGGAAGTGACGCGCGTCGCGCGCGAAGTGGGCACCGACGGCAAACTCGGCGGTCAGGCCATCGTGCCGGGTGTGGCCGGCACTTGGAAAGACTTGACGGACTCCGTGAACGCCATGTGCGGCAACCTCACCGACCAGGTGCGTAACATCGCGCAGGTGACCACCGCCGTGGCGCGCGGCGACTTGTCGCGCAAGATCACCGTGGAAGTGAAAGGTGAAATTCTCGAACTCAAGACCACCATCAATACGATGGTCGAGCAGCTGAACGCCTTCGCTTCGGAAGTGACGCGCGTCGCCCGCGAAGTGGGCACCGAGGGCAAGCTTGGTGGGCAGGCGGCCGTGCCCGGTGTGGCCGGTACATGGAAGGATCTCACCGACAACGTCAACTTCATGGCCGGCAACCTGACGGCCCAGGTGCGCAACATCGCCGAAGTGGCGACCGCCATCGCCGGCGGCGACTTGTCGCGCAAGATCACCGTCGACGTGCGCGGCGAGATTTTGCTGCTAAAAGAAACGCTGAACACCATGGTCGATCAGCTGAACGCCTTCGCCGCCGAAGTGACGCGTGTCGCGCGCGAAGTCGGCACCGACGGTAAACTGGGTGGTCAGGCGGTCGTGCCAGGCGTCGCGGGTACATGGAAGGACTTGACCGACAACGTCAACTTCATGGCCGGTAACTTGACCGCCCAGGTGCGTAACATCGCCGAAGTGACGACGGCTATCGCAACTGGCGATTTGTCCAAGAAAATCACCGTCGACGTCTCGGGCGAAATCCTGGAACTGAAGAATACCATCAACACCACCGTCGATCAGCTGAACGCCTTCGCCGGCGAAGTGACACGCGTTGCGCGCGAAGTGGGTACGGAAGGAAAGCTCGGCGGTCAGGCCGTCGTGCGCGGCGTCGCCGGTACGTGGAAAGATTTGACGGACTCGGTCAACTCGATGGCGGGCAACTTGACCAGTCAGGTGCGTAACATCGCCGAAGTCGCCACCGCCGTGGCGCGCGGCGACTTGTCCAAGAAGATCACCGTGAACGTCTCAGGTGAAATCTTGCAGCTTAAAGAAACGCTGAACACCATGGTCGACCAGCTGAACGCCTTCGCCGGCGAAGTGACGCGCGTCGCGCGCGAAGTTGGCACCGAAGGAAAGCTCGGCGGACAGGCCATGGTGCCGGGCGTCGCAGGCACGTGGAAGGACTTGACCGACACCGTGAACGTCATGGCCGCCAACCTCACCGAGCAGGTGCGCGGCATCGTGAAGGTGGTGACCGCGGTCGCCAACGGCGATCTACAGCAGAACCTGACCGTGAAGTCGAAAGGCGAAGTGGCCGCGCTCGCCGAAACCATCAACAATATGACCGGAACGCTTGCGACCTTCGCCGACCAGGTGACCACCGTCGCCCGCGAAGTGGGCGTCGAAGGGCGCCTCGGCGGTCAGGCCAACGTGCCAGGTGCGTCGGGAACGTGGAAAGATCTGACCGGTAACGTGAACCTTCTGGCCGCCAATCTGACGACGCAGGTGCGCGCCATCGCCGAAGTGGCCACCGCCGTCACCAAGGGCGACTTGACCCGATCGATCCAGGTCGAAGCGCGCGGCGAAGTCGCCGAGCTCAAAGACAACATCAACACCATGATCGGTAACCTGCGCCTGACCACCGAACGCAACACCGAACAGGACTGGCTGAAGACCAACCTCGCGCGTTTCACGAACATGCTCCAGGGACAGCGCGACCTTGCGACCGTCGGCCGCTTGCTGCTGAAGGAACTGGCTTCGCTGGTCGATGCGCACCAGGGCGTCATCCATCAACTCGAAGACAGCGAGAACCCGTCGCTCAAGCTGCTCGCGGCTTATGCCGATGACGGCGCGAGCGGCTACCCCATGCGCCTCAGGATTGGCGAGGGCCTCGTCGGCCAGTGTGCCGCCGACAAGCGTTCGATCGTCATTACGGACGTACCCGCCGACGCCGCGCCCATCAGCTCGGGCCTATTCAAGGCCGTGCCGAAGAGCATCATCGTTCTCCCGGTGTTGTTCGAAGGCCAAGTCAAAGCGGTCATTGAGCTCGCCTCGCTCAAGCATTTTACCACGCTGCAGACCATCTTCCTCGAGCAGCTGACCGACAGCATCGGCATCCTGCTGAACTCGATCGAAGCGACCATGCAGACCGAAGGTCTGCTCAAGCAGAGCCAGCAGCTGGCCGCCGAGCTCCAGACGCAGCAAGCGGAGTTGCAGCAGACTAACGAGCAGCTGGAACAGAAGGCGCAGCAGCTCGCCGAGCGTAACGTCGAAGTGGAACGCAAGAATCAGGAAATCGAACAGGCTCGCCGCGCGCTCGAGGAAAAGGCCGAAGAGCTCGCGCTCACCTCGAAGTGCAAGTCCGAGTTCCTTGCGAACATGTCGCACGAGCTGCGCACGCCGCTCAACTCGATCCTCATTCTGGGCCAGCAGCTGGGTGACAACCCGGACGGCAACCTCACGCCCAAACAGATCGAATTCGCGCGCACCATCCACGGCGCGGGCACCGATCTGCTCAACCTTATCTCGGACATCCTCGATCTGTCGAAGATTGAATCCGGTACGGTGTCGGTCGAAGCCGAGGAAATTTTCTTCAACAACCTCGTGGAAATGGTGGCCCGTCCGTTCCGCCACGAGGCGGAGAACCGGCAACTGTCGTTCAATGTCGAGCTCGATCCGCGCCTCGGGCGCAGCATCGTCACGGACTCGAAGCGTTTGCAGCAGGTTCTGAAGAATCTGCTTTCGAACGCCTTCAAGTTCACCGCGCAAGGCAGCGTGCAGCTGAAGGTGCTCTCGGCGCAATCCGGCTGGAGCCAGAGCCATCCGTTCCTCAACCAGGCGGGCGCCGTGGTCGCTTTCGAAGTGACGGACAGCGGCATCGGCATCCCGCTCGAGAAGCAGAAGATCATCTTCGAAGCCTTCCAGCAGGCCGACGCCTCCACAAGCCGCAAATACGGCGGCACGGGTCTCGGCCTTGCCATCAGCCGCGAACTCGCGATGCTGCTGGGCGGCGAAATCGGTCTGCGCAGCGTGCCGGGGCAGGGCAGCTCATTCACCCTGTATCTGCCGCTCAAGTACATGGGGCCGGCGGCTTCCCCGCGCGGCCGTGATGAACGCCGCGCCGAATCGAGCGCCAATACGCCGGCGCGCCCGCCGACCGTGGCCAATCCGGAGCGGCCCGTCGAGCAGTTGGCCGACGACCGCCACGATCTCCAGCCGGGCGAGCCGATCCTGCTGATTGTGGAGGACGACGCGCACTATGCGCGCATCATGCTCGACCTCGCGCACGAGGAAGGATTCAAAGTACTGGTGGCGATGCGTGGCGCCGATGCGCTGGAGCTTGCGCGTCAGTACCAGCCGACAGCTGTGTCGCTCGATGTCTTCTTACCCGACATGCTCGGCTGGACGGTGCTCAACCAACTCAAACAGAATCCGCTCACACGCCACATCCCGGTGCAAATCGTCACGCTCGACGAAGACAGGCAACATGGCCTGTCGCGCGGCGCGTTCTCGTTCGTCACCAAACCGGCGACGACAAACGGGTTGCACGACGCTCTGTCCAAGATCAAGAGCTTCTCCGTGCCGCGCCGCCGTCGCCTGTTGATCGTCGAGGACGATGCCGTTGAGCAGCTTTCGATCATGGCCTTGCTGTCGCACGACGACATCGAGATCAAGGCGGTCTCGACCGGCGAAGAGGCGCTTTCGACTCTGCGCGCCGACGTGTTCGATTGCGTGGTGCTCGATCTGCGTCTGCCCGATATGACCGGATTTGAAGTCCTTGAGCAGATCCGCACCGACGAGAAGCTTTCGGATTTGCCCATAATCGTCTTCACCGGCCGCGAACTTTCGGCGGAAGAGGACGCGCAGTTGCACACCATGGCGCGCAGCATCGTGGTCAAAGGCGTGGAATCGCCCGAGCGCCTCCTCGACGAGACCGCGCTGTTCCTGCACCGCGTGGTCACCGATCTGCCGGCCGAAAAGCAGCGCATGCTCGATCGCCTGCACGGATCGGACGAGGACTTGATGAACCAGACCGTGTTGCTTGTGGACGACGACGCGCGAAACATTTTCGCGTTGTCGAGCGTTCTTGAGCGCCGCGGGATGAATGTGCTCACAGCGACCACCGGCCGTGAGGCGATCTCGCTGCTTGAGCAATCGCAAAAGGAAGTATCGCTGGTGCTAATGGACATCATGATGCCCGAGATGGACGGCTACGAGACGATCAACGTCATCCGCAAGAATCCAGCGTTCCGGCGCTTGCCGATCCTGGCACTCACCGCCAAAGCCATGAAAGGCGACCGCGAGAAGTGCCTGGAAGCCGGTGCGTCCGACTACCTCGCCAAGCCCGTCAACACCGAGCAGCTGCTGTCGGCGCTGCGCATGTGGTTGCACCGCTAGCAGAAAGCGTCAGGTGAAAGACATGGTCAAAGAAGAGAAAGTTAACATCCTGATGGTGGATGACCAGCCGGGCAAGTTGCTCAGCTACGAAGTCATCCTAGGTGAGTTGGGCGATAACTTGATCAAGGCGGCTTCCGCCTCTCAGGCGCTCGAGTTTCTGCTGAAAACAGATATCGCCGTCATTCTGGTCGATATCTGCATGCCAGACACGGACGGTTTCGAACTCGTCAGCATGATACGCGAGCATCCGCGCTTTCAGGAAACGGCGATCATCTTCATCTCCGCCGTGCAACTCGCCGAGGTCGATCACTTGCGTGCCTACGCCATGGGCGCGGTTGACTACGTGCCGGTGCCGGTGGTTGCTGAGGTGCTGCGCGCCAAGGTGAAGGTTTTCGTCGACCTTTATCGCAAGACCCGCCAACTGGAGTCTTTCAATCGCGAGCTGGAACGCCGCGTTGCCGAACGAACCGCGGCCCTGGAATCTTCAAACGCCCAACTTCTGGAAAGCGAGCGGCGCCGATCGCTGGCACTCGCCGCCGGCAACATGGGCTCATGGGACCTCGATCCGGTCAGCGGCGAGTACGTCTGGGACGAGGGGCAATACCGCCTCTACGGCGTCGAGAAGAAGAGTTTTGTCGCCAACATCAAGAATGTGCACAGCCTGGTCCATCTCAACGACCGCGAAACGGTCGAGGAGAGTATGCAGCGCGCCATCGCGTCGGGGCAGGGTGGCCAGATGGAGTTCAGAATTATTCGCCCCGACGGCGAGCAGCGCTGGTGCCTCGGCACCGTTGCCATAACGTCGGACTCGCCAGGACAGGGCATCCGTCTCAGTGGCTGTACGGTCGACATCACCGAGCGCAAACTGGATGAGGAGCGTCAAGTGCTTCTCGCGCGCGAAGTCGATCACCGCGCCAAAAACGCCCTAGCCGTCGTGCAATCGCTCGTCCGACTGACCCGTGCCGAGTCCATATCGGACTTCGTCCAGGCGGTCGATGGCCGCGTGCGAGCGCTCGCCTCTGTACATACGCTGCTGTCGGAATCGCGCTGGGTCGGCGCCAGCTTAAAGCAACTCGTCGAAGACGAGATGGCGCCCTACCGCACGCGCCAAAGCGGACAGATCGGCATCGACGGTCCGCACGTTCTCCTGGTGCCCGCCGCCGCGCAGACCTTTGCGCTGGCGCTGCACGAACTCGCCACCAACGCCGCCAAATACGGTGCGCTGTCCGCGGGTGGACACATCAAGCTCAAGTGGGAGCTGAAAGCTAAGAATCTCGTGCTGACGTGGGAGGAAAGCGGCTGCGCGTCGGTGAAGTCGCCGATGAAGAAAGGCTTCGGGCTTACGGTCATCAAGGCCAGCATCGAAGGCCAACTCAATGGCAAGGTCACCTGGGATTGGCTCGCGCAAGGCCTGCGTTGCACGTTCACCATTCCGCGCGCCAAGATCATGCGCACGCCCGATCAAAACAAGCAGATCCGCTTCGACGAGGAGAAGGAGGCGGCTGAGAGCGAATCAAAAAAACCTGAAGGCAAGCGCATCCTCCTGGCCGAGGACGAAGTGCTTGTCGGTATGATGGTTCACGACATGTTGGTTGATTTCGGTTTCAATGTTCTCGGTCCGATCGCCGATCTCAGCGGCGCGCTGGCCGCGGCTGAGACAACCGATCTCGACGGCGCAGTGCTCGACGTCAACCTTGGCGGCGAATTGATCTATCCGGTGGCGAAGGAGCTGATGCGCCGCGGTGTGCCGTTTGTGTTCGTCACGGGGCACGACGGCGACAGCATCGACGAGCGCTTCGCCCAAGTGCCGCTGCTCCGCAAGCCGATTGAGCCGCACCTGTTGCAGAGCTTGCTGACTCAGCAGCCCATGACCGCCGTTGCGTAGATATTAAGCGCGCGCCGCGGTCTCGGAGATCGACTTCAACGTCGCAAGCCCGGCTTCGAAATCCTTGCCGACCATTTTGTCCATGTTCATGAGCGTATGCATGAGCTTGGCCATGAAGGGCAGGGGGCCGGTCATGGTCCACAGCACTAGTGTACCGTCGGCCTCGGGTGAGAAGGCGAAAGCGACCTTATTGCTCGCCCGGAACGGCTTGATGAAGTCCAGGTCGAGATTGATGAGAGT
>CAISTS010000055.1 GCA_903888485.1 uncultured bacterium | reverse complement strand
GTATGGGAGGAGTTTCGCCGCCAACATGCAAAGGGGCCCGATCGGGCCCCTTTGCATGTCAGCGCATCCCCTCACTACTGGCCTGCTTTTACTCCGCCACGCTGGCCTGGAATCTCTCCGCCGTTGACAGTTCGAGTGCTTCGAGCGGGTCTTTTTGCGGTTCGAGCTCGACGTAGGTGCGCGCGACGCCGGCGGTCTTGGCGGCGCCGAGGATGGCCCTCCAGTCGAGCATGCCTTGGCCGATGGCGGTGGTTTCAATGCCGCCCGCGAGGTTCGCCTTGAAGCCCTTGCGCAGATCTTTGACGTGCAGCGAGGAGATGCGTCCCGTGTGCTGCGTCAGCAGCGTCGCCGGCGCGACGCCCGCCGCCGCCGCCCAACCGCAGTCGAGCTGCAGCGTGACCAGCCGGGGATCGGTCCGCGCGATCAGCTCGTCATAAGCGGTGCGTGCGCCGCCTTCGGCGCCCCGCTCGCCAGGAGTTCCGCCGTAGCGCATGAACTCGACGGCATGGTTGTGATAGCCGAACTTCATGCCGGTCTTGTTCACCAGAAAGCCGATGGTGTTGAGGAAACCCGCGTTCCACTTCCACGCCTCGAGCGTCGGACAGCCGTTCCCCGGAATGCGCGGAGTGGCGCAGATCATCTGCTCAAGGCCGAGTTCCTGCGCCTCGCCCACGGCCTTGTCGAAGTCGTATTGCAGCGTCGGCACGCTGTAGTGCGCGCTGCGCGCCACGAGGCCCGCGTCTTTCAAAGATTTCTTGAGATCGGCCGGCTTGCGGTCAAAGAACTCCGTGAGTTCGACGTCGCGGTAGCCCATGGCGGCCAGCAGCTTCAGGGTGCCCTGGAAATCCCTCCGGAGCTCGACTTCCACCGAATAGAGCTGAATGCCTGGCGCGAGGGCGAGCGCATCGGGGCGCAGCGGCGGCTTGGCCGCAGCCGGCAGCACCGCCGCGGCGAAGGCATAGGTCAGGACCTGGCGGCGGGACGGGGCCGGCATAACGCACCCACGCGCGGAGTCGGTTCTTTGCGATTGTACCAGGAGCACAGCGATTCAAACGCCGGAAACACCCCCGGAGTTCTCGCCCTTTCGATAACGCACGGCTTGCGCGCAACGGGCGGCGCCTTCTCGCCCACCAAATGCAAACGGCCGCGGTGTGAACCGCGGCCGTCGGGACGGGTAGTCTGACCTGTTTCGTATTACTTCTTACTTTTCTTCGGCGGCGTGGTGACGCTTTCCACCCAAGCGATGATGTTCTTGCGGATCTCCGGCTTGTCGGTGCCGGGATAGGACATCTTGGTGCCCGGGACCATCGCCTTGGGATTGGTGAGCCACTTGTCGAGGCGCTTTTTATCCCACTTGAACTTCTGCGCCTTCATGGCGTCGGAGTACATGAAGCCTTCTTTGGTGCCGGCTTTGCGGCCGAGCACACCGTAGAGGTTCGGCCCGACTTTGGTGCCTTCGGCCTCATTGAAGAAATGGCATGATGTGCAGATCGCGGCCTGGCGCTTGGCCGTATCCATATTGATCTTCTCAGCGGCATGGGCAGCCGTGGTCGTCAGGATCACAGCGGCCAACGTCAGAATTGATTTTCGCATCATATTCGCTCCCCTTCTTGTTATTACGGCCGCACAGGCGTCCCTGTGCGGCCGTAAGGTCTTCAGCTTTTAAGCTGCTGTTACTTGGTCACTTCCTTCAGGTACGCGATGATGTTCGCGCGCACTTCCGGCTTCGGCACGCCGAGGAACGCCATCTTGTTGCCGGGAATGAATTCCGCCGGCTTGGTGATGTACTTGTCGATGGAGGCTTCATCCCAAGTGATGTTCGCCTTCTTCATGGCGTCGGAATAGGAGAAGTCGGCCTTGGCGCCGGCCTTCTTGCCGAAAATGCCGTTGAGGTTCGGACCGACCTTGTTCGGGCCGCCGGCTTCGACGGTGTGGCACGAGGTGCAGGGGCCGAACTGGCGCTTGCCCATGGCCGAGTTCGGGGCCTGGCCGGCTTGCGCGGCGGCGAAGGAGAAGGGAAGCACGATGGCGGCCCACAAAATAGCCTTACGCATGAAAAATCCTCACTGTTGAAGTTGGTCAGTTAATTGGCAGATGCACTCGAAAAACCATTCGGGCCGGCTTCAAGATGCCCTCCCCGCCTTTTCCGAAAGATGCCGTCCTCATCCTGCTTTGCCGTCCATGCCACATGATTGCTCACGTGCGCACTCTTGCGCAGGAACGTGTCAAAGCTGAGGCGTAGGAACCCCCCGAAGAGCATTTACGTGTAGCGCGCGACTCGGCGCTGGCGCAACTAAAACTTTGCTAAATTCGGCGCTACCCGTGGGCCGGATAATCGCGATGCAACAGACAGTTACAACGCTTGTCCTCTGGCCCGAAGCTGATGCGGTTATCGTTTAAAGACCCACAATTTGTTGATGGTGAAGTTGAAGGTGAGCCCCATCAGGGACCCTGCGGCAACGCCGATCACAGGCTGGGCTGCGACTACCGGCTCAAAGGTAATCAGCGCCGCGTAGATGGCATAGTTGACGGCCCCGCCGAGGGCGTTGGCGCCCAGGAACTTCAGCCACTGGCGCGCGGGGTGCTCCGGGGCGCCGCGGGCAAAGGTGAAGCGCCGGTTGAGCGCCCAGGTGGTCGTCGCCGCGACCAGGAACGAAAAGACGCGGCCGGAATAGAGGTCGAACCCCAGCACGCGCGTCGCAAACAGCAGCGCCGCGGAATCGGCAAAGAATCCGACCACGCCCACAGCGGCAAAACGCATGAACTCAGGCACGGGTCGCCGGATCAATGCGAACGACCTGGGCGGGTGTCGGCGCCAACGGCGGCTGCGGTGCCGGATGGGCGAGATAGGCCAGGCGCTTCATCTCGCGCCGTCCGCGCGTGACGGTCTCTAAGATCAAGCCGCAGGCCAGCGCGAGGAACGCGAGGATCATAAGGCCGGTCGACAACACGGCCGTGGGCAGGCGCGGCACCAGCCCCGTCTCGAGGAAGGTGAGGACAACAGGAACCGCGAGCGCGATCGACACCAGCGCGAGCACGCTCGCGGTCAGGGCGAAGGATTCGAGCGGGCGCTCCTCCTTCACCAGCTTGCCGATCATGAACAGGATGCGGAAACCGTCCTTGAACGTCGAAAGCTTGCTCATCGAGCCGGCGGGGCGGTCTTTGTAGGGTGTCGCGACTTCCGTGATCGGCATGCGCATCTCGAGGGCATGCACGGTGAGCTCGGTCTCGATCTCGAAGCCGGTGACCAGCGTCGGAAAGGATTTGACGAAACGGCGCGAGAATACACGATAGCCCGAGAGCATATCGGCCGTGCGCTTGCCGAAGACAAGCGCGACGAGCGCCGTCAGCATCTTGTTGCCCAAGCGATGGCCGGGACGGTAAGCGCCGGCGATGTCGCTGACGCGCGCCGCATTGACCATGTCGAACTGACCCGCTTGCAGGCGGGCGATGAGCGCCGGCGCGCTGGCCGCGTGGTAGGTGTCGTCGCCATCGACCATGACGTATACGTCGGCGTCAACGTCGGCGAACATGCGGCGCACGACGTTGCCTTTGCCCTGCAGCGATTCATGACGAACGATCGCGCCGGCAGCTGCCGCGACTTCAGCGGTGCGATCGCTGGAATTGTTGTCGTAGACGTAGATCAAGGCATGGGGCAGCGCCGCGCGGAAGTCGGCGACGACACGGCCAATGGCGGCCTCTTCATTGTAGCAGGGGACCAATACGGCGACGGTGGGCATGCGCGAGTTGTATCACATTCGGAGCATCGTCAGGCGAAGTTGAGGCCGGTTCGCCTTAGAAAATGCGGCCAATAAAGGGACTCAGGGTGTGGATCGCGTCACTGCACAAAGCTCGATTTCGTCGTCGAGATTGGACGGAACCTTGCGGCAGTCCGTGGTCAACGCGAGGCCGAATGCGGGCAAGGTTTCCTCGGCCGCCCAAGTCTCCCATTCCGCCTTCAGCACGTAGATGGGCCCATTGTGCGACGCGATCCGCGCACGCATCGTCGCCATGAACCGCGTGGGATGGGACGCTTCGACCAGATAGCTGTGTGGCCGCAAGAAGGGGATCTCGGGTGGGAAAGCCGGGATGACAAAGGCGGTCGGCGCGAAGCCGGTGACGAGGATAAGCGTGCGCGCCGGATCCGCGATGGCGGGCGGGCTCACTTCAACGAACGCGCCACCCAGGCCCGGGCCCCACGGCTTGCGCAGCCAATTGCCGGGCTGAGCGGTGACGACGACAAAACCGAGCATGGCGATGGTCAGGCTGAGGCGGCGCGTGAGCGAAAGGGGCCAATACGCCATGCAGACGACGATGACGAGCGGCGCCAGCATCTCGAGCGGAATGATGTAGCGATAAATCGCGAAAAGAGGCGCCCAGATGAGATAGGCGAGCGCCGCGGCGGCCGCGAGATAGCGCGCCGCAAAAACGTCGGCCGCGGGCGGCACGCCGCCGGTGGGCACCTTGCGGGCGATCAGCAGCATGACGGGCGTCGCCAGCAGCACGATGTAAGCGGCCAGCACACGCGCGTCGCGGAAAGCGATCTCGCCGGCGACTTGGCCGTCGAGGAACAGCCGGAACGGCAGCGACAAGGCCGCGCCGATGGTTTTGGGCAGATAGCGGTCGTCGCGATAGCTCTCGGGCAAAGCCCAGTCCGAACGGATGATGTCGTTGAAATACGGGAACAAGGGATTGCCGAAGTGCGTCCACAGCTCCCACATCCACCATCCGCCGAGCAGCAGAAAGCCGGCGATGACGCCGAGACCGCAGACGAAGGACATCCAGAAGCGGCGCATAAAGGGGCCCGGCGTGAACAAGAGGCCGAAGCAGACGCCAATGGCGAAGATTTGCGTGGGCAACTTGAGCCCTACGCCGCAGCCGACAAAAAAGCCCGCCAGCGCACAGCGCAGGAGGGCGCGGAAGAGGGGCCCGTCACGCAGTACGTCGATGCTTGCGAGCACGACAGCCAGCGCGGCGAAGACAAAGAGGCTGACGATGTTGTCGTGGAAAATCGTGCCGAGGAGACCCAGATGGCCGCCGCCGATGACGCCAACCCCAGCCATGACCCCCGCAGCCAGTACGCGCTGACGCTCGACCACCGGGGCGAGGGCGTACCAGCCGAGCGCGTAGAGGAGGATGAAGTTCGTCCCCTGCAGCGCACCGAGCAAGAACCCGAAGATGCGCGCCGGGAGGGCTTCGGCGGCGAGGTAGAACGGGATATCGAGCGTCGGGTTGTAGTAGCTGGGCGTTTGTGCCGCGCCCATGTCGACGTCCAACCGGCCGGTCAGCGCAGCGTAAGCGTCGTACCAATGATAGTTGCGCAAGTCCCAGTTGGCGTCCTGCTCCATGAGCTGCGCCAGCACCCCGAAGGCAGCCGGCACGAGGGCAAAGAGCACAAGGACGACGCGGCGGAGCGTGAGGTCGCTGGGGAGCAAAGGTTGTGTCATGGCGAGGCGGGAAGCTTATCACGCACGATGTGCGTTTTCGGGCGCTTCCTCCGCACGATTAGCAATTTTTTTAGTAAAAACTCCATTAATTACATCCACTTAGATTGAGTTTAGGGATTGTGAAATGGCTTGGGCCGTTTACAATGGTATCGAGGTGGGCGGAAGACGACGATGATGGCGTCTCCCGGGGGTTTTGGTTGCCTTGGGGAAAACCCAATTTTTCCAGGACACTTGCCCGTCTGGACGGCGATAGGAAGTTTCCGACGTGTCGATGCTGAATAAAGACAAGGTGGACCCGGGCCACGACCGCATCTCCCTCATGGTGGTCGAGGATAACGAGTACATGCTCGATATTCTGGTCAACAGCCTGAAGCGCCTGGGGTTCACGCGCGTTCAGAAGTCCAAAAACGGAAAAGAGGCGGTTGAATACCTGAAGCTGACCGCCAAAGGCTTCGGCACCGCGGTCGAACCCATCGATATTGTGATTTCGGACTTCATCATGTCGCCCGTGTCGGGCGTGCACCTTCTGCAGTGGCTGCGTGACGACAAGGCCTCGCCCAACCGCTTCATGCCGTTCATCATGCTCTCGGGCGCGGCCGACCGCGTCAACGTCGAGGCGTCACGCGACCACGGCGTCACCGACTTCATGGCCAAGCCCTTTTCCGTCGAGAACATCTACAAGGTGCTGCAGCGCATCATCGATGCGCCGCGCCAGTATGTGACGACGCAGACCTATTTCGGCCCTTGCCGCCGCCGCTCGAAGGCCGGGCCGCCGAAGGGTCAAGAGCGCAGAAAACCCGATGAATCCCATGCGACCATTGTCTATTCGAAGGACAAGGTCGAAAAACCCGCGGCGCCTTCAGACGTCTGGCTGTTCAAGCTGCCCAACTACCTCAAGCAGAAGATGGGCTCGAACGCCATGCGTCAGCCCTTCGTCCTCCCCGACGACGTGCTCTTCTCCGCCGAACAGCAACTCAAGCGCGAAGCCGACGGCTTCCTGGATTGGGCCAAGGGCTATCTCGACAGGCTTTCCCGCCAGGTGACCGAAGCCAAGCAGGTCAGCGGCGAGCGCACGGCGCAATTCGAAGAGATCAACCTGATCGCCCACGAACTCCGCGGCCAGGGAGGCACCTTCGGCTACCCCTTGATCACCGTGTTCGGTAAGTCGCTCTACGAAGTGACCAAGCCACCGTGCCGCCAGGACGACGCCAATCTCGAGATCGTCAAGGCACACATCGACACCATGCGTGCTGTCTTGCGCGACAAGATCGAGGGCGACGGCGGCGAACTTGGCCAGATGCTGTTCAAGGCCTTGAAGATGGCGATCAACAAGTACGCCCCTGCCCCGGCGCAGTAGAGCCAGGCTGATTTATCCATTATGTGCGTGCGCTGCCCCCTGGCGGGGCCGTATCATACGCGGGTCGAATCTTCAGGCCGCGCACGGGGGCAAAATGCGGATCCTTCGGCGCGACCGACCTAGCGGAAAGATCTAGCTCGTGAAACCGCTGACGGGTGCCTCCCGCAAAGTTGCAAGCATCTCGTCGCTGCGCCGCCTGCGCATCGCGACCATCCTTTTGGTATCAAGCTTCGCCGCGCTGGTCATCGCCGCAGGCGTCTACAGCATCGCGCAACAGTATAACGCGGCGCTCGACAGTGCCGTGCGCGCGACGCGCAACACCTCCCGTACCGCCGAGGCCCATGCGTCGCAAACCTTCGGCGAAACCGTGCGCATCATCGAAGGCATCGCCGACGTCTACAGCTACGAACTCGCCGCAAAAGCCGGCAGGCCGGCCGATCAGGCGTACCTGCACCGCATTCTCGCCGACAAGCTCAAGAGCGCACCGGCAGTGATGAGCTTCTTCATCCTCGATGAGCACTTCGAAGGGGTGGCTGGATCGCGCTCGTTCCCGGTAGACATCAGCCGCGTGCTGCTCACGGGGATGTCCTTCGCCTCGATTATGCCCGTGGGCGAGCGCCTGTTGCTGGGCGAGCCCTACCTCAACCAGCGCACCGATGCGCCGCCCGATCAGTGGATGCTGCCGCTCGGCGTACGCGTCCTCGGATCCGAAGGGCAGGTAACAGGTTACATCTTCGCGTTGCTCGATCCGCATTTTTTCGGTGACTACTACGCCACCCTCGACGTCGGCACGCGCGGGCGCATCGCCATGTGGGTGAAAGACCAGGTGGTGGCCGGGACACGTACGCTGAGCCTTCCCATCGGCGCGCAGCGCGAAGCCCCGCTGGTCATTCCGGATGACGCTCTCATCCGCAAAGGCGGCCTGGTCACCTTCACGGCCACACGCGCTTTGATCGGACCGCTGCCGGTGAGCGTGACCGTGGGGCTTTCTGCCGATGACTTCCTCTTGGCATGGCGATCAAGCCGCAATTCCATCGTTCTCGCCGTCTTCGGCATCGTTCTGGCGATGGCCGTGTTCGCGGTGATCATCCTGCGCCAGATCCGGCGCACCGAGGAGAACGAGATGGCGTTGCGCAACGCCAAAGCCAGCGCTGAAGAAGCCAACGAAGCCAAAAGCCGGTTCCTTGCGCACATGAGCCACGAGTTCCGCACGCCCTTGAACGCCATCATGGGCTTCTCGGAGATCATCAAGAACAAGGTACTGGGCGACAACATCGCGCCCGCCTACGCCGCCTACGCCGACCATATTCACCGCTCGGGCGAACACCTGCTCAATATCGTCAACGACATCCTCGACATGGCCAAGATCGAGTCCGGCGCGCAGCCCCTGCAGCGCGAGGCCATCAATCTGCACAACGTCATCGGCGCAGCCGTGTCCTTTGTCGAGGGCCTCGCCAGCCAAAAGGGCGTGCGGATCCACACAGCCGTGCCGAATGTGCTGCCGGCCGTCTCCGGCGACCAGCGCTTCAGCCGTCAGGTGATGATCAACCTGCTCTCCAACGCCATCAAGTTCTCGCCGCCGGGCGGCGAGATTGTCGTCACGGCGCGCCATGCCGAGGGCAAGCATCTGGACGCCTGCGTCGCCGACCAAGGCCCGGGCATCGAGCCCGCACTGCTCAAGCGGTTGGGCGAGCCCTTCCTGCAAGGGAACCCGGCGGTCTCGCACAGTGGCCAGGGCACCGGCCTCGGGCTTTCGATCTGCAAACGCTATATGGACGTACTGGGCGGTGAGCTTTTGATCGACAGCGTTGTCGGCGGTGGCACCACCGCGACGATCCGTTTTCCGCACCACCTCTTGAGCGGCGCGATGCTGGCGGGTGTCGCGGCGGACTTCAAACGTAGTTCAGCCGCGGAATAGCCGCGCCCGCTACTGGATGACCGGCGGGTTGGGCTTCGGCTTGATAACCGGCATCTTCGACGCCGCCGTCGGCGACGGCTGCACCAACTCCTGGTCGCCCGTCGGCGGCGGTTTAATCACGGCTTCGGGGTCGGCGACGATCGGCGGTTCCGGCGCTTTGGCCGCATCCGGCGGAATCGGCGGCATTGGGTGTCTTCGGCGGAATCGTCTTGGGTTCAGTCTGCGCCACCGGGATCAAAAGGCTCATCGGGAGGTTCGCACTGGCGCGGCGCAAGCCGGCACCTTCTTCAGTCGTGACTTCCACAGCGCGGAGCTGCGCAGCGCTGCGCGCATCGCACGCCCTCCCCGGCTCGCCTTTGAAGCAAGCCACGTTGGGGAGGAGGTTGACCGGCGCGCCGACACTGACGCTCGCCTGCGGATCAGTCACCGCCGCGCGCGGCACAAGCGCGCCCACGGGCATCGAAACGGGAATCATCTGATCGGAGACACCGCGCACGTTGCTTTGCAAGAGATTCACCGGGCCTGCCGCATGCGCGGAGACCGACCATCCCATGAGGGAAGAGACCACGACAAACGGAACGATAGATTTCATCGCAGGCCTCCTTCACGGTCACTTACAATTCTGCGCGATACGCAGAACCACGATGCGAAGGTTTAATGCGCGATACACCGCGATGTTCCTGGAAGAACACGCGATTCAACTTCCGCGGAGGCCGTAACATTCAGGGAAAGGGCGCGTTATGTGGCGCGTAAAGAGCGTCGTTGTTCTTGACGAAAAGTTTCCCTTTCTTGGTAAGGATGCGCGCATGAGCACGACGAGGAAGCAAGACCCGCTGTATCTGCAGGGTGCCCAAACCGCCAGCCAAGGTCGCGATGACTACGGCAAGGATGGCGACGAATCTCCACACGAGGGCAATCCCCCCGAAATCAAGCCGCCGTTGCCGAACGAAGTGCCCGCGCCGCAACCATCGCAGCCGGAGATTGTGCCGGTGGAGGCGCCACCGCCGATGGACCCGGGTTTACCCAGCCCGGTCGCCTGATTTTTGTTCGTCGCATTTTCTGCGGCGAACCAGTTTCCGCTTCGCCGGAAAATGCTCTAGCACTTCTCGAAAATCATGACGTGCTGCCACGGCAGCGACTTGCTGTCCGTGCTGACCCATCGCAGACCGACTGCGGCCATTTCCTTGCGCGCCTGCTCTTCAGTCATCTTGTGAACATCCTTGATGGGGACGCTGTCGTCCTCGCCGCGGTATTCCACCAGCGCGATACGCCCGCCGGTCTTCAGCGCCTTGGCCATGGCGAAGCCCATTTCCCGCGGCATCGAGAATTCGTGATAGACGTCAACCAATAGGATCAGGTCGATGGCATTCGCCGGCAGGCGAGGGTCATTTATGCCGCCGAGGGTGGGAATGACGTTGGGTCCCTCGCCCTTGCCCTTCTTCTGCTGGACGAGGGCGAGCATCTCTTCCTGAATGTCCTGGGCGTATACCTTTCCTTGCGGCACGAGCTTGGCCATGCGGAAGCTGAAATAGCCTGAGCCTGCGCCAATGTCGGCGACTATGTCCGTGGGTTTCAGACCCAGGAGCGGCAGGAGCTTGTCGGTGCCCTCCTCGCGCTGGCGCTCGGGACGCTCCAACCACTCCGCCCCCTGATAGCCCATTACCTGAGCGATCTCGCGGCCCATGTAGGACTTACCGATGCCATCGAGTGTCAGGCCGGTATTGGCGTAGCCGTTCTTGTCCTCAGCCGCATGCAGCGGAACCGCCAGAAGAACAGCCGCGGCCAGAATCACCTTGAAGAATGCACGCATTGGTTTCCTCCCAATATCCCTCAAGCATAGACCAGCCCCGCATCAGGCTCTAGCGCCGCCTAGGGCTTGCAGGTGTGAACAAAATCGCGCGGGGACCGTTTCCTTGCTAAGCGACAAAGGAGATAACGATGCTGAAATGGGCTTTCATCTTCCTCGTTCTGGGACTTATCGCCGGCCTGCTGGGCTTCACGGGCGTGGCGGGCGCGGCTATCGGAATTGCCAAGTTCCTGTTCTTCCTGTTCCTGGCCATCTTCGCGATCATGCTGATCCTCGGCCTGACCGTCTTCCGGGCCGCGAGCGGACCGTAATCCTCTACGCATGCGCGTCCCGGACGAGGCCGAACTTGCTTGGCTGGCCGATCTGCTCGACACGCGGTGGCGCATTCCGGGAACGAACTGGCGCTTCGGCATCGACGCCCTCGCCGGCCTCGCTCCCGGGCTTGGCGATCTCATCAGTGGGCTTGCGGGGCTTTATATCTTCGCGGCCGCCCGCCACGCCGGTGCGCCGCGCTTGCTGCTCCTGCGCATGGTGGGCAACTTGACCCTTGTCGGCAGCATTCCGCTGCTCGGGCGCATCTTTGATGTCGCCTTCAAGGCCAACAAAAAGAATATGCGTCTGCTGCAAGCCTTTCTCGAACGCTCCAGGGCGGAACGCGCGGTCGTCATAAATCCTTAGGCCGGCGGTGGTTCGCGCGGCAAATCGTTGGGATCATGCTCGATGACCGGACCCGAGCGGCGCGGCTGCTCCTGCGGGTAAGCGCCGGGGCGCACAACAGTCCATTGCACCATTGATTTACGCCCGAACAGCCAGAACAGCACGAACAAGATCGGCGTGACGATGAGCGCCGCGATGAAAGCGTAGAAAAACAGAACCGCCAGGCCCGCCAGTGCCAGAATCACGACGAACAAGCGCACGAAAGCCGCAAACATTAGAGCGCCTTTTCGTACATGCGGTAAATCTTGTAGACCCGCCCGCCAATTTCTTCGATCGAATGACAGGTTTGGGTGTTGGACTCCAAGACCCAGCTCATCTCGCAGACCGGCATGCGCAGTCTGAGAGACGCCTCGCGCACGGCGCCAACCGTGAGCAGCGCCAGCATCGAGCCCATGGGCTTGTTCTTGTATTCCGGCATCACGCCCATCAGCGGCACCCGCGTTCCCGAGGCATAGGTGCGGCGGGTCAAGAGCCGCCACACCAGCTTGGCCCATCCGAAGGGCGCTAGCTTCCCATCTAAGTCCTTGATGAGCTCATTCAAGTCCGGGAGCGCGAGACACATGGCGACCGGGTTGCCGTCGATGCTGGCGATGGACACCAGCTCCGGCACGATAATGGCGCGCATCTCCTTGGCCATATGGGCGACGTCGATGTCGGTCATGGGGATAAAGCCCCAGTTTTCGGCCCAGGCGGCGTTGAATATCCGCACGACCGTGGCGATCTCCTCATCGAAACGGGACATATCGAGCGGGCGTACTTTGAGCGACGGGTTGCGGTCTAGCGCGCGTTTCAGCCATTTCAACTGCTTGCCGGGCAGCGCCGAGTCCATGGGCGTGAGATAGGCGCGCATATCGACCGCTTTCGAGAAGCCGGCGGCTTCCACCAGCGCGCCGTAGGACGGCTGGGCGTGGCCCATCATCATACGCGGCGGGCAGTTGAACCCATCGACGAGCAGGCCGGACTCATCGTTGACGTTGAAGCTGAAGGGCCCGACGCAGCGTTCCATGCTGCGTTCGCGCAGCCAGGCCTCGGCGGCGGCGAAGAGCGCGCCTGAGACCTGCGAATCATCGATGGACTCAAAAAAGCCGAAGAAGCCCGTGGCGTCGTTGTAGCGTTCGATGTGGCTGCGGTCGATCTGCGCCGAGATGCGGCCGACGAGCTTGCCATCCTTTTCCGCGACAAACAGCTGCGCCTCGCCGTGGGTGAACCAGGGATTCTTCTTCGGATCGAGGCGCGCGGACTCGAGCAAGGTCAACGGCGCGACCCAATGCGGATCGTGGCCTTGCGTTGCGTGCGGCACGGCCAGGAACTGCGCCCGCGAAGCGTCCGTACCGACGCGGCGGATCTTTACGGCGGAGGCAACGGTTGCGTCCATTATTCCGCGGCGGCCTCAGTCTTGGCGGCCTGCTCGCGTTTGCGTGACACCGGGTTGGTATTGTAGGGCCAATTGGGCGTCATGCGCGCGACGTAGGGATAGCTCTTGGCCACTTCTTCGTCGTAGCCCAAATTGAATACGGTCGCCGAGCGCGGGCGCGCGGCGGCGCCCTCGTAAAAGGTGCCGAACACCTTGTCCCACCAGAGGTTCGTGATCCCGAAGTTGCCGGTCTCGTTGTGAAAATGGTGGGCCATGTGGAACTTCTTGATCTCGCGCACCCACTCCCACTTCGGTGCATAGCCGAGGTGCTGGATGCAGTGGAAATACTCGTAAATGCAAGTCTGCACGACACCGGTGGCGAGCGCCGCGAGCGCTCCGGTCCAGCCGGCCAGCAGGTAGCCGACCGGCATGCTCGCCAAGGCCACCGTCGGCAATGTGGTGTAGAGCGCGCCGAAGAGAACCTTGAGGTTATTCGGGTCGCTGTGGTGATCGTAGTGGATGCGCTTCCAGGTTCCGGCGGTCAGCGGTGATTTCCACATCCAGCGGCTGTGCAGGATGAAACGATGCAGGACGTACCAAACCACGGGATAGATGAAGAAGGTCGCGAGCATCGCGAGTGCGACCGGCAGCAGCGGAGCGTCGCCCGCAAGCAGCCCGGCCAGCGCAAAACCGCCGGAGACCAATGCCACCAGGATGTATGCGGCAATGGCGTAGTACTGGAAATAGGCCGCCGAGAGGGCGCGCAGGTCCATGCGGTCGAGGTGGTATTCCTTGTCGGACCAGAATCCGATGCTCACGTGCGTGCTCCGGTGTTCTCGAGATTGAAGATGAGCCAAAGCCCCAGCGTGCCGAAGAGGAGTATCGGCAACCACGCGGCGACCACCGGCGGCAACGAGCCGAACTGACCCATGGCCAGCACGATGTTGTCGACGACGATGAAAGCAAAGCCCGCCGTAATGCCCCAAACGACCGTAACCACCGAGCTGCCCTGACGGTGATGCGCGAAGGCGGCGATGGCCGCCAGCAGCGGCATCAGCGCGAGCACGACGGGGCCGGCGATCTTCTGCTGCAGCCAGGTATCGTAGAAATACTCAGGCCGTGAGCCGATCGCCACGTTGCCGATGTATTGCTGGAGTTCGCCCAGCGACAGCTCGTTGGGATGATTGGCGAACCGCATGAAGTGCTCGGGCTTCAGCGTGGTGTCCCAGGTGAGCGGCGTCTCATCGTTCGGCATGCGGCTGGCGAGGCGCTTCACTTCAAACGTGTTCCACTTGTCGTTTTCCCACATGGCGAGGCGAATGCCGATGATGTCGGCGATGTTGCCGTCGCCATCCTGCTTGAACAGCCGCACGTCGTTGAGCACGGTGCCTTCGCGCGCGACGGAGCCGACGCGTATGATGGTGTTGCCCTCGCGGATCCAGCTGTTCTCACCGGTCTTGATTTCCTGCGGACCGGTTTTAAAGCCATTGTCGCGCCATTCCTGAAGGCCGGCATTGGCGGGGACTACGATCAACTCGGAGAACACAAAGAGCATGGCGGCGAGCGCGAGGCCGACGCTGACGAGGCCGCCGACGAGACTGAGCACCGAGCGCCCGGCCGCGCGCATGGCGAGGATCTCGCTGTTAGTGGCCATACCAACCATGGCGGTTAGCGCGCCCAAGAGCGCCGACAGCGGCGCGACGGTTTCGATCAGAGACGGCATGCGCAGCGAGACATAGCGGATGAGCGAGGCCGCAGGCTCACCGCCCCCGGAAAGCACCTCGTTGGCCTGGGCCAGCAGGTCGAGCGTCTGCAGGAACAACACCAAGCCGACCAGCAGCATGATGAAGCGTCCGACAAAAGCCCTGATGAGATAACCCGAGAGAATCATGCGTTCTTACCTCGTCCCCGCGGCGGCGCGCTTGGGGCGGAAGATGCGCCCGATGCGGTCGGTCAAGGCGACCCAGCGCGCTTCCATCAGCAGCACGGGCGGCGTGCCTGCTTTTCGCTCGGTGATGATGAAGAGATACAGCGTCGCCATCGTGAACAGCGCGAATACCGACCACAGCATGATGCCGGCCGGCGCGCCGGTGGCGGAAGCGTACGCAGACGTGAACTCGAGCACCTTGTGATAGCTGACGAGGATGAGCAGCCCGAAGATCAGACCGAAGGAGCGGCTGGCGCGGGTGGTCATGATGCCAAGCGGCGCGGCCAGCACAGGCAGGAGCAGCATCGAGAGTGAGAACACCAGGCGGAAGTGAAACTCCGCGGCGACGGCGGACGGCGCCACGATCTCTTCGGCGGGCTTGTCCGCCGGCGGGTTGACCTCGGCGGTGGTGACTTTGCTGCGGCCGGATTCAATATTGTAGCGGTAACCGCGCAAGAGTTCGACCAGGGTCAATTCACGCTGGTCACCGCCACGGCCGCGGAAGCGCACGAGGTCGGAGAGGTTCAGCGTCCAGTCGTAGGAATCGAATTGCAGCGTCGAGGCCGCCTTGGTGTTGGTATCCCACACCGAGCGGTTGCCTTCGTACAGCCGCAGCGACACGGTGCCGTCGAGACTGTCGGTCATCAGCTCGCCGCGCTTGGCCGTGAGCGTGGTGATATCGCCGTTGTCTTCCTGCTTGTGCGCGAATACGCCGTAAAGTTCACGGCCGCCGCCGCGCGATTGTTCGACACGCAGGGTGTAGCCGTTGGGCAGGCTGGTGAAGGTGCCCTCGCCGATGCCCTGCTCGATCACGCCCGAACTGATATTGAACATCACCGCGCTGAAGAGGTAGCGCGTGTAGGGCTGGATGTAGCCCGACAGCAGAAGATTGAGGCCGGTCATGAACGCGCCGAGCAGCAGCGCCGCGCGGATGAAGCGCGACAGCCCAATGCCGCACGAATGCACCGCGTCGAGCTCCGACTGCGCGGAAAGCTTGCGGAATGCGAGCAGCACGCCCAGGAATAGCGCCATGGGCAGCGCGAGGCCGATGTAATAGGGAATCAGGTAGAACAACATCTGGAAGACCACCAGGGTGGAGACACCATTGCCCACCGCGATGTCGAGCAGGCGCATCAGCCTTTCCATGAGGAGGATGATGGCGGCAATGAACAGGATCAGCACGATCGTCGGCACGATCTGGCGCAGAAGATAGCGGTCGATGGCCTTAATCATGGGGATCCAGACGGGGTTCAGGGCGGCTTTTCCAGGGGAGTCTAGGCGAGCAACCCCCTGGGAGCCAGTAGGGCTTTTTCATAGCATTCCAACGCGCTAAGGATATAGCGCGAGGTTCGGGCAGCGCCTCTTCCCGTGAGCCTATTGCAATATTGCCGCAGTATGAGGCGAGACCCCTTAAAGACTGATTGCCGTGACCCCTTTGGCCGTCATCACCAACCGTGGAAGCACGCGCAACCTGCGCGGCGACGCCTGGGTTGAGCCCCTACTCGCGGGCGAGACGGCCGTGACACACGTGGTGATCGAGCACGCCCATGAGGTGGAGGACGCCGTGGCGCGCTGCGCCGCCGCGGGGGCCGAGGTCATCGCCGTCAACGGCGGCGACGGCACCGCCGATCTGGTTTTCGGCGCGCTGCTGAATGGCAGCGCCTACGCCACCCTGCCGGCACTGGCGTTATTGCCCGCCGGCAAGACCAACATGACCGCCGCGGATTGGAGCCTGACCGGCACACCGGAAGCGGCGCTGAAACGCCTACTCGCCGCGCGCCGCGCCGGTCCCCTCGCCGCGTATATCGCACCGCGTGCGGTGTTGGCGCTGACGCAAGCACCCGGGACTCCGCCGCTCTACGGCGCGTTCTTCGGTGCGGCCGAAGTTGTCGACGGCATCAGGTTCTGCCGCCTGCGCATCTATCCCTTAAATCTGCCGAACGCTATCAGCCACACGGCGGCAATTGCGATCTTGCTGTGGCGCGGCTTGTTCGCCGGCAAAGGCCGCGGCCATGTCACCGTCGAAGGTGATCGCGCGCGCGAGGATGGTGAATTCTTTGTTGTCGCCGTCACGGCGCTTAACCAACTGCTACTGGGCCTCAAACCATCGCCGACACATAGCGACGGCGCACTCCACTATCTGAGTGTGAGAAAAGGTGCTGCGCTTCTCGGTGCGCTGCCGAATTTCATCGCGCGCAAGCTAACGGGCGGCGCTGGGCGCACGGTGGCGCGCGTGCAGCAGGTGACATTGCGGTTCACGGGCGCCTACACGCTGGACGGTGAGCTGTACGAAGCGCACGTGGATCAGCCGCTCGTGCTTGACGGCAGCCGGACGCTCAACTTCGTGCGCTTGCCATGACGCCTGCCTTGCAAGACATCATCGCTACCGAGGCTCGCCGCGACACCTTCCCGGCGGCGCAAGCTTTCGCCGCACATCTGGTCAAGCGTTACGGGCCCGCGACGGCGGCGGTGGTTTTCTACGGTTCATGCCTGCGCCAGAACACCGATCATGGCCTGATGCTCGACTTCTATGTCCTCGTGGACAACTACACCGCGGCGCTGCGCAACCGTAGCTCGGCGCTGTTCGCACGGCTGCTGCCGCCCAATGTGTATTACATCGAAATGCCCTTCGAGGGCCGCATCGTGCGCGCCAAAGTCGCCGTCATGGCGGTGAACCAGTTCCTGCGCGCTGTGGGTCCCTCGGCGTTTGCCTCCAGCGTCTGGGCGCGCTTTGCGCAGCCCGCGCTGGTGCTGCATGCCCGCAACGACGAAATCCGCCGGCGCGTCGAGGCGGGGCTTGCGACGGCGATTGAAACGATGATCCTAAACGTCAAGCCGCTGCTGCCCGCGCCTTACACCGCTCACGCGCTATGGGTGCGCGCCTTCCGCGAGACCTATGGCGCCGAGTTGCGCCCGGAGAAAGATCACAAAGCCGCGGAGTTGGTCGAGGCCGAACGGGCGCGATACGAGGCGGCGGCCGCTGCGGTGCTGGGCCCGCCCGATGCCGATGGCAAGTATCACGAAGTAACGCCCGAGGCCGAACGCCAGCGTGCAGCACGCGCCTGGCGCTCGCGGCGTGCGGTGGGAAAAACACTGAATGCGCTGCGCCTGATCAAGGCCGCGTTTACGTTCCAAGGCGGCCTCGACTATGCCGTGTGGAAGATCGAGCGCCATTCGGGCGTGAAGATCGAACTCTCAAACGACGAACGCAAACGTCCGCTGCGTACGGGCCTCAAGCTCTTCTTCAAGACCTTGGAACGCGGCGGGCTGCGGTAACGACGGGGGATACATGTTGAGGGGCAGTTGCCAATGCGGCGGTGTGAAGTACCAAATTACAGGCGCGCTTACCGAGGTGCGGAACTGTCACTGCTCGATGTGCAGAAAACTACACGGCGCCGCGTTTCGCAGCCGCGCCACCGTCAAAACCGCCGACTTCCGTTGGGTGCAGGGTGAAAATATCGTCACGTACTATCAATCTTCGCCCGGCACGCACCGCGGCTTTTGCCGGACGTGCGGATCGCCGATCCTCAGTACCTTCGACAGTAAAGCCGATGTTTATGGGTTGCCTTTGGGTGCCCTGGATGACGATCCGGACGTAAAGCCGCAAATGCACATCCACGTCGCGAGCAAAGCACCGTGGTTCACGATCACCGACGATCTGCCGCAGTTGCCGGGGGGGACCGAAGTAGCCCTTACTCCGCCGCGACGGCCGCCGTCGCCTTCTCGGCGCGGAACCAGATGACCAGGCTCCAGCGCTCATGGCCGCTGGTGTTGGGCAGACCCCGGTGGGGAACGAAGCTGTCGAGGAAGATGACGCTGCCGACGGGGCAGGAAAGTTGCGCGCGCGGGAGATCGCAGAGTACAGCGTCGGGAATGCTGTAACGACCGGCGCCGTCGTTGTGGTGCGCGAGGGGCGCCGCGCGCCGGCCGGGAACGATCTCGATGCCGCCGCTGTCGGGACCCGCATCCATCAACGGAATCCAGCAAGCCAGGCGCACCTTGGAACAATCTGCCTCGTCGTCGATAGCGACATCCGAGTGCCAGCTGCGCCGCGCCTCAGGGATGCGCGGAATGCTGGCGCGCAGCCGCATGCTGTACCCAATCGATGCTGTCGGCAGGAGCGCGCTTACTTGGCGCTGCAGCTCCGGGTGTTTCGCCATGCGCTCGATCCACGGGCTTAGGTGCCCATCGGTGCAGACGGCGAGCCTGAGCAGGTTGGCGTAGGAAGGATCATGGGCGGCGACGCGGTTCAGGCGTTCGGCGAAGGGCGCCCGCGGCTCGCTGAGCTCGAAGGGCGCGTAGAGCGCGTGGGCCACGCGATCGATGTGGGCGGTGATATCGTCCTGGAGCGCCGTGATCTCGGCAGGCGAGAACACCGCGCGGACGTCGTAGCCGTCGCGCTCGAACGACATCTCGAAACTCCGGATTAGCCGGCGGCGCTGCGGCGCGCGATCTTCTTCACCGGCTCGATCAGGCCAACCTTGGCCGCGACTTCGGCGAAGATGGCGATGACGTTGTCGAGTTGCTCTTCGGTGTGCGCGGCGCAGAGGCTCGCACGCAGGAGCGAGTAGCCATAGGGAGTCGCCGGCGGCAGCGCGAGGTTGACGTAAACACCGGCTTCGATGAGACCGCGCCAGAAGGCCAGCGCCACCACCGGATCGGGCGCGATCACGGCGACGACCGGGCTATTCTCGCTGGCGACTTTGAGGCCGAGCGCAGTGAGGCCGTCGTAGAGATGCTTGGCGTTGCGCATCAGACGCTTGCGGAGCGCCCCGCCATTCTTCACGAGTCCCAGGTTCACCGTGGCCGACGCAACTACCGACGGCGGCAGCGAAGCGGTGAAGATGTAAGCGCGCGTGACGAGACGCAGGGTCTCGAAATCGGGGTGATTGCCGACCAGGAAGCCGCCGACGGTGCCGACCGACTTGGAGAAGGTGCCGACGATGAAATCGACGTCGTCCTCGCAGCCGACTTCCTCGGGCAGGCCACGGCCGTACTTGCCGAGCACGCCGACCGAATGGGCTTCGTCCGACAGCAGATAAACGTTCTCGTACTTCTTTTTCACCGCGACGATTTCGGCCAGCGGCGCCTTATCGCCGAGCATTGAGTAAATGCCTTCGATGACGATCAGCTTGTTGCCGGGCTTCTTCGCGAGACGCGCGAGGCGCTTGTCGAGGTCGGCGGCGTCGTTGTGCTTGAAACGGATGATCTCGGCCGAGGAGCCGCGCACGCCGTCATAGATCGAGGCATGGCAATCGGCGTCCATGAGGATGTAGTCGTCGGGGCCCATGAGGGTCGAGAGCACGCCGAGGTTGGCGAGGAAGCCGGTCGAGAAGACCATGGCGTGTTCCTTGCCGAAGAAATCGCACAGCGTCGCTTCGAGTTCCTTGTGGCCGTAATAGGTGCCGTTGGCTACGCGGCTGCCGGTGGTGCCGGTGCCGCAGGCTTCCAGGGCATCATGCGCGGCTTGCAGCGCTTCGGGCGCGAAAGTCAGGCCGAGGTAGTTGTTGGTGCCGACGAGGATGGTGTGACGGCCGCCGATCATGGCTTCGGTCTGCGAAAGGACCTGGTCCATCTTGACCTGGAACGGGTTGATGCCCCCGTCGCCCAGCATCATGTCGCGCTGCGCCATCAGAGGCGCGAAACGATCAAACAAACCAGCCATGTGCAGTCCCCACCGAAATTAAACGAACCCAACTCTTTCGACCGCGCGGAGTTTCTTTAGCTGTTCTCCGCTACGATCCTGTCCACAGCCAGCGCGAGGTGATTTACCGTCGCAATGTCCGGGAGGATGTTGAGGGGCACGGAAATATCGAACCGGTCCTCAACAACCGCGACGAACTCCATAACCACCAGGGAGTCGAAGTTCAGGTCTTCGCTGAACCGCGTCCCCGGCGTGAGCACGGCGCCGGTCTTGTTGAACGTTTTCAAGATGTCGAAGAGAGCCGTCAGGGTGTCGGGCGATGGCTCAGCCCCTGGTGCGGCAGTCATGATCCTTGAAACGCGTCCCTCGTCTGCCCCTGCGGACAACAAAAATGTTGCAGGTGCTAAGGGATCAGAGTGCGGGAATGACGGTTGAGTGACAAATCAACTCACCCGTTACGTTGTTAACAGACCCTGTGAGGTGTACCAGGTGACCGTATCCTTGAAGCCTTTTTCTATATTCCACAATGGCTTATAGCCGGGGAACGTGCCGGTGGCCGAAACCCAGTCGGGATGCAGCAGCTCGGGCACTTTGCCCCAGGACATGACCCCGGGGCGACGGGTGAGCCAGGCTTGGACGGTCGCAAGGGCGCCCGCGACGTACAGCAGGGCCGCCGGAACCGGCACGACTTTGGGGGTCGTCCTGAGGGCCGCACCGGCGGCGGCGGCAATATCGGACCAGCTGTAGGCCCCGGGCGTGCCGTCATCGAACTCGATGGGCGTCTCGGGCGGCTGCGGCAAGGCCAGCGCCGCGACCACGGCGCGGGCGACGTCCTGGACATGCACCAAAGAGGCGCGGGCGCGGGCCACGGCCGGGGCGGCGATGAAGCCGTGCGCCGCCATCTGGAAGATCCTCAGCGTTTCTGTATCTCCCGGCCCGTAAACCGCGGGCGGACGCAGGATGACCACCGGCAACCGGTCGCGGAAGGCATTCACCGCCTGTACGCCGGCGCGCTTGCTGGCCGCGTAGGCCGACAGGCGCGGCTCGCGCGCGGCGAGTGAGGACATCAGCACGAAGCGCGGCGGCGTCGGTTGCGCCGCCGCCAGCTCGGCAAGACGGCGCGTGGCCGCGCCGTTCACTTCGTAGAAGGTCTCGCGGTCAAGCGCTTTGACGCAGCCGGCGCAATGCACAACGGCGGCCGCGCCGGCGAGAAGCTTGCGCAGCGCGTGATCGTCGGTGAGCGAGCCTTTGACCCAAGTGACGGTATCGGTGGCTTCGGTGCCAGGCGGGATGCGGCGTGCGAGCGCACGCACGAGGTAGCCTTCTTCGACCAGGGCCAGCGTCAGACGCCGGCCGATGAACCCCGTCGCGCCGGTGAGGGCTACGATCGGGAGCGCCATGTCAGGACTCCGACCCGACGCCGACGGCGCGAATGTCGCCGGCGATGTACATGCTGCGCGCGCGGCCGCGTGCCAGCTTGCCAGAGGTGGTCTTGGGCAGGCTGCGCGCCGGCACCAGCACGACATCGCAGACGATGCCGACCTGCTCCTGCACGCGCGCGCGCACATCGGCGGCGAGGCGCTCGCGTTCGACAGGATCGGACGGACGGCACTGAACGAGGATGGTCGGGCGTTCCACGCCGCTCGGATCGGCGAGCAGAATGGCGGCGCTGTCGCCGGACTTGAGTCCCGGGATGTGCTCGACGGTCCACTCGATGTCCTGCGGCCAGACGTTGCGGCCGTTGATGATCATCATGTCCTTGGCGCGGCCGACAATGACGAGCTCGTCCTGGCCGTCGATCGGCATCCAATAGGCAAGATCGCCCGTATCGAGCCAACCGTCTTTCAGGCATTCGGCGGTCGCGTCCGGATTGTTGAAATAGCCTTGCATGATGCTGGGACCGGCAATGAACAGCCGTCCGACGCGGCGCGCGCCGAGGACGCCGCCTTTTTCGTCGCGGATCTCGCCCGTGTGGTCGGGCAGAATGCTGCCGCAGGCCACGAATTCACGGCCCTGGCCTTCCGCTACCGGTTCGGCGCGGTGATCCTCGAGCGCGTCCTTGTCGACGGTATCCACCTGCATGCCCTTGCCGCCCGGCGAGAAGCTGACGGCGAGCACGGCCTCGGCGAGGCCGTAGCTGGCGTTGAAGGCCTTGTCGGAGAAGCCGTAGGGTTTGAAGGCTTCGGCGAACGCGCGCATGACGCCCGGCTTGATCATCTCGCCGCCGATGCCGGCGGCGCGCCAGCTGGAGAGATCAAATCCGAGATCGGACATGGTCGCGACGCGGCGCGCGCAAAGCTCGTAACCGAAGGACGGCGCGTAGGACAGCGTCGCTTTATTGTCGCTGATGAGCTTCAGCCAGGTCAGCGGACGGCGTGCGAAGTCTTCGGTCGAGAGATAATCGATCGACGACTGGCTGGTGACGCCGCCGAGCATGAAGCCGACGAGACCCATGTCGTGGAAGTAAGGGAGCCACGAGACCGCGCGGTCGCCGACACTGTTCTTGACGCCGTGTTTGTTCATGGCGAAACAATTGGCCATGAGGCTGGCGTGCGTCACCATCACGCCGGTGGGAAAGCGCGTCGAGCCGGAGCTGTACTGTATATAGGAGAGATCGCCAGGCCCGCCCGGGTGCAAATCACCCTTTCCCTCAGGCAAGGCCGTGACATCGGCGAGCGTGCCGATTAGCGCGAGATCGACGCCGGTGGCGGCCTCGCGCACGAACGGCAGGAACTCGGCCGGGCCCAGTGCCATACGCGCGCCCGAGGAACTCATCTGACCTTTGATCTGATCGATGTAAGCCTCGCGCCGGCCAAAGGCCGTGGGTAACGGCATCGGCACCGGGATCAGTCCGGCATACTGGCAGGCGAAAAAAAGAATGAGGAACTCGGGGTCAGTCGCGGCCAGCAGCGCAACGCGCTCGCCGGGCGTAAGGCCCGCGGCGGACAGCCGCAGCGCGGTGCTTTTGGCCTGGCCGGCGAGCTCGCGGAAGGGCAGCACCTTCTCGAGGCCGCCGCGCGCCGAATAGAAGTTGAAACCGGTATCGGCCCCGCCGGCATAATCGAGCGCCTCGGTCAGCGTCGCGAAATCCGCCAGCCGTTTAGGCCGGCCGGGCGTATCGCTCGGCGTCGGCGTAAGGTGCGGAATCTCTGAAGAAACAGCGGGCTGCATTGCAGGGGTTGTGTCCTTAAAGGCGCTGTTTGGTCAATTCACCGAATATTACAAATATTGCAGCTCACGCGAAAATGCGGAAGATGATGGAGCGAGAGCGGTTTATGATGCCGCATCTGCCTCGAAATCGTGAGAAACGCATGGACAAGAAAATTCTAGCGGCCGCCGTTGTCGGCGCCGCCGCTATCGCCGGGATCGCCGTGGTAAGCACGCGCACGCCGGCCCCCGAACCTGGCGCCGCGGCGACCGGCTCCATGCCGACCGAGACCGCCGGCAAGGAGCAATGCTATGGCGTCGCCAAAGCTGGCGAGAACGGCTGCGCCGCCGCCGACGGAAGCCACACCTGCGGCGGGCTTTCCACGGTCGATAAGAGCGGCCAGGAATGGATGATGGTCGATATCGGCAGCTGCTCCAACATGGGCGGCCAACTCCAGGCCTTCAACAACACCGCCTCCGATGCCGCTAAAGCCGCCGCCGATGCCAAGGCGGCCGAAACGCCCGCGCCCGCTGGGGCCACCGCGGCCCAATAAGCCGTGCTTCCGAACGCCGCCGGCATCGGTCTACGCACGGCACATATGGCGGCCTTTGCCGGCGCGGAGCACATTAATGTTCCGTGGCTCGAGATCCACAGCGAGAATTTTCTGTGCGACGGCGGGCCGCGTCTGGCGATGCTGGACGTCATAGCCGCGCGCACGCCCATCAGTTGCCACGGCGTCGGGTTGTCCCTGGGCAGCGCGACGGGGATTGACGAGGACCATCTCGCACGCCTCAAACGTCTGTTCGCACGCGTCAAACCGGCGCGCGTCTCGGAGCATCTGGCGTGGAGTGTATTCGAGGGCGCTTACCTCAATGACCTTTTGCCCCTGCCCTACACCGAAGAATCTTTGCGCATCGTCGCGGATAACGTTGCCCGCGCGCAGGATGCTTTTGGCCGGCAGATACTGATCGAAAATCCCTCGGCCTACATGACCTTCCCGGAGACGACCATGGACGAGCCGGCGTTCCTCGCGCGCCTCGTGGAGAAGACCGGCTGCGGTCTCCTGCTCGACATCAACAATGTCTATGTCAGCGCAAGCAACAGCGGGTTCAATGCTGGGGCATACCTGCGCGCGCTGCCGGCGCAGGCCATCGGCGAAATCCATCTCGCCGGGCACGTGGCCGAGGATGGCCTGCTGATCGACACCCACAGCGCGCCGGTGAAACAACAGGTTTGGGACCTTTTTGCGAGCACCGTCGGGCGCATTGGGCCAAAGCCGACGCTGATCGAGTGGGACCTCGACGTTCCCGCCTTGCCCGTGCTGCTGGGCGAAGCCGCGGCGGCGCAAACGATACTCACAAAAGCTGCACGGAGCGCCGCATGAACGCGCTTCACGATGTGCAGCGCCATCTGCGCGAGGCCGTTCTCGGCACCGGCGCTCTCGGCGAAGACCCCGGGCTCTCGGTCTACCGGCGTACGGTTCAAGGCAGCTTGGTCAATGCGCTGGCCGCCACGTTCCCGGTGACGCGACGCATCCTCGGCGGCAGAGCCTTTGCGGAAATCACGCGGGCCTTTGTTCTCGATCATCCGCCGCAACGCCCGCAATTGTCGGCCTACGGCGAAGGCTTCGCGGTTTCTCTGACAGGCCACGCGCTGCCCTACCTCGCCTACGTCGCGCGGCTCGAATGGGCGCGCACCGAAAGCTACTTTGCCGTCGACGCGCCGGCGCTCGATTTCACCGCCCTTGCACGCCTTTCGGCCGAAGAAATGGCGGACGTTCGTTTGATGCTGCACCCGGCGACGCGCGTAATTGAATCGCGCTATCCCATCCAGCGAATCTGGGACGTCAATCAGCAGGAGAACGTGCCTGCTGTGGACATGGGAGTCGGCGAATGCGTGCTCGTGAGACGTAAGGGTCATCACGTGACCAGCGGCGTGATTGCGCCCGAAGATGCGGCGTTCCTGCACCGCATTGCAGAAGGCCAAACGCTGGGCAATGCGGCAGAGGGCGTTTCGGACTTGCAGGGCGCGCTGGCGGCCCACTTCAGCGGCGGAACATTCCGCGGCTGATCATTTCACGTCAAAACCGGTCTTGGCCAGCAGGCCGTAAAATTCCTTGATCGCCCTCTCTTTCTCCGCCGGCTCGGGGATATCTATGGTGAGCTCGGCGATGAAATCCTTGCGGCGCAAGTAAGAGACAACCGTCTCGCGCGCGATGGTCGTGGCGCGGCCTACGGTCAAACAACCCGAGGCACAGAAGGTGACCAGCCGCGTCGCGCGGTCGCGGAACGGCAGGTCCTTGTCGTCCAGGCGCTGGATGACGCCCTGCGAGATGATGTAGTCGGAGACGAGCTCATCGAACTTGGATGAGACCGGGTCACGCAAACGGTCCGGCAGCGCGGAATCCAGCACCAAGCGCTGCATGCCGGCCACTTCCTGCAGGCGCGCCTTTTCGGTGCGCGCGGCCGGGGCGATTTTCTGGATGGTGTTGAGCTGGGCGGCGAGGTCGCGCACCTGGCTTTCGATCAGGCCCTTGGTCTCGTTGTCCGCCTTCGGATCGTACATCGCCAAGAGGAACACGAACTTGCGTTTGCCCGAGGTGAACTTGTCTCGCACGCCTTCCAAGGCGCGCTTCTTGCCGCTGGAGCCGCCGACGTTGCTCATGCGCGCCCAACGCTCGGTCAGGCCCATGGCGAGCGCGCTGCCGCCGATCACGCCGTGATCGGTGACGACGCGGTCGAGCAGCGTGTCGAAGAACGCTTTGTCGGCGTTCGGGTCCTCGGCGTTGGTCAGGCGCACGCCGCTGGCGAGGTCGCGCTCGAGCCGGTCGAACAGCACCTGCTTGGAGCGCGGCAAAAGGTCGGCGGCGAACAATTCATTCAGCAGCGCCACTAGCTCTTCAACCGCGAACTTGGTCGGTTTGCACTTGCCCTCGAGCAGATCGAGGATGCGCATCAAGGCATCGCCCAGGTGCTTCGAGACGCCGATCACATCCTTGATGACGGTCTTGGAAACGAAAATGTCCGAGAGCATCTCGTCGACGATGGCGCGCGCGCGTTCATCCTTCTGCGACTTGGCCATGGGCAGAAGCTCGGACATCTTGCCGAGCCAGCCGGTCCAATTGATGCTCTGGCGCACGAAGGCGACGTTTGTGAGATATGTCCGCTCCTCGGCGTCGGTATAGCGCGCATCGATGCGGCGCAGAAGCTCGTCGAGCGTCGAGCCTTTCAGCTCGGGCAGTTCCTTGCTGTCGACTTCGCGGGCGCGTTTGGCGATCGCATCGACCGCCGCATAGATCACGTCGCGGCACTTGCGCACGTCGCTGCTGGCCACGCGTGCGTGCAGGCTCGCGATCTTGTCCACCGCCGAAGGCACCATGCTGTCGATGTTCAGCATGCGCTTGAGATTCTTGTGGCTGTGCAGGAGCTCGAAAGGCGTCATCTCCTGCTTTTCGAGATACTTCGTGAACAGGCGCGCCATCGTGGTGCGCGCGGTGGTCTGATAGTAGTCGGCGACCTTTTCGCAAAGGGGCGACTCATTGACCGGTGTGACTGAGAAGTCGTCGCTTTTGTCGACGGCCTTCATCTGGCAGAAGATCTCGGACTCGCGCCGGGAGTCAGAGCCGAACATCGACTCCTTGATGATGCGCACGCCTTCGGTGGTCTTCATCGCCAGGAGATCGGCGGCCTTATGGCGCGCGGTCTCCTCGGTCGGCACGACCTCAAAAATGGCCCACCGTCCGCCCTTGAAGAGCTGGATTTCGAAATTCGCCCGCCCGAGGACCGCCATTCTGGTTTGTCCCCAACCCCATCCATGAGGGTGCGGCCCCAGTCCCCCCATGGAATCGGGCCCACTCACCTATTGAGGGTGTAACAAATTCCTTAAGGCCCGCAAAACGACAAATTGTGTCGATCCGGCCGGAAAATTCGGAGAATCAGGCGCCCAGTTTGAAATCCTTGAACTGCTCTCGCAGCCGATTCTTCTGGATTTTGCCGGTGGGTCCGATGGGTAGACCTTCGATGTAGGCGACCGCGTCGGGCAGCCACCACTTGGGCACCTTGCCCCCGAGCCAGGTATTGATATCGCCGACGGTCGGTTTGGCCGCGCCCCTGGCCACACATATGAGGAGCGGGCGCTCCTGCCAGCGTTCGTGCGGCACGCCGATGACCGCCGCCATGGCGATGTCGGGATGGCCCAGCACGGCGTTCTCGAGATCCACCGAGCTGATCCATTCGCCCCCGGATTTGATGATGTCTTTGGCGCGGTCGGTGATGTGCAGGTAGCCGTCGCCGTCCAAGGTGGCGATGTCGCCGGTATCGAACCAGCCGTCCAATGTGAGCGCGCTCGTGGTCTCCTTGTAGTAGGACTTGGCGATCCAGGGGCCGCGCACCTGGAGGTGGCCGGCGCTGGCGCCGTCGCGCGGCAGCAATTGGCCGGACGCATCGACGATCCGCAGCTCGACGCCGAACACCGCCCGGCCCTGTTTGGCTTTGAGAGCGATCTTCTCGGCCTTGGACAGAGACGCATGTTTCGGTTTGAGCGTGTTGACGACACCGAGCGGCGTCATTTCGGTCATGCCCCAGCCTTGATTGACCTCGACGCCGAACTCAAGCTCGAAGGCTTCGACCATCGAGACCGGCGCGGCGGCCCCGCCGATGAGCACGCGCTCGAGGTGTTTCGGTTTGCGCCCCTGAGCGCGCATTTCCGCAATGAGGCCCATCCAAATGGTCGGTACACCTTGCGCGCAGGTGACATCTTCGCTGTCCATCAGCGCGAATAGGCTGGGGCCGTCCATGGCGCGGCCGGCATAAACCTGCGCCGCGCCCACCATCGGCGCGCCATAGGGCATTCCCCAGGCGTTGACGTGGAACATCGGCACCACCGGCAAACTGGTGTCGGCGACGTTGAGGCCGCAGGCCGCCATCATGCCCCAGCCGTGCAGCACCAGCGCGCGGTGGCTGTAGAGCACGCCCTTGGGCATGCCCGTCGTGCCCGAGGTGTAGCAAAGCTGGCCGGCGGTGTTCTCGTCGAACGTGGGCCAGTCGTAGTCGTGCGGCTCACGCGCCAGCAGGTCTTCATAGGCGAGGAAATCGCCGTCGCCAGGAAGATGCGCCGCGTCGGTCATCGCGATGAGATGGCGAATGCTTGAGGTGGCGCTTTTGACTTTCGCCATGACCGGCGCGAACGGAATGTCGAAGAACAGCGCACAATCTTCGGCGTGGTTCAGGATGTAGCAAATCTGCTCGGGCGAAAGCCGCGGGTTGACGGTGTGGCAAATGGCGCCGATGCCTGCCACGGCGTAATAAAGCTCGAGGTGCCGCCAGCTATTGAGGGCCAGGGTCGCCACCCGGTCCCCGGGCTTGATTCCCAGACGCACCAGCGCGTGGGCGAGTTGCCCGATGCGGCGGTAGGTCTCGGCGTAGGTGGTGCGGTGGATGGGGCCTTCGAGGCTTTGGGTCACCACCTTAGTGTCGCCGTGATAGGCGGCGGCGTATTGCATCAAGGGGATCACCAGGAGCGGGCGGTCCATCATCAGGCCGGGCATTAAGCCGCTCAGCGCCATTCGAATCTCCCTTTCACCCCCGCCTCTCGATCATACCGAGGGACGACGTTAACGGAAAAGTATCCAAATTACGCCAGTCTGAGTGGAACTATGTGGAAGCCGTCTGTAACAGGCGGCGGGAGCCGACGATGCAAGCACTGCATGTCACCAAGGTTTGCCTGATGGCCGCCGCCCTGGCGTTGTCGTCCTGTGGCGACAAAGGCAAGCGCGAGGTCAAGGAAGTCAAGACGCAGGTACAGAGCGCCTTCGGCAACAAGGATTTCAGCCGCGTGCTGACCCTGTCGCAGAAGGGCCTCGCGCTCGCGCGTGAGAGCATGGGCGACAAAGCGCCCGACACGCTTTATTTCGTTCAAGGGATTTCCGAAGCCAATCTGCAGATGCGCAATGTGCGCGGGGCTATCCCGGCGCTGAAGAACGAACTTGCCATGCGCGCGGCGGCGGGACAGCCCGAGGCCAAATTGCAGGCCCGGCGTACGCTGCTTATCAAAATGGCCGAAGAAGCCGGCGATACCATGACGGCCGCCGACCAAGCCGTGATCGTGTCGCGCGGGGTCGGAATGCGTGCCGGCATGGAGCCCCAGCCGGTGTACCAGATGGCGGCCTACTATCCGCCGCAGCCCTATCAGCAGAAGATCGAAGGATTCGTCGAGATCGGCTTCGGTCTCGACAGCAAGGGCAGCGTGGTAGGCGCCCGCGTGCTCAAATCAGACCCGCCCGGCGTTTTCGATGACGCCGCGCTCGAAGCCTTCCGCAAATGGCGCTACACGCCGATTCTGGATAGCCGCGGTCAGCCGACCTCGGGTTCGGGCTTCAAGTACAAGATGGATTTTGTTCTGAAGTAGCCACCCCTTGCTTCATTCATAGTGCAGCACGTCCGCCGGGTTGAGCCGCGCCGCGGCGAAGGCTTGGCGCGCCACGGCGGCGCAGGTCAGGACAATCACGAACACCAGCACGATGATAAAGGGCATCGGCGTGAAAACGCTGCTGCGGACCGCAGGCCCGAAATAGGCGCGCGTCTTTACCGGGCGGCTTCCGTCAGGCAGGCCGTGGCGATGCCGATCACCTTCTCCATCACCGCGGGCGGCGGTTGCTGCCCGGTCTGGCCGGACTTGGAGTAGGCTTCCATTTCGGCGCGCGTCAGGCGCGACTGGGTTTCGCGCACCAGGCACGTACACAGCTTGTTCTGATCACCGCTGATCCCCTGCCCGCTCTGGCCGAGAAAACCCGTGCAAATGTCCTTGAGTGGATCGCCAGAGCCTTGCGGCACTGACTGGGCGGCCGCCGGCGCAGCGGCGAAGATCAATGCAGAAAGAATAATGTGTTTCATGACGTCCCCCGTCCCCCGAGGATGTCAGCCTAGCACAGAACGAGGCCGGGCTTTAGGCCGCTTGGGCTTCCGATTGAATCAGAAGCATATAAAGCCCGTCGGCGCTTTCGGCGCCGCGCAGCTTTTCGCAGGTACGGGCGTCACGCAGCAAACGGGACACGCGCGCGAGGGCCTTCAGGTGATCGGCGCCCGCGCCTTCCGGCGCCAACAGCAGGAAAATCAGATCAACTGGCTGTTCGTCGATGGAAGCGAAGTCGATCGGCTTTTCGAGGCGCGCGAACACGCCGTAGAGGCGCTTGAAGTCACCCAGCCGACCATGCGGGATCGCGATGCCGTTACCGACACCGGTGGAGCCGAGGCGCTCGCGCTCGAGCAGGGTTTCAAAGATCTTCTTATCAGGCACGCCGGTGATTTGCGCGGCGTGGCGGGCGAGCTCTTGCAGCACCTGTTTCTTGCTGCTGGCCTTAAGGCCGGAGATCACCGCTTCGGGTTTGAGCAATTCACTGATTTCCATGTCGTGCCTTCAATCACCACAACGCGTACAGCGCGGCGCAAGGTCCGCCACGCGCGCAACTATGCCGCTGTGGAGATAAACGAGATCCTCATGTGAACGGACAAACGCGTCTTCTTCTTTTTCAGTGTCGGTTCAGTTGCGCCGCGTCTCCGGGACAGCGGCGCTGGGTGCCCATCATGTATCGGGCTTGGCCCCCAGGCCAAAAAGGTGGCGGAACATAGGCGCGACCCCTGATGAAGTCAAGAATTCGGGGGCGCTTGTTAACGCAGATTAAATCCCGCAGCCTTGTCCCGCCGGCGCTGCACGGAGGATGGAATATTGAGAGAATCCCGGTACTTGGCGACGGTACGCCGCGCCACCTCCACGCCGCCTTCGCGCAGAATATCCACGAGGCGGTCGTCGGACAGCACGTCCGTGACGGCTTCGTTATCGATGAGCGTCTTGATGCGGTGGCGCACGGCCTCGGCCGAATGCGCTTCGGCGCCGCTCGCCGATGGCAACCCTTGCGTGAAGAAATACTTCAGCTCGAAAATGCCGCGCGGTGTGGCCATGTATTTGTTGGTGGTCACGCGGCTCACGGTGCTTTCGTGCATTTCGATGGCGTCGGCCACATCGCGCAGGATGAGCGGGCGCAAGTGCGTGATGCCGTGGCGGAAGAACGCCTCCTGCTGTTTGACGAGTTCGGTCGCCACCTTGAGGATTGTCTCGGCGCGCTGATGCAGCGCCTTGATCAGCCAGTTGGCCGACTGGAGCTTGTCGGCGAGGAACTCCTTCTCTGTCTTGCTGACCTGCGCACGGATCTCGCTGATATAGCTGCGGTTGACCAGCACGCGCGGCAAGGTGTCGGTGTTGAGCTCAACGCGCCACCCGCCGTCAGGGCGGGCGCTCATGATGACGTCGGGGATGACGGACTCGCTGACCGCGCGCTCGAAGCGCAGTGCGGGCTTGGGGTCGAGCGCCCGCACTTCGGCGATCATGTCTTGAATATCCTCCATCGACACGCCGCAGATCTCGCGCAGCTTCTTGATGTCGCGCGCGGCGAGCAATTCAATGTTCGCGACGAAAGCCGCCATGGCGGGGTCGAAGCGATTGCGATCCTCGAGCTGCAGGCGCAGGCATTCTTTCAGATCGCGCGCGAAGATCCCGGCGGGATCGAAGCGCTGCAGCAGCGCGAGGATGCGGGAAACGCGTGCGGGCTCTGCGCCGAGCTGCTCTGCCACTTCATCCAGAGGCACGCGTAGGTAGCCGCTCTCGTCGAGCTGGTCGATGAGATAAATGCCGATGAGCCGGTCGCCGGGCTCGACGACGGAGAGATTGAGCTGCTGCACGAGATGACTGCGCAGGTCGGGCGCATCGGCCACGGTGCGCTCGAGGTCGGGCATCTCGCCGCCGGCGCCGCCGCTTCCCCAGGTCTCGGCGCTGTGCGTATCCATGCTGTCGCCGCCGAGCGCGGTGTCCGTATCGACGGCATGTTCGGCGTCCAGCGGACTTTCGTCCTGGCCGTCGACGGCGTCGATGACGGAGACCTCGTCGTTGCGGTCCTCGCCGTTGCCCATGCTCTCGACCAGCGCGCCGCCGTCGGACGTTTCGTCGGTCTCGAGTAGGGGATTGGTGGTGAGTTCTTCTTCGACGTACTCAGCCAGTTCCACGGCCGAGAGCTGCAACAGCTTGATCGCCTGCTGCAGCTGCGGGGTAATGACCAGGCTTTGGCTCTGCCTGAGATCTAAGCGTGGCGCGAGAGCCATGACGTGGGTTTACCGGCGACCTTTCATGCAAGAATCGGTCCACTCTGATTGGGAAAGTTTAAGATGTGGTGACATCCTCCCGGAGTCTCCCGATCAAAAAAACTTTAGAGACTGAAGCGTTCGCCGAGATAGACGCGCCGCACGCCTTCGTGGGCGACGATCTCCGACGGGCTGCCTTCGAAGAGTACGGTGCCTTCGTGCAGGATGTAGGCGCGGTCGATGATGTCCAGGGTCTCGCGCACGTTGTGATCGGTGATGAGCACACCGAGCCCACGGTCCTTGAGGTGAGAAACCATCTCGCGGATTTCGCCCACCGCAATGGGATCGATGCCGGCGAGCGGTTCGTCGAGCAGAATGAAGCTGGGCCGTGAGGCCAGCGCGCGTGCGATCTCGCAGCGGCGGCGTTCGCCGCCGGAGAGAGCGAGCGCCGGCGAGCGGCGCAAGTGCTCGATGGAAAACTCGCGCAATAGCGCATCGACCAACTCGCCCTGCGCGGCCTTGTCGGTCTCAACCACTTCGGCAACAGCGCGGATGTTACCCTCGACCGTCATGCCGCGGAAGATCGAGGCTTCCTGCGGCAGATAACCGATGCCGAGACGCGCGCGGCGGTACATCGGCAGTGCCGTGATGTCCTGGCCGTCGAGATAGATCTTGCCCTGGTCGGGGCTGATGAGGCCGGTCACGCAATAGAACGACGTTGTCTTGCCGGCGCCGTTGGGTCCGAGCAGACCGACCGCTTCGCCGCGTTTGACGGACAAGCTCACGTCGCGCAGCACAGGGCGGCTCTTGAAGGTCTTGCCGAGATTGCGCACGACGAGGCCGGTCTCGGGGACCGGCTGCGGTGCAGCCGCGCGCGTTTCCGGAAGCGTGTCGGGGGTCATTCCAAGTCCTTCTTATCGCTTGGCGGGCGCGGCGGGCGCGGCTGCGGGAGCAGTCGCGGGCGGAGTGTCTTTCTGCGTGCTGGGCGCGATCAGCGCCGCGACGCGGCCGTTCTCGCGCACACTTTGCATGCCGGCTTGCTGGGCATTGGCAAAGAGCCGGCTGGTGCCGCCGCGCACGTTGACGACCGCGAAGCCGCCGCCGAGCTGGTTGTTGTTCTGAGTGATCTTCACATCGCCGTCGAGCGTAGCGACGCCGGTCGCTAGGTTGTACGTGCCGCGGTTGCCGCGTACGATTTCCTTGGCAGTTTGCATGCGCACGTTGCCGAAGCCCTGCAACAGCTCGATATCGCCGCGGTTGCCCGGCAACACGGGCTTGCTGCCTTCGGTCTTGGCGGCTGCGGCGTCTTGCTTGAAAAAGGCGATCAGCTTGTCGGCGGCCAGCGTGCGCTTGTCCTTATCGACCGCGACGGCATTGCCTTCGGCGACAGCGACACGTTCGTTGGCCCAATACTGCAGCGCTTGGTGCGCAGTGACCGAGCCTTCGGGATTGACCAGCGTGACGGTCTTGCCCTCGAGCACGAGCACGCCCTTATCGAAGTCGTATATCGCGGTGTCGCCGGAGGCGGTTTCACTGGTCGATTTCATACTGACGTTGCCGCTCGCGAAGACGCGGTAGACTTCCGTGGAGCCGTCGGCCTTGGTGCGGTAGTCGGCGATCAGTTCGTCACCTACGACGGTGACTTCTCCTTGCACGGCCTTGGCGTTGCCGCGGGCGATGACGCGCTTGTTGTCTTGCTGTACTTCGAAGCCGCCCTCGGCGGTGACGTCGATCGCGCGGTCGCCGCCGAATTTCAGCGACTGCGCCTGCGCCTGCGCCGCGAACATCGCAGCAGTTGCGAGAGCCATTGCGTACCGGAGCTTCATTGTTTCGCTTCCGCAGGCGGTGCGGGGGGTGAGGCCCCGCGATTGATGGTCAGCTTGCCCGGGCCATAGAACTTGATATTGCGGCCGCGGTCGGTGAGATCGAAACCACCCGAGGCCTGCATGGTGCCGAGCGGCCCCTCGCCGCTCACGGGCTCGCGTCCGCTGGCGGTGCCTTCCTTGAGTTTGACGATGGCGGCCGTGGTGGTGAGCTGGTTGCCGTCGCCCTGGAACACCGTCACCTGGCCGCCGAGATCGAGCTTCTGGTTATCGCGGTCATAAAGGCCATAGGACGCCGCGGCCGACATATAGTCGCCGTTGTTGAGATTGATCTCGGCCTTGGGCGAGACCAGGTTGACGGAGTCATCGCCGCGTTCCTGCTGGCGCACGCCCGCGGCGGTGACCTGGAAGGGCTGACCCTCGTCGTCGGTGCCGAAGTAACGCGCGTTGGTCATGCTGAGCGTATCGTTCCCGCCGCCTTTGACGAGATTCGTCCCAACACGGAAGCGCTCGTCTTCGCCGCGGAACTGCGGCAGCACAACGACGAGCAGGAGCAACAGACCCGCCGCAATCGGCAGCGCGAGTTTCATCCACGAGACGAAGCGGCTGTACTGGGCGACTTCGCGCGCAACCGCGGTTTCGCGCGGCTCCCAGATCGGCGTGTCGCCCGGCTTGTGCTCGGTCATACCGCGCCCGCCCTGAGGATATCGTGCATGCGCAGGATGCCGACCGGCTTGCCGTCATCGACCACGAACACGCTGGTGATCTTCCACTCGTTCATGCGGCGCATGGCCTCGGCGGCAAAGGCGGACGGCGGCGTGGTCTTAGGATCTTTCGTCATGACCTCGCCGGCGGTGAGCTTGAAGATATCGGTCAGGCGGCGGCGCAAATCGCCGTCGGTAACGATGCCGATGAGGTCTCCGCCGGCATCGACAACGCCCGCGACACCGAAGGTCTTCTTGGTCATTACCAAGACCACGTCGGACATGGGTGTAGTGGGCGATACAAGCGGCACCTCGTCGCCGGCGTGCATCAGCTCGCGGACTTTCAGCAGCTTGCGGCCGAGCTGGCCGCCGGGATGGAATACGCGGTAGTCGTCGGCGGTGAAGCCGCGGCGCTCGAGCAGCGCGACCGCGAGCGCATCGCCGAGCGCCAGCGTCATGGTGGTTGAGGTCGTCGGCGCCGAAGTGATGGTGCAGGCTTCGGAGACGGGCGGCAGCAGCAGCGTCACACTCGCGGCCTGCGCCAGGGTTGAGGACGGCTTGCTGGTAATGGCCACCAGCGGAATGTCGAAGCGCTTGGCGTAGGCGATGATGTCGTGCAGCTCGACGACTTCGCCGGAATTGGAGATGGCCAGGATGGCGTCGCCCTTGGCGACCATGCCGAGATCGCCGTGGCTGGCTTCGCCGGCGTGCACAAAGAACGCCGGCGTGCCCGTGGAGGCCAGCGTGGCCGCGATCTTGCGCCCGACATGGCCGCTCTTGCCGACGCCGCTGACGACAACACGCCCCGTGACCGCCGAGAAGATGCCGACGGCGGCGACAAAGTCTGCGCCCAGCCCGTCGGACAGCGCCTGCAGCCCGGCCTTGGCGTGCTCGAGCACGCGCCGGCCCGCCGCCACGTCGTCGGTGGTGGCATTCTTAGACGGCGTGGACGCCTTGCTGGATCCGATGGACGAGATGGCCGTGTTCCTTGTTTCCCCGCGGCGATCCAATACCGCGAGGCGCGTTTCTAAGCAAAGTATGTGCCAAAGCTATGACTGAACGGTAACCGGGGCTTCGCGTTCCGGCAGCTCGCGCAACAGGGAGGCGAAAAGTATCGCTGGAAGGGGCCGGGGGTCAACCGCGCGGGCGGGCTTGGCACCGCGCAATCTAGATAAATTCATTTTAATAATCAGTGGGATAGCCGAAGACCCGCGCCCTAGTGAGCGAAGATGTCATCGTCCGCCCAGCCGGCCAGGTCAAGGGCGGCCTGATCGGGCAGGAAGCGGTGGCAGGCCTCCAGAAGACCGGTCCGGCCCTCCCGTTCGACCAATTTCTCCATCTCGGCCTTCAGACGATGCAGATAGAGGACGTCGGCGGCGGCGTAGTCGATCTGTTCTGCGCTGAGCGACGGCGCGCCCCAGTCCGAGGTCTGCTGCTGCTTGGAAAGCTCGATGCCCAGCAGTTCCTTGCAGAGGTCCTTAAGGCCGTGTTTGTCGGTGTTGGTGCGCACCAGGCGCGACGCCGTGCGTGTGCAATAGACCGGCTCGCAACGCACTTTGAATGTGCGCTGGATCATGGCCAGATCGAAGCGCGCAAAGTGGAAGATTTTGACGAGTTTTTTGTCACTCAGCACGGCCGTGAGATGGGGCGAAGGCGTACCCGGATTGATCTGAACCAGATGCGCATGGCCGTCGCCGGCCGACAGCTGGACCAAGCAAAGCCGGTCGCGATGCAGGCGCAGCCCCATGGTCTCGGTGTCGACAGCGACACTTCCTGTGAAAGTGACGTTGCTGGGAAGATCGCCGCGGTGCAGGTGATTGGTCATTGGGATGAGGTGTCTATACGAGCGCAAACCGGTTGAAAACCGCTTTATACACCTTGCCGCCAAACGGTTAATTTTATGATTATTTACAGGTGTTTGCCCGGCCGCATGGGCCTGCGCTATCTTTGGAGCCCTTAATCCAAGGCGGGCGAGCTTACGTACATAGCGCCACGGGGCATTTCCGAAAACCAGGCTGAGCATGTTTCTTCGTAAAATCGCGCGCGCGTGTCTCCTCGCCGCCTTGGCGGTAGGGTTGTGGAAACCGGCGGCGGACGCCGCCTTCACGCAGTACGACACCGCGACCTACGACTGGGCCACGCTGGGCGTGCCGAAATTCGTCGATGTGAACTACATCGATTTGCGCAAGATCACGCAGATCTCCAAATTCCGTTCGGCGGTCGGTCATGAGTTTTCGGACGGCTCGCAGTTCAATGCCGAATCCTATTTCTTTCCTTCAGGACTCGAGCGCTGCCGCTCGATGAAGCATTACTTCATTGCGCCGGACGCGGGCGTGAAGATCTACGCGCCCACGTCGGGCGTGATCTCGCGGCGCTTCGACGAGGCCATCGGCGGCACGCAGCTTCAGATTACGTCGGACGTGCAGCCGGCCTTCACCTTCTACATCTTTCACGTCGAACTCACGGTCGACCTGCCGGTGGGAACGCTCGTCACTGCGGGTCAAGAGCTCGGCCACCACGTCGGCACGCAGACCTACTCCGACATCGCGGTGGCGGTGCATACGCCCCGGGGTTATCACCACGTCTCCTATTTTGAGACTCTGACGGACGCCGCCTTTGCACAGTACCAAGCGCGCGGCATTACGACGCGCGAGCAGATGATCTTTACGCGCGAAGAGCGCGATGCCGCGCGCTTCACCTGCGGTGGCTCGACCTTTATCAACCCCATTCTGCCAGCAGCAACCGACTTCGTGGCGCTGACCGGCGGGGCCTTGACCCAGACCATTACGACGTCACTGCCGACAGCGTCATACGTATATACCGTCGGCGACACGCCGCAGACGATCACGGCGACGGCGTCATCGGGGCTGCCGGTGACGCTCAGTTCCACCGCGCCCAAGGTTTGCGCGATTTCGGGTGCGACGGAGACGGGCGCGACGGTGTCGTTTCGCAGGCCCGGCATCTGCCGATTGACATTGAGCCAGTCCGGCAACGACGACACCCAAGCCGCGTCCTCGATTGAATACATCGCCTCGGTCTATGCGCCGGACAAGATTCCCCCATTCGACGCGCGGCTCGGCGGCGTCTTTCCGCCGTCGTCCGCCGGAACTCAATCTTTGCTGCGCGTCCTCAACACCGGCAACACGCCGGGAACAATCACTATCGCGCTCTACGACGGCGCGAGCGGCAACACCGTCGCGACCTGGACGAGCCCTGTGATTCCAGCGCGCACCGCGCAGCAGTTCTCGGTCGCCGATCTCGAAACCGCCGCGCCGGCGGGCTTCACACGGCCCGCGGCCTATGGTCTGCGCGTAACGGGTACGACCTTCTACGGAACATTCCAGCACGTGCTGTTCAACCTTTCTAACGGTGCGCTCACCAACGCCAGTTCGTGCTCGGGAGGCCGGGGCGTCTACGGCAATCCGGTGGATTTCGTCGGAGTGCATGGTCCGCGTCTGGCGACGAACTACCCCAGCACCATTGTCTTTACGAATGCCACCGGCACGCCCGGGATTTTCCCAAATCTCATCCTGCGGAGCGCCGCGGGTGGGGCAACGATCACCATCGACAGCCCCCAGGCTCCCAACCACGGTTCGATCGGGCCGCACGCACAAGCAGTCTCGCTCGCGACGGAACTCGGAACCGGAGCCGGCGCGACCGTCGATGCGTTGCACTTCGCTCTGAATTCCTCCAATTACCGCTTCCCCATGGCCTACACCGCCCACCTGGTCGACGACGTCGGCGCGGGGCTGATTGCCGACATGACGGCGCATTGCTCGACGAGCGGTTTCGCCGACAACACGGTGCTGACGCCTGTGGTCGCGGGCAACGTATTCTCGGCCAGCAATGCCGCATCGCAGTCGTACTTGCGCTTCTATAACGGCGGAACGACCGCCGCACCCGTGACGGTGACTCTGCACGAAGTCGACTACGGCAAGGCGCTGACGAGCTGGACCAGCCCGAGCGTTCCGCCGAACGGCGAACTGCAAATCCCCCTCGCGCGGATCGAGGCCGAGACGGGAGTGACAACCCATCCGCAGTACACGGTGTCGGTGGATGCAAGCTTTGACGGCGCGTTCCAGCACGTGCTCATGCGCGGTACGGGACCGCTGTCAAACGCCAGTTCCTGCGCCGGCGGCGCCGCGCCTGACGGGACGACGGCCATCGCCGTGCACGCATCGGTGCTGGCGAACGCCGGCTATCCCAGCACAGTGATCGTCAACAACACGAGCGGCGGTACGGCGACCGCCAAGGTCGGCGTGTTCGACGCCAACACCGGCGGGCGCCTCGGCGGCTTTTCGGTGAGCATTCCGGCCAATGCCCAGCGGCAATACACGTCCGCGGCGCTGGAAACAGCCGCCCAGGTCAGCCCGAGCGGCGCCATGCACTACGTCGTCAAGCTCGAGGATGGCTTCAACGGCTTTCTGCAGCATTACGTCAGTTCGAACGGCGTCGTCACCGACATGACGCTGATGTGCGGAATGTAGGCCCGCCGCCATTTCTTGCGATAAAACCGACCAAATGACGGGTTAAAGGGGACAAACCATAGGCCTTTGGTCTATGCACGCTCCAACTTAGGGGCGCGCGCGTTCCCCTTCCCTGAACAAAGGTCATTCTTTTGGCATTTCCCGTAACGACACCCTCGCTTGCCCGCGCCCTTACCGAGCGCGACTACACCGAGCCGACCGCCGTGCAAGCTGCGGTCCTGGCGCCCGAAACCGCGGGCCGCGACCTCCTGGTGTCGGCGCAAACCGGGTCGGGCAAGACCGTCGCGTTCGGACTGGCCATCGCCGAAACGTTGTTGGACGGCGCGGAGACTTTGGACCGGGCGCAAAATCCCATGGCGCTGATCGTCGCGCCGACGCGCGAACTGGCGCTCCAGGTCCAGCGCGAACTCGTCTGGCTCTATCACTATATCGGCGCGCGGATCGTAGCCTGCGTCGGCGGCATGGACCCGCGCGCCGAGCGCCAACAACTCAATGCCGGCTGCCACGTCGTCGTGGGCACACCGGGGCGTCTGCGCGATCACCTGGAGCGCAGCAGCCTGAGGATCGCGGACCTCAAGACCGTCGTGCTCGATGAGGCCGACGAAATGCTCGACCTGGGTTTCCGCGAGGATCTCGAGTTCATTCTTGAAACCACGCCAAAGGAACGCCGCACGCTGCTGTTCTCGGCCACCTTGCCGCGCGGCATCGTGAATTTGGCGAAGCAGTATCAAAACAACGCGCTGCGCATCGAGGCCACCGGCGGCGGGCGCGCCCACGCCGACATCGAATACCGCGCCATGCGCATCGCGCCGCAAGACGCCATCCACGCCGTCGTCAACGTCGTGCGCTTCGTGGACTCACCCGCGACACTTGTGTTCTGCAACACGCGCGACGGTGTGCGCCACCTTCATGCCGCCTTGGTCGAGCGCGGGTTTGCCGCGGTGTCGCTCTCGGGCGAGTTCAGCCAGGCCGAGCGCAACCACGCGCTCCAAGCGCTGCGCGACGGCCGCGCCCGGGTGTGCGTCGCCACCGATGTCGCCGCGCGCGGGCTCGACCTGCCCAATCTCGACCTCGTCATTCATTCCGATCTGCCGAACGACGCCGAGACCCTGCAGCACCGGAGCGGACGAACCGGGCGCGCCGGCCGCAAGGGCGTGAGCGTATTGCTCGTCACGTCCGCGCAGCACCGCAAAGCTGAACGCCTGCTGGGGCATGCAGGCATCAAGGCCGCCTGGATCAATCCGCCCACGCCCGATGCGATCCGCAAAGTAGACAACGAGCGCTTGCTGCAGAACATGCTGACGGCCGAAACCGGCGATGCCGAAGATCTCGCGCTCGCGCGCGAACTGCTGGCGCAACGTTCGCCGGAGGATATCGCGGCGGCCCTCGTGCGCATCTATCGCGCACGCCTGCCCGCGCCCGAAGACGTGGCCGATACCGGCATGCCGCCTCCGCGCGCGCCGCGCACGGGCCTCTCCAGCGCGGTGTGGTTCCGGCTCAATGTCGGTCGCCAGCGCAAGGCCGATCCCAAGTGGCTGATCCCTGAGATCTGCCGCCAAGGCAAGATCACCAAGCGCGAGATAGGCGCGATCCGCATTTTCGACGATGAAACCAAGTTCGAGATCGACGCCGCGGCGGCCGATGCGTTCGCGGGTAACATCGCGCGCGTGAAAAGCGGCGATATTTTCATCGGCCCGACCGAGGCGCCCGCCGATGGCGGCCATGTGCGCCGCCCGCGCCCACCTCACGACGGCAAGAAGGACTGGAAGCCGAGAGACAAACGCGCGGACCAAGAGTCGTCAGCCGAACGCGCGCCGGAAAAACCACACGAAAAATCTCACGAAAAACCGTTAGATAAACCCCGCGAAAAGTCGTTCGAAAAGCCGCGCGAAAAACGCTTTGAGAAGCCCTTTGAGAAACCGAGATGGGCGGGCAAACCCAAGCATCACGGCGGCAAGCCTCATGGGAAGCCCCACGGCAAGCCCTACGAGAAGCCTGCCTTCGCGAACACGCATCCCGGCGGTGATCGCAAAAAGCCGGAGGGCTTCCGACAGAAGCAGAAGAAGAAAAAGCAGGGCAAGTGACACGCGGTCTGGTAGCGCGGTCCATTTCCAAGTTTGAGACGCTCGGCGCCGAACCCGGCCGACCGCTTCCGCATCACGCTGCAAGTGAGATTGCATAAGGCGCTTTCGCCGGAGTTCGCGCCCGGACGGCTGGTCTTTAAATACTCGGAGCCGGCGGCGACTTAGACCGAATCAGGCGCAAGGTGAGCGGGAATCGTGGCGCCCACGGGACCGTTCGCGATAGTATAGCGCCTGATGATGCCGATGCGCCGCATACCGATCATCGTCCGTCTGTGGACGCGCCGCCGTGCGCGTACGCAAGACTCGGCGCGCGCGGTGGGTTTCGGTCTTTCCATCGCGCTGCACGCGCTCATCGCGCTCACGCTCATATTTTTCGGTCGGGAGAACATCCACCCGCCCGTGGTGATGTCCGAGATCATTGCCGATCTCGTGCAGGAGGAAATTCCTGCAATCGAGCCCGCCGCCGGCGAGACAACCGCGCGACCTTCTGAATCCCCGCGCCCTCAAATTCCGGTGAAGGGCCGGCCCTCGGCCGCCGCCACCGAAACCGCGCGCCCGAACCTGGGCGCGCTGCTGGCCATGGTCGAACGCGCGCACCGTCCTGAAACCATTCGTAGCCAGCCGGAGCACGAGGCGGCGGACGTGGTTGCCGCCATCGGCGGCGGCGAGGATGACGTTGTCCGCGGCAGCCTCGGCAATACCGCGCTGAAAGATTTCATCCGCGCGCAGATCGAACGGCGCTGGCAGGTGGACGCACGCCGTCTGGGCGGGCGGCATATGGTCGTCTCGCTGCGTCTGGTGCTGGGCGCCGACGGCGACGTCGAGCGCGCCGAGATCGTCGAGGACCCGGCGCGAAAGGACGATCCGCTCTACCGCCTGGTCACGGTCGCCGGGCGTGACGCTGCATTGCTGTCGTCGCCATTGCAACTGCCGCCCGGCATCTCAGGCGACAAGCTGGACTTCACCTTGGATCTCAATACCAAGGATGCCATGCGATGAATCACTCCAGCGATCGCGCGACGCGAAAGCCGGCGTAGCCGGAAAAATCGAAGTCGGCGCCGCCGGCATCGGCCTTGCTGCGTGTGGCCGAGCGCACAAATTTCGGCAAGTTGCTCCAGGAGCCGCCGCGCAGGACGCGCTTGCTGCAGTCGCCTGCCAGCCACGCACCGCCGTCGCTGGGCGCGCCGGCATAACTTTCATTCCAGCAGTCGGCGGTCCACTGCCAGACATTGCCGAGCACGTCGAAGAGTCCAAAGGGATTGGGGCCGAAGCTACCGCCCGGCGCGATCAAAGTGTTGTCCCACGCGCTACCGCAGCCCTGACAGTTGGCTTTGCCGACGCCGACCTCCTCGCCCCACCACCGGCTGGTGGTCGTCCCCGCCCGCGCGGCATATTCCCATTCGGCTTCGCTGGGCAGCCGATAGACGATCTTCAATTCCGGCGTGAAGCGGGCGATGTGCAGATTGAGCCAGTCGATGTACGCCTGGACGTCGTGCCAGTTGATGCAGACCGCCGGCTGCGGCGGCAAGTCAGCCGAACCGGGCGGATAGACGAGCCCGCTACCGGGCGAGCGCCAACTTTTGTCCAGCAGCGGATTGCAGGGCGCGGGCTGGTATCCGGTCTCGGCGAGAAATCGCGAGAACTGCTCCCCGGTGACGTTGAGGACACTGAGCGCAAAGGGCCGCACGGTCACCATGCGCTGCGGCCCCTCGGCGTCGAAGCGTCCTTGCTCTGACGAGGGGCTCCCCATCCTGAACCGCCCGGCGGGAATCGCGACCATGTCGGGGCAATCGGGGCAGTCACGGAAGACATGGCCCGCCGGGAGCACAGCGGCAGGCGTTTCTGAAGCGGGCGCGGCTGCGCGCAAGGCGGCCACGAGCCGGGTTACTTCGGCGCGGTCGCTCGCGCGCGGCGCGGCTTCGAGATAGAGCACAAAGGCGCGCACCGCCTCCAAGGGCCGCCCGGCCTTCACCAGCATGCGACCGTGTTGGTAGTGGTACTCCGCCACCCAGGGCGCGACACGCACGGCGCGGGCGAACTCGGTCGCGGCGCGCGCGAAATCCGCCAGCGTCTTTGCGCGCTCGCCCAGTGCATCGCCGCGCGCGGCGTCGTTGCGGGCGCTGTCCGCGACGGTTGGCGGCGATTTCATCGGGCGCACCACGGCAATGGCGCGGGACATCGCTTGCGCTTCGGCAACACTGCCCCCGCCGGTGTCGGCAATCGCATCCAAAGCGCCCGTTAATTCAGCGGAAAGTTGTTCGGCCGCCTTCGGCGATCCGCCGGCAAGCACGGCAATGAACGCGGCGACGCGTAGGACGGGATGAGGAAACGGCATGGGCGTCGATCTTCCCCGAGGTTCGCCTTACGCGACAAATGAAAAAACCGGCACATGACCTGCGGTTTAGTCAAAACAAGGGTTTAACGTGACCGCGCCTTGGGCTGATGCCCAAAAATCCGCTAGGACAGCGCCGTCTCGATGGCAGTGCGCTGCGCCGGGGTCATGGACGCGAGCTGCGTTTCGGTGAAGCCGCCGATCTGAACCGGCAGCAGGGCCTCGATCTGCGACGGCGTCAGGGCGCCGATCGCCGTGGACGTCAGGCCCCCCAGCTGCGTGGTGGACAGGCCGCCCAACTGGCTCATCGACAGCGCGCCGATCTCGGTCGTCGTCAGGTTCTGGACCTGCGTGACCGTGAGCGCCGAGATATGCGATGCGCTGAGGGCCGCGAACTGCGCCGTATTCAGCGCCGCGATCTCGGTGATCGTCAGGTTCGAAATTTGTGTGGGCGTCAGCGCGCCGACTTGCCCCGGCGAGAGGGCGCCGAGCTGAGCCATAGTCAACGCACGCAGCTGCATACGCTCGAGCGCACCGAGCTGTGTCGCCGAAAGCGCGGCGATGGCGGTTGTTGTCAACCCGCTCATAGCCGCGGGCGAGATCGCGGCCAGTTGGGTGGTGCTGAGCGCATTGAATTTCGTGCCGCTGAGACCCCCGAGCTGCTGATCGGTCAGCCCGGCGATGCCGGCGGACGAGATGCTGGCGAGCTGCGCCGCCGTCAGGCCGCCGAACTGCGTGGCCGACAATGCCCCGAGCTGGTCCGCCGTCAGCCCGCCAAAGGCCGCGCTCGTGAGCGCGCCGATCTGCGTGGTCGAGAGGGCCGCCACTTGCGCCGTGTCCAGCGATGCGACGCCGGGGGCCGTCAGCCCCGCGATCTGCGCCGCGCTCATGGCGGCAAGATCGGTCGCACGCAAACCATCGAGGCCGGTCGCCGACAGCGCGCCGATTTGGCTGGCGCTGAGCACGGCGAGCTGCGTCGCCGCGAGCGCCGCCACTTGCTCCGCGCTCAAGCCGCCGACGGCGGTAGCCGCCAGCGCCGCGACTTGCGTTGTTTTCAGTCCCGCGATCTGCGTGGCCGTAAGAGCGGCGATGCTGGACGCATTCAGTCCTTTGAGTTGCGAGGTCGAGAGAGCCGCCATCTGTGCCGGAGATAACGCGTCGAATTGCGTCGTGCTCAGCGCGCCCAGTTGCGCACCCGTCAATGCGCCGAGCTGCGTGCCATTGAGGGCTTGAATCTGCGCGCTGGACAGGCCGACGATCGCGGTCGTGGAAAGTCCGGTGATCTGCGTCGCTGAAAGCGCTGCGAACCGGTCCGCGGACAGTTGTGCAACCTGGCTGGCGGTCAACCCGGCAAGGCCCGTGGCCGTCAGCGCGCCGAACTGCGTGGTATTTAGGCCGGCGAGCTGCGTATCCGTCAGACCGCCAACGCCAGCCGCCGAAAGGGCATTGATCTGGGTCGTCGTAAGCGCCGCCGCCTGCGCAGGCGTAAGGCGGCCGATGCTGGTGGAATCGAGTCCCTTGATCTGGGTGCTCGAAAGATTGGCGATCTGGGTCGGTGACAGCGCGCCAACTTGGGCGGCGTCAAATGTATTGAGCGCCGTCGCCGTCAAGCCGGCCAGCTGCGCGGTGCTTAACGCGGCGAGCGCGGTGGAGGACAGACCGTCTAGTCCGGATGTCGACAAAGCGCCGATTTGCGCGGCGGTCAGGGCGGCGAGCTGCGTGGACGCAAGGCCCTCGACCTGCGTGGCGGTCCAGGCGGCAATGGCGCCCGTGGCAAGGGCCGCGAGCTGTGAGGTGCGGAGCGCCGCAAGCTGCGTTGAGTCCAAAGCCGCAGCGTTAAGACCTTTGATCTGTGCGGCGTTGAGAGCGCCAAGCTGCGTGGCCGTGAGCTCGGCGATCTGCGCTGTCGACAGCGCCGCAAGCTGGAACGACGTCAACGCCGAAAGCTGAGTCAGGGTGAGCGCCGTCAGCTGGTCCGCCGTCAGACCCATGATCGCCGACGTCGCCAGCGCGCCGACCTGAGCCGGACGGAGCGCTTCAATTTGTGCCGCGCTGAGCGCGGTAAGATCGGTTGCGCTCATGCCGCCGATCGCGGCGGGCGCCAGGGCACCAATCTGACCCGGCGTCAGCGTGGCCAGTTGCGTCTGCGTCAAACCGGCGATCTGTCCGGCGGTGAGCGCCGCGAGCTGGCCGTCCGTCAGGGCGTCGAACTGATTGAACATCAACACGCCGATCTGCGCGTTGGACAGGTATCTGATCTGCGTCGCGTTCAGAGCGGCGATCTGCGCCGACGTCAGAGCGCCGAACTGTGTAGCCGTGAGCGCCGCTAGGCCGCTTGAGCCCAGCGCACCGATTTGCGGAACACTGAGGCGAGCGACCTGTTCACTCGTCAGGCCGGCAAGGGCGGACGTGGTAAGCGCGCCGATTTGGCTGGACGAAAGCAGATCGATTTGTTCGGGCGCCAGGGCCTCCACACCGGAAGATAGGAGCCCGGCAATCTGCGTTGCGGTAATCGCGGCGATCTGCGTCCCGGACAGTGCGCCGATCTGTGTCGCCGCGAGCACCGACACTGCACCCGGGCCGAGGGCGCGTATCTGCGGGACCGTCAGGTTCTCGATCTGCGACGTGGTCAGGGCCGCGATTTGCGGCGCGAGTAGTGACTGAACCTGGATGGGCTGCAGCGCCTGCAGCTGTTCCGTCGTCAATGCCGCCACGCTGTCAGGCGTCAGCGCCCGGATTTGAACCGTGTTCAGGCCGGCGATTTGCGTCGCCGAGATCGAGGCGAGCTGGCTGGCTTCGAGCGCCGCGAGCGCGGCCGTCGTCAGGCCCTTGATCTGCGTGGCTGAAAGATTCTGCAGCTGCGCGGGCGTCAACGCGTCAATCTGCGTGCTGGTGAAAGCGGCGATTTGCGCGGCGCTCAAGGCCGCCATTTGCGTCGTATTGAGCGCGGCGATCTGACTATCGGTCAGGCCGCGGATTTGCGGCATCAGGAATGCGGCGATCTGGCGTGTGCCCAGGGCGGCGAGTTGCGTGGACGACAAGGCGGCGACCGACGCGCCGGTGAGGCCGGCAATTTGCACCGAACTTAAGTTTACGATTTGCGCCGCGCTCAAGCTTGCAATCTGCTCGGCCGTGAGCGTGCCCACCGACGTCGCGGTGATGGCCTTGACCTGGGTCGTGCTCAGCGCCGACACCTGCTCGAGGGTCAGGCTTCGCAGCTGTTGGCTCGTCAGGCTCGCGATTTGCGTGGCGGTCAGCGCCTTCACGTGCGATGTGCCCAGCGTGCTGACGGCGGTTGTCGTGAGCGCCCTGACTTGCGCGGCCGTCAGCGCACTTAACTGCGCCGTCCCCAAAGCCGCCACTTGCGTCAAGGTCAGGGCGGTTATGCCGGTCGCAGTCAATCCTTTGAGCTGGCTGACGGTCAGCGCCGAGATTTGTCCCGCTCCTAACGCCTGCACATTCGCCGCCGTCAACCCGGCAAGCTGGCTCGACGTGAGTGCGGCGAGCTGCGTGTCGTTCAACGCCGCGACCCAACTGCCTGGCAGCAGCTTGATCTGGCCCGTGGTCAGCGCCGCGACTTGCAGAGAGCTCAGCGCATCCAGTTGGCCGGGGATCAGCGCGGCGAGGCCGCTGGCCGTGAGTGCCTTGATCTGGCCGGCGTTCAAGGCCGCCACTTGCGTCTGGTTCAGGGCCGCGATTTGCGTACTGCTGAGCGCGGCGATGACCGAGCTGGCCAAAGCGCGGACCTCCAGCGTCGTGAGGTCGGCCATCTCGCCTGCGGTCAGTGCTGTCGCGTGCGAGCTTGCCAGCACCGCGAGCTGCGTTGCGGTGAGGGCCTCGAACTGTGCGCGGCTGAGATCGCCGAGACGCGCGGCGCTGAGGCCCCTCACTTGGGCGCCGGTCAGCGTTGCGATTTGATCCGATGAGAGGACTGCGAATTGCGTGGTGCTGAAGGCCGCGAGCTCGGTTCCCGACAGACTTTTGATTTGCGTAGCGTTCAGTCCGGCCACCTGGTCCAGCGTCAGCGCCGCGATATCGGAGGCGGTCAACGCCGCGATCTGGGCCGCGGTCAATGCGCCGAATTGGCTCGCCGAAAACGATGAGACCTGGGTGGATGTAAGCGCCCTGACCTGCATGGGCGAGAGTGCGGAAATCTGCGTTGTGCTGAACCCCGTCATCTGCGCCGTGGTGAGCGCACCCAGCGTCGTCGCGCTCAGACCCTGAACCTGGCTGATCGTGAGCGCGCCCAGCTGCGTCGGCGAAAGCACCGCCAGTTGCGCCGGGGTCAAGGCCGAGAGCTCGGCGGCGGTCAAACCCTTGATTTGCTGCGTCGACAGAATGGCGATGTCGTCGACGCCAAAGGCCTCGATCTGCGCCGCCAGCAGCACCGAGAGCTGGACGGAGGTGAAGCTGATCTGCCCGGGCTGCAGAGCCGCGATCTGCTCGGGCGTCAGGCTGCGCATCTGCTTGGGCGAAAGCGCCTGAAGCTGCGTGCCGCTGAAGGCTTCGATCTGCTCGACGGTGAAGGCGACAATCTGCGTGGTCGCTAGACCGGCGATGTCGTTCGCCGTCAGTCCTTCGATGGCCGTCCGGGAAAGACCGGCGATCTGCGCGACACTCAGTCCGGCAACCGAAGACACCACACACGCACTCCAAATATCTCGGGTCCCCATGACAACCGGGCTTGGGGATCGAGATCGGACCAATCTGCAAGGGCAGATCAGCAAAAAACGTGCCAAGCTTTAACACTGATTTAATCAGTATTTACCGGGCCTTTCAAAGGAAGTCGCACGGGACGTCCCGGCCGCCGGCGCCGTTAAGGCAAAATTTACCGGGCGGGCCCGGCAAGGGGTGCCCGCCGGAGGCCTATCGCCCTCCCGCGGCGCGCGACATAATCAGCCATCGCGGGGACGTTTCCGGGGGCACCGTGCTGTTTGACGCTCATGAGCGCACTTGGGAGCAGAACCCATGCGCCAAGAATGCCATCGTCACTGTCATCATCGGCGCAGAATACCTGAAAATATGGAAGACGCTGTGCGAGGCGAACTGGCGCAGCTACGCCGATATTCATGGCTACGACCTCTTCGTCATCGCGGACTTCCTCGATAAGTCCGAAACCAGCCGCGCGAGATCGCCCGCGTGGCAAAAGCTCCTCATCCTCGAGCAGCCGTGGGCCGCACGCTACGAGCGCATCATCTGGCTGGATGCGGATATCGTGATCTCAGAGGCAGCGGTCGATATAGCCGCCGATGCTCTGCACGATGGCGTTGGCACGGCGGATCGACGAAGATCGGCATCAGCAGGCGAGGACCTCTGCCTCAAGCGACGCAGCGCTGCTGCGCGGCGCCTGGACGGCGCTGAATTCGCGCGGGACAATGTCGAGCAGCAGGCTCTTCATCTGCGCGCGCGCACGATGCAGGCGGCTTTTCACGGTCTCGACGGAGCAAGCGAGCAGGACTGCCGCTTCCTCATAGGGGATCTGGGCGCCGCAAACCACCATGAGAACTTCCCGCAAAGGCGCATTCAGCTTATCCATGGCGCGCACCACTTCGCGCGAATACACGTGATCCTCTTGAAGCGGGCTGGACACCAGCGACGTCGGTGGGCTGGCGACATCGGCAAACTGGTCTATGGAAACCGGGCGCCGGATGCGCGCACGGCACATGCTGATGTGGCTATTTTTCATGATGCGGTAAGACCACGCGCGAAAGTTGGATCCGACCTTGAAGTAGGATTCGTATTTTAAAATGCGCTCCGCGGCGATCTGCACAAGGTCGTCGGCATCGGCGGGACTGCGCGTCATCCCCAGAGCGAAACCGCGCATACGCGGAAGCTGCTGCAGAAGCATCTCCTGGAATTCTTTCGACATATGATCGGTTCTCTCTGGGTTGTATCGGGGGACTTGGGCTTCGAGGCCGCAGTTATTTGTTGTCGTCGGCGGTCTTCTCGATGGCTTTGCCCGTGCTCTTCATGTCTTGGCCGGCGCCTTCAATGGTGTTGCAGGCCGTAAATCCGACCGCGACGATGAGCGCGCCGAGAGCGAGGATGGTGGCGCGCGTGATGGATTTCTTTGAAACGTTCATGTGTGATTCCTGTGGGAGCGTTGTTTGGCGCGGCGACACAGTGTGCCGCACATACCGGGACTCTAGCCCCCCGCGAACGGTTGCGCTGTCCCATACAGCACAAGCCTGACGAATAGTGCGTGTTCACTATTGAACACGTCAGCCTCGTTCCGAATCACAGGAATTCTTCGCGCATATCGTCGTATATCTCTATGGCAACCACGCTCCCTGGCCCCTTTCGTCTACTCAATATGATCGGCTCTTCAAGGGTATCTATGATGCTAACAAGCTGCTCCAGATCGGAAAATTCGATTTCCCACGCCTTTTTGTCTGGGCAGCGCACAGCACCCGGCGCCGGCGGCTCCTCGCTCAGCATTCCTCGCTCCGAGGTGCGCTCGATCAAAAACTTCATGGCGTGCCTTCACACTGGAGTGTTGGAGGTGGTCCGCTTTAATCGTGGACGATGACGTTCAGCAGCGAACTGTGGATCTTCAGCGTATTGGAGTCGTCGTAATCGATGAAACCCAGCCTGCGGAATTTATTCATGAAGAAATTGATGCGCGAGCGCGTGGTGCCCACGCGCGCCGCGAGCACATCCTGATTGATCTTGGGGATGGTTTCCATCTTCCCCTCCTTGCCGATAGAGCACAGCAACAAAAGAATGCGGGCCAGGCGTTTCTCGCTCGAATTGAAGAGCTGATCGATGAGATCGGCCTCGACCTGGACGTTGCGCGACAGGAGAAACGACATGAAGATCTGCGACAACGTGGGTTCGTCGCGCAACACACGTATCATGGTTTGCTTCTCGATCTTGATGATCGAGGAGTCCGCCGTCACGGTTGCCGTGGCGATGTGCAGGGGCTGACCCGCAAGGCATCCCTCGCCGAAGAACTCGCCCGGGCCCAAGCCGGCAATAACACCTTCCTTGCCCTGCTTCGATAGGACGAGGATCTGCACCTTGCCTTTTTGGATGTAGAATACGGCGTCGGCAGGATCTCCCTGCAGGAAAACGGTCTCACCCTTTTGGTACTTCCCGATGAACCTGCCCACCCCAACCGTGTCGAGAAACGCCTGGGCATCAAACCGCGCCAGCTTGCGGACTTTCTGAACGGCGCCTTGGGGCGGCAACGCTCTTTTAGAGCGCGCTTTCGCAGGCGACTTTGGCTTCGATTTCTTCTTGATGCGCTGCACGGCAGGGGCCCGGTGAAAAAGGGTTGCGCCGCCGCGCGAAGCACGCCGGGTCGCGCAGAACGAGAGGGAGGCAGTTCGGCCATGACCTTACACGGGTCTTGATGGCCGCGGGGGGCTGAAATGACAGCCGCGCGGCGGCTTAAACGGACGGACGGACCGATTCCCCAGAACAATCCACAACCGTGAGACGTTCTATGGGGGATAGCTCTGTGGCAGCTTGATATTTCAGGCCCTGCCGCCTTCTTGTCAGCCTCAAGAATAACCGAGCGCAGCTGTTCAAAAGTGGGCAGCCCAGCCGCGCTTAGGCTGCCTAAGCTGCGCATATGCCCCACAGAAAGACGTAAATGGCCCTGATTCTGATCGTCGAGGACGACCTCTTCATCCGCGGCTTGGCGGAAATGATGATTCAAGACTGGGGTCACAAAACGCTCGTGGCGAGCGACGTGGAGGAAGCCCTCACACACCTTCGCTCCCCGCAACCCATCGACGCGCTCTTTACCGACATCTATCTCAAGGAAACAGTCCTCGGCGGCTGCGATGTGGCGCAGGAAGCCGTCGCGCTGCGCCCGGACTTGCGCGTCCTCTACACCACCGGCAACAGCGTCACCGAGAAGATGAAGTCCTTGTTTGTCGACGGCCGGCATTTTTTGCGCAAGCCATATACGGAAACCCAACTTCAACATTCCGTTGAAGAGATGCTTGCGGTTTAGGGGCCTCTAATATGACCGCCGACGTAATCGCGAGCGAGATCGTTGAGACCGTTCCAAGCGCGTTGATGATTCTCGACCGCAATCTGAACATCACGTCCGCCAACCGCGCGTTCTACCTGATGTTCCGCACGAGCCCCGCCGAGACGGAAGGAAGCCACATCTACGCCTTGGGCAACGGCCAGTGGGACATTCCGGCGGTGCGCACCTTGCTGGAAAGCGTTATCCCGCGTCAGACGTTGGTGGAAAAATTCGAAGTCGAGCACGACTTTCCCAATATCGGCAGGCGCACCATGCTGGTCAACGCCCGTAGGATCGTGCGACCCGGCGAACTCGACGGCGCGATCCTGCTGGCCATCGAGGATGTCAGCGTCGAACGCGCCGCCCGGAGCGAGATCGAGCGCACGTGGCGTCTGACCCAAAGCATTGTCGACACCATTCGCGATCCGCTGGTTGTGCTCGAAAATGACATGACCATCGTCACCGCGAGCAAGACCTTTTTAACAATCTTTGGAATCACCGAAGCCGAGACGCGCGGGCAGCGACTGTCCGAACTGGGTCAGCGCCAGTGGGACGTTCCGGCGCTGCGCCATTTGATGAAGAAGGTGCTGCCGGAGAATAAGCCCATTGAAAGCTTCGAGATCGAGGATGATTTTCCCGGCCTGGGCCGGCGCGTCTTCAATCTGAACGCGCGAAAAATTTCTCAGCCGGGAAACCATGCCCATCGCATGCTGATCGTTTTTGAGGACATCACCGACCGCAAGCAGCGCGAGCGCGACGCCGAAGTGCTGAAGAACGAGATTTCGCACCGCATCAAGAATAACCTGCAGATCATCGTCGGCCTTATCGGCTTCGAGGCCAAGTCGATGCCGGACGCGAACGTCGTGGGCTACAAAGCCATGCAGACCCGGATCGGCGCCATTGCCGAACTCTACGACCTGATCTCCCATTCCAGCCGCAACGGCGCCATCACCGCTGACTCTTACTTGCGCGGCATCGCCAAGACGCTGTCGGCGACCTTGCTGGGCGAGGCTTCGAACATAAAGATCGAGGTCGACGCCGAAGCCCTGGACCTCGATCCGGACAAGGCAGTGCCCTTTGGCTTGCTGGTGAACGAATTGGCGACCAATGCCGTCAAGCATGCCTTTCCCGACGGCATCGGGCGCGTCGTGCTGAGCGTGAAACAGGCCGGCGATAGCATCGCGCTTACCGTCAGCGACAACGGCATCGGCATCGCCACGAAAGATCCGGACACCGCAAAATCGTCCGAGCGGCGCGGCTTTAATTACATCACGATCTTCGTCCGTCAGCTTGGCGGCACGATTGCCGCTTCGCTGCCGGATGGCACGGGAACGACTGTCGCCATCCTTTTGCCCAGGCTCGGCACGCCCGTCGCCAGCGGACCTGCGCGCGCCGCAGCCTAACGCCAGGGTTTGGGGACTCTGGCCCTTCCAGGATATTCCAGCGAATTGCTATGCTCACGCCCACCGAGGCCTCGTGGGGGATCCATGCGCACGTCCGGGACGGTAGAGACATGGCCGTAATAATCAGACCTATCGTTCTTAAGGACGCCGCGAGCTACAGGCGATGCTGGGACGCCGTCGCGAAGGAACGGCGGTACATCACTGAACGTAAAGCCCCGCCATTATCTGAAGTACGCGCGCAATTTCGGAAAACTTTGCGCGAGAAGGTCCCCTTTTTGGTTGCCGTGGATGGAGAGCATGTCGTCGGGTTTGCGGCCGCTTACCGCCGCGGCTTGCCTTCGCTGAGCCATGGCGGAAACGTCGGGATAGCGCTCCTTCCGGCATATCGAGAAATCGGCTTGGGCTCAAAATTGATGGCCGGAGTCTTGAAATTGTCCCGAGGCAAATTTGCTTGTTTGTATTTAGAAGTCTTTGGGAAAAACAAGCGTGCATACCACCTCTACAAAAAAATCGGATTCAAGCCCTGTGGCCGGATCAAGAACTACGTGAAGGGGTTGGCCTATGGATCTGACGATGCGCTTCTCATGCAAAAGCAGATCCACCGCTAATACTCCAGCAGACCGACGGGGGAGCACAAGCCATGGGCTTGAAAATCAGACCGATCGCCCTCGCGGACGCCGCGAGCTACAGGCAATGCTGGGACGCCGTGGCGAAAGAACGCCGGTACTTATATTGGTACGAAGCTCCGCCGCTGTGGGAAGTACGGGCGAATCTGCGGAGGAGTTTGCGTAAGAAGACGCCCATGTTGGTTGCCGTGGATGGAGAGCGTGTTGTCGGCTGGGCCGCCGTGTACCGCGCCGGCGTGCCTGCGCTGAGCCACGGCGGTGACTTCTTGATGTTCCTCCTCCCGGAGTACAGGGGAAAAGGCCTGGGCACAAAACTGGCGGCAGGCGTATTGAAAATGTCTCGCGGCAAATTTGATATGATACTTTTTTGTGTCGTTCGCAAAAACAAGCCCGCGCGAGAGCTGGGGCGCAAGATGGGATTCGAACTCTGCGGCGAGGAAAAGAAATCCGTGAAGTTGGCCTATGGATTTGACGATCTGCTGATCATGCAAAAGCAGATTCGGCGCTAACGGAATTCATCGTACCAGGTACGAATTCATTCCTATTCGTTGGCTAGCAGACCCATCTTTATAACGCGGTCGGGCCGGTCGACGCTTCCATTCAACGAGTTCCCTTTGGCGATTTTATCAACCGCGTCCATACCTGAGATGACTTCGCCCCAATAGGTGAAGTTGTCTTTGATGTGGGGTGCGTCCCCAAGCAAGATGAAGAATTGACTATCGGCGGAGTTGATGTCTTTCCCGTGCGACATGAATACGCCGCCGCGCGTCGTCGGGCCCGCATTGATCTCGGCGGGAATCGTCTGTCCGCTGCCGCCACGGTCGCCGTAGGAGCCGCCGGTTTGCGCCATAAACCCGTCAATGACGCGGAACCATCGCAGGCCGTTGTAGAAGCCTTGGCCCACAAGTTCCTTGATTCGCGCGACGTGCTTGGGGGCCAGTTCGGGATGCATCTTGATGAGGACGCGGCCATCTTTCAGATCGATGAAAAGCACGTCCTTCTTGTCAGATGACGGTGTTGACTGTCTTGCGCCCGCCTTGCCATCGGTCGACGCAGCAGTGGCTGGAAAAGCCGCAAACAACGCGAAGAAGAGGAGCACGATTTTCATGGTCATGGCCGGGCCGAAATTTAATGGTACCTGGTACGAATTGTTTTCTATTTTCGCATCTATTTCTGAAGCCAGACCTTCATACCAATTTCTAGCTTGCCAAGATGTTCTGCAACCCCGTATGCGCCGATTTCGTTGTGGAAATTTTCTACAACCGCACGTAACAGTCCGGGCTCTCGCAACGCCGTGCGGGGATCGACAGTAATGAGGCTGCAGCGGTCAATCCGCTTGTTTAAGCGGAGCCGTACGCTACCTTCGGCATCGCCAAATATCAGGCGCCCATTCAGCCAATCCCGTTCATTACCCCTATCGATTCGGCGAGTTCGTCACCTAACATCAGAATCGGCGGATCTACAAAAACACAACTCCGATCCCCGTTGAGCCGCAACAATGATGCATAGACGTGGTCGGCAATAACGCTTAGCGTCATCCCCGTGCCGCGACTTCATCAACCACACCTTTACGCCGCATTAGCATCTACAGCGGCGATGGTCGCTTTGTGGGCAATGCCGTCTCCTGCCGCGGCGGCTGAGCGGCTGTATTGCTTTTCGGACATATGTCTTGGCGATCCGCCTTCCGTTCTGAATGCCGTAGAGATCAACGATCTCTCGCGCATCGCCAACAGCCGCCCCGCCGCCCTCGATTTAAAGGCGGCCTTACCCGAACTTAACGACCCCGATCGCAAGCTCTTGGCCGGGCACGTGACCGAGGATGGCCGCTTTCTCCTCGATCAAAAAACGCTGCGCATATTTTTGAGAATTAAGGGTGTTTGTGCATCGATTGCGCCGTTTGTCGCCATTTTTACATCCGACAGCGGGCATTCGACCGCTGTCGAGTTCGATGTGATTGATGCGGATGATCACGTGCGCCTGGGCGTAAAATCAATCGCGCGCGTCTTTCGCACCAGGCCAAACACGCCGGAATATGTCGCGCTCATCGCAGACCTGTCGCAGAAATTCGGCTTCAAAATTGGCGACGAGCCCCTGCATCAGGCACGGGATGGCATCTCGACAACCTTTGAAGTGAACGCCGAGGGATTTCGGCTGGCCTTCTCGATGCCCAGCCTCAAAGATCGCGGCCGGGAGATCGCATCCCAGAGGGACTGTGAACCCGTGAACCGCGTCAAAATCGACTAAATCACGCGGCCGCGCACAAACCTCACCCTCTGTCGGGTTTTCGCCGGATCGGTGGTCAAGGCATTGGTACGCTCAACCTGAGATATTGGCGCTTCCGGCGCGGACCACGCACACAGCCCGCGCAATGCTCTCCGGGATTAACGCCCTCGGTGGGTGTGAAAGAGTCGCCGTTGGGCGTCGGTGAGCGTGAAATTCGCGGCCCTGAGGTTAGCTAAGGTGCAAGTGACTATATTGCGGCAGAACAAATCACGGTCGGTGTGGCCTGCGCTACGGTCTGTTTGGATAAGCGCGGCCACGACTGCCGCCGCCACGGGCATCCAACCCTTGGGCAAGGCGGCTTTCTCCCAAGCCGACGCAAGCGCCGGCGGCGTATCTAGCACAGCGCCCCGAACCTCCACATAACTCGTTCCGCTTAAAGCCGACAAAGCGCGGACAAAGAACTCGAGATTTCCCGAACACAATTCACGCACGAGTCTGGTTTCATCGAGAGACCCATCACGCACCATGGCCGCAAGATGCTTATCCCATTCAGCAGCGCTGCGTTCGTCCGCGTAGCCCGGCAACACGTCCAGCACGCTGCGCTCGGCCAGTTTGGTGCGTAGTTTCGCGCTCACCAAGGTTGACAGCCGCTGCACGAGAAAGCCGGGCACGGATGGTCGGTCAAGAATGCCTTCGTGGATACGCTCACTGTCGCTGAATCGGTCTAGCACCTTGCTAAAAGCGTCGCTGGGAATCGCCGCCTTCACGTTGGCAAGGAGCGCATGCACAGCGTCCTCACCACCTTGATCGACAAGGCAGCTTGAGACTTTTTCGCTGACCTCCGGGCGACGGGCAATGGCGCACGCCTTGCTAGAGCTGGTCCCAGCTTGCACAATGCCTATGAGATCTTCGTCTGACAGTGCGGCACAGACTTCCAGCACCACCATCGCCGCGGCTTCGTGGTCGTTCGCCAAAGCCCAGGCGATGCTGCGCGGTGTATTTGGATTGGCCGCGGCAGCCTCCGCCATCGCCTCCAATACAGGCGGCTCGGCATTCCACGCTATGAGCCGCAATACCGCCTCGGCCTCCACAATGCCTTCGTGCGCAGGTGAACCCAAGCCCGCGGCGAGATGACTGGCGAGTGCTGCTTTTTCCGCCGCCGTAAGCCGGTCTTCCGCCGCCAGATACTCCGCCGCGCTCAGGCCCTGCACCCCATCGGCGGCGTTTGACGACGTTGGTGCTCTTGAAGGAAGCGGTGGGTCAGTTTCCATCTGTCGTGACCCTCAGATATTGTCCGGTACATAAACTTCGTTGTAGCGGGCGAAGTTTGGCGGGAAAACCGTGCGGCGCGCCTTCAAAATGGCGGGCTCCAGTTTCGCCCCCTTGATCGGCTTCGCGATGAAGCCGTTGGCGTCGAGGGCCGAGGCGGTTTGTATGATCCCCACTTCGGGCTTGGCTGTAACGAGCACAAATGTCGAGTTCACCCGCATGTTCTTAGTCAGGCCGCAGCGTACAGCTTGCAAAAGCTGCAGGCCGTTGCCATTGGGCATGCGCACCTCTGCAACGATCAAGTCCAACGTCTGCGTGCGCCCCTTCAGAAGAGCAATCGCCTCCAGGCCGTTCGCCGCAGTCAGAACCTCCTTTGCGCCGAGGCTCAGGAGTTGGAGCGCGAGTAGGTTTTGGTGATCGGGGTTGTCGTCAACGACAAGTGCGACGATTCGGAGAAGAACTTGCTCGACGGTTGGCATCGCTGAGACTGCTTGGTGAAAATGGGAGGGACTCGAACCGATCTGTCAGGTCAAATGCGCGAGACATTTAGCACGTCCGTACAAGGTTGCACTTTAGTTCGTGGCCGCGGTCAGCCGTTCCGCGGTTTCCTTCTAGCGGTGCAATTGCCCGGCCATCAGAACAACTATTCGTTTAGAACAGACCATCGTACGGCCACGGCGCCGAACCACTTCCTTTGCCTTAGCTAGGTAAAGCGCAGGCGCCGGTGCATATCGACGTCGGCCATGCGCCTCCAAAAGTGCAGCCTCTCATTGTTTTGCTCAACGAACGCATTGAAAGCCAGAAGACTTATGATTTCGGCAGGTTCGGCTTTGTGCGTCACGCATGCATTGAGTAACCGAATATAGATCGTATTTGTCGCGGGCATGATCTTTGTCTTTGCTAATAAACGGCGCTGGGATTTGCTGTTAGTCAACATTGCGCGGCGCGACTTTGGCCCCGCTATGCGACCTGCAATTCTTTAGTATCTATCTGGATGTACCGATCGCGATTGAGTGGGAAGGCACGGCGGCGCGATGCCGCAATTGTCGCCTGCAGCTTGTGCATTGTGAACGGCTTCACAATGAACGCATTTGCATCCAGACGCCTCGCGGTATCGGCAATGGTCGCTGAAGCCATCCCAGACATCAGCACGATGCTCATATCAGGGCGAAAAGACCGGGCCACGCTTGTCGTGCGTATTTGATGTAGCAATTCGAGGCCGTTGCCATCGGCCATGAAAACATCGCTGATGAGACAATCAAAGCGTTGCCGACTTTTAGCGAGAATTTCGAACGCCTCGTGTCCCGAGCGAGCCATCGAAACCTTGATGGCGCCAAGCCGCCCCAGGAGGTGCGACAAGCCCTCAATGGACGAAATGTCGTCATCGACAACCAGAAATCTCAAGTCCGCGAACACAGCAGCCTTCATTCAAATGAGACGAACAGGCCTCAGCCTCGCCATTCGCGGTAACCAAAGACTTAAAAAAAGCCGGAACTCCCAAAAAGAGAAAGCGCCGTCATCCGATCGAGCTAAATGACGGCGCCCATAAATCCACCGCTGATTGGACAAAATCTTGCCGTCGCACGATCGCCCAGGACTGATAGGAGTTGATCTGCATTAGAAGCCCCGCTGGGCGCAAATAAATTTCGGCTCGAATGCTTATTCGCAAAGCGGCAGCGCCGCTTGAGGAGAGAATTGGGTTGCCGATTTTGCCTTCACGGGGCCGCGGCATCGACGGCACTGCGATGGGCGGCGCGTATTGCACGCTGCTGAGCGCAGCTCGCCGCTTCAGCTATGCGTTTGCTGTAGCCAAGCAACACTAACGCGAAGGACGACCTCGTCTACGCAAACAGTGATTTCGACGGAGGTTTCCACCAACAACTCCCCAGAACGTCGCACTTTTTGTTCGCAACGGAACGGTGCGGACGAGGAAGGCAAAAATCCCAATAAAGTAAAACGCGCACTTGGAAAGTTTGGTGCCCAGGATAGGTGTGCCGCAAATGATTTAAATCAACGACTTAGCGGCAAGTGCGACAAACCGGGATTTCGTCATCTGCTGGCGTTGTAACGGCTATTGTCGCACCTATTTCGGAAGCCAGACCTTCATACCAATTTCCAACCTGCCGAGACGTTCTGCAACCCCATATGCGCCGATTTCGTTCTGGAAATTTTCTACAACCGCACGCAACAGTCCGGGCTCTCGCGACGCCGTGCGGGGATCGACAGTAACGAGGCTACAGCGATCAATCGGCTTGTTTAAGCGTATCTGTACGCCACCTTCGGCATCGCCAAATATCAAGCAACCATTCAGCCAATCCCGTTCATTGCCACTATCAATCACAATGTTGGGCCGAAATCTAACGGCTTCGACATCTCGGCCATAAACGCGGCCAAGCGCGGCTAACGTGGCGTCGCCGACAACGGATATCGGCATGCTGTCGAATGTACCCCGTCCCACCTGGAGCAACGCCACATCTTCTCCGGCCTCACTAGACAACAACGCAGCGAGTGCATCCGACGTGACGTCAAACGTGCCACCATCCGGTGTATTTACGGTAACACGCGATGTTCTGGGATTGCTGCCGTCATCATACAGGGCTTCGAACAGCACCATTTTTGAAACGGCGCGGGCGGTAAGCCAGGGAAATCTCGATTTATCGTTTCTCTTGTAAAATGCGTACTGCCGATCGCCATCGATCCCGCTCCAGCGCACATCAACCGCGCTAACGGACTCACCGCGCATCAACTTGACGGGATACCGATAGAGCCCGGCGACACGTCCAATTTCAGTTGTCTGTGACATAAGATTGGTCACTCTAGCGGGGGTGAATGTGTGAACTCGCCTCTGACTACCACCCGCGTTGATAATCCATGGAATTTCAGCAGCGCGACAATGAAAAATCCGGCGCAGCTGTCGCACCGGATTCACACAACGTCGGAATATCAATCACTTGGAAAGTTTGGTGCCCAGGATAGGACTCGAACCTACACGTCCTTGCGGACACTGGCACCTGAAGCCAGCGCGTCTACCAATTCCACCACCTGGGCACTTTGAGGGGTGCGGAGCCGAACGGCCCCGTTGTCGAACAGGGCGAGACGGATACAGCGCCCTACCCCCGATGTCAATGCAACCGGGCTAAAGCCACCCGGCTAAGTGCTTGGCCGGAAAAGCGCCTTTCCCACCCGGCCAACATGTTGCCAGTCCAGGTCTTTTTGTGCGACTGAAGAGGCACAGGATCGTGATTCGGCGCTTTTTGGGGCGGGACGTATGAGCGGAAAACTGGTGACGATTTTCGGCGGTTCGGGCTTCATCGGCCGCTATCTGGTGCGCCATCTGGCGGCCCAGGGTTGGCGCGTGCGGGTGGCCGTGCGCGACACCGCGCAGGCAGGCTTCTTGAAGCCGGCCGGCAACACCGGTCAGATCGCCCTCGTCCCCTGCTCGGTCACCGATGAGGCCGCCGTCGCCAAGGCCGTGGCCGGGGCCGATGCGGTGATCAACCTGGTCGGCATCCTGTTTGAACGCGGCGGGCGCACCTTCCAGCGCATCCACGTGGACGGCGCGACCATCGTCGCCAAGGCCGCGGCGGCGGCCGGTGTGAAGCGTCTGCTGCACTTGTCGGCCCTCGGCGCCGACGACCAGTCGCCTTCGTCCTATGCCCGCAGCAAGGAGGCCGGCGAAATGGCCGTGCGCAACGCCTTCCCGGGCGCGACCATCTTCCGCCCGAGCGTGGTGTTCGGCACCGAGGACGGCTTCTTCAACCTGTTCGGCGCCATCGCGGCATGGTTCCCGGCTCTCACCTTCTTCACCAACGCCCACCCGCATTCGCCCACGGGCGGCGGCCCGAAGTTCCAGCCGGTCTATGTCGGCGACGTGGTCGAAGCCATGGCCCAGGCCCTGACCGGCGAGGGCCATGCCGGCAAGATCTATGAACTGGCGGGCCCGCGCGTGTACGACATGCGCGAGATCATGCACATCGTGAACCGCGAGACCCAACGCAAACGCATGGTGTGGGGTGTGCCGTTCCTGCTCGCCGAAATCGGCGCGATGGTCCTGCAGTTCCTGCCCAAGCCCCTTCTCACCCCCGATCAGGTGAAGCTGTTGCGGCTCGGAAACGTGGCCACGGGCCGCCGGCCGGGCCTTGCGGTGTTCGGCATCACGCCGACGACCGTAGAGGTGGTGGTGCCGACATATCTCAAGCGCTTCCGGCCCACCCAGCAAACCAAGAAGCTGCGCCTCCAGGCGCGCTAACACTCTGTAACATTGTTGGACGGCCTCCGCCGCCGGGGTACGCTTATTCGGCGCGGCCATCGGGCCCGCGCGCGGGGACGGGGAGGCTTCTCATGAGTGGCGCAGTCAAAAATGCGACGTGGATCGGCGTGAGCGTTCTGGGCGCGGTGGCGCTCGGTATCGTCGCCCTCACCCGCAACGAGCCGATCAACGCCGCCTGGCTGGTGATCGCCGCGGTCTGCTCCTACCTCGTCGGCTACCGCTTCTATTCGCACTTCATCGCCGCGCGCGTTCTCAAACTCAGTGACGCCAACATCACGCCGGCGCACAAGATGACCGACGGCCTCGACTACGTGCCCACCAACAAGTGGGTGCTGTTCGGCCACCACTTCGCTGCTATCGCCGGCGCGGGCCCGCTGATCGGTCCCGTGCTCGCCGCGCAGATGGGTTATCTGCCGGGCACCTTGTGGATCATCATCGGCGCGGTTTTTGCCGGCTGCGTGCAGGATTTCATCATCCTGGTGTTCTCGTCGCGCCGGAATGGCGAGAGCTTGGGCGCGATGATCAAGAACATCATGGGCCGCGAAGCGGGCATCGTCGCGCAGATCGGCATCCTGGCGATCATGGTGATCCTGCTCGCCGTGCTGGGCCTCGTCGTCGTCAAGGCGCTGGCCGCTTCGCCCTGGGGCACCTTCACCGTCGCCATGACCATTCCCATAGCCCTCTTGATGGGCTTCTACATGCGCTACATCCGCCCGGGCCGCGTGATGGAGATTTCGGCGGTGGGCATCGCGCTTCTGATGCTGGCGCTCATCGGCGGCAATGCGGTCGCGCAAGATCCGACCTGGGGACCGATCTTCACCCTCACCGGCCCGCAGCTGGCGTGGGCCATGATCATCTACGGCTTTGCTGCGTCGGTGATGCCGGTGTGGATGATGCAGGCGCCGCGCGACTATCTGTCCACGTTCCTGAAGATCGGCACCATCTTGGGTCTTGCCATCGGCATTCTCGTCACCCTGCCCGAGCTCAAATTCCCGGCCATCAGCCGCTTCGTCGACGGCACCGGCCCGGTGTTCTCGGGCTCTTTGTTCCCGTTCCTTTTCATCACCATCGCCTGCGGCGCGATCTCGGGCTTCCACGCGCTGATCTCCTCGGGCACGACACCCAAGATGCTCGACCAGGAGCCGCAAGCGCGCGTCATCGGCTACGGCTCCATGGCCATGGAAAGCTTCGTCGCCATCATGGCGATGACCGCGGCCACCGTGCTTGAGCCCGGCCTGTACTTCGCCGTCAACAGCCCCGCCGGCCTCATCGGCACGACCGCCGCCCAGGCCGCGCAAACCGTGTCGGAATGGGGTTTTGTCATCACGCCCGAGATTCTGACCCAGACCGCGGCGGATGTCGGCGAGGCTTCGATCCTGTCGCGCACCGGCGGCGCGCCGACGCTGGCCCTCGGCATGGCGCAGATTCTTTCCAGCGCCGTGGGCGGCCAGGCCGCCATGGCCTTCTGGTATCACTTCGCCATCCTGTTCGAGGCGTTGTTCATCCTGACCACGCTGACCGCCGGCACCCGCGTCGCCCGCTTCATGATCCAGGACCTGCTGGCCCACGTCTCGCCGGCGCTGGGACGGACCACGTCCTGGCCCGGCAACATCCTCGCAACGACCCTCGCGGTCGCCGCCTGGGGCTACTTCCTCTATCAGGGTGTGGTCGATCCCTTCGGCGGCATCAACTCGCTGTGGCCGCTGTTCGGCGTCGCCAACCAAATGCTGGCCGCCATCGCGCTGACGTTCATCACCGTGGCTTTCGTGAAGTATGGGCTCAGCCGCTATGTCTGGGTGCCCATGGCGCCGCTCGCGTGGCTGCTGATCTGCACCATCACCGCCGGCGTGCAGAAGATCTGGCATCCGGCGCCGGCGGTGGGGTTCATCTCGCACGCCAACATGCTCGACGCCGCGCTGCAGGAGGGCCGCGTGCTGGCGCCCGCCGCGTCTCTCGAAGAGATGCAGCGCCTGATCCTCAACGACTATATCAACGCGACCCTGGCCGCGGTCTTCCTGGCCGTTGTACTGGCCATGATCGGCTTCGGCATCCGCTCGGTGCTGCAGTTGCGCGGCAGCACGTTAGAAGGCGAACCGGTGCGCGCATGAGAAAGCTCGGCTACGAAGCCTCGCGCAACGTCATCGCCCTGATGTTCGAGCGCGTGCAACAATCCGCACGCCTGATGTGCGGCCTGCCCGACTACGACGTCTATGTCGCGCATGTGAAAAGCCGGCATCCCGGTCAGGCGATCCCGAGCTACGAGGCCTTCTTCCGCGAGCGTATGGAAGCGCGCTACGGGCGCGGGATGTCGCGCTGCTGCTAGAGGTACGTCACGGCGACGAAGCCGCCGATCAGCAGCACGAGGAACGCCAGGAACACCAGCGTCAGGCGCCTTTCGATGAAGGCCCGGATCGGCTCGCCGAAGCGCTTCAAGAGCGCGGCGACGATGAAGAACCGGAAGCCGCGCGTCACGATGCAGGCCCCAATGAAAGTCGGGATGTCGAAGTGCATCGCGCCGCTCATGATGGTGATGAGCTTGAAGGGGATCGGCGTTAGACCCTTAATCAGGATCACAAACAGCCCATATTCATCGTAGAACGCACGGAACTGCTCGACCTTGTTCTCGAGGTGGTAAATCTCGATGACCCACATGCCGATGGTATCGAAGAGATAAAGCCCGATGGCATAGCCCAGCATGGCGCCCAGCACCGAGGCGATGGTGCATACGCCGGCGATCGCCCAAGCGCGCGCGCGCTGCGCGATCACCATGGGGATCAGCATCACATCGGGCGGGATCGGGAAGAACGAGCTTTCCGCAAAAGACACGACGGCGAGCGCGCGCAAGGCATCGCGCCGCGCGGCAAGGTTCATCGTCCAGTCGTAGAGTTTTCTGAGCACGGCGGGATGATCCGGGAACGAAGGGAACCGCCAGATAGCGGCAACTTGGCAACGAGCGCAATGCCAACTTTGTTTCGGGAGTGCGCTTAGGGCGTAATCACATCGTAAGCCAGCGCCAGCAGCGCCGCGCCCAGAAGCAAGCGGTAGATAATGAAGGGCGTAAAAGTTGCGCGCCGCAGCCAGGCTTGCAGGATCGCAAAACCGATGAGCGCGGTGAAGAAGGCGACGATGCCGCCCAGGATTTCGCTGTTGGTGATCTCGCCGCCGGAGGTCGCGAGCGTGTAAGCGTCGCGCGCGATCACGACAATCGACACGGGGATGCTGAGCAGGAAATAAAGCCTGGTCGCGTTGTTGCGCTCATAGCCGAGCATCCGCGCAAGCGTGAAGCCGACGGCGGCGCTGCCCAGGCCGGGCACGAGGGCAATCACCTGCGCCAGGCTGATGACGAGAGCATCGACATAGGTCGCGTGCTCGACGCGTTTGACCGTCATGCTCATGCGGTCGAAGAACCAGAGCACCAGCGCGCCGCCGACGATGCTCCACCCCATCACCTGGGCGGTTTGCCAATCGGTGGGCGCATAGACGGTGTAAGCGAATCCAAGGCCCAGCGTGGGGACGGCGGCGACAAGAAGCTGGAGCGCCAGCGCGGCGTCGGTGTTGCGCTTGCCCTTGGCCGCGCGCGCCACACCCACCGCAATATCGGCGAGGTCGCGCCAAAGGTAGGCCATGACGCCCAGCAGCAGGCCGATTCTGACGGCGAGGAGCAGCGAAGCCCCAGGCGGCGGCCAGTCCAGGATTTGGGAGGTGAGGCTGTGGTGTCCCGCAGCGCCAAGGGGCCAGACCTCGGACAGGCTGTGGTACACCGCAAGCACAATTAATTGCGTGAGCTCCACAGACCTCGCCTATCCCTTGTACCCCGGATGGTTATAACACCATGGAGTCATTGGCCAAAGCGCCAAGAGAGATGAGCATAGTAATCATTTGATTACTAATATGCGTCTAAATTTACGAAGCTGTGATCGAAGAATCCGATACCCCTCCGGCATCGGTGTAATAGGTCACTAAAGGTGACCTATTTGTCAAAATTCTATGGTTTGCCGCGCCGTTCAACCCTATGTTCCGCGCTCGCGCGTCAGAGGCGCGGTCGCTTTTCGCAACATCGGGGGATGTGAAAAGCCAGGCTGTGGGCGGGAAGGCGGCGGCATCGGCAGCAGGGCGGCTTTGCCCTGACCAGAGGAAAAGAAACCTGAGGAGACGCCCGGCGATGACGACCACTCCGCGCAACATGCTGCAGTTCCTTCGTCTTGAGCAGGCCGGCCCGACCAAACGCGACGCCGATGCACGCCGCAAGGACTTCGGCGAGATCTACGAGGAATGGCCGGACCAGGACGCGGGCGACCAGGCTTCGCGCTGCGAGCAATGCGGCATTCCGTTCTGCCAGGTGCATTGCCCGGTGCAGAACAACATCCCCGACTGGCTCAAGTTAGTAGCAGAGGGACGCCTTGAGGAGGCCTACGCGGTCTCCAGCGCCACCAACAACATGCCCGAAGTGTGTGGCCGCATCTGTCCGCAGGATCGTCTGTGCGAAGGCTCTTGCGTGCTGGAGCAGTCGGGTCACGGCACCGTCACCATAGGCGCCGTCGAGAAGTACATCACCGACACGGCCTGGGAAAAGGGCTGGGTGAAACCGGTCACGCCCGCGTTCGAACGCGCACAATCCGTCGGCATCATCGGCGCAGGTCCGGGCGGGATGGCCGCGGCCGAAGAGCTGCGCAAGCAAGGCTATCAGGTGCACGTCTACGACCGCTACGACCGCGCCGGAGGCTTGATGATCTACGGCATTCCCAACTTCAAGCTCGAAAAGAGCGTGGTGCAGCGCCGCGTGCAGCTGCTCGAACAGTCTGGCGTCACCTTCCACCGCAACGTCAACGTCGGCACCAGTGTCTCCTTCGCGTCATTGCGCGCCAAACACGACGCGGTGCTGGTGGCGACCGGCGTCTACAAGGCGCGCGCCATGACCTGCCCCGGCGTCGGCGCCGAGGGCGTCTACAAGGCTATGGACTATTTGACCGCGTCGAACCGCAAGGACCTCGGCGACAAGATGCCGGCCTTCGACAACGGCGCCCTGAATGCCGCGGGCAAAGACGTCGTCGTCATCGGGGGCGGCGACACCGCCATGGACTGCGTGCGCACCGCCATCCGCCAGGGCGCGAAATCGGTGAAATGCCTCTATCGCCGCGACCGCGAAAACATGCCCGGCTCTCAGCGCGAAGTGACCAACGCCATCGAAGAAGGCGTCGACTTCGTCTGGCTGTCGGCGCCGGAAGCGGTGCTGCATGACGCGAACAATAAGGCCACAGGCGTGCGCGCGCTGCGCATGCGCCTCGGCACCCCCGACGCCTCGGGCCGCGCCGCGCCCGAAGAGATCGAAGGCTCGCAGTTCGTCATCCCCGCGGACCTGGTGATCGAAGCGCTCGGCTTCGATCCCGAGGAGTTGCCGGCGATGTTCAACGAGCCGCAGCTCGGCATCACGCGCTGGGGCACACTGAAGACCGACTTCCGCACCCTCATGACCACCATGGACGGCGTGTTCGCCTGCGGCGACATCGTGCGTGGCGCCTCGCTCGTCGTCTGGGCGATCCGCGACGGCCGCGACGTGGCGGCCAGCATCCACACTTTCATCCAGGCGCGCGCGGCCCAGCCGGCCGATGCGTCGCTGCGCAGGGCGTCGTGACATGAACGAGATCAAGTACGAGAGCGGCGAAGACTTCGCCCGCAATTACCGCGCCAACGTTGAGAAGCTGACGGCCGCGCACGCCTATGACCCGTCGCAGGAGCATGACGCCTGCGGCGTCGGTATGGTCGTGGCCGTGGACGGCAAGCCGCGCCGCGAAGTCGTGACCGCGGGCATCGAGGCGCTGTCGGTGCTTTATCACCGCGGTGCGGTCGATGCCGATGGTAAAACCGGTGACGGCGCCGGCATCCACCTGGAAGTGCCGCAAGACTTCTTCCGCGAGCACGTGGCGCGTACCGGTCACGTGGTGCCCGAGCACGACACCTTGTGCGTCGGCATGGTGTTCCTGCCGAAATCCGACCTGGGCGCGCAGGAAACCTGCCGCACCGTGGTCGAAAGCGAGATTCTGAACGCCGGCTATTACATCTACGGCTGGCGCCAGGTCCCCGTGGACATCTCGATCATCGGCGAAAAAGCCAACGCCACCCGCCCCGAAATCGAGCAGATCATGATCGCCAACCGCCGCAACCTTGCGGGCGACGATCTCGAGCGCAACCTCTACCTCGTGCGCCGGCGCATCGAAAAGCGCGTGCAGGAAGAGCACATCCGCGACTTCTACATCTGCTCGCTCTCCAGCCGCTCGATTATCTACAAGGGCATGTTCCTGGCCGAACAGCTTACGGCGTTTTATCCCGATCTTCTGGACGAACGTTTCGTCTCGTCCTTTGCGATCTATCACCAGCGCTATTCGACCAACACGTTCCCCACGTGGCACCTGGCCCAGCCCTTCCGCATGCTGGCGCACAACGGCGAGATCAACACCCTGCTGGGTAACGTCAATTGGATGAAGGCCCACGAGTGCCGCCTCGCCCATCCGGCCTTCGGCGACACCATCGAGGAACTGAAGCCGATCATCCAGCCGCATGGCTCGGACTCGGCGATGCTCGATAACGTGTTCGAGCTGCTCTGCCGCGCGGGCCGCTCGGCGCCCATGACGCGCTGCCTCTTGGTGCCCGAAAGCATCAGCCAGAACGCCGTGATGCCGCAGGCCCATAAGGACTTGTTCGGCTACTGCAACGCCGTGATGGAACCTTGGGATGGCCCGGGCGCCATGTGCGCGACCGACGGCCGCTGGGTTATTGGCTACATGGACCGCAACGGCCTGCGGCCCATGCGCTATACGCTGACCAACGACGGCTTGCTGATCGTCGGCTCCGAGACCGGCATGGTGCGCATCAACAACGCCAATGTCGTCGAGAAGGGCCGCGTCGGTCCGGGCGAGATGATCGGTGTCGATCTTAAGGAAGGCAAGTTCTTCCACGACCGGGAGCTCAAGGACAATCTCGCGGCAAAGCGTCCCTTCGGCCAGTGGACGCAGAACACCACGCATCTGGAAGCGCTGACCAGGTCGAGCAAGGCCGCCAAGGCGACGTTCGGCAAGGAAGAGCTTCTGCGCCGCCAGGCCAACTACGGCCTGACGCTGGAAGACATGGAGTTGATCCTGCATCCCATGGCCATGGATGGCAAAGAAGCCGTGGGCTCCATGGGCGATGACGCACCGCTGGCTGTTCTCACAGACAACTACCGCGGCCTGCACCACTTCTTCCGCCAGAACTTCAGCCAGGTCACCAATCCGCCCATCGACAGCTTGCGCGAAACGCGGGTGATGACGCTGAACACGCGTCTCGGCAACCTCGGGAATATCCTCGACGAAGACCCGGCGCAGCTGGAACTCTTGCAGCTGTCCTCGCCGATGCTGACCACCGCACAGTTCGGCGCCATGCGCAAGTACATGGGCGACACGGCCGGCGATATCGACGCGACCTTCGATGTGGACGGCGGCGAGAACGCCCTGCGTGCCGCCATCGCCCGCATCCAGGCCGAAGCCGAGGAATCCGTGCGCGCCGGCAAGCGCCACATTATCGTCAGCGATGAGAACGTTTCGGAGGCGCGCGCCGCGATCCCGATGATCCTTGCCGCCGGCGCGGTGCACACGCACCTCATCCGCCAGAAGTTGCGTACGTTCTGCTCGGTCAACGTGCGTTCGGGCGAGTGCCTGGACGTGCATTACTTCGCCGTGCTGATCGGCGTCGGCGCGACGACGGTGAATGCTTATCTGTCTGAAGAGGCCATCGCCGATCGCCACCGCCGCGGCCTCTTCGGCGAACTCACGCTTGAGGACTGCGCCAAGCGCTATCAGAAGGCTATCGGCGACGGCCTGCTCAAAGTGATGTCCAAGATGGGCATCTCGGTCATCTCGAGCTACCGGGGCGGGTATAACTTCGAGGCCGTGGGCCTGTCGCGCGCGCTGGCCGCCGAGTTCTTCCCGGGCATGTCCTCGCGCATCTCGGGTCTTGGCCTTTCAGGCATTCAGAAGAAGGTCATCGAGCAGCACAACCGCGCCTTCCGCACGGGCGCGATCACGTTGCCGGTGGGCGGCTTCTATAGATACCGCGCAAAGTCGGGCGAAGCGCACGGCCACGACGGCCGCCTGATCCATATTCTGCAGAGCGCGGTGGAGAAGGACGCGTACGTTACGTATCAGAAGTATTCGGAAGGCGTGCGCAAGCTGCCGCCGATCCATTTGCGCGACCTTTTGGATTTCCGCAAAGCCGCGAAGCCGATCCCGGCCGAGCAAGTGGAATCCACCACCGAGATCCGCAAGCGTTTCCTCACGCCCGGCATGTCGCTCGGCGCGCTCGGCCCTGAGGCGCACGGGACGCTCAACATCGCCATGAACCGCATCGGCGCGAAGTCCGTGTCCGGCGAAGGCGGCGAAGTGCGCTCGCGCTACAAGCCCGCGCCTAACGGCGACAACGCCAACTCGGGCGTCAAACAAATCGCGTCCGGGCGCTTCGGCGTCACAGCCGAATACCTGAACCAGTGCCGCGAGATCGAGATCAAGGTGGCCCAGGGCGCAAAGCCCGGCGAAGGCGGGCAGCTGCCCGGCTTCAAGGTGACCGTCGAGATCGCAACCTTGCGCCATTCGACGCCCGGCGTGATGCTGATCTCGCCTCCGCCGCACCACGACATCTATTCGATCGAGGATTTGGCGCAGCTCATCTATGACCTGAAGCAGATCAACCCAAAGGCGCGCGTCTGCGTGAAGCTCGTCGCGCGCACCGGCATCGGCACCATTGCCGCTGGCGTCGCCAAGGCCAACGCCGACGTGATCCTGGTCTCGGGCCATTCCGGCGGCACGGGCGCCTCGCCCCAGACGTCGATCAAGTTCGCCGGGCTGCCCTGGGAAATGGGCCTGACCGAAGTGCATCAGGTGCTGACGCTCAACCGCCTGCGCCACCGTGTCGTTCTGCGCACCGACGGCGGCATCAAGACCGGCCGCGACATCGTCATGGCCGCCATGATGGGCGCGGAGGAGTACGGCATCGGCACCACGTCGCTGATCGCACTGGGCTGCATCATGGTGCGCCAGTGCCATTCCAACACCTGCCCGGTCGGCGTGTGCACGCAAAACCCGGAGCTGCGCAAGAAGTTCACCGGCACGCCGGAGAAGGTCGTCAATCTGTTCAGCTTCATCGCCGAAGAGGTGCGCGAAATCCTGGCCAGCCTTGGTTTCCGTTCGCTGGATGAAGTAATCGGGCGCACCGACTTGCTCCATCAGGTGAGCCGCGGCGCGGCGCACCTCGACGATTTGGACCTCAATCCGCTGTTGGTTCAGCCGGACTCCGGTGGTTTACCGACGCGCAACGCCGTCAAAGGCCGCAACGAAGTTCCAGAGACGCTGGATGCGCAGATGATTGCCGACGCCAAACCATTGTTGGACGAAGGCGAGAAGATGCAGCTCACCTACAATGTGCGCAACGTCGACCGCGCCATCGGCACGAAGCTCAGCCATATGATCGTCAAGAAGTACGGCATGGATGGCCTGCAGCCGGGCCACATCACCGTGCGCCTGCGCGGCTCATGCGGCCAGTCGCTGGGCGCCTTTGCTGTACGCGGCCTCAAGCTCGAGGTCTGGGGCGATTCCAACGACTACGTCGGCAAGGGTCTGTCCGGCGGCATGATCGTCATTCGTCCGACGACGTCATCGACCTACCACTGGAACCAGAACACCATCATCGGCAACACCGTTCTCTACGGCGCGACCTCGGGCAAGCTGTTCGCGGCGGGTCAGGCCGGCGAGCGTTTCTGCGTGCGCAATTCGGGCGCCGTAACGGTGATCGAAGGCTGCGGCTCGAACGCCTGCGAGTACATGACCGGCGGCATTGCGGTGATCCTCGGCACGGTCGGCGCGAATTTCGGCGCCGGCATGACGGGCGGCATGGCCTTCGTCTACGACAAGGACAATTTGTTCGAGCACCGCGTCAACCGCGAGAGCATCATCCACCAGCGTATCGAGGTGGGCCACTACGAGACGCAGCTGCGCAATCTCGTCACCGAACACTTCCGCGAGACCTCCTCGCCCTGGGCCGAGCAGATCCTGGTGCATTGGGACCGCGAAGTGCGGCACTTCTGGCAGGTGGTGCCCAAGGAGATGCTGACGCGCCTCGACGTTCCGGTGACGCGCGACGTAGCGGCGAAGCTACAGGCCTAAGACGCGCCCGTACGCCTCCTCGAGCCCGCGCGCAAAAGCGGCGATATCGAAAAGCGGCAAGCGCGCCGGGTCCTTGAGCTGTTTCTTGAACGCGGCGATGCGTGCGGGATCGGCCGCAAGTGCAACCGCCATCTCTTCGTATTGCTCAAGCGAGTCCGCCACCAGCGGCAACCCTACCGCTTTGAGCAGACTCGCCGTGACGCGCGCCGCATACGATTTCCCGGACGTGGTGAGAATCGGCAGCCCCGACCACAGCGCATCGCTCGCGGTGGTGTGCGCGTTGTAGGGCGTGGTGTCGAGGAACAGGTCGGCTGCGCCCGTGCGCGCCATGTGATCGGCCGCCGAGACCTGCCCCGCAAAAATGAGACGCGCCGGGTCGACGCCAAGGGCGCCCGCCATGCGGCGCAAGTTGGCCTGCATGTCGGCGTTATTGCCGCGCAGCCAAAGCACGCTCTTCGGCACACGCCCCAAAATGCGCATCCAGACGGCAAATACCTCGGCGGTGATTTTGTAAGCGCCGTTGAGGCAGCAAAAAACGAAACCTTCCGCGGGCAGACCGAGGCTCGCGCGCGGCGGGGGCGGCCCCGGGAGAGGGCGTGTCGGATCGGTCGGCTGGAAACACGGAAGAAGAATGGGCTTTTCCGCGTAGTAGCGCAGGTCGGCCTCACCGATGATGACCGGATCGGCGATGATATAATCCATATAGTCGGCGGCCATTGTGCCGGGATAGCCCAGCCAGTTGATCTGCACCGGGGCGGCACGCAGCGCGAAGATGCCGGTGCGGCCCGCACCCGTGTGGCCGGCGAGATCGACGGCGATATCTATCCCCAGCTCGCGCGCAAGCACCGCGATCTCGCGGTCAGTTTTCGTGCGCACGTCGACGAAACGGTCGAAAGCCTTTTCCAGGCGTTTGCGCATGGGATCGCCGGTGTCGGGCCCGGTGGAGAAGCCGATGATCTCGAAACGCGCGCGGTCGTGGATCTCGAACAGGCGCGCCGTCAGCGTCGCAACGGGGTGATCGCGGAAGTCGGACGAGAAATAGCCGATGCGGATATTCGCGCGCGGCCGACGCGCGGGCGGGTATTCTCCCAAGGTATCGACGGGTCGGCGCGCGGCCCACAGCGCCGCCGCGGCCCGGTGAATTTCAGGGTCGTCAACCGTGGCCAGCAAGGGAAAGGCCGCCGTGGCGGGCTCCCCCTGGCGCACACGCCGGCACAGATCGCCGATGTCAGCGTCAATGCCGTTCCAATCGCAGGTCTGCATCTTGTAATGCAGCCGCGTGCCGTGCACTTGCGGAAGACCTGGCTGAAGCTTGAGCGCCCGGTCGAAGGCGGCGACGGCGGCGGGGAATTGATTGAGACGGCCCAGCAGCACGCCTCGCGCGCGGTGCCCTTCGGCAAAGGCAGGGCTGATCGCAGTGGCGCGTTCATAGGCGGCCAGGGCCTCCGGCAAACGGTCAAGCCTTTCGAGGAGCGCGCCACGGCTGAGATGCGCGTCGATGAGATCGGGTCTGAGTGCGACGGCGCGTTCGGCCGCCACAAGGCCTTCGGTAAGGTGACCAAGATCCATCAGAATCGCAGCGCGGGTATTGTGAAAATCAGGGTTATCCGGCGCCAGCGCCACGGCGGCCTCGCTGGCGGTCAATGCCCCGGCGAAGTCCCTCACCGCGCGGAGACTGACAGCCAGGTTGTTCTGGGCTGCGGCGTTCGCCGGCTCAAGGGCGAGACACCGCCTATAACCCGCTATGGCCCCCGCATGATCGCCGGCTTCCGCAAGGGCTAGCGCCGCATTGAATAAGGCGGGCACGGCATTGAAATAGGATTCAGGGCGCGGCGGCGGCGCTTTGCTGAAGTCGGGTTCCATGCCGCCAGCTATAACATGTTGCCCGCGCCGGGGAATGTGGCTTCTAATATGCCAGGGGGGAAATTTCATGAGCCTCGCAAAACTCAGCCTTGCATGCGCCGCGTTGATTCTCGCTGGCGCCGTTCATGCCGCCTCACCGCCGATGCCGTTGCCGATGCCGGCGGCGATCGCAACGCCTCAAGATGTGGCGTATCCAGGCACGCTCCGCGTCGATGTGGACGCCACCGACATCACGCGCCGCATCTTCCAGGTGCGCGAAACCATTCCGGTGGAAGGCGGGAAGACCGCAACGCTGCTGTATCCCAAATGGCTGCCGGGCAGCCACTCGCCCTCGGGGCGCATCGAAGCGTTGGCGGGCCTGACGATCAAGGGCAATGGCGCGCGCCTGTCGTGGCGGCGAGATCCCGTGGATGTCTATGCCTTTCACATCGACGTTCCGGCGGGCGTGAGCGCGCTCGAGATCGAGTTCCAATTCCTCACCGCGCTCGAAGGCAATCAGGGCCGCGTGCTCATCACCCAGGAGATGATGAATCTGCAGTGGGTGTCGGTGGCGCTGTATCCCGCCGGTTACTTCACCCGCCAGATTCCGGTCGAGGCCAGCGTCAAGATGCCGGACGGCTGGCAAGTGGCCACGGCGCTGGAGACCGCCAGAACCGAAGGCAATACGACGACGTTCAAGACCACCAGCTTCGAGGAACTGGCGGACTCACCGATCTTCGCCGGAAAACACTTCAAGCGTGTCGAGCTCGGCACCACCGGCGGCGCGCCGGTGCGCCTAAATATCGTGGCCGATAAACCTGAGCTGCTCGAGTCCAAACCCGAGCATGAGGACGCCCACAGGAATCTCGTGCGCGAGGCCGAGGCCCTGTTCAAAAGCCACCACTTCGGCCACTACGATTTCCTGCTGGCGCTCACCGATCGCATGGGCGGCATCGGGCTCGAGCATCATCAATCGAGCGAGAACGGCACCGATGCCGAGTACTTCACCGAGTGGGACAAGAAATACTTCGGGCGCGACCTGCTGCCGCACGAATATGCGCACTCATGGAACGGCAAGTTCCGCCGGCCCGCGGACCTGTGGACGCCGACCTTCGCGACGCCCATGCGCGATAGTCTGCTGTGGGTCTACGAAGGTCAGACGCAGTATTGGGGCTATGTGCTGGCGGCGCGTGCAGGGCTGATGAGCAAGGAACAAGTACTGGAGGCTTTCGCCGCGACGGGAGCAGCCTACGATCACCGTATCGGGCGGCAGTGGAAGCCGCTGGCCGACACCACCAACGATCCGATTGTCGCCGCGCGCCGCAGCCTGCCTTGGCGCAGCTGGCAGCGCAGCGAGGATTACTATCAGGAAGGCCAGCTCATCTGGCTCGACGCCGACACCTTGATCCGCGAGAAGTCGGGCGGCAAGAAATCGCTGGACGATTTCGCCGGCGCTTTCTTTGGCGTGAACAACGGCAGTCACGTGCCTGCGACCTATACCTTCGACGACGTGGTCGCGGCGCTGAACGCCGTGCAGCCCCACGACTGGGCCGCGTTCCTCAAGGAGCGTGTGGAAAGCACCACCACCAACGCGCCGCTCGATGGCTTTCCGCGCGGTGGCTACAAGCTGGTGTTTGACGAAAAACCCTCGACGTGGACCAAAGACATCGAGTCCGACAACGGCTCGGTGGGTATGACCTACTCCCTCGGCATGACCATCGGCCGCGAGGGCCGTATCACCGATGTGCTGTGGGAGGGCCTAGCCTTCAAACAAGGCCTGACCCCGGGAGCGCAGGTGATCGCGGTGAACAACGTCGCCTACACCGGCGACCGCATCAAAACGGCGATCACCGATGCCAAGAAGACTAAGACCCCGATCGAACTCCTGCTGAAGACGGGCGATAACTACCGCACCGTGCGCTTCGATTACTTCGACGGGCTGCGCTATGCCAAGCTGGAACGCATCGAAGGCACGCCGGACCGTCTGGGCGCGATTCTGGATGCAAAGTTGCCGGTGGATCAGCGCGCGAAGCGGGCGCGCAGCAAGCCGAACAAGGCGCGCTGAGCCAGCGCTTCGCCTCCGGCGGGGCGGCCCGGGCGGTCGCCCGGGTTCCAGGCGTAGGTGTCGATGTGCAGCCACGGCACATTGGCTGTCACGAACTCCTTCAGGAACAGCCCGGCCGTGATGGCGCCGGCGAAGGGTGAATCGCCGGCGTTGTTGATGTCGGCGACCTTGCTGTCGATCATCTTGCGATAGGGCGCATGGAGCGGCAAACGCCAGACCGGATCATGCGCGGCTTTGGCGGCGGTCATGAAGTCCGTGGCGATGGATTCATCATCGGTGAAGAAGCCCGGCATATCGGGTCCAAGCGCTGTGCGACACGCCCCGGTGAGCGTGGCAAGGTCGATGAGCAGCGCCGGCGTTTCCGCGACGGCATCGGTGAGCGCGTCAGCCAGTACGAGGCGGCCTTCGGCGTCGGTGTTGCCGATCTCGACAGTGATGCCCTTGCGCGTCTTCAGCACATCGCCGGGCCGGAAAGCATTGCCTGCCACGGCGTTCTCGACCGCCGGCACCAGTACGCGCAGACGCAGCGGCAACTTGGCCGCCATGATCATCTGCGCGAGGCCCAGCACCGTCGCAGCACCACCCATGTCTTTTTTCATCAGCGCCATGGCGCTGGCCGGTTTGAGATCGAGGCCGCCGGTATCGAAGCATACGCCTTTGCCGACCAGCGTGACCTTCGGTCCCTGCCCCCAGGTAAAATCGATCAGGCGCGGCGCAACGCTGCTCGCGCGGCCCACGGCGTGGATCATCGGATAATTGCGGGTGAGAAGCTCGTCACCGGTGATGACGGAAAAGCCCGCGCCATGCGCGGCTGCGACGTCGCGCGCCGCTTGCTCCAGCGCATCGGGCAGCATGTCGGCCGCCGGCGTGTTCACGAGATCACGGCTCAGCGTCGCGCCGCTCACCGCTTGCATGACGTAAGCGCGGTCGCAGCCTTCGGGCCAGGTCAGCGCCGCACGCACCGGGGCGGACTCGCTTTTGTAACGCGCGAAGCCGTAACCGCCGAGCGCCCAGGCCAGCGCCGCCCAGGTGGGGAAGTCCGCCGCGCCGCCGGTGACGGACGCGAGCTTGTAGGTGCCTTTGGGCAAAGCCTTGGCGAGACCACCGGTGACCCAGGGATCGTCGCCGCGCCCGAGACCCAGCACAACCTGCGCAATCGCGCCATCGTCGCCGGCGACGACGACATATGCACCGGCATCGGCCTTGAAGCCCACGCCCGCGATCCACGCCCGTGTGCGCGGCGTCTGCGCGCCGAGCCAAGCTTCGAGCTTATCGGCGGCAACGGCGTGCAGCGGTGTGGCTGAAGTTGAATCGACAAGCAGATTGAGCGGTGGCGTGGTCACGTGAAAATTCCTCGAAAGATTTTATAGGCGCGAGGGCGCGCGCTCGGAACGCTCGGCTTTGGCCGGCGGCTTAGCGGCGGGTTTGGCGGGCGGCGGTACGACGGCGGCAGGGTCCATGAGACCGTTCTGAACATAGTACCGGTCGGCACCAGTCTGGATCGGCACCCCCATGTACGAAGCGGCGCGCGCACGGTCCATGAGCTTGCCGCGCGGATGGCCCGCCTGGAATAGCGGGATGTTGCGCTCGTGCCAAATGGCGCGCGCGATGCCGTAGGCGAGCTCGGGGTCCATGGTGTCGCGGCTGACCAGGACCGAGCTCACATCCAATGTCTCGACTGCGGGCTGACCGTCATAGGCGCCGGCAGGAATGGTCCCGCGGCTGTAGTAGGGAAAAATCTGTGCAAGCTTCTCGGCGGTGGGCCCCGAAATCGGCACGATGCGGATCGGCGTGCGTGCCGCGATCTCTTCCACCGCCAGGGTCGGCGCACCCGATACGATGAAGGCGGCATCGACCTCGCCCTTGGCGAAGGCCTCGGGCATGGCGGTGAAGGCGATGTACTTCATCTGCACGCTTGGCCACTTCACCGCATAGGCCGACAGGATCAGCTTGGCGGTGGTCGCGGTGCCCGAGTTCTCCGGTCCCATGGCGACTTTCTTGCCCTTGAGCCCTGCGACATCGGTGATGGTTGAATCCTTGCGCACGACCAGATGGATAGTCTCAGGATAAAGCCGCGCGAGGATGCGCAGGTTGGTCATGGGCGGCTCCTCGGCGTAGGCGGCTGTGCCCTGGTAGGCCCAGGCGGCGATGTCGCCTTGCGACAGCGCCATTTCGAGATCGCCGCGCGCAATGGCACGCAGGTTCTCGGCGACGTCGGGCGTGGTCTGGGCGACGGCGATCAGGCCGGGGACGCCGCAGTTGCCGCCTTTGTCGCAGTCGCGCGAGCCGGGCGGATTGGAGATGGCGTTGGCGACCAGGCCGCCGAAGGGAAACTCCGTTGTGCCGGTGGGACCCGCGCCGATGCGCATGACGCGCGTGGAGGTTTCTTGAGCGGCAGCCAAACCGGCAATGAAAATAAGGGCTGGGATCAGGAGACTCAGACGGGTGGCGGCGCTAGACACAGCTTTTAGGGCTGGTTCTATCCCCCGCACGAAAATGCCTCTCCACCAGGGTGTGTGCGCGACTCTCGCCGCTCTCGCGTCACATAGCATATTCAACGTATGGGCGCTGCCCTCCGTTGCCCTCTTTTCGATGAATCCTCGCCAATGTGACTTCATACGCACGGTTCAATTTCTTGGCCTAGACTGCCGACTAGGTCATAAACGTCTGAGGGAGGATATATGGCCGCACTCGACATCCGCCAAATCCCGGTTCTGAAAGATAACTTCATTTACCTCGCGCGCGAGCCCAAGAGCGGGGCCGTGGCCGTGGTGGACCCGGCCGTGGCTGCACCGGTGCTCGCGCAAGCCCAGCGTCTCGGCTGGCGAATCACCCATATTCTCAACACCCACCATCATAGCGATCATGTTGGCGGGAATATGGAGATCAAGGCGGCCACGGGCTGCGTCATCGTCGGCCCGGCCCACGACCCCGACCGCATTCCCGGCATAGAAATCGCGCTGAAGGACGGAGACACCTTCGACCTGGGCCAGGCGCGCGCCGAAGTGTTCTTTGTGCCCGGTCACACGCGCGGACACATCGCCTACTGGTTCCAGGGCTCGAACGCCCTGTTCTGCGGCGACACCCTGTTCTCGATCGGCTGCGGACGGTTGTTCGAGGGTACGGCGCAGCAGATGTGGGCGAGCCTCTCGCGCCTGCGCGCCCTGCCCGCCGCGACGAAAATCTACTGCGCTCATGAATACACCGAGAGCAACATCCGCTTCGCGCTGACGGTCGATCCGGACAATGCCGCGCTACGGAACCGCGCCGCCGAAGTGAAAGCCCTGCGTCAGGCGGGGCGGTATTCCGTGCCTTCACTTATGGGTGACGAGCGCACCGCCAACCCCTTTTTGCGGGCCGATGCGCCCGAAATCGCGGCGGCAGTTGGCATGACGGGGCGCGATGCCGTAGAAGTCTTCGCCGAGGTACGGCGCAGAAAGGATGTTTTTTGATGGCGGGGGGAATGGGAGCACGCAGCCTTATGGCTGCATTGGCCGCCTGTGTTTGGATCGGCGCGGCCGATGCACAGACGCGCGCGCCCGATGCACGCATGCAGGCCGTCGCCGACGCCGTCAAAGACTATGTGAAAGGCGCGCCGACGACTTACGCGGTTGGATTCGCCGACCTCAACGACGACGGCAAGGACGAAGCCATCGTCCACTTCACCAGCGGGCTCTGGTGCATCACCGGCGGCTGCTCGACTCTCGTGCTCGAGCCGGACGGGGCGAAGTACCGCTTCCAGTCGCTCCTGCTCGCGCTCTATCTGCCGATCCGCGTGCTCGATACCAAGGTCAACGGCTGGCGCGAGATCGCCAACCGCATCCCGGGCGGAGAATCGGCCATCGCCTTCAACGGCGTGCGCTATCCCGGCGGGTGGTACGCCCACCGCAAACTCAGCCGCTACGAGCCGGGCAAGGTCATCCTCGACCCGAAGACGCCGATCCAAACCCTTGAAGCTTCAGGCGGCTAATATTTCTTTGGTCGCATTTTCGCGGGATCACTCTTCCGGAAAACGCGCCTCAGTACATATGCTGGCCGCCGTTGATCGACAGGGTCGAGCCGGTGATGAAGTCGGCGTCATCGGCGGTGAGGAACAGCACGCCTCGCGCGATGTCTTCGGCATGGCCGAGGCGGCCCACCGGAATGCGCGCGATGATTTTTTCCAGAACCGCCGGCGGCACGGCGCGCACCATGTCCGTATCGACATAGCCCGGCGCGATGGCGTTGACGGTGATGCCCTTGCCCGCGCCTTCCTGTGCCAGCGCCTTGGTGAATCCGTGCATGCCCGACTTGGCGGCGGCGTAGTTCACCTGGCCATACTGGCCGGCCTGACCGTTGATGGAACCGATGTTGACGATGCGCCCGAAGCTGCGTGCGCGCATGCCGTCGATCACCGCGCGGCACATGTTGAAGCAGGAGCCGAGGTTAGTGTCGATCACCGCCTGCCATTGGTCCTGCTCCATCTTATGGAGTGTGCCATCGCGCGTGATGCCCGCGTTGTTGACCACGATGTCGATGGGGCCCAACTCTGCGGTAATCTTCGCAACGCCGGCCTGCACAGCGGCGAAGTTGGAGACGTCGAACTTGTAAATGGGAATGCCGGTTTCGGCATTGAAAGCCTTGGCCGCTTCATCGCTGCCGCCGTAATTGGCCGCGACCTTGTGCCCCGCAGCCTTGAGGGCGATGGAGATCGCCTTGCCGATGCCGCGCGTTCCGCCTGTCACCACAGCTACACGTGAAGTCATGGTCGTCCCCTTCTGAGATTCTCTTTTTTGAACAGAGCCGCTTTTTTAAGCATCATAGTCACGGTGCGCGGCCCGGCAAAGCGATACACGCATGACAAAAGCTCAAGCGCCTGCGGCATTTTTGCTGCAACTGCTCACGCAGTTGAACACAATGTTACGATACGCCAGCCAGGTGTGATTGACTTCATATCCGGACAAGCGGACCACCCTGCCGCTTCGGGCCAATTCAAACCAAGGAGGGCCGTTTCCATGACCGACATGCGCGCATGTAATACCGCCCTCGGCTGCCTGACCGCTCCGCGACCGGCAGCCCTCATCCTTACCCTGCACACCACACTCGCCTAGCCCGCGCGGTCTTTCCTGGAAAGCCGCCTTGCGGCGGACCTGAACCCGAAAGACCGACACATGTTAGCGACCATCCGATCTCCCCGCTTCAAAGACGAACTGAAGGCCACCCTGCGCATCGCGGCGCCCTTGGCTCTCGCGCAACTGGCGCAGATGGGCATGGGCCTGACCGACACCGTGCTGCTGGGCGCGCTCGGCCGCGACGCGCTGGCCGCCGGCGGCCTCGGTTCGGGCCTTTTCTTCACCACCACCATCGTCGTCCAGGGGCTGGTCATGAGCGTCGGCATCCTGGTCGCGCATGCGCGGGGCGCCGACGAGCCGCACAAGATCCCGGCGCTGCTCCGCAGCGGCTATATACTCGCGGCCTTGGCGGCTCTGCCGCTGATGTTGCTGCTGTGGCACATCGAGCCCCTGTTGCTGCTGATCGGCGAACCGCAGCAGCTCGCGCACGACGTGACCAACTACATCCGCATTCTCCTGTTCGCGGTGCCGGCGTCCCTGTGGTTGGGCGTGCAGCGCTCCTACCTCGCCGCCGTCGACAACACGCGGCTGGTCATGGTCGTTGCCTTTGGCGCGTTGCTGCTGAACGGCTTCCTCAACTACGGCCTGATCCACGGCGCGTTTGGTCTGCCGGAGATGGGCTATCTCGGCTCGTGCACAGCGACGCTGATTGCGGTGTGGGCGATGTTCGTCGCCACCACCATCGGCATGCGGCGCGCGGAGAGCCACACCTTCGCGCCTGCTCCCATCGACTGGCGGGTGGTGCGCGAACTTGTGGCGCTGGGCTGGCCCATCGCCGTCACTATGGGCGTCGAGATCCTGCTGTTTCTGGTCGGCGCACTGATGATGGGCGTGCTGGGCGCGACGGCCCTCGCCGCGCATCACGTCACCATCAACGTCGCCTCGGTGACGTTCATGGTGCCGCTGGCGGTGGCGCAAGCGGCCAACGTGCGAGTAGGCTTCCACATGGGCGCCCATGAGCCGCTGGCGGCGCGGCGCGCGGCCTTCACCGCTTTTGCCATGGGCGTCAGCTTCATGGCCGTCGCGGCCATCGCCATGCTGATCGCGCCTTACCAGCTCGCGCTGTTGTTCAATCTCGATCCCATGGATGCATCCGATGCCGAAGTCATCGACCTGATCGCGCGCCTGATGCTGATCTGCGCCTTCTTCCAGGTCTTCGACGGCGCGCAGACCATTGCCGCAGGCGCGCTGCGCGGGATGAAGGATACGCGCGTGCCCGCAGTGCTGGCGGGCCTCAGCTATTGGGGCGTCGGCTTCCCCGTGGCGTGGACGCTCGCCTTCCCGCTCGGCTGGGGCGGCCCCGGCGTGTGGTGGGGCCTGGCCATCGGCCTTGCGACCGCGGCGGTGGTGCTCAATACACGCTTCTAGAGATTAAGCGGGCGGGCTGTGTCGAACGCCTAGAGGCGTTCGACACACATCGCTATTCCCATGCCGCCGCCGATGCAGAGGGTGGCAAGGCCTTTCTTGCCGCCGCTCTTCTCGAGCGCGTACAGCAGCGTCACCAGCACGCGGGTGCCCGAAGCGCCGATGGGATGGCCAAGGGCGATGGCGCCGCCGTTGACATTGACCTTCGCGGGGTCAAATCCGAGGTCGTTGCAGACCGCCAGCGACTGCGCGGCGAAGGCTTCGTTGGCTTCGATGAGGTCGAGATCGCTAACGCTCCAGCCGGCTTTCTTCAGCGCCAGACGCGACGCCGGGATCGGGCCGGTGCCCATGATCGCGGGATCGACGCCGGCCTGGGCCCAGGACACGATGCGCGCGAGCGGCTTGATACCGCGCTTCTTGGCTTCATCGGCGCTCATGAGCGTAACGGCGGCCGCGCCGTCGTTGATGCCCGAGGCATTGCCCGCGGTGACGGTGCCGTCCTTGGAGAACGCCGGCTTCAGTTTGCCGAGAGAGTCCGCCGTAGTGCCGGCGCGCGGATATTCGTCGGCGTCGAAAGCCTTCTGTTCTTTCTTCACGGTGATCATCACCGGGACGATCTCGTCCTTGAACTTGCCGGCCTTGATGGCGGCTTCGGCTTTGGTCTGCGAGGCGGCGGCGAATTCATCCTGCGCGCCGCGCGTCAGTTGCCACTTCTGGGCAATGTTCTCGGCCGTGGTGCCCATGTGGTAGTTGTTGAACGCATCCCAGAGGCCATCGGTGATCATGGTGTCGACCATGGTGGCGTTGCCCATCTTCACGCCGTTACGAAGCTGCATGGCGTGCACCGACTGGCTCATGCTTTCCTGACCGCCGGCCACGACGATGGTGGAATCGCCCGTCGCGATGCTCATGGCGCCGAGCGCGACGGACTTCAGTCCCGAACCGCAAACCTGGTTGACGGTCATGGCCGGCACTTCCTTGGGCACGCCGGCCTTCATGGACGCCTGGCGCGCCGGATTCTGGCCGTTGGCCGCTGTCAGCACCTGGCCCATCAGCACTTCGGAAACATCGGCGGGCGATATGTTCGCGCGCTTCAAAGCTTCGGCGATGACGACCTGGCCGAGTTCGGCAGCGGAGTGTCCGGCGAGCGCGCCGTTGAAGGCGCCGATGGGCGTACGCACGGCCGAGGTGATGACGATGTCGGTCATGGAAAACTCCTATAAAATTCGGTCCTGGAACAAAGGCTGGGCGCAATCTAGGTCCGGGGATTGGACCCAGCAAGGTCATTATTGCAGCGCAGCAATGCGCTTTTGCATCAACGTCTTAGGCGCTTTTCAGCCAGTGCAGCAATTGTCTGTAAACCGCCGTGGGCGCGTTTCCGGCCGCCGTCATTCCGATATGCCCAAGATCGACACTGACGGCCTCGGCGCCGGGGATGGCGGCCACCAGCGCCTGGGCTGACTCCGGCGGGACAATGCGGTCTTGCGCGGGGATGAAGGCGAGCGTGCGGCATGAAATGCGCGCGGGGTCGATGACCGCGCCGCCGACACGCCATTGGCGCGAGGCGGGTGTGTTCTCAAAGTACCATCCAAACAGCGCTTCGCGTGCAACGGGCCCGGCGAGCGGCACGCCATCATTGAGCCAATCCTCCAGCTCGACAAAACGCTGCGCCGCGTCGGATGCAGAATCCATCGCGGCAAAGCGGCGGAACTTGCGGCCTACCAAGGTCGGATCGAGCGAAGCGAAGAGCGCATTCAGCACATCGACCGACAGCACGTGTTCGGTCTCTAACATCAATTCGACCATCGGACGCGAGAAGCCGAGCAGCATGCGCGAGGCTTCGGTGCCGGCGTGGAAGTCCCAAGGCGCGGCCAGCACCACGAGGCTCGCCACGAGGTCGGGACGCAGCACAGCGGGAACCACGGCGAGCGTGCCGCCCATGCAGTAGCCGACGAGATGCGGCGCGCGCCCGCTCTGCGCTTTGATCTCTTCCAGCGCCGGGATCAAAACGCCTTCGACATAATCTGTCATCGTGAACTGGCGCTCCGCCGGACCCGGATCGCCCCAATCGAGCAGATAGCTGCGCAAACCCTGTGCGGCGGACGTGCGCAAGAGACTGCGGTCTTCCGCAAGATCGAGGATGTAGGCGCGGTTGACGAGCGAAGGCACGTAGAGCACCGGCGCGCCCTCGCCGCCGTAGTCATGCAATGTCGCCGCGCCGCGCCGCCATACCGGCGGCGGCGCGCTCAAACTGCGGCGGAATGGATGCGCCTGGTAAGCGCGCACGCCGCGCACGAATTCTTCCATGCGCTGCGTCGCCTCACGCGCAGTGGCGTGGATGAAGGCTTCAGGTTTGGTCGGGGGATTTTTTTCGCCCGCTTCCGCCAGCAGGCGCGCGAGCGGCGCGGACAGGCTTTGCAGCAGATCTTTCGAGAGCGGTAAGGCGCCTTTCGAGGCCATCAAGCCGGCGAAGGACATCTGCAAAATCCATCCCTCCATGGCCATATGCAGCGGCAGGGGCCGTGGGCCCAGCCGCGGGGGTGCTTGCGGATGTTGGGTCATGGGAAGACGCCGATTTGGGTTGGGTATTTTGCATCATCGTGGACGCCATCTGGCCCCACGCGGCGGCCGCGCCGGAAATCTGGCCAGGGTCACGCGCCAATTTGGCCACCTGTTCCTGCCAAAGATCGAGGTAGCGCTTGGCGAGAGCCTCGTAATCGGTGGGCGGCGGTTTTTCGGTCATTTGTGCATGCCGGTCGCGTCGAAAGAGCGCTTCCTATTGTCTTTACAGGGCCCCATTGTGCATAGCACAATAACAATAACAGCGACTTCTGGGTGCCTAAAACATGGCCGAACAAGATAGCGGCGCTAAAAGCAACGTCATTACGATCAAGAAGTACGCCAACAGGCGGCTCTACAATACCTCGACCTCAAGCTATGTGACGCTCGACCACCTGGCCGAAATGGTCAAGGAAGGCGCCGATTTCGTCGTCACCGACGCCAAGACCGGCGAGGACATCACCCGTTCGGTACTGACCCAGATCATCGTCGAGCAGGAAGGCAAGGGGCAGAACCTGCTGCCCATCAAGTTCTTGCGCCAAGTCATCGGTTTTTACGGCGATTCATTGGGCGGCCTGGTGCCGCGCTATCTTGAGCACAGCATGGAAGCCTTCCATCAGAACGAATCGCATATGCGCGGCGCCATGCAAGAAGCGCTGAAGGGCCTATTCCCAATGCAGCGCCTGGAAGAGATGGGCAAACAAAACATGGCCCTGTTCGAGAACGCCATGAAGATGTGGAACCCCTTTGCGCAGGCGAACCGGATGCCCGGCGCGCCTGGTGCGACCGCTGCGCCCAGCAACAGCACTGCCGCATCGCCGGAAAAAGGCGAGGACATCGATTCCCTCAAGAGCCAGCTCAACGCCATGCAGGCGCAGATCGAAAAGCTGGCCAAAGACCGGACCTAGCCGTCTTCTTTTCAACCTTCCCGTTAAATTATTAAATCGACCGACGGTTGTTACAGCGCCGAGCGTGAAACACGCGCGCGGCCTTGGGATGATCTGCGCCGGGGCGATGTCCGGAAAATTGAGCCAGCGGTTGAATTTAAAGGCCCGCTGCAGGGCCGTAGTCTGGATTCATGAGCAGAGTCATATTTTTAACAATCGCATAACGTGAAATAACAATTTTTTACAAGAAACTTTGAGTAAAGCCGGAAGGCGTTTCTTACAATCCTCGGTGTCGGCAGCGGGTGGGGACCTCGCCGTTGGCAGGCGGAACGGACATTACACATCCGTGTGTTTAACACTCCAGGTTGGGGATTCAGTCACAATGGACGGTGGAGCTACCATCAAAGCGGCGCCCGCGAATCGGGCCAGTTCGATCGACCGCCATGTCGGCGCGCGCATCCGCGAACGGCGCATCATGCTGGGCCTGTCCCAGCAGCAGATGGCTGACATGATCGGCGTCACCTATCAGCAGGCCCACAAATACGAGCGCGGCATCAATCGCATCTCGGCCGGGCGCCTGTACGAGATCACCCGCGTACTCAATGTCCCGATCACCTATTTCTTCGAAGGCCTCGAAGCCGCCGAAGAGGATGCGATGAATCCGCGGCAACGCATGTGCCTCGAGCTCGCGCGCAACTTCGCCAGCATCGGCAACCAGAAGCACCAAGAAGCGCTGAGCCAGCTGGCCCGCGCGCTTGCGGTGCAGCAGTAATACCGCCGTCCGGGGGGATGGTCGGTTAGGCCGGGGGAAACAGAATGTTTTGTTGGATCGTGCCCGAGAAGCGGACGCGCTCTAAACCTCGGCCAACCATTCCGAGCGCACGGAAGCGTCGTCTTCCCTTGCGAGGGCGTCATGTCGCCGTGATCGTGCGGCGGCGGGTGCGAGCCGCCCCAACGCCCAGATTGCCGCTCCGCGCACCAGCGGTGATTCGTCACTAAGCAGCTTCTCGACGTCCGGTACAAAAGCGCCGTCGCCGCTGTTTCCGACGGCCATCAATACATTCCTGATGAACCGCGCGCGGCCGATGCGCTTGACCGGCGAGCCTGAGAAGAGCGTACGGAAAGCGGCGTCATCCAATCCGATGAAGTCTTTCAGCCGCGGCGTTGTGAGCGCGGCGCGCGGCAGAAAATCGGCTTCGGCGGTGGCGCGCGCGAACTTGTTCCACGGACAAACCGCAAGGCAGTCGTCGCAGCCATAGATGCGATTTGCCAGCATGGGCCGCAGTTCGCGCGCGATCGGGCCCTTGTGCTCAATGGTCAGATACGAGATGCAGCGGCGCGCATCGAGCTTGTAGGGGCCGGTGAAGGCCTGCGTCGGGCAGATGTCGAGACACGCGTGGCACGCACCGCAATGGTCGGGTTCTGCATCGTCGGGTGCAATGGCGAGGGTCGTGAAGACCTCGCCCAGGAACAACCAGGAGCCGAAATCGCGTGAGACCAGATTAGTGTGCTTGCCCTGCCAGCCGAGACCGGCAGCTTGCGCCAGCGGCTTTTCCAACACGGGTGCGGTATCGACGAAGAGCTTCACCTCGGACCACTCCGCCAGCCAAGTGGCAAAGCGCTTGAGGCGTTTTTTCAAGACGTCGTGGTAATCGCGGTTGCGCGCATAGACGCTCATGGACGCCGCACCGGGATCTTTGAGGGTTTCGCGCGGATCGCCGGAAGGGCCATAGTTGAGGCCCACCATGATCACGGTGCGCGCTTCAGGCCACAGCACCTTGGGATCGGCGCGGCGGTCGGCATTGGCCTCCATCCAACCCATATCGCCGTGCATGCCTTCGGCGATAAATTTGGCGAAATGGATGCGGGTTTGTTCGGCGGTTTCGGCGCGTGCAAAGCGTACCACATCAAAGCCCTGCGCGCGGGCCTCGGCGCGGATCGCCTCGCGGTCAGGCGCCGGGGTCATCTTCGGGATCGACATCACCGCGCGCTTGATCGGCGGCGAAAGAGGCAGCATATGCCGCGAGGTTGCCCGCCGCGATGGCCTCGCGCATATCGCGCATGATTTGCTGGTAGAAGGCGACGTTGTGCCAGGACAGCAGCATGAGCCCAAGCACCTCATCGCAACGGATGAGGTGATGATAGTAAGCGCGGCTATAGATGCGGCTGGCCGGACAATCAACGCTCTCATCGAGCGGGCGCGCATCGCCCGCGTGGCGCGCGTTGCGCATGTTGAGCGTGCCATGACGCGTGAAGGCCTGCGCCGTGCGCCCCGAGCGGGTCGGCAACACGCAGTCGAACATATCGCAGCCGCGCATCACCGCGCCGAGAATATCGAGCGGCTTGCCGACGCCCATGAGATAGCGCGGCTTGTCCGCCGGCAGGTGCGGGATGGTGTGGCCCAGCGTTGCGAACATCAGCTCCTGGCCCTCGCCCACGGCAAGGCCGCCCACGGCATAACCGTCGAAGCCGATTTCCTGCAGCGCTGCGGCGGATTCGGCGCGCAGATCTTCGTGAATCCCGCCCTGCACAATGCCGAACAGTGCATAGCCCGGCCGTGCGACGAAGGCGTCCTTCGAACGCCGTGCCCAGCGCATGGACATGCGCATGCTCTCGGCGACCTCGTCCTTCTCGGCGGGGAACGGTGTGCACTCGTCGAAGGCCATGGTGATGGTGGAATCGAGCGCGTGTTGAATCTGGATCGAACGCTCAGGCGAGAGGTGATGCTTTGAGCCGTCGATGTGCGACTGAAAAGTGACGCCGTCCTCTTTCATCTTGCGCAGCTTGGCGAGCGACATCACCTGAAAGCCGCCCGAATCCGTGAGCACCGGACCCGGCCAGTTCATGAAGCGGCGCAAACCACCGAGTGCGGCGATGCGTTCCGCGCCCGGGCGCAGCATGAGGTGATAGGTGTTGCCGAGTACGATCTGCGCGCCGGTGGAGGCGACCGTCTCTGGGAACATCGCTTTGACTGTGCCCGCGGTGCCCACGGGCATGAAGGCCGGCGTGTCAATCGCGCCATGGGCCGTCGCGATGCGACCACGGCGCGCATGGCCATCGCTGGCAAGAAGTTCGTAGGAAAATGCGACGGTCATGATGCGCGTTCGAGCAGGCTGGCGTCGCCGTAGGAATAGAAGCGGTAGCCCGATGCAATAGCATGGGCGTAGGCCGCGTGCATGCGTTCCGTGCCGGCGAAAGCGCAGACCAGCATGAACAGCGTCGAACGCGGCAGATGGAAGTTGGTCATGAGCAGGTCGGCGCCGCGGATGGGGACCCCCGGGGTGATGAAGATAGCGGTCTCTCCGCAATAGGGCGCGATGATCCCGTTCTCGCCGGCAGCAGTCTCGATCAGGCGCAGCGCCGTGGTGCCGACGGCGACAACACGGCCACCCTTAGCGCGCGCGGCGTTGATAGCGTCGGCGGCCGCGGGCGTGATCTCGCCCCACTCGGCGTGCATGACGTGGTCCTTGGTGTCTTCGGCCGAGACCGGCAGGAACGTGCCTGCACCCACATGCAGCGTCACATGCACGCGCGCAATGCCGGCAGCATCCAGCGCGGCGATCAACTCCGGCGTGAAGTGAAGCCCCGCCGTAGGCGCCGCAATGGCCCCCTCGCGGGCGGCATAAACGGTTTGATAGTCGCTGCGGTCCTGGGCGTCGTCGGGGCGTTGAATATAGGGCGGCAGCGGGATGTGGCCCACTTCACCGAGCTTGGCCATGAGCGCGGCGCCCGCGAGATTGAAGCGCACGGTCACGAAGGGGCCTTCGCGGTCCATGACCTCCGCGGCCAGTCCGCCGGGGATTTCCACGATCTGGCCCGGCTTCAACCGCTTCGCCGGACGCGCGAACCCCTGCCACGTCTCAGGCGTTCGTTGCTTATGCAAGAGTATCTCGACGGCCGCGGCCCCGCGCCGCCCCAGAAGGCGTGCGGGGAATACACGGGTGTCGTTGAAGACCATGATATCTCCGCGCCGGAGAAGCTGCGGCAGGGCCTTCACGGTGCTGTCGACGAGATTTTGCGCAGGTACGTGCAAAAGACGCGCGGCGTCGCGCGGAACGGCGGGACGGGCGGCAATACGCTCGGGCGGCAAGGCGAAATCGAACAGATCAACGCGCATGCTGCATGCTCTTACGAACTTCGGGATGCGGCCTTATAGTCAACGGGCCGAAGAATGCAAAGACGGAGCAGTGGGGACTTAAGGGCGTGGATTGGATTTGGCGCAAGATTGATACTTTTATTGGGGCCGTGGTCGTGGCGGCGGCGGGCATTGCCGCGAGCCAGGCACAGGCCTTCATGGTGCAGTACGTGCAGCGCCTGGGCGGGGCCCTCGATGAGGCCAAACGGCAACTGACGGCCGTCACCACCGGGCTACGCTATCAATTGATGAGCGAAGCTGTGCAGAAGGAACTGAAGGCGGAGGCAGAGGCGCGCGTCAAAGCGCTGCAGGATGCCTATCAGGCCATCGTCGATTCTAACGTCATCGCTAAGCCATTCATGCTGCTCCGTCACGCCGACCCGGTCATGCTCGAAGGCACGTGGCGCGACTTCGTGCCGATGCTGCCGACGTCCAGCGACAGCATCTTCTACATCGCCATGGCGATGATCCTGGGCTTCCTGGTTTATGAGTTCGTGAAGCTGCCGATTTTGCTGCTCACCGAACCGCGCCAGCGCAAGTTCCGCAAGCGCGGGTAGTCCCCGCGCTTATTTTAGGTTTGCCGGCTTCGGCCGGCGGCGCGGCTAGTTACTCGCCACACCCAGGTCGCATTTCGACGACATGTCGACCAGTGCACCGACCGCGCTGTTCTCGACCACGTGTTGGAGATAGCCCGACAGGTTCGATAGGCGCACGTTGTACTGCAGCAGCGTATCGCCGCTGAGACGTAGCGCGCCGATCTGGGCTTCGAGGTCATCGGCGGTCACCTCAAGCGACGCTCCCGGCGCGATTTGTGGACTGGTCCACTGCGCAATCTCCGCGCCGCTAACGGGATTGTAAAACGAGAGCTGCGCCACATCGGGGTTGGCGCCCGTGTTGACGATGCGGATGCGCGAACCATAGCTGCTGTTGGTCGAGGCGTGCACGTTCAGAAGCACCGACGCGTCGTCGGCGAAGCCGCTGGCGCAGCTCGACAGGTTGGCGAACACGCCGCCGGCGCGCGCCCACAGCACGTGCTGCATGTAGCCACGGAAGGGGCTGGTGACGTCGATGTTGAAGTAGGTGCGCACTCCCCGCACCGGCAGCTGCGCGCTGACCGGCGAGGCCTCGCGCTCGATGGTCTCGACGGCGATCTGCGGCGAAGCCTGCGGCGGGATCACCGGACTGGTCCAGGTGCCGACGACAACGCCGGAAGAACTGTCGCGCAAGGTGACCGTGACCGTGCCGGAGGCGGTTGAGTTGTTGAAGAAGCGCAAGAACGATTGACCGAGCGCCGGCGCGCTCGAGCTGACCATGTTGTTGAACACACGCCGATCGCGGCCCTGCAAGCGGTTGATGGCGCTCATCACCTGGATTTTGGGAAGGCTTACGCCCGATCCAACACGTGTCACCGGCAGACCGGTCTGCTTGAGAGCGGTTTCCAACTGGTCGAAGCTTGCTTGCGGGAATGCCGAGCGCATCACCGCCCAGGCGCCGGCCACGTGCGGCGCGGCGGCTGAGGTGCCGTTGGTGGTTGAAAGGCCCACGCCGCTGCCGGCAGCCGCCTGAATGCTGACGCCGGGCGCCATCACATCAAGCGTGGCGGCGAAATTGGAGAACGTCGCGACGGTCGTGCCGTCATTGGTGGCGCCGACACCGATGGCCGAGGAGATACAGGCCGGCGGGCTGATCTTGCCGGTGAGGCCTTCGTTGCTGGCTGCCGCGGCGACGGCAATCCCCTTTTGGCGCAGCATATCGATGACGCCCTTGCGTGGATCATCATCGCAGTAACCGTCGCGGGCCACGCCGCCGAAGCTGAGGTTCACCGCCGCGATCTTCAGCGCCGCGGCGTTTTCATTGATGTAGTTGAGCGCATCAAGCACCGCGAGCGAGTCCGTAAGCTCACACGGCGCGGCTTCCGGGGCGCATTCCGCCACGCTGGTCTCGGTCGAGAAGACGTCGATGGGCACCAGCTTGGCGCCGCGCGCGACGCCATAATTGGCGCCGTCGTTTCCGATGGCGATGGAAGCGACACCGGTGCCGTGGTTGCAACGCCCCACCGGGCAGTTGGACGCCGCGCCCGTGCCGATCTGCGGCGTCTGGCCCGACGGGCAGTTGGACTTCGCGGTCTCGTACGTCGGGCTGAAGCAGGCATCGCCCACGTTCTTGCCGCGCAGCATCGGGTGGTTGAGGTTGAAACCGTCGTCGATGACGGCGACCGAATAGCCCGTGCCGTCATAACCCTTGGCCCAGGCATCCAGCACGTCGATGGACGGCACCGAGGTGGCTAGCTGGATGGTCTCGCGGCTGCGATAAAGCGCCGGCACGTCCTGCTGCTTGCGTTCGCGCTGCACCAGATAGACCTGCTCGACCTCCGGCGCGGAAACCAGTTCAAGCAACTGTTCGCGCGTCACCGTGGCGGCCACCAGCGGCAGCGTGCTGAAGGTCTTCAAGTTTGCGATCCGCGCGCGGCGCAGGGCCGGCTGGGTGTTCTCGAGCGCGGCGGCGACGGCGGCGCGCTGGCGCCCAGCAGGCTGCGTCGGCGTCCAGTTTGAAAGGCCGATATCGGCCTTCATACGCAGCAGCACGCGGGCATGACCGTCACGGGCAATCCGCTTCATCGCATCCTCAACGTCGGCCGCACCGGCAGGCGCGCTGACGGCAAAAGCCAGCAGCGCGGCGGATAGCCAGCCCGAGACGTTACGGCTGAGGGTGCGGGGGAAAACGGAGGACATGACTATGACGGCCTAGAAACACAAACGCGCGCAGCGGTGACCCCGTTGCGCGCCAAGCCTCGTAGAACCGTTAAATCCCGTGTGATCGAGGGCATTATGATCTTTGGTTAACAAGCTGTCCATGGCGAACCCCGCGCGTGAAACGCCGGGTTTTCCACCGGAGCGCGGAGAGGTCTGCGCACCCTGCCACCCTTCCACGAAAAATTTAAGAAATCGTTGTCCTTCAATGGACTAACCGAGAATTTTGATGCGCCTTTCCGGGAAACGGGTACAATGGCCAGCGGGGATGGGGATTTTCACAATCCGGACCTTTAGCCATGGCTGCTTTCAGACGCCGGGCGGGTATTGGGAGCATCTATGAGCGAGCGCCCATGAGCGACAGCGCCGACAGCGGTTCCGCACGCACCCGGCCCGATGTGCTGCCGCGCATCGCCCTGATCCTGGGAGCGGCCCTGGCCTTCGGCGGCATCGCTTACCAGACGCTGATGCACGCGCCGTTACTGGCCGACGAGGCCGCCAATGTCGTGCGTTCCCTTTGGTACGTCGGCGGGCAGGTGAAGCCCTACACCACCGCGGACGCCACAGGGCAGATGCCGCTGTACCTCTACCTGCTCGGATTTTGGCAGCAGGCCAGCGGTCTCGGCCCCATACCCGCGCGCCTCTTGTCGGTGGGCTTTGGTGTCGTTAACGGCCTGCTGCTGTTCCTGATCTGCCGGCGTCTCACCGCCAACACGTTGGCTGCCGCGGCGGCGGTTCTGATTTTCCTCGGCACCCCAGCGACCGCGCTCTACTTCGCAACGGCGACACCCGCAGCGTTCGCGTCCATGCTGCATCTTGGCGCGGTGTTGCTGATCGTCGCGCGTCTCGGCAAACCGCACGCGCTTGCAAGCATCGCCTTGGGCGTTCTCTGCGCCGCCATGTTCCTCACGCGCCAGAACATGCTGCTGAGCGTGCTCGTCGTTGTGCCCTTGTATATCGCCGGCATCGGCAAACAGCGCGGGTTACATGCCGCCATCCTGCTCGCGGCTTTCGCCGCCGTCACGGCAGCCGTGATGATGAGTTTCCCCGAGCGCCTGCACCTCTATGCGCTTCACCTGCCGGTGATCGGGTCGGCTTTGGAGAGCGCCGGACTTATCGCGCCGAATTTCACGCTGATCGAGCGCGGCACGGTGGGCGGCACGGGCCTAGCGCCCGACTTCGCCCGCATCGCTCCGGCCGATTTTGTGGATGGTTTCCTGCTGCCCTATAGCGGCACGCTGATCCTGGCCCTCGCGCTGTTTGCGCTGGCGGGGCGCGCGCTGCGGGTTCTGTGGATCGTCCCGCTCTACTTCCTGTTTTTGACGCTGGCCCACTACCTGGGCTCACAGGGCTACTGCCCGCGCTGTATCGCCACCTATATGCCCTACTTCAGCGCCATCGGCGCATTGGCCGCCGCGATCTCTTTGGCGCTGATCGCCGTCCGGGCGCGGCAAAGCCAGGTTTCCGCCGCGCCCGCCATTCTGGTTGGCGCCGCCGTTGCCCTGGCGCTCAATACATTCGCGCCCCTCTTGGCGCTGCGCGCCGACGCCAAGGGGTTTCCGGCGCCGCTGATGGCCGCGGCGGTGCGCACCAATGAGCCGAGCGACGCCGACGCCTTCGCGCGCTGGCTCAACACCAACACCCCGGCGCGCGAGCCGATCCTGCTTCTGCATAGTCTGGGCACGCAGCGGATTCCCTCGCTGCCCTATGCGGCATACCTCGCCGAGCATCCCTTCCCGCCCCAGAGCCTTAACCCCGCCGCCAGCCGGCGCGTGATCAATCCGCGCTTGGTTGGGGCGGCGCGCGAAGCCGTGCAGGCGGCGCTGGAAGAGGAATCCTTCTGGAGCGATGCCACCCTCGCGCGCTGGCTCGACCGCGATTACGAGCTGGTGCTGTTGCAGTTGGACGCCAGCATCGATCAGAAGGCGCAGCTGGCCGCGCTCGATGCGCGCTTCGATCTGGTCGGCGCGGCGCTCTATCGCGGCGCGACGGTGCGGCTCTATCGGCGCAAAGCGGTGCAATAGATTGAAGCGCTACGGGTTCACTGGCGAGCGGACCCAGTGAACGGTATAACGCTCTCCATGAAGGCTGCGTCCCGCACCGAAACAAAGTCCAGCGCGTCCGCCGACGCCCCCTTGCACATCCTTCTCCTCGATCCCGTCTACCGCACGCCGGACCAACCCGGCGCCACGCGCAGCTACGATCTCGCACGCCACTTCGCGCAGAGCGGCCAGCGCGTCAGCGTGCTGACCACGACGGCCACAGCGCCCGAGGCCACGGATGGTATCACCGTAACAACCGTTAAAGCACCGCACCCTGCGCGCTTCGGCCATCCCACGCCGCCGGACTTGCTGGCGCGTTTTGCAAACGCCCTGCGCTGGCGCGTCTGGGGCATCAAACACATCGATGTGGTGCTCACGGCCGACCGGCCGCTGAACACGCTTTTGCTGCTGTGGTTTTGCTGGCTGCGCGGCGCGCAGCTGGTGCTGGACGTACGCGAAGGGCTGCCCGATGCAGCGCCGCCCGGCGCACCGCTCGGGGCGCGCCTCGGTCAATGGTGGTCACGCGCAATGTTCCGCCTGGCGGCGCGCAAGGCGACGCAGATCGCCGTGCTGTCGCCGGAGATTGAACAGGCATTGATGGCCAAGGGCATCGGGATCGCCAAGACCACCCTGTGCCCCGCAGGCTGCGACACGGCCCTTTTGACACGCGGCGGAAATGCGCCGGCCTTGCCCGCACATCTCGCCCAGGGACCGCTGGTGGTCTACGCGGGCCACATGAGCAGCGCGGATAGCCTGGGGAGGCTTCTCGATCTCGCCGCGGCGGCGCCTTCGGTGTCGTTCGTGCTTGCCGGCGATGGTTCCGAGCGCGGAGTTCTCGAAGCACGGGCCCACGAACTCGGCGTCCTCGGGAAGAATGTCGCGTTCATCGATCCCTTGCCGCGGCGTGAGCTGGGCGCGCTGTTGGCGGCAGCCACGGCGGTCTACGTCCATGAGGGCGCGCCGCGCGCTTTCTTC
>CAISTS010000054.1 GCA_903888485.1 uncultured bacterium | reverse complement strand
CCCGGGTCAAGTTCTGCGTCCCGGGTCAGCTCTGATCTTGTGGAAGAAGCCGGCCCAAGGCGTGGGACCGGCCGTTGGGGGATCAGGCTTTACGGGAGACCTAAATAACCCATGTGGAGAAGAAGACCGAACCATGCCCAAGACAGCAACAAAAGCAAAAGAGACGAAAGCCATCCTTCCGTTCTCGGCGGGGGATTTCGTGGTGTACCCGGCCCACGGCGTCGGCAAAGTCACCAGCATCGAAGCCCAACTGATCGCCGGCCAAAAGGTCGAGCTGTTTGTCATCAGCTTCGAACGCGACCGCATGACCCTGCGCGTCCCCGTACGCAAGGTTGAGAATTCCGGCTTGCGCAAGCTTTCCACCCGCAAGGTGATGGAAGCGGCGCTGACCACGCTGAAAGGCCGCGCCCGCGTGAAGCGCGCCATGTGGAGCCGCCGCGCCCAGGAATACGAAGCCAAGATCAACTCGGGCGATCCGGTGTCGATCGCCGAAGTGGTGCGCGACCTGCATCGCGGCGCCTCGCAGCCCGAACAGTCCTACAGCGAACGCCAGATTTATGAACAGGCGCTCGAGCGCCTGGCCCATGAAGTCGCGGCGGTCGAGAAGATCAAGCCCGAAGCGGCCACGGCCAAGCTGGAAAAGCTGCTCAACGCGGCCTAACAGCACGTAGCTGGATAAATTGCGGCCCCGGGTGTTTCATCCGGGGCCGTTTGCTTTTGAGTCTTGGATGATATTGCGCGCTTTCATTGTCGGCTTGGTGTTGTGGGCAGCGCCTCTTCTGGCCGCGCCGCCGGACGCATTGCCTGATGGCGGCAGCGCCGTTGTCACATCGGTGATCGATGGCGACACCGTGCGTCTGCAAAACGTCGAAGCCGACATCCGCTTGGTGGGCATCCAGGCGGCCAAGCTGCCGCTCGGCCGCAAGGGCTTCGCGAAGTGGCCGCACGCCGACGAGGCCAAAGCCGTGCTCGAGGATTTGATCAAAGGCCAACGCGTCACATTGCGGCTTGGCGCAAACCCGAAGGATCGCAACGGCCGTACGTTGGCGCATCTCGTGCGTGCCGACGGCATTTGGATCCAGGAGGAAATACTGCGCCGGGGCATGGCGCGGGTCTACACCTTCCCCGACAACCGCCAGCTCGCCGCCGAACTCTTCGCCGCTGAAGCGGCAGCGCGCAGCGCGCAGCGCGGCATATGGTCTGACGCATACTACGCCGTGCGCTCATCCGCGCCGGAAAGGCTCGCGATGGATAAGGGCACCTTCCAGATCGTCGAAGGGCGCATCGCCGATGCCGCCAATGTGCGCGGGCGCGTTTTTCTCAACTTCGGCGCGGACTTCCGCACCGACTTCACCGCCGTGATCGCGCCGGACGCAATGTCGCTGTTCAAGAACGCTCCCTTCGATCCGCTGGCCTTAAAGGGCAAGGTCGTGCGCGTGCGCGGCTACTTGCGCAACTACAACGGCCCGACCACCGACATCACGCACCCCGAGCAGATCGAGGTGCTTCCATGATCCTCACGCCGCTCGACGCGGAAACTTTTCCGCATATTCTCGATGTCTTCGATGCGGGGCTTGCGGGCGAACCCACGGCGCGCGCGGTCTTCCGCCGCATCGCTGCGACACGTCAGTTTTGTTCGGGGTTCAAAGCCGATCTGCACGCCGGCCGCCAGAAGGCCATCGACCTCGCGGTCCATCTCGGCATTCCGGTTATCGACGAGGACCCTGCTGTAGCGTTTTCGTGGGATGGCCAAGCCATCCGCACGCGCTCAGAGACCAGCGTGGTCTTTCACGAGATCGCCCATTGGCAGATCGCGCCGCCGGAACGGCGTGCGCTGTTCGACTTCGGCGTGGGCGCTGGACCGGAAACGGGACGCATCGATGAAGCTAACGCCGTGGTGATGGTCGATGCCGCCACAAGAGAGGAGGAGGAGAATCTGTCCTCGCTGCTCGGCATTTTATGGGAGACGGCGTACGACGAGCCGGCCGTTCTTGCCTTCGCTGAGCAGAACTGGCTCGAGCTCTACGACCGGCCGCACACACGCGCGCACTTTGTGCGCTGCCTTGAAGCGCTGCACACGCTTGGTCTGACCGACGATGAGGGGAATCCTTTGGCTAGGCCCGCTTCGCGTCCAGCTTGCTGAGGAAGCGCGCTCGGTTGATCACGCCGCGTTCGTGAAAGCCTTCGCCGATCACGTCCTTCTCGTCACGGCACAGCACCTTGAAGCGCAGCTTGCGTTCATTGACCTCGATCAGCTCGACCTCGGCTGTCACGCGCATGCCCACGGGAGTCGCGGCGATATGGCTCATATCGACGCGAATGCCGACGGTCTGCTCACCCTCGTCCATAAAGGGGCGCACCGCTTCGGCACAGGTCAGTTCCATGAACACGATCATACCGGCGGTGGCGAGCACCGGCGGCAATTCATCGACGCCGAAGATGAGCGAGACGGCGTGCGCCGTCATGCGCGGATCGACCACGATCGACTGGCTGTGCTTGAGACCCGGTTTAAGATCTGCGCGCATGCATGCTCCCTATTAGAGGGGCAGCGTCAGAACGAAGATCAGCAGCGCGGCGGCCCCGGCCACATAGAGTAGCGCGGTTTCCAGGGTGAACGTCGAGATGGCCCGGCCGAATCGCGCCCAGCAATTGGCCGGGGCGCGGCTCCTTGCCAATTTTCCATGATAATTCAATAACCTGGTAGTCATGTGCCTTCCCAGTGCGCCAAGGCGCCCGAAGTAGTGTAATCTAGGTTACGCGGGCGCTGATGTGCCCCAGGACGCGAGGACTGACAAGGTGACTTTAATGAATAGCTCGCATGCGGGCTCGTGAGATGACCAGCGCACAGGCGGCCGCGCCGCTGGCCAAGGCCCGCAAGATCGCGGCGCGCCTGACGCCCGATGCGCGGCGTCAGGCAATCATGGATGCGGCCAAGGAGCTCTTCCTCCAGAAGGGCTACGCCGCCACGTCGCTGGAAGAAATCGTCTCCACGTCGGGCGGTTCGCTCGCGACGCTCTACCAACTCTTCGGCAACAAGCAGGGTCTCTGGGAGGCGCTCGTCGCCGAAGTCACCGAGATCCTCACGGCGCCGCTGCAGGACGCCATGATCCACCACGGCGATCCGCGCGCTGTGCTCAAGGAATTCGGCCGCCGACTCGATGCGCTCGAGCGCAGCCGTGTCTGCGCCGGCGCTTTCCGCCTGATGCTCGCTGAAGGCAGCAAGTACCCCGAGCTCGCGCGCACGCTTTATGAAAAAGGGCCGGACGCTTCGCGCCGCATTGTCGCGGAATACCTCGACAGTGAAGTCGCCGCCGGCACGCTAGATATCGCCGACACGGCGCGCGCGACCGAACAGTTCTGTAGTTTGATTTGCTCCGATACGGCTCTGCGTAACGCCTTCGGCGTTCTCACCGCCCCGGATGAAACGGAGCTCGACAAACGCCTCGACGCGGCCGTCGATATGTTTTTGAGGGCCTACGGAGCCTAAAAATCGAACTTAGGCTTACCGGCGTCGGTGAAGATACCCCACAGCGCACTGTTGTCTTCGGGCGCTTTCCACGGCTGATCGTAAGCTTCCACCAGATTGTAGACATAGCCCTTCGCGGCAGCACGCGCGATGAAAGTGCGGGTGTAGTCCGCTTGCGCTTTGTCAGACGGCACTGAGGCCTGATGGCGCATCCCCGTATGCTGCCAGCCGGTTTCGGCGATCACGACGGGCTTGCTGGGAAAGGTTCTGGCGAGCTCGGTAAATCTCTGATCGAGATAATCCACAGCAGCTTCCGTCGGCAAGCCGTCGTGCGACGGAAACAAGTGAGCGCCAATGAAGTCGCTTGCGCTTCCGAGTTCCGGATACTTCAAAAATACATGCCACGGTTCGGCGGTGCCGAAGGGAATCTTCGCGCCCGTTGCCGCGCGCACCTGGGTGATAAAGCGCGCCACCTCTGCAGCCGGCAGGTCGCCGCGCAGCACGGCTTCGTTGCCGACGTAAACGCGGTCGAGGACATCCGTGTTCGCCTTGATGAGGGCGATGCCCCTTTTCACTTCGGCGGCGTTCCTCGCGGGGTCCTTTCCCAGCTGAATGCCCAGCGAGACTTTGAGGCCGAGTTCGCGGGCAATAGCAGGAATGCGGTCGAGGCCGTACTCCAGCGAATACGTGCGAATGCCGAGGGTATAAGGCGCAATGCGCTTGAGATCGGTGCGCAAGTGTTCTTCGCTGACACCCTTTTCCAGGGCGGCGAATGTCGCAAGGCCCGACGGATTATAAGACAAGCTCATGACTTTGCGCGGCGGCGTGGCCGCGGCGGCCAACGCTGCCGCAAATACGCAGAACCAAATGATCGTCAGCAACCGCCGCATAGCCGTCCCCATCTCGCCGTTTTGCGGAGAATAGCATATACCTTGTCGTGACTTTCAAATGACACGGGCCCCATGAAAAAAGACACCCGCATCGTTCGCGGCGGCATGAACAAGAAGCGTAACCTCGGCATGGTCAACACGCCGGTGGTGCGCGGCTCGACGGTGATCTTTGACTCCGTCGCCGGCATGCGCGAGGCCGTCGACCGCGCCATCAAGAAGCGCGAGAAGGTGCCGTTTTATGGCCGGCGCGGCACGCCGACTCACTGGACGCTGCAGGAAGCCATCACCGAGCTCGAAGGTGGCGCCGACACCGTGCTGACGCCGTCAGGCCTTGCCGCCTGCACCTACGCCATCCTCGGCTGCGTCAAAGCCGGCGATCACATTCTTGTCACCGATTCCGTCTACGAGCCGACACGCACCTTCTGTTCAGGGATGCTCAAGAGCTTCGGCGTCGAGACCACCTACTTCGATCCGCTCATTGGCGGTGGGATCACCGCGCTGATGAAGCCGAATACAACGTTGGTCTTTTGCGAGTCACCGGGCTCGCTCACTTTCGAAATCCAGGACATCCCCGCCATCGCCGCCGCCGCGCACAAACACGGGGCCAAGGTTGCGGTCGACAACACCTGGGCCACGCCGCTGTTCTGCAGGCCGCTAGCGCTCGGCGCCGATCTGTCCATCGAGGCCGGCACCAAGTACATCGTGGGGCACTCCGATGCGCTCATCGGCACCATCTGCGGAACCGAGGAAGCGATCGCCGGCGTTCAGAAAGCCGCTAGTGGCCTCGGCAACGCCGTCTCGCCGGACGACGTATTTCTGGCAACACGCGGCTTGCGCACCCTTGGCGTGCGCCTCGCACGCCATCAGGAGAATGCGCTTACCGTCGCGCGCTGGCTGCAAACGCGGCCCGAGGTCGCGCGCGTGCTCTACCCGGCGCTGGATAGCGATCCGGGCCATGCGCTTTGGAAACGCGACTTCGCAGGCGCGAGCGGTCTGCTCGGGGTGATCTTCAAGAAGAGTTCCGCCGCGGCCGTCGCTGCCATGGTGGACGGGCTCGAACTCTTCCCCCTGGGCTTCTCCTGGGGTGGCTTCGAAAGCCTCGTGGCCCTCATCGCGCCAAAAGAATCCCGCACTGAAAAATCCTGGACCGAACCTGAGCCCGGTATCCGCCTGCATATCGGCCTCGAGGATACCGATGACCTCATCGCCGACCTCGACAAGGGCTTGAGCCGCTTTCAAAAGGCGCTTGGTTAGACCGCAGCGCGGGACGGTTTAACTCCTAACGGCGGCCTGCAGAGAAGAATGCCCCGCTGCCTTGCCCTGGGCGCGGTTCGATGGCGCTTTTCGGTTAAGCCAGAGCCGCTTATCGGCTAAAGTATACGTGGGTGAGGGAGCTTTGAACGCGGTCCGCGGACGGTTGTCGCGCGCCGTCCGGGAGAGATTGGCTCATGAATCTTCAAGCTGACGCAAGCCGAAACGGCGGCCCCGCGGGCGCGCCTGTTTCAAAGTCGGATCTCGACTCGATTGTCGTGCGCTTCGCCGGTGACTCCGGTGACGGCGTGCAAATGCTCGGCAGTCAGTTCTCACAGGAAACGGCGCTCGCGGGCAATTCGCTCGCAACCTTTCCCGACTTCCCCGCCGAGATCCGCGCGCCCACGGGCACGACCTACGGTGTCTCGGCTTTCCAAATCAACTTCGGCTCACGCGTTGTCAAAACCGCCGGTGACCAACCCGACGTGCTGGTCGCGCTGAACCCCGCCGCGCTCATGGTCAACTACAAGGGCCTGCGCAAGGGAGGCCTTGTGATCCTTGATCAGGGCGCCTTCAAGGAAAAAGATATCAAGCGTGCTGGCTTCACGGTTGATCCGCGCACCGACGGCACGCTCAAGGAATTCCGCGTCCTCGAGATCGATATCTCGGCGCAGACGCTTGAGGTCGCCAAGCCCTTCGGCGTGACGCAGAAGGAAGCGCTGCGCGCCAAAAACCTTTGGACGCTGGGCCTCGTGTCGTGGATGTACGACCGCGAGATGAACTCCACCATGGAGTACCTCACGCGTAAGTTCGGCGCTGACGACGCGGTCGGAAAAGCCAACGTCGCGGCGCTGAAGGCCGGCCACGCTTACGGCGAAACGCACGAACTCTCGGGCGACGTCGCGCCGATCACCATGCCGAGTGTAAAGGTCGAGCCCGGCGTTTATCGCCTGGTCTCGGGCGCGGAAGCGCTCTCGTGGGGTCTTGCGGCGGGCGCGCAGCTCGCCGGCCTCGAGACGGTGCTGGCGTCTTACCCGATCACGCCGTCCTCGCCGATCCTGCACATCCTCGCCAAGCTCAAGCAGTTCGGCATCACTACGTTCCAGGCCGAAGACGAAATTGCCGCCTGCTGCGCCGCCATCGGCGCCTCTTACGCCGGCAAGCTCGGCATCACCGCCTCGTCGGGCCCGGGCATCGCGCTCAAGACCGAAGCCATTGGCCTCGCGATCTCGACCGAACTGCCGCTGATCATCGTGGATACCCAGCGCGGTGGTCCGTCCACAGGCCTGCCGACCAAGACCGAGCAGTCGGACTTGTTCATCGCCGTCTGGGGCCGCAACGGCGATGCGCCGATTCCGGTGATCGCCTCGAAGTCTCCCGGCGATTGCTTCGAGGTCGCCATCGAGGCTGTACGCCTGGCCACCAAGTACATGACGCCGGTGATGCTGCTGTCCGACGGCTACATCGCCAACGCCGCCGAGCCGTGGCTCATCCCGTCGATGAAAGACTACAAGCCTTTCCCGGTGAAGTTCCATGAAGACGTGGAAGGCTTCCATCCCTTCAAGCGCGATCCGCACACGTTGGCGCGCGTCTGGGCCAAGCCCGGCACGCCCGGGCTCATGCACCGCATCGGCGGCATCGAGAAGGACTACAACTCGGGCAACATCTCGTATGACCCGGCGAACCATCAGAAAATGACGGATACACGCGCCGCCAAGATCGACAACATCGCCAACGACATTCCCGAGCAGGATGTCGCCGTCGGCGATACCAAGGGCAAGCTCGCGGTCGTCGGCTGGGGCTCTACCTTCGGTCCGATCAACCGCGCGGTTCACAACATGCGCGAGAAGGAAGGGCTCGACGTCTCGCACATTCACATCCGCCACATCTGGCCGCTGCCGCGCAATCTGGGGCAGCTGCTCAAGAGCTACGAGAAGGTGCTGGTGGCCGAAATGAACAACGGCCAGATGCTGACGTTCCTCAAGAGCCAGTTTCTTGTCGATGCCAAGGGCTTGCTCAAGGTCTCCGGTCAGCCGCTCAAGATCGAAGAAGTCAGCAGCGCGATCCGCAGCATGCTGGGGAGCAACTAGCCATGAACGTCACCGTTCAACCCGACAAACTCACCGCCAAGGATTTTGCGTCCGACCAGGAAGTGCGCTGGTGCCCCGGCTGCGGCGACTACGCGATCTTGAAGGCCATGCACAAGTCGCTGGCCGACATGGGCGCCCGTCCCGAGAATACCGTGTTCATCTCGGGCATCGGCTGCTCGTCGCGCTTTCCTTATTACATGGCGACCTACGGCTTCCACACCATCCACGGCCGCGCGCCGGCCATCGCTACCGGCGTGAAGCTGGCGCGGCCCGAACTGGACGTTTGGGTCGTCACCGGCGACGGCGATGCGCTGTCCATCGGCGGCAATCACCTGTTCCATGCGCTGCGCCGTAACGTCGATCTGAATATTCTGCTGTTCAACAACGAGATCTATGGTCTGACCAAGGGCCAGTACTCGCCGACCTCGCGCGTTGGTCAGCGCTCGCCGTCGACGCCCATGGGCAGCGTCGACAGCCCCGCCGAAGCCTGCACCTATGCGCTCGGCTGCGGCGCGCGCTTCATCGCCCGCGGCATCGACGTCCAGGCGAAAGAGCTCGACGTGTTGTTCCGCCGCGCCCGCGAGCACAAGGGGGCCTCTTTTGTAGAGATCATCCAGAACTGCATCGTCTACAACGATGCGGTGTTCGAAAGCTTCACGGCGAAGGACGTCGCCGCCGACATGCAGCTGCACGTCAAGCACGGCCAGCCCATGCTGTACGGCAAGGATCGCAACAAGGGCCTGCGCTTCAATCCGCAGACCTTCAAGATCGAGACCGTGGTCGTCGGCGAGAACGGCGTCACTGAGAAAGACATCCTCGTCCATGACGAGACCAACCGTGTGCTTGCGAGCCTATTAGTTGCGCTGCGTCCGCCGAACGCCCCTGAAGTGCTCGGCGTGATCTACTGCGATCCTGCGGCGCAGTCCTATGAAGTCGCCGTAAAGGCGCAGGAAGCCCAGGCCAAGGCCAAGGGGCCGGGCGATCTCGACAAGCTCATGCGCGCCGGCAACACGTGGTCGGTGACCTAAAGCCACCTGTTTACGTATGCGAATTATTGACGGCGGGGCGAAACTTCGGTTTCGCCCCGCTGGTTTTTGGCGCCAGCGCGCTTCCGGGAAACCTTTGACTTTACGGGCAAAAATATCGAAAACTAGCTTGAGAAGGGCTTTGCGGTCCGTGAATGGGACCCTAGGCCCTCCGCGCCCTTTGAAGATGGCGCGAAGGTTGGGGAAATGGCCGCAGACGACGCATCAGTTGAAGTGATCACCTTTCCGAAGGGCAAGGTCCTCTTCAAGCAAGGCGACAAGGGCGATGCTGCCTATGTCGTGCAGGCGGGCGCTGTCGGTATGTACCGCGAGGCGCAAGGGCGCAAGATTCCGTTGGCCACTGTGCGCAAGGGCGAACTCTTCGGCGAGATGGCGGTGGTCGACAGCAGCCCGCGCATGGCGACGGCTTTCGCCCTCGAAGAGTCGGTGGTGATGGTCATCCCCCTCGACATCATGCTCGACAAGATGCGCAAGGCCGACCCTTTCATCCGAGCCATGATCAGCATGCTGATGAACAATCTGCGCTCCGTGCATGAATCCTACATGCCGAAGTCGCGCAGTCTGGCCGATGCCGTCAACATGCTCGCCCGCCAGACCGACATCGTCACACGCTTCCTGCAAGCCGATCTACCGCCGGCCTTCCGCACCGAGCTTGGCAACAAGCTGAAGGGCCTCGATGGCGTCTTAAAGGAACTGAAGCGCGTGGCCGCGACACATCGCGACGAAGACCGCCGCGAGGACGCCATCCCCAGCGAAGCGGAACTGCCGCAGTAAATAGCTATTCGTACGTTGGCGTCTCGGGCCAGCCGTAGCCCAGTTCCTTGAGTGGCTTGCCGGCAAACTCCCGCACAGTCTCGGCTACCACCTCCCCGCCCAGGCTCTCATAGAAGGCGCGCGCCGGATTATCCGCGAGCACCCGCACGAACAGCCCCTTGAGGCCCGCGCGCGCCAGCCGGTTCGACGCGGCGAGGAACAGCCGCCGGCCGTGGTTCTCGCGCTGATGGCCGCGCAGCACATAGAGTGACGAGATCTCGGCCTGATAGCGCGCGTCGCGGTGGCGTAAGGGACCGCCCGAGACAAAGGCGATCACCCGCCGGTCGTGGTCTTCGCTGACCAGAGTGCAGGTGGCCTGACCCCGGCGTTCGAGAAGCCGCACCCAGACAAAAGTTCGGTTCTGGACGGTCATGCTGTCCAGATAAGTCTGAGGAACGATGCCGCCGTAGGAGGACCGCCAGGTGTCGACGTGCACCCGGGCGATGGCCGGCGCGTCATCGACTTCGGCGGGACGGATCGTCAGCATGGCGTCACCCCTCGCGGGAAAGCTTAATCCCTTGCGCCCAATGCGGCATCATAAACCCACGCCATCACAAACCCGTGGACACCCGCTTCTCGCCATAACGGAGATTCAAAACATCTCAAGTTTGGCGTAAATTCCAGCCGGTACGCCTGTCAGGGCGTGCCGGAGTCTGGGAGGTTTCATGCCTGCGCGCGGTGTCGCCGTCCTTCGGGGCGGTGGGTTTCTTGCGGCCGTGTTACACGCCGCGGCGCGCCCATGAACGAGCAGGCTGTTGCGGCAGATGAAACACCTGCGGTCGCGGTGACACCCGTGCGCCGCGCCACCATTGTTTTCATCCTCATCACGCTGCTGCTCGACATGATCGCCATGAGCATCGTCATTCCCGTGTTCCCGACGCTGGTCGAGGACTTTGCCGGCGGCGACACATCGCACGCCGCCGAACTCGTCGGCTTGTTCTTCACCGTCTGGGCGTTGATGCAGTTTCTGTTCTCGCCCGTGGCCGGCGGGCTCTCCGACCGCTTCGGCCGCCGCCCGGTGATTCTGATTTCCAATTTCGGCCTCGGGTTCAGCTACATCATGACCGCGCTGGCGCCGTCGCTCGGCTGGCTGTTCGTCAGCCGCGTGGTTTCGGGCATCACCGCCAGCAGCATCTCCGCCGCAACCGCCTACATCGCCGACGTCACCCCACCCGAAAAGCGCGCGGCGGCATTTGGACTGACGGGCGTTTGCTTCGGCCTCGGCTTCGTTCTCGGACCGGCCTTGGGCGGCGTGCTTGCCAGCATTGATCTGCGTTTGCCGTTCTGGGTTTCCGCGGGGCTTAGCCTCGCCAACGCCATGTACGGCCTCTTCGTGCTGCCGGAATCGCTAGCGCCCGAGAAGCGCCAGCACTTTTCCTGGCGCCGCGCCAATCCCGTCGGTTCGCTCGTGCTCTTGCGTTCTCATCCCGAACTCGCTGGCCTGTCGATGGTGCACTTCCTCTACACCCTGGCGCACAACGTGCTGCCGAGTGTCTTCGTGCTTTACGCCGGCTTCCGCTATGGCTGGGACCAGATGACCATCGGCCTCACCATGGCGGGCTCGGGCCTCGCCATGATCGTGGTGCAGGGCGCGCTGGTGAAACCCGCTGTAAAACGCTTCGGTGAACGCCGCGCGTTGGTCATGGGCTTGTTCTGCGCGGTGATCGGTTTCTCGATCTATGCCTGGGCGCCGCGCGGCGAGTTGTTCTGGCTCGGCATTCCGATTCTCGCGCTCTGGGGCCTCTATGGTCCCTCTGCGCAAGGCCTCATGAGTTGCCGCGTCACGCCATCGGAGCAAGGCCAGTTGCAGGGCGCGCTCAGCAGTATCATGGGCATCACCGGCATGATCGGCCCAGGCCTCTTCAGTCTCACCTTCGCGTTCTTCATCGCACCGGAACGCAGCACAGCTTTGCCAGGCGCGCCGTTTTTCATGGCGGCGGTGCTGGTTGCAGCGGCGCTCACACTCGCCTGGCGCGTGACCCGTCCCGGCGCGGCAGTCACTCCAACCCACTGATTTTCAAGCCTCTCTGGGGGGCTTGCATTCCCACGCTTCGATCTTAGATGGAGGGGGCGACGGATGCCCATGCGGGTCCGTCAGGCTCGTGGCCCAAGGGCGCAGCCGGATGGTGGACCAAGGTGGTCTGCCGCGAAATGCGCCCACGGTATTGCTCATTGGAGAATATCACTATGCGTACCTTCGACCTTTCCCCTCTATTCCGTGCTTCCGTCGGTTTCGACAACCTCGCCCGCGTCTTCGATGCGGCGACGCGTCTCGACGACGCCCATTTCTCCTATCCGCCGTACAACATTGTGAAGGCCGGTGAAGATACCTATCGCATTACCTTCGCCGTGGCCGGATTCGGCGAGAAGGACCTCGACGTACAAGTCGAGAACAACACCCTAACCGTCCGCGGCAAGGTCGCGGGCGAAGAAGACAAGAGCGCCTATCTCTATCGCGGCATCGCCGGCCGCTCGTTCGAACGCAAGTTCGAGTTGGCCAACCATATCCAAGTGGATGGCGCGCGTATGGAGAACGGACTGCTCCACATCGACCTGAAGCGTGTGATTCCCGAGGCGCTGAAGCCGCGCAAGGTTGCCATCGGCACCGACGGGCAAGGCACCCTCAACCTCGCGAAGGCCGCCTAAGCAAAAATAATAAGAGGGAAGCGGCGTTCCCCCGCCGCTTCCCCGGATTTTCCTTCGCCGCGCTACGCCGCAGATCCGTTCTCCCCCTTCGGATCCTCCTCCCCCTCCCGGCGTAGCGCGGTACTTCTTTTTCAGACCTTCAATGACCGGTAAATGAGCCGTACGAGATTGGCGCTCGCCATCTCGTTGGCCCCGGCCTTCTTCTCCAGATCGACGATCGGCTTGGCAGCCACGGCGTCGTCCTCGCTTTTGCCCTCGCGGATCAGCTTGGTGACGCGGTCGCGCGCCGTGGCCAGCAGATCGCGGTATTCCTGCAGCTGCGCCTTGTTCATCAGCGTCCCATGACCGGGCACGATCTTGGTCGTATCGTTCGACATCTTCAGATAGCTATCCACCGCGGCGATCATGCCCTTGATGTTGCCGTTAACGGCGACGTCGATGTTGGGGTAGCGGCCGCCGATACTGACGATATCGCCGGTGGCGAGCACGTTGGCGTCGGCGAAGTAGATGGCGCTATCGCCGTCGGTATGCGCGTTGGCCGGATGAAACACTTGGGCGGACCGACCGCCGACGCTCACCGTTGTCATGCCATTGTATGTCTGCTTCGGGACCGCGCCGCCCGGTGACGGCGGCGTTTTCGCGCCCGTCAGGGCGTTAGTCACGCCCTCGCTGAGCCGCTTGCCGACATTGGGATCGGCCACGACCGTGGCGCCGTCTTTCTGGAACGCTTCGTTCCCGCCGGTATGGTCGCCGTGATAGTGCGTGTTGACGACGTATTTGATCGGCAGCGGCGTTAGCTTGCCGACGGCGGCTTTGATCTTGTCGTGGAGCGGCGCGAACTGCGTATCGACCATGATCACGCCGTCGGTGCCCACGGCCACCGTGATATTGCCGCCTTGTCCGACCAACATGTAAGTGCGGTTGCCGAGATCGGTGGTGACAATCTCGACCTTGGAAAAGTCCGGCGCCTCGCCGGCGAATGCGCTGCTTGTGAGCAGCAACAGCACGGCGACGGCGGAAAATGTCTTATGCATGGTCCTCTCCTCCTTATCCTTTGGGGAGCGCGATTTTGCGCCCGTGCTGGGGCGGAAACAACCGCCGCGCGATTTCTGCTATAAGCCCTTGAATGGCGAAGGAATCGCACATCATCCGCTTCTATAGGGGCGAGGCGCCGGATGCGGCGGGGCGCGGTATCGCAGACATCTGGGCCTTCGATCGCCGCCGGCTCGAGATGGTGCACGACTTCATTCAGTGGCTGTTCCCGCTTCCGGAAGCCAGCCGTTTCAATCCGGATGCGCCCTTACTCACGTTTGCCGACATCGCCGCCTTCCGTACTGATCCCGCACTACAGGCGCGCGTGCTCCGGTCACTCGATCTCATGTTGGACTTCCTAGGACTCACGCGGGACGGCGCAACGATTACGCGCGCTCGGCACTTCGCCGTCGCGGCGAGAGGGTGGCTGGAGCCCCTCAATCACAATCATCTGCGCCTGACGCGCATTCTTCTGTTCCTCGGCCAAGCAGGGCTTTTGAGTGAGGCGCGCGGTCTTATGGCCTGCCTCGAGGACATTGCGGCCCACGAAGGCGCGCAAGCCATCCAACCGCGCACGCTAGAGTTTTGGCGAAATGCGGGTAAAGCGGACCATTTTAGCCAGGACCTGCGTTGAGTCTGCACCCGCAACTTAACCGAGGGAGCAGTCACATGAATGACAACAATGGCGGTCTTTATTTCGTTGTTGGCGGCATCGCCGTCGTCGTGATTGGCATGGTGATGTATTTCGGCGGCTTCATGGGCGGCCACGATGGCGTCGATACCAAGACGACCATCGAACGCACCATCACGCCGGACTCTTCATCAACCACGACCACTACGACCAAAGACTAACCGCGCTTAATCGCCAAAAAGCCGGCCGCGTCGGGCAATCCCCCGCGCGGCCGGCATCGTTTTGTTCCATCTGGCGACATGATTCGTTACTCAGCTGGGATGTTCACGCCGCCGCTTTTGCGCGTACACTCGCCCGGATTTGGGGATTTACCGCCACCGGGGGATACCATGAGCATCGCCGAAGGAGCTGCGCCGCAGGGCGGCGCAAGCAATGACTCGTTCATCGCGCGCGTCGCTGTGAAGAGCTGCGCGTTTTCGGAACGCTGGGTTCCAGACCCTTTCGCCGTGGTCGTTGTGGTCGTCGCCGTCGTAGCGGTCGCAGCGCTCGGCATCGGCGCCTCGCCGGTCACGGTCGCCAAGACCTTCGGCGACGGTTTCTGGAGCCTCATCCCCTTCACCATGCAGATGACCTTCATCGTCATCGGCGGCTACGTCACGGCGGACTCGCCCCCCGTGCAGAAACTCATCAAGCGCCTGGCGGGCATTCCCACGAGCGGCCGCGGCGCCATCATGATGGTGGGCATCTTTGGCATGGCGCTGTCGCTCATCCACTGGGGCTTTTCCCTCGTGTTTGCGAGCTTACTCGCACGCACGCTCGCCCAGCGATCTGACTTGCGCATGGACTATCGCGCCGCTGGCGCGGCTGCGTATCTGGGCCTCGGTTCGGTGTGGGCCCTGGGTCTGTCGTCGTCCGCGGCCCAGCTTCAGGCTAACCCGGCCAGCATGCCGGCCAGCCTGGTCCAGGTGACCGGCGTCATTCCCTTCGAGCAAACCATCTTCCTGTGGCAATCGCTTACCTTGGCGGCCATCCTCATCGCCGTGAGCGCCTGGACCTCCTGGGCGACCGCGCCCAACGATGAGAAGGCGCGCACCGCCAAGGATATGGGCATCGACGTGCACGACATGAAAGCTGTCGAGCCGGTGCGCACGCGTCCTGGCGAGTGGCTCGAATACAGCCCCATCCTGACGGTGTTCATCGGCGCGCTTGCGCTCACCTGGATGATCGAACAGCTCTCGCGCAACACCGTCCTCGGGTTCATCGCCAACCTCAATACCTATAACTTCGTCTTCCTCATGCTGGGCCTAATGCTGCACTGGCGTCCGCGCCGGTTCCTTGATTCCACGGCACGCAGCATGAGCAGCGTCACGGGCATCCTCATCCAGTTCCCCATGCTGGGCGCGATCTCGATGATGATGACCGGCGCCCGCAACGCCGAAGGCGAGTCCCTGTCCGAAGTGCTCGCCAAGATTTTCACCGCCGTGGCTTCGGCCGAGACCTTTGCCTTCGTCGTCGGTCTCTACTCGGCCTTCCTCGGTCTCTTGATCCCCTCGGGCGGGGGCAAGTGGATCATCGAAGCGCCCTACGTTATGGCCGCCGCCAACGAGGTGCAGTACCACCTCGGCTGGGTGGTGCAGATTTATAACGCCGCCGAGGCGCTGCCCAATCTGATCAATCCGACCTGGATGCTGCCGGTGCTCGGCATCCTCGCGCTGCGGGCTAGAGACTTGATTGGGTTCACATTTATCCAGTTCGCGGTGAATTTCCCGATCGTGTTGTTCCTGCTCTGGCTGTTCGGCATGACCCTCGACTACATCCCGCCCGTGATGCCTTAAAACGATACCGTACATACGGACAATTACGGGCGGCCCTAAAGGGGGCCGCCCGTATCATATGGCGGACCCGGGGCGCCCGCGATATCATCGCCGCTTCCATGTGGCGGTACCGTTGGGAGGCGGTCGCAATGGCTATGAAACCCCCGGTCCGTTCCGCTCTTTTACTGGCGCTTGCCGCCTTGGCGCCGCAGCCTGCCGCTGCCGAGACGCGCTCCTTTGTCGTCAGTTGGTTCACCGCCGCGGCCTATCTCGAAGAGAATAACTGCCCGCACGGGCTCAACCCCGATGCTGAGGCCTTTTTTCGGCGCGACCTCGCGGCCGTTGGCGAGTCCCAAGAGCAGATCGACGCCATCCTGGATGCGCGCGCTGGCGCCGTCGTTGGCGGCTCCGGCACGCCGGCCGCCGCCGCCGCCGCCGCCAATGCGCTGACCTTTCGCGGGCGCATCGACGGCAAACCCGCGCACGCTTACGCATTCCCGGGCTCCGTACCCGACGCCCACATCAAAACCATCGAGAGCAAATGGGCTTATGGTTTTGACCTGGACGGCAAGACCGGCGCGGCGTCCTTCGAAGATCCCGACACGCACGAGAAGGGCGTCGATAACGAATACTTCCGCGCCATCGGCTGCCACGGGCCCGAGCGCCCGAGCGCTGCTGATCCGAACTCAACCATGTGGGCCTATGCTTGGCACAATCTGCGCCAGAGCCTGCCGGCCTGGATTGTCACCGTTGAAGGGGCCGACCTCAGCAAGGACGGCCCCGTGGTCGTCAAATTCGAAAAGGCCATGGAGTTCGCACCGCTCGATGTCAACTCGCACACCATGGCCGACAAGACCTTCCGCATCGATCCCGATCCGCGCTGGCACAATGAATACAAGGCGACGCTGAAGAGCGGCCAGATCACGACCGACACCCCGGGCGGGTTCCGCATGCTTTACGACTCTTATTGGGTGCCCGAGTTCGATCTGCGCCGCGCGCGGATGCGCCTGACGCTCAATCCGGATGGCACCGTCGTCGGCATTGTCGGCGGCTATGAGAACTGGCGGTCGCTGTACTTCGCCTACGCTTCCTTCGGCATCAACGCCGAGGACCAGGCCGGCCTTGATGTGCCGGGCACCTACTATGCGCTGAAGCGCCTCGCCGATGCCGACCCCGATCCCGTCACGGGTGAGAATACCCGCATCTCGGCAGCTTTCCGGTTCGAGGGCGTGCCGGCTTTCACGGTTCCCTTGCGTACATCACAGGTAAGGGATCGGTAGATGCGCCACTTCAGAAACCTGCTCGTTTCCAGCGTTTGCCTTGCACTCGGCAGCCTCGCGCCGGCCGTGGCGGCGCCTGAGCCGCCGACCACCGGCGGCGACGTCGTCATCCGGCGTCTGACCCCCGACCAGTACCAGCGCATCGTCCGCGACGTCTTCGGCCCAACGATCAAGGTTAACGGCCGCTTTGAGCCGGAGCCCCGTGTGAATGGCCTTCTCGCGCTGGGCGCCGGCAAAGTCAGCGTCTCCGGTGCGGGACTCGCGGGCTATGAAGCCATGGCGCGCGACATCGCCGACCAGGTCGTCAGCCCCGCCAACCGTGAAACACTGCTGCCGTGTACCCCCAAGGAAGCCCGCGCCGCCGACGATGCTTGCGCGCGTCAGGTTCTGGGCGCTGTTGCCAATCTCATCTATCGCCGCACCGTCAGTGAAGGCGAGCTCGACGGCCTTGTGCGCAACGCCGGCGCGGCCGCCGGCGAACTCAAGGACTTCCACGCGGGCCTATCCCTTAGCCTCGCAGGTCTTCTGGTTTCGCCCGAATTCATCTTCCGCAAAGAGGTACCCGCCGGCAGCGGCGATCGCATTGACGCTTTCTCCAAGGCCTCGCGTCTGTCGTTCTTCCTCTGGGACACTGGACCGGATAGCGAATTGCTGCGCGCGGCCGCCGCCGGCGAACTCGACGATCAGAAAGGCCTCGCCCGCCAAGTTGATCGCATGCTTGCCTCGCCGCGGCTCGAGGACGGTGTGCGCGCCTACTTCACCGACATGCTGGGCTTCGACGCCTTCCATACGCTGACGAAGGATGCCGTGCTGCATCCCAAGTTCTATGCCGATGTGCCGAAGGATGCGGCTGAACAGACGATGCGAACCATCGTCGATCACCTGCTCGTCCGCCGCGGCGACTACCGCGATCTGTTCACCACCCGCAACACTTTCCTTACGCCCGTGCTGGGCGCGGTCTATCGCGTGCCCGTCGCCGAAACCGGCGCCAATACCGAGCCCTCATCGTGGGTGGCGCACGAGTATCCTGAGGGCGATCCGCATGTCGGGTTGCTCACGCATGCTTCGTTCGTCGCGCTGCACTCGCATCCGGGCCGGACCTCGCCGACCATCCGCGGCAAGGCGCTGCGCGAGGTGTTCTTATGTCAAAAGGTGCCCGACCCGCCGGGCAACGTCGACTTCACCGTCGTGCAGGATACCGGCAACGCCATTCACCGCACGGCGCGCGAGCGTCTCAAGGCCCACGCCACCGAAGCCATGTGCACAGGCTGCCATAAGATCACCGACCCCATGGGTCTTGCGCTCGAGAACTTCGATGCCAGCGGCGGCTTCCGCCGCGACGAGAATGGCGTCGCCATCGACACCAGCGGCGAATTGGATGGCGTCAAGTTCACCAACGTGGCCGGGCTTTCCAAGGTGATCCACGATCACCCGGCGCTCACCAGCTGCCTGGTCAAGCGCGTCTATGCCTATGCCGCCGGTCATCAGCCCGGCGTCGGCGAGGACGCTTTCGTCAAATATCTCACCACTGGCTTTTCAGAAGACCGCTACCAGCTTCCGGCCCTCTTGCGGCGTATCGCCACCAGCGACGCCTTCTACCGGATCGCCAAACAGGAGACTGCAAAATGAGTGCAATGCGTTTCACGAGCCGCCGCACTGTTCTGCGTGGGATGATGGGCGGCACCGCCGTCACCGTCGGTCTGCCGTTGCTCGATTGCTTTCTGAACGCCAATGGCAACGCGCTTGCGTCGGGCAAGCCGCTGCCGGCGGTTTTTGGAACCTGGTTCGGCGGCCTCGGCTTCAGCCAGGGTTTCTGGGAGCCCAAAACCACCGGCGCCAATTACACCATGGCGCAGCAGCTGGTGCCGCTCGAGCCGTTCCGCAAGAAGATCAACGTCTTCAGCGGACTCAAGCTTTACTCCGACGGCAAGCCGATTCAGCCGCATGCGACCGGTCCGGCGGTGTGCTACACCGGCGACGTCGAATCCGCACCGCATCTCGCCAGCCTCGATAGCCTGATCGCAGACGCGGTCGGCCAAGACACGCGCTTCCGCTCGCTGGAAGTGGCCTGCCACGGCGCGCCCGACAGCTTCAGCCGCCGCAGCGCCACCGTACGCAATCCGGCCGAGCCGTCCCCGATCGCATTTTATGCCCGCGTCTTCGGAGCGGATTTCGCCGACCCCAACGCCGCCGACTTCAAGCCCAGTCCGCAGATCATGCTGCGCAAGAGCGTGCTGTCGTCGGTGGCCGAGCAACGCCAGCGCTTCATGCAGGATGTCGGCGTGGCCGACAAAGCGCGCCTGGATGAATACTTCACTTCACTGCGCGAGCTCGAGAACCAGCTCCAGCTGCAAATGCAAAAGCCCGCGCCGCTCGAAGCCTGCTCCGTTCCGAACAAGAACGAAAAAGAAGCGCCCCTGGGTTCGGTCGTCGATGACGCCATGGAGAACCATCGCCTGTTCGCGGCATTGCTGGCCCACACCGTCGCTTGCGGCCAGACGCGCGTGTTCAACCTGATGCTGTCCTCAGCCCAGTCCAACTTCCGCGAGACCGGCAGCGCCGACACCTTCCACGTCGTTACGCACGAAGAAGGCACCGATGCCGTGCTCGGTTACCAGCCCAAAACCTATTGGTTCCAGCAGCAGACGGTCGAGGCATTGCGCGTCTTCCTGATGGCCTTCGATGGGATCAAGGAAGGTCCGGGCACGCTGCTCGACCGCTGCCTGATCTTCAACTCCACCGATACCGGCTACGCCAAGCTGCACGCCATCGACAACATTCCGCTGATGACCTTTGGCAGCGCGGCGGGCCGTTTGAAGACCGGTTACCACATCGCCGCCACGGGTGATTCGGTCACACGCGTCGGCCTCACTTGTCAGCAGGCCATGGGCATGCAGGTTGGACGCTGGGGCAGCGGCGGCAACCAAACCAACAAGCCCTTCTCCGAACTGCTCGTGTAACGGAGGGTGCGGTGAAGAAGGTTCTTGGTCTTGTCGTTTTGGCGGTGTTGAACGCGCCCGGGGTCTACGCCGCGCCGGCCGACGTCACGGTGATACGCGCGACTCCTGACGGCATAACGCTGCAGGCGCCCCTGCGTGAGCGCCGCTACGATCCCAATGATCCTAAGGCGAAGAAGCTGCCGGCCCTGCAGCCGCGCCTCGACACAAGCCAGCCCAACGAGTCCGACTATGTCTATGCCGATGCGAGCGGCATGACGCTTTACAGCTACACCAAGGATACGGCGGGCAAACCGAGTTGCGATGGCGAGTGCGCCAAAACCGCGCCGGCCGCGCTTGCGCCCGCTGGCGCGAAGGTGTTCGGCGATTGGTCGCTGATCGCGCGCGAGGGTGGTGCGCGCCAGTGGGCCTACAAGAACAAGCCGCTCTATACGTCGATAAAGGACAAGGCCATTGGTCAGGTGGCCGGCGCGGGCGCCGAGTGGCAAACCCTGGCGTTCCGCCCCACCGAGGGCATGAAACTGCCAGCGGGATTCACTGTCGAAGGCGTTCGCAGCGCCGGCGGCCAGGTGCTCACCGATCCTGCGGGCAAGACTATTTACGTTATGGACGGCAATGCCAAACGTAAGGAGGACTGCAACGTCACCCCCTGCCTCGCGCGCTTCATTCCCGTTGCCGCGCCCGAGCTCGCACGCGCCGTGGGCGATTTCTCTATCGTGACCGGTGACGCCGCCGCCCGCCAGTGGGCTTACAGAGGCCAACCGCTGTTCACCTTCGGCGGCGATCTCGGCGCGGGCGATGCCCATGGCGCCGATGTGGACGGCAAATGGCGGCCGCTCATGATGGTGCGCTACTTCATGCCGTCCGGCGCGAAGATCGCCTACGACGCGGCACGCGGCGCTCTACTCACCACCGCCAATGGCCGCACTCTGTATCGTCAAGGCGCCACCGATCACTCGCAAAGCAGCCGCAGCATTCCCTACGCTCGGCCTGGAAGCCCGGCGCTCGGGCGCGCCATTGGCGTCGCCGACGGGTGCTCGGGCAAGTGCCTCACGCAGTTCAAGCCCTTCCGCGCGCCGGCCAACGCCCAGCCCTCGGGTCACTGGGACATCGCCGTGCGCGCCGACGATGGCTCGCGCCAGTGGGTCTACAAAAGCCATGCGCTCTACACCTATGTTGGCGACAAGAAGGCTGGCGACTTCAACGGCAACGATATTTTCAATATCCCCGCCTTCGATGCCAAGAAGCCAACCGACGCCGTATGGGTCGTCGGCGTGCAATTGGGTGTGGCGCTATATTGGACCTTCATGGCCCCTTGAGGGCTTTACGTCGGCTGTGGCTGCTTGTCCCATAGCGGCGCCGCCCCACGCGGCGTGTTGCCGGCATCCGCGGCTTCGGTGATCAACTGGCGCATCCGTCCCACCACGGCCTGATGGATGGCCCCGGGCTCCATTGATCCGTCTGTGAGGGTGATCGGCGCGGCGAAGCGCACGTTCACTGTCGTCGGCTTGGTGCCGCGCACGACCATGGATAGAAGCTGTAGGGCCGCCGCCAGCTTGTCGCGTTCGCTGCGCGTGCGGCGGATTCGTGTCAGCCAATGGCGCGCGGTCTTTTCCCACACCACGCCCTGCACCAACACTGGCACGATATGTGCCTTCGGCGCGAGCTTGACGATAAAGCGCGCGGAATCGACCCAGGTGTTCAGCGACTGCAAGGCATCGCCCCACACTTCCGGATCGGGCTCGATCTTGCCGGCGGGGAACGACAGCACCGCACCACCCGCACGTAAGTAGGCCGCTACCTCGTGCGCCAGGATCACCCGCTTGCCGAGATTGTGGTCGACAAAGAACAAGTGCCCGGCGATGTGCTGAAGTGTTTCCAGGAACGGCCGGCGGAGCGCGAGGATCTTGAGGTCAGGCCGGTTGATGGCCGCGATCAGGCTGATGGCGTCGGCTAAGCCTGGGTGATTGGCCAGGAAAAGCGCAGGGCCTTTGCTCGGGGCGTGTTCACGCCCGTCGATGCGTAAGCCGCGGACGTAATGGGCGTCGAGGACCGCGCGCGACGCGCGGCCCAGTTCGCCATGGTGACCGACCGCGGCGTCGAAATCGATCATCCGGCCGGCGAACTTACGCGCTGGCGCCCGAAAGATCATGCGCAAGAAAGGCGCGAGCCAGCGCCGGCCGTCGCATCCGAACGATGCGATCAAGTCCTCGAGATTGAACCGCGTCAGATCGTGAAACTGGAGCGACATGCACTCTCCAGAACGCGTGAAACTCGCCAAATGAGGGGCCGCACGAAGACGTGTCGGCCAGCCTCCCCGCAAGCGACCCCGTGATTTTGGGCGCGAATATGCGGCCCGTCAACGGATACAAGGCGCGATTTCAGTATGTGGACTTCGGGCTTATGTCACTTTGCGAGCTGCAAGGACATGAACGGCGCTAGCAGGCGCAGGCCCGGCATCTCAAGCAGGCGCGTCAGGCCCAAGCGGTAAAACAATTTCGCCGCCCAGCCCAGCGCGCGCTGCCGTTTGGCAAACGCCGGGTCTTTGAACAATCGCTCGATCGTGCGCTGCATGACGCTGTCGTCGCTGCTCACCTCAAGGCCGGTCTCGCGCGCGAAAGCCAGCACTTCGCGCTTCTTTACGAAATTGAGCGAAGCCCATAGGCCTTCGTAGTGTTCGCGGCGCTCGTAATTTTCGATGCGGGCCGCAAATACAATGTAGGTCGTCTGCTTGCCGCCGATGATCGGAATGCGGAAGTGCGGCTCCCACGGAAAGGAATAGTTCGGGCACAGCATCACCGACGCCCCGCCGGGCGCGAGCCAGCCGCGCGTGCGCGTGAGGTAGTCGCGCCAGGAGGCGACGTGCTCAAAGACATTGATCGAGAAGATCAGGTCGTAGGGCGCGCGGGGTGTGAAATCTTCGTAGCCGCAGCGATGCACCGTCAGGTTCGTCCGTGCGGTGATCTCGGCGAGCGGCGCCTCGGTCTTGGCAAAGCCCGACCCCACGGGCTCGATGCCTTCGAAACTGCACTGGGGAAAGCGTTCCTGAAGCCGGCCGAGCAAAAGCCCCGGTCCGCTGCCGATCTCAAGGCACTTAAGGTCCGCACCGCCGCGTGCGGCGATGAGACGCGCGATCTCGCCAAAGCCGAAATCCGCTTCCTCGTCGGAAAGCGTGAAATAGTCCGGATCGGCAAAAGCGCTGCGAAGGTTCATGGTCATCGATGAGGATTTCGTGCGCCAGACTCAACGGCGCCAATTCGCGCCGAAAGTGCTCGGGGCATTGACGCCGCGGCGCTTGCCATGATTAGACATTGTAGGTCCCTTATCCCCCCGCCCCCGCACCTCATGACTGTCCCTGATTCCATTCCGCGCGTCAAACGCAAGGTGTCCTTCGTTCAGACGGCCGCATGGTGTGCGACGAGCGCCAAGCAAGCCTTCGAGCTGTGCGGCCGCGACACCGTGTCCCTTGCCTTCAAGGACTACCACTACGAATCGCCGCGCAATTTCACCGAGGTCGTGCGGCCGCAGGTCCATGTGGGATACGTCGATGACGTATCACTCATCGCTGGACTTCCCATCATGCTGTCACCGGACGGCTGCATCCCGACAGAAGGCTTCCTCTCCAAACCGCACTTTGCCTCGTTATTGCAACCCTATGCCGCGGGATCCATCAAGGACGCGGTGTGGGAGGGCCTCAAAACCGGCAAGGCCGAGATAGAGCTCGACTTACCCATCGCGACCACCGTGATCGACGAAGAAGCCGTGTTTATCGGCGGCAATCCAAACTTCGGACATTTTCTGAATGAATGCATTCTACGGGTTCCGATGTTCGAGATTTTCCCCGAGCTGCGCGACAAACGGCTCCTGATCTATGACTTCGTGCCGCAGCGCTTCGTGGACTTCATCCTGCTGATGGGAATCGATCCCAACCGAATCCTGCGCATCCCCTCCGGTCAAACGGTTTCTTGCAAACGCCTGTGGTTCGGCACGACACCAGTACACCTGACGCGCACCAAACAATTCGCGGTCTGGCCCGACGCGATACACCGGTGCCGGGCCCGCATGACCGCGAACCTTCCGGCGGGCACGTGGGCGAAACGCGAGCGGCTATTCCTCTGGCGCGGTCAGGGCACGCATCGCACGCTTCGCAATGAGGCGGAAATCGCCGAGCTCTGCGTGCGCCGCGGCTTCCGCGTCGTCAAACTGGCCGAGTATTCCGCCCGCGATCAAGTGTCGATTGTGGCTAATTGTGCGGCGATCGCGGGACCGCTCGGCGCGGGGATGTCGATTTCAATGCTGGCCGCCGCGGACAGCACCATCATCCAGTTCCTACCGCACAACAGGATTCTCTTACCCTACAACAGCGACGTTGCCGCGATGGTTCTGGGGCAATTTTCGAGACCGGCTTCGCCGCCGGCGCCATCGCGCGCCACGTCGCAGAGGGCGCGGCGCTGATCGACATTGGCTCAAACAGGCTGTTCATTGCCGGCCTTTCCGCGCGTCAGAAGGTTACCGCCGTCGATGTGCGTCCGCGGCAATTCAAATACGCCAACGAAGAACTCCTCCTGGCCGACAGCAAGAGCCTTCCGGTCCCGGACGCTTCCTTTCATGCCGTGCTGTCGCTCAACGCCATCGAGCACTTCGGCCTCGGGCGTTACGGCGAGGAATTGGATTTTGATGCTGACAAGAAAGCTTTTGCCGAATGGCGCCGCGTCTTGCGTCCCGGCGGCCACATTATCTTCTCAACCACGGTCAATTCGGCGGGACCGGCGGTGGCCTTCAATGCCCACCGCGTCTATTCGCTGGAGCAAATCCACGCCATGTGCGCCGGGTTGGTGGCGGTGGAAGAGGTCTTTTACTCCCACACAAAAGGGCCCTGCGGCGCGGTCGGCGCGCTGGAGAGCCCGCCCGGCAAGTGGGATCTCTACGCCGCGGTCTGGCGTAGACCCGGCTGACCGTTTGAACAGCCAAGAAAGTGGTGCCCGCTCCCGGACTTGAACCGGGACGTCGCGATGAAGCAACTACGGATTTTAAGTCCGTTGCGTCTACCAGTTCCGCCAAGCGGGCAATCGGATGGGGCGCGAGCGCTAACCTACTGGGCGCGGCGCGCGGGGGCAACCGGGCTAGATCGTCGGCCGTACGGCGCCGACCAAGACGTTCACGAGATTG
>CAISTS010000053.1 GCA_903888485.1 uncultured bacterium | reverse complement strand
TGCTGGCGCCGAAGAAACAGCTGAATTCTCTTGTTCATGGCTTCAAACCCACCAGTGTGCCGAACGCGGCAATTACTTCTTCTTGCCTTCCTTGCGGAAGATGAACTCGCTGGAATAGCGCACGCCCTTGCCCTTGTAGGGCTCCGGCTTGCGCCACTCGCGGATTTTCGCCGCGACCTGGCCAACTTTCTGCTTGTCGATGCCCGAGATCTCGATCTCGGTCGGTGTCGGCGTCTTGATCTCGATGCCTTCCGGGATCGGGAACACCACGTCGTGGCTGTAGCCGAGCTGCAGCGTCAGAACCCTGCCCTGGGCGGCGGCACGGTAGCCGACGCCGGTAATCAGCAGCTTCTCGGTGAAGCCCGTCGATACGCCGGTGACCAGGTTATTCGCCAGGGTCCGCTGCATGCCCCACATGGAGCGCGCGCGCTTGGTGTTGCCGCGCGGCTGCACCGAGATGCCGCCCTCATCCTGCGTGACGATCACGTCGTCGACGAAGGTCATCGCGAGGACGCCCTTGGGCCCCTTCACCGACAGCTCGGACCCATTCAGCGTCACGTTGACGCCGCTGGGAATGCTGACGGGCTTCTTACCGATACGAGACATCGTTCCGTTTCCTTACGCTCTCGGCCTAGACGACCGTGCAGATCACTTCGCCGCCAACATTGGCCGCACGGGCCTGGTTGTCGGACATGACGCCCTTCGGAGTCGAAATGATCGAGATGCCCAGGCCGTTGGCGACGCGCGGCAATTCTCCCACCGAGGAGTATACGCGGCGGCCCGGCGTCGACACGCGGGCGATGGTCCGGATCACCGGTTCGCCCTCGTGGTACTTCAGGGACACTTCGATTTCAGCCTTGTTGTCATCAAGGTTGAACCGCTCATAGGCGCGGATGTAACCTTCCGACTTCAGCACTTCGAGAACACGCTCGCGCAGCTTCGACGCCGGCACGCGCACCGTCGACTTACGCCGCATCTGGGCGTTGCGGATGCGGGTCAGCATATCGCCGATTGGATCTGATATCGCCATGGGCGTTTCTCCGTTACCAGCTCGACTTGACCAGGCCGGGGATCTGCCCCTTAGACCCGAGCTCGCGCAAGGCAATTCGTGACAGTTTGAATTTGCGATAGACGGCACGCGGACGGCCGGTCAGTTCGCAGCGATTGCGGACCCGCACCAGCGCGCTGTTGCGCGGCATCTCGGCCAGCTTCAGGCGGGCGCGGAACCGGTCTTCCGGCGACAGCGTCTCGTCCTTCGCCTGGGCCTTCAGCTGGCGGCGTTTGCCGGCGAACTGAACCGCCATGCGTTCACGCTTCTTGTTCTTAGCAACCGAACTCTTCTTAGCCACGATCAAGTCCTCCTGAGACCTGCTCCAGCGCAAACAACGCCTTAATTCCGGAACGGCACCTGGAAACCGGTCAGCAGGGCTTTCGCCTGCTCGTCGTCGGTCGCCGTGGTGCAAATGATGATGTCCATGCCCCGGATCTCGTCGATCTGGTCATAGTTGATTTCCGGGAACACGATCTGTTCCTTCAGGCCCAGCGCGTAGTTGCCGTTGCCGTCGAAGCTCTTGGGCGAAACGCCCCGGAAATCGCGGACGCGGGGCAGCGCGATGGTGACCAGCCGGTCAAGGAACTCGTACATGCGCTTGCCGCGCAGCGTCACCTTGCAGCCGACCGCCATGCCCTCGCGCAGCTTGAAACCGGCGATGGACTTCTTGGCCTTGGTGATCACCGGCTTCTGGCCGGCGATCTTGGTCAGCTCTTCGGCCGCGATCGTGATCTTCTTGGCGTCGCGGGTGCCTTCACCCACACCCATGTTTATGACGATCTTGTCCAGCCGTGGCACAGCGAGCTGGTTCTTCAGCCCGAACTGCTCCATCAGCTGAGGCCGCACCGCCGTCTCGTAGTGGCTCTGCAGGCGCGCCTTTTCAGCGGTCTCAGACATCGATCTTCTCTCCTGACTTCTTCGCGAAGCGGACCTTGCGGCCGCCCTCGATGCGGAAGCCGACGCGGGTCGCCTCGCCCGTCTTGGGGTCGACGATGGCCAGGTTGGCAAGCGCCAGCGGCGCCTCTTCCGACTTGATCCCGCCCGGATCCAACTGGTTCGGGCGCTTGTGTTTCTTCACCACGTTCACGCCCTGCACGACGGCGCGGTTGTCATCGGGGATGACGCGCAGCACTTCGCCCTGCTTGCCCTTGTCGCGGCCCTTGGTCACGATGACCTTGTCGCCCTTTTTGATCTTTGCGGCCATTACAGCACCTCCGGCGCCAGCGAGATGATCTTCATCATCGACTTCGCGCGCAGTTCACGGGTCACCGGACCGAAGATGCGGGTTCCGATGGGCTCGCCCTGCTTGTTGATCAGCACGGCCGCATTGTTATCGAAGCGGATGCTCGACCCATCCGACCGGAAAATCTCCTTGGCGGTGCGAACGATGACGGCACGGTGCACGTCACCCTTCTTCACGCGCCCCCTCGGAATCGCCTCCTTCACGCTGACGACGATGACGTCGCCGACGGAAGCGGTCTTCCGCTTGGAGCCGCCGAGAACCTTGATGCACTGGACACGGCGCGCACCCGAGTTATCGGCAACATCCAGATTCGACTGCATTTGAATCATGGCGTATCTCCCGGTGCGCTCATCAAGCCTGTTCGGCAATCACCCGCCAGCGCTTCAGGCGCGAGATCGGCGGGCATTCCTCGATACGGACCATGTCACCGACCTGGCACGCATTTCCCTCGTCATGGGCGTGGTAGCGCTTCGAATGGCGCACGACCTTGCCCAGCACCGGATGCTTCACGCGTCGTTCGACACGGACCACCGCGGTCTTTTCGTTGGCGTTGCTGACGACCACGCCTTGCAGAATTCTTTTCGGCATCTCTAGCGTACTCCGTCCTACGCGGTGGCCTTGGGGGCCGGTTTCTCGCCAAGAATCGTCTTGATCCGCGCGATGTCCCGGCGCACCTGGCGGCGGCGCGAGGGCTTCTCCAACTGACCGGTGGCCTGCTGGACGCGGAGGTTGAACTGCTCACGCTTCAACTCGGCGAGCCGGTCGGTGAGCTGATCGGGGGTCATGCCCCTGGTTTCTGACGCCTTCATGGCTTCAAATCTCCTAGTGTTCGCCGGGCCGCGATACCAGACGTGTCTGGATCGACAGCTTGGCGGCGGCGCGGTCGAAAGCCTCGCGGGCGATCGTCTCGGACACGCCTTCGATCTCGAACATGATGCGGCCCGGCTTCACGCGCGCCACCCAGTATTCCGGCGAGCCCTTGCCCTTGCCCATGCGGACTTCGGTCGGCTTCTTCGAGACCGGCACATCCGGGAACACCCGGATCCAGACACGGCCCGCGCGCTTCATGTGGCGGCTGATCGCGCGGCGGGCCGCCTCGATCTGACGCGCCGTGATACGGCCGGGCTCCACCGCCTTCAGGCCGAAGGCGCCGAAGTTGAGCTCTGTGCCACCCTTGGCCTTGCCATGGATGCGGCCCTTGAAGGCCTTCCTGAATTTCGTCTTCTTCGGCTGAAGCATGGACCTGTACCTTCAGTCTGCGCTTTTTAGTTCATCGACCGGGAGCCGGGGCCGCCTGCTTGCGACTCCAGAGCCCGCTTTTCCGAGGCCATCGGGTCATGGGCAAGAATCTCGCCCTTGAACACCCAGACCTTCACGCCGCACACGCCATAGGCGGTGTTCGCGCGGCCTTCGCCGTAATCAATGTCGGCGCGCAGCGTGTGCAGCGGCACGCGGCCTTCGCGGTACCACTCCATGCGCGCGATCTCGGCGCCGCCGAGACGGCCGCCGCAGTTGATGCGGATGCCCTTGGCGCCCAGGCGCATGGCCGACTGAACGGCGCGCTTCATGGCGCGGCGGAACGCGACGCGGCGCTCGAGCTGCTGCGCGATGTTCTCGGCGATCAGCTTGGCGTCGATCTCGGGCTTGCGGACCTCGACGATGTTGAGGTGCACTTCCGAGCCGGTCATCGTCGAGATCTCCTTGCGGAGCTTGTCGATGTCGGCGCCCTTCTTGCCGATGATCACACCCGGACGCGCC
>CAISTS010000052.1 GCA_903888485.1 uncultured bacterium | reverse complement strand
GTCTTGCCGGTGCCGGGGCCAGCGTCCACGAGAATCCGCGCCTCGGCCGGCGCCTCAATGACATCTATCTGTCGCTGGTCCCACTTTTCCGGAGCTATCAGGTCGGGCTCCCCGGATTCAAGTTCGGCCGCGTAGGCCAGCGCCGCGGATTCCGCTACGCCGGAAACCGATTCGGCTGCGCGGGTTACGGAATTCGATCCGCCCGCGTCACTGCTGCTGGCGTTGGCTCCCGTTCGGTCCCGCACGCCCGGCGGACTCTCCGGCGAGTTGCCCTTTTCGCGAAGTGGCGACCCATCGATCCGGATCAGGTTTCCGCGCAGCACTTCCCAGAGCCTCCTCTTGTACACGACAGCCTTGCGGCCTTCGAAGACGCGCAGAGGCCGTTCGATCTCCTCGATCTCGCGCCCTCCGCGGAGGACCTTCACCTTGATCAAGCGTTCCGCCATCGCGACTACCTTGTTATTCCGCCTGTAACCGACGAACGTAAGTTACCATTAGTGACTCGAGAGGAGCAAGGTTCTCGACTTTGGGCGCTTCAGGCTTTCGTGTGGGTAGCGGGGCTTCCGGGGTGCGTTGACGAGGCGTCTGCCCTGTGCAGCGCGAGCCGCTGCGGGCGTCCTTGGAGGCGGTACGCTCCGCTGCGTGAGCGACACCAACAAAGACCTGTACGCGACGATCCTGGGAGTGCGGGCGCCGTGGTTCGTGACCGAGGTCGATGTGAGCGCGAAGCGCGAGGAGGTCACGGTCACGATCCAATGCCGGGCCGATGCGCAGCACCCCTGCCCGACCTGCGGCGAGGCTTGCCCGGGCTACGACACTCGCCGTCGCTCGTGGCGGCACCTGGACACCTGCCAGTTCAAGACGGTGCTCGTCGCCGACGTGCCGCGCGTGCAGTGTCGGGAGCACGGTGTCGCCCAGATCGCAACGCCTTGGGCCGAGCCTGGGTCTGGCTTCACGGCGCTGATGGAGAGCCTGATCATCGACTGGCTGCGCGAGGCCGGCATCTCGGCGGTCGCCCGACGCATGCGGCTGACGTGGGACCAGATCGACGGAGTGATGCAGCGCGCTGTGCGCCGCGGGCTCGAGCGGCGCAAGGTGCGCGACGTGCGGCGCGTGGGCGTCGACGAGACGTCCTTCCAGAAGCGCCACGAGTACGTGACGGTGGTCACCGACATCGAGCGTGGGCATGTGCTCTACGTCGCCGATGACCGCACGAGCGTTTCCCTCGATGGTTTCTGGGGTTTGCTCGAGAAGGAGCAGCTCGACGGGATCGAGGCCGTCGCGATGGACATGTGCGCCGCCTACGTGCGCTCCGCGCGCGCCCACGTGGGCAACGCGGACGCGAAGATCTGCTTCGATCGCTTCCATGTGGCGAAGCTGCTCAACGACGCGGTGAACACGGTGCGCAAGCAGGAGAACCGCGAGCTCGCGGCCGACGGCATGTACGTGCCCAAGCGGACGAAGTACATCTGGGCCCAGAACCCCGAGAACATGCCGCGCGAGCGACGCATCGAGTTCGACCTGCTGCGCGACTGCTCGCTGAAAGCTGGCCGGGCCTGGGCGATCAAGGACGCGGCGCGCTGGCTGTGGGGCTACGCCGCCCGCGGGTGGGCGACGAAGGCGTGGAAGAAGTGGATCGGCTGGGCGATGCGCAGCCGCCTCGAGCCCATGAAGAAGGCCGCGCGCACGGTCCAGGCTCACCTGTGGGGCATCGTCAACGCGATCGTGCTGAGCGTCACCAACGCAACCGCCGAGAGCGTCAACTCGAGGATCCAGTGGATCAAGAAACAGGCCTGCGGCTTCCGCAACCGGGAGCGCTTCCGCAACGCGATCTACTTCCACCTCGGCGGCCTCGATCTTTACCCCGTGGCGCGATCAGCTACCCACACGAATTCCTGAAGCCCCAAAATAACAGCCATGCTTGAATTTATGATCGACTTGCTTCTTAAGATCCATGTCATTGCCGGAGCTTCTACGCTGGTGACTGGCCCCATTGCCATCTTTTACAATTTTCGCGATCCGCGCAAACACCGCCTCGTAGGGAAAGTGTTTTTCTATGCAATGCTCATTGTAGCAACCACAGCGATCGTTATGTTCATCAATCATCCGGAAAAGGTGTTTTTGCAATTCCTTTTAGGTATCTCCTTGCTTGTGTTGGCGGGGATATTTCGCGGGGTGCGAAGCATTTTGCTGATGAAAGGCGCCGGGGTCAGCTCATTAGACTGGGCGTATACCATTTTATTGGGCTTCAATGCGGTATTTATGTTGGGTATGTCTGCCTGGCATATCGCGGCAGGCACGATGATCGCTTTCCCTATTCTCTTTGGGATATTTGGTTTCATGAGTGCCATGGACACCTTCAAGAATTGGAAAATATTTAGAAACCCGGGTTTGCTACACCAGCTTGACTGGATGCAATTGCACTTAACTACGATGTTGGGGGCATTCACGGCATCTACTACGGCATTTACCGTGAACGCAGCGCATTTCCTTCCCTGGTGGGCACAATGGTTTGGTCCAACCATCCTACTGCTGCCGCTACAGTTCTATTTTGGAGGCAAGGTGAAGCAGATGCGCGATCCGCGGTCTTCGCACAGCGGTTCG
>CAISTS010000051.1 GCA_903888485.1 uncultured bacterium | reverse complement strand
GTCTTCAACACCTGCGCAGTGACTCAGGAGGCGGTGCGCCAGGCCCGGCAGGCGATCCGCCGCACGAGGCGCGAGCGGCCGGACGCGCGCATCGTGGTGACCGGCTGCGCCGCCCAGATCGACCCGGCTGGGTTCGCGGACATCGCCGATTCCGTCATCGGCAACGCCGACAAGGCGAAACCCGCCATCTGGGCCTCGCTGGCGGTGACGCCCATGACGACCGTCAACGACATCATGGCCCTGCCCGAAACCGCCCATCATTTCGTGGCGGGGGCGGTGGACGCCATCGAGGGCCAGACCCGGGCCTTTGTGGAGATCCAGAACGGCTGCGACCACCGCTGCACCTTCTGCATCATCCCCTATGGACGCGGCCCCTCGCGCTCGGCGCCGGCGGGAGAGATCGTCGATCAGATCACGCGGCTCACCGCCAATGGCTATCGCGAGGCCGTGCTGACCGGCGTGGACCTGACCTCCTGGGGGCAGGAGCTGCCGGGGACGCCCAAGCTCGGGCGTCTCGTGAAGCAAATCCTGAAGCACGTTCCGCAACTGGAGCGGCTGCGGCTCTCCTCCATCGACTGCATAGAGGCGGACGCCGATCTCTTCGACGCCATCGCCACAGAACCGCGCCTCATGCCCCATCTGCATCTGTCCTTGCAGGCGGGGGACGACATGATCCTCAAGCGCATGAAGCGCCGTCATTCCCGCGCCCAGGCCGTCGTATTCTGCCAGAAGGTGCGCAGCTTGCGGCCCGACATGGCCTTCGGCGCCGACCTGATCGCCGGTTTCCCGACCGAGACCGACGAGATGTTCGAGAACAGCCTCAAGCTGGTCGAGGACTGCGGCCTCGCCTATCTGCATGTGTTCCCCTTCTCGGCGCGCGCCAGCACGCCGGCGGCGCGTATGCCGCAAATGCCGATGCCGGTCCGCAAGGACCGCGCCGCGCGGCTGCGCGCGCGCGGCGATGCCGCGCGCGACGCCTATCTCGCGCGCTTCGTCGATCGCAACTTGTCCGTCATCATGGAAAGCGCGACGCTGGGCCGCAGCGAGGAATTCGCGCCGGTGCAGTTCGCGGCGCCGCAGGCCATCGGCGCCATCGTCACGGCAAAGGTCTCGGCCCTTGCCGACGGCAAGCTGATCGCGGCAGCGATATGAGCGAAACCGACAAGCCAAAGAAAGGCTGGCTCGCCCGCCTGAAGGAGGGGCTCACCCGCTCCTCCTCCAAGATCGGCGAGGGCATCGGCGCGATCTTCACCAAGCGCAAGCTCGACCGCGCGGCGCTGGACGAATTGGAAGAGCTGTTGATCGCCGCCGATCTCGGTCCGGCCACCGCCGTTCGGCTCACCGAACAATTGGCGCAAGGGCGCTTCGACAAGGACATCGACGAGACCGAGGTGCGCGAAGCGCTCGCAACCTCCATTGCGACGATCCTGGAGCCGCTCGCCAAGCCGCTGGCCGTCGACCGGACGAAGAAGCCGCATGTGATTTTGGTGGTCGGCGTCAACGGCTCGGGTAAGACCACCACCATCGGCAAGCTCGCCGCGCGCTTCCGCCGCGACGGCCTTTCGGTCATGGTCGCCGCTGGCGACACCTTCCGCGCCGCCGCCGTCGAGCAATTGCGCGTGTGGAGCGAGCGCACGGGCGCCGCCTTCTATTTCAACGAAAAGGGCGACGCGGCGGGTCTCGCCTTCGATGCGCTGACCGCCGCCAAGGCGCAGGGTACCGAAGTGGTGCTGATCGATACCGCCGGCCGGCTGCACAACAAAGAGCATCTGATGGCCGAGCTCGACAAGATCCTGCGCGTCATCCGCAAGATCGATCCGAGCGCGCCGCACGACGCGGTGCTGGTGCTCGACGCCACCACGGGGCAGAACGCCCTGTCGCAGGTCGACATCTTCAAGAGCCGCATCAGCGGCCTGATCGTCACGAAATTGGACGGTACGGCGCGCGGTGGCGTGCTGGTGGCGCTGGCGGAGAAATTCGCCCTGCCGGTTCACGCCATCGGCGTCGGCGAGGGCGTGGACGATCTCGACGCCTTCACGGCGCGCGACTTCGCCCGAGGACTTATGGGGTTGGAGCGCTGACGCGCTGCGGTGAGCCTCGAGCGCTAACGCGCTCGGGCTTAAATCTTAGACGACGATATTGAGGAAGCTGCCGCGCGGCAGATTGGCGACGGCCCTGTGGCTCTCGGCCGTCATCGACGGCAGATTGGCCGCCGGGTTTTGCGCCTGCTGCCGCGCCTGCTTGGCGGCCAGGGCGGCTTCCGCCGCGCGCGCCGCCGGCGAGGCCGGGGTGGTGGGACCCGTCGCGGCCGGCGCCTGAACGGGCAGGCCGGCGAGCGTATTGAGGATGGAAGCGGCTGGTGAGATCGGCATGACCGGCAATTTATGCCGGGTTGGCTTAACGGCAGATTAACGCGCGGAAGTTTTTCAAATACGCCGCGAAAACGTCGCGTTTCTAGCCGATGTGCATAGGCAAGCCCTTCTCATATCTGGGAAATCTGGCGGCGCGATTTACCGTTTTTTAAGGGTGCCGGCTATATTCCCATAGTGCGGCTTCAGGCGACCAGCCCGATGCGCAAGCGTTGAAGAATGGAACATGGCCGACAAAGCAGTGTCCTCCCTGCAGGACGACGATCTGGAAGTGCTGATGAAGCTGGCGCGCGACAAGACCGTCGCGGGCCGCAAGGCGCTCGTCAACGCCGTGAGCGATCTGTTCTTCAACAACCAGGACGTTCTGAGCGACCGCGAGCGGGCGCTGATGACCGACATCCTGCGCCAGATCATCCATGACGTCGAAATGTCGGTGCGCCGCGAACTTGCCGGGCGCCTGGCCGATATTCATCACGCACCACGCGACTTGATCCTGACGCTGGCCAACGACGATATCGAAGTCGCCCACCGCGTGCTGGTGCAAAGCGACATCCTGCACGACATGGACCTGGTAGAGATCATCCATCATCGCACGATGGAGCATCAACTCGTCATCGCCATGCGCAAGAACCTCAACGAGACCGTCACCGATGCGCTCGTCGAGACCGGCAACGAAGACGTCATCAAGGCGATGCTCGACAACACCAGCGCCCGCATCTCCAAGGGCACCATGGAATATCTGGTGGACCAGTCCAAGCGGGTCGATACCTACCAGAACCCGCTGCTCAAGCGCCCCGACCTCGAGCCCGACCTTGCCAAGCGCATGTACTGGTGGGTCTCCGCCGCGCTGCGCCAGCACATCATCAAGAATTTCGATATCGATCCGGCCGAACTCGACGAAACGATCGAGAGCAGCGTCAGATCGGTGATCGACAACCACGGCCGCGCCGTCGAACAGCCCAAGCATATCGAACTGGTCGAACGGCTCCATGAAGAAGGCAAGGTCACGCCGCGCATGCTGCTGCAGGTACTGCGCCAGGGCGAAGTGCCGCTGTTCGAGGCGATGTTCGGCAAACTCTCCGGCCTGCGTCCGCGCCTCTTGCGCCGCATGATGTTCGAGCCGGGCGGCGAGGCGCTTGCCATCGTCTGCCGCGCCATCGGCATCGACAAGGCCGACTTCGCCAGCATCTTCATGCTGACGCGCAAGGCGCGCGCCCATGAGCGCGTGATGAATCCGCGCGAACTGAGCCGCGTGCTCGAACTTTACGACCGCGTGACGGCCGAAGTGGCGCAACGCATGCTGAAGAAATGGCAGCGCGACGCCAGCTTCCTCAACGCCATCCGGGTGCTCGAGGCATCCGACACGTCCGGCGATGGGAAAAAATGATCCCATGGGGATTGTCGCCATTCATACACCGCAAGGCGCGCCGTGGGGCGACGCCCTCCAGCCCGACCAGGCGTTGCGTGCCGTGACCCGCGCCGCCCTGACCCAAGCGTCGGGCGGCACCGCCGTGCTGCCCCCCTTGCTGTTACCCGCCGAGGCGCTTGCCCTGCTCGCCGACGGACCGCCGATGTATGTCGCCGGCCTCGACGGCAAGCTGACTTACGCCAACAGCGCCTATCAGCGTCTTTTGGAATTGCATGGGCGCAAAAGCGGCGTCGATGCCGACGGGACCTGCCATTTCGCGCTCGGCGAGAACGTCTGCGATGTGACCGGTGGCGGGCGTCGCGGTCACTCGCGAAGACGTCATCGAAACCGACAGTGGCACCGATTTCTACAGCTCGCAGCATTTCCCGATCCGCGACGGCGCCGGCCAGATCGTCGCCGTCGGCGGCATGTACCAGAACGCGACGCGCGAGGCGCAGGCTTGGCTCGAAACCCTGGCGGCGCGCGAGCGCTTCCGGGACATCGCCCGGCTCGTCTCCGATTGGATTTGGGAGACCGACGCCGACTTCGCCTTCACCTTCGTCTCGCCGCGCGTGACGGAGGTGATGAAGCTGCACCCGCGCCATTTCATCGGCAGCAGCCTGCTCGAGATCGGCCAGGCCAATCCGCTGCAGGATGCGCCGCAGGTCCAGCCGCTCACCGGCGAATCCCGCTCGCCGTTCCGCGACGCGATGTATCGCATCCTCGACGGCAACGACGAGCCGCGCCTGTGCCTGCTCAGCGGCCTGCCGGTGTTCGACGACAAGACCGGCGCCTTCAAGGGCTATCGCGGCACTGCGCGTGACGTCACCGCCGAAGTCGAGACCAAGCGCCAGGCCGCGCGCAGCCAGCGCCGGCTATCGGCCGCCATCGAAAGCATCTCTGAAGGCTTCGCGCTGCGCGATAGCCGCGGCCTGATCGTCGTATTCAATTCTAAATTCCAGGAATTCTTCTCGGCGATCTCCGGCAAGTTGCGCCTGACCACGCCCTATGTCGAGCTTTTGCAGGCGGCCAAGGAGGCCGAAATTCTCGCGCCGCATTCGCGCGGCACGCTCGACATCTGGATCGCCATGCAGGCCTTCGGCGACAACGAGCCGCTGGCGCCGTTCGAGCTGCAATTCGCCGACGACCGTTGGATCCGCGTCAGCGAGAGCCGCACCCTGAAGGGCGTGGTGACGATCATCAACGATATCACCGAAACGAAGCGGCGCGAGGAAGCCCTGCTGCGCGCCAAGCTAATGGCCGAGGAGGCCAACCGCTTCAAGGGCGAGTTCCTCGCCAACATGAGCCATGAGCTGCGCACGCCGCTCAATGCCATCATCGGCTTTTCCGAGATCATGCGCGCCGAGAC
>CAISTS010000050.1 GCA_903888485.1 uncultured bacterium | reverse complement strand
TTCATGCGCCAGATGCAGTCGGGCGGCGGCAAGGCCATGGGCTTCGGCAAGTCGCGCGCCAAGCTTCTCACCGAAAAACAGGGCCGAGTGACGTTTGAAGACGTCGCCGGCGTCGAAGAAGCTAAACAAGAACTCGAAGAGATCGTCGAATTCCTGCGCGACCCGCAGAAGTTCCAGCGCCTGGGCGGCAAGATCCCGAAGGGCGTGCTTTTGGTCGGCCCTCCCGGTACGGGCAAGACGCTGCTGGCGCGCTCCATCGCCGGCGAAGCTAACGTGCCGTTTTTCACCATCTCGGGCTCGGACTTCGTCGAAATGTTCGTCGGCGTCGGCGCCAGCCGTGTCCGCGACATGTTCGAGCAGGGCAAGAAGAACGCGCCCTGCATCATCTTCATCGATGAAATCGACGCCGTCGGACGCCATCGCGGCGCCGGCTTGGGTGGCGGTAACGACGAACGCGAACAGACCCTCAATCAGCTGCTGGTCGAGATGGACGGCTTCGAAGCCAACGAAGGCGTCATCCTGATCGCCGCCACCAACCGTCCCGACGTGCTTGACCCGGCGCTGCTGCGTCCGGGCCGCTTCGACCGTCAGGTCGTGGTGCCGAACCCCGACATCGTCGGCCGTGAGCGCATTCTGCAGGTCCACAGCAAGAAGACCCCCTTGGGCTCCGATGTTGACTTGAAGGTCATCGCGCGGGGCACGCCCGGTTTCTCGGGCGCTGACCTAGCCAACCTGGTCAACGAGGCTGCCCTGCTGGCGGCCCGTAAGGCCAAGCGCGTGCTCGGTATGCAGGAATTTGAAGAAGCCAAGGACAAGGTGCTGATGGGTGCGGAACGCCGCTCCATGGTCATGTCCGAGGACGAGAAGAAGTTGACGGCCTATCACGAAGGCGGCCATGCGCTCGTCATGCTGCATGTGCCGAGCCACGAGCCCTTGCACAAGGTGACGATCATCCCGCGCGGCCGTGCGCTGGGTGTCACCATGTTCCTGCCGGAACGCGACAAGTACAGCATGTCCAAGATCGAGTTGGAGGCGCAGCTGGCCAGTCTCTTCGGCGGCCGTGTCGCCGAGGAAATGACTTTTGGACCGTCGAAGGTGACCACGGGTGCGTCGGACGACATCCGCCGCGCCACCGATATCGCGCGCAAGATGGTCACCGAGTACGGCTTCTCCGAGAAGCTCGGGCCGCTGCGCTACACCGACAACCAGGGCGAGGTCTTTCTGGGTCACTCGGTGACGCAGACCAAGAACGTCTCCGACGCCACCGCGCGCCTGATCGATGAAGAGGTACGCAACTTCGTCGAAGCCGGCGAATCGACGGCGCGCAAGATCCTGGAAGACCGCCGCGACCAGCTTGAGATCATCGCGCAGGGCCTGCTTGAGCACGAAACCCTGAACCGCGAAGAGATCGAAGCGCTGCTGCGCGGCGAGAAGATCGACAAGGAAAAGAACCCGCCCAAGCCCCGCGAGCCGGGACGCCGCAGTTCGGTGCCCAGCTCCGGCTCCGAAGGCCGCGGCTTCGGCACCGATCCGCACCCGCAGCCCGGGCAGTAAAAGACTTCATATCGAACGCGAAAACCCCGCCCGAAACGGCGGGGTTTTTGTTTAACCCCTATTGTCACCCCGGCCGAGCGTAGCGAGAGCCGGGGTCCATTCCTCAAATTGCGCTGGCCGAGTATGTTGATGAGTGGATGCCGGGTCTTCGCCCGGCATGACATTTGTGTTTTGGAAACGAAGTGCCCCTCCACGCCTACATCACCCCGCGCGCCATTCTGACCGGTGCGGCTGCCACAGAAGCCATCGCGGCCGGCTGGGCGTGGCCGTTGCTGGGGACCATGGCCTACGCAGCCATGGACGTAAGCGTGCGCGAGGACGGCAAGCTCACGCGTCTTGGCGCCATTGTGCGCATGATCTTCGACAAGGATGCCGCCGCCATTCCCGAGCCGCTCCGCACGTCCATTCGCGCGCAGATGGCCGCCTTGGCCGCGCCGCGCGAGCCGTTCGCGGGACTCGGGCTCGACAAGCCCGTCCTCATGGGCGTGCTCAACGTCACGCCCGACAGTTTCTCCGACGGCGGTTTGTTCACCAATCACGAAGCGGCGGTCGCGCACGCCCGCGGGATGGTCGAGGACGGCGCGGCGATCATCGACGTGGGTGGCGAATCCACGCGCCCCGGCGCTGCGGTAGTGAGCGAAGTGCGCGAGTTGGAGCGGGTGATCAATGTGATCAAAGCTCTGGCCGGGCGCGGTGTGCGCGTGTCCATCGACACCCGGCGCGCAAGCGTGATGGCGGAAGCCGTCAAGGCGGGCGCCAGCATCGTCAACGATGTCTCCGCTCTCGCTGACGCACCTGCGCTGGAAGCCGTCGCGGCGTCCAAAGTCTCGGTGATCCTGATGCACATGCAGGGTGAGCCCGCCACCATGCAGGACAATCCGACCTACGCCTGGGCCCCCGGCGATATCTACGACTTCTTGGCGGCGCGGGTGGCGGCTTGCGTGGCTGCCGGCATCCCCAAGGGGCGCATCGCCGTCGACCCCGGCATCGGTTTCGGCAAGACCGACACCCACAACGCCGAGATTATGGACCACCTGGCCATGTTCCACGGCCTTGGCTGCGCGCTGGCCTTGGGCGCCTCGCGCAAGGGCTTCATCGGCCGCATGAGCCGAGGCGAGCCGGCGACGCTTCGACTTCCGGGCTCCCTGGCGGCGGCTTTACACGGCGTGGGGCAGGGGGCGCAGATCCTAAGGGTTCATGACGTGGCCGAGACGCGCCAGGCCCTTGCGCTGGCGGGGCGGTTCGCCGCCGGACACTAAGACGGGAACTAAATCGTCCGCACTTGATTCAATATGTCGGGAAGCTCAAAACTACCATTACGTTAAGAACTGGAGTCGCAATGACCGACCGTAAGATGTTCGGCACCGATGGCGTGCGCGGCCTGGCCAATACCGAGCCCATGACGGCCGAGACCGTCCTGCGCCTCGGCATGGCGGCGGGCAAGCGCTTCACGCGGGGCACGCACCGTCATACCGTGGTCATCGGCAAGGATACGCGCCTGTCCGGTTACATGCTGGAGCCGGCCTTGGTGGCGGGCTTCGTTTCGGTCGGCATGGACGTGATCCTGGTCGGCCCGATCCCCACACCCGGCATCGCCATGCTGACGCGTTCCATGCGCTGTGATCTCGGCGTGATGCTCTCGGCTTCGCACAATCCGTTTCAGGACAACGGCATCAAATTGTTCGGGCCGGATGGTTACAAGCTGTCGGACGCCCTCGAGGCCGAAATCGAAGCCATGATGGGCAACGGTCTTGAGAGCTACCGTGCGCCCGCGCACAGCCTTGGCCGCGCCAAGCGCCTGGAAGACGCGCAGGGACGCTATATCGAGTACTGCAAGACCGCATTCCCGCGTGGGCTTCGCCTCGATGGTCTCAAGATCGTCGTCGATTGCGCCAACGGTGCCGCCTACAAAGTCGCGCCCACCGTGTTCTGGGAATTGGGCGCCGAGGTCATCAAGGTCGGTGTCGAGCCCGACGGCTTCAACATCAACCGCGAATGCGGCTCGCTGCACCCCGAGCGTATGCGCGAGCTGGTGACCGCTTACCGTGCGCACCTTGGCATTGCCCTCGACGGCGACGCCGACCGCGTCCTCTTCTGCGACGAGAAGGGCGACATGATCGACGGCGACCAGGTGCTGGCGCTGATCGCCAGCCACTGGCGCGAGACCGGCCAGCTTCAGGGCGGCTCGGTCGTCTCCACCGTCATGAGCAATCTCGGGTTAGAGCGGCACTTGCAGTCGCAAGGCCTCAACCTCATCCGCACCAAGGTCGGCGACCGTTACGTGGTCGAGCAGATGCGCGAAGGCGGCTTCAACCTCGGCGGCGAGCAGTCGGGCCACATCATCATGGGCCAGCACGGCACCACCGGTGACGGCATTATCGCCGCGCTCCAGGTCTTGGCCGCGCTGGTGACCAACGACCGCAAGACCGCCAGCGAAACGCTGCGCGTGTTCCAGGCTGTGCCGCAGCTTTTGCGGAATGTGCGTCTGGCGCAGGGCGCGAGCGCCGATGCCGTGCTCGGCCTTGACGAGGTCAAAGCCGCCATCGCCGCCGTGCAGCAACGCCTGAACGGCCACGGCCGCCTCGTGATCCGCAAGTCCGGCACCGAGCCCTTGATACGCATCATGGCCGAAGGCGACGACGCCCAAGAGGTCGACACGGTTGTGGCCGAGCTGGCGGCGGTGATAACGAAAGCGGCTGCTTAACACTCGATTGTCATTCCCGCGCAAGCGGGAATCCATCTATCCTCGGTACCGTCCCAGTTGATTTGCACAATGGGTCCCCGCTTTCGCGGGGACGACAAGCGAGATCATGATCGGCCGCGTTCTCATCATTGCAGGCTCTGACTCCGGCGGCGGCGCGGGTATTCAAGCCGACATCAAGACCGTCACGGCGCTTGGTGGCTATGCCATGACCGCGATCACGGCGGTGACGGTGCAGAACACGTTGGGCGTATCGGGCTATCACGAGATCCCGCCCGATACCGTGGCGGCGCAGATTGTTTCCGTTATCGATGACATCGGCGCGGATGTCATCAAGACCGGCATGCTGGCCTCCGTGCCGATCATTGAAGCCGTCGGCGGCGCGCTGCGCCGGGTCGCCGGCGACATCCCGCGTGTTGTCGATCCCGTGATGCGTGCCAAGGGCGGCCACGCGTTGCTGGCTCCCGATGCGGCCGCAGCGCTGGTGGCCCAGCTCGTACGCGGCGCGGCGCTGATCACGCCGAACTTGCCCGAGGCCGAAGCGCTGACGGGGCGTGAGATCAAGACCATCGCCGACATGGAAGCCGCCGTTCCGGCGCTGCGTGCGCTGGGCGCCGAGGCGGTTTTGTTGAAGGGCGGTCACCTCGAAGGAGACACCGTCCTCGATCTTCTAATCACCGGCGGCAACATCGCGCGCTTCGAGGATACCCGCATCGAAAGCCGCTCGACTCACGGCACCGGCTGCACGCTTGCCTCGGCTATTGCCGCAGGACTCGCCGACAAACTGCCGCTCGAACACGCCGTCATGCGCGCGCGTGCCTATGTACGCGAGGCGATACTAAAAGCGCCGGACCTGGGGGCAGGGCATGGGCCGCTGGGGCACGGCCACACCGTGCGCCCCTTCGGACTTACCCACAGCGGGAAAAGCTAGCGTTTTCGGGTATTTCAGCCCTGCGGACGGCGCAATTGACGCCATGGGGTCCGGTTCATAAACTCCGCCCCCTCGCGCCCGAGTCTCGCAGCAGATTTCGCGAAAATTGGCGCATAAATTCGTCGTTCTCGAAGGATTTGCCTCTCCATGTCCGCACTCGCCAAACCGTCGGTGAAACCGGCGCGCAACCAGTTTTCATCCGGTCCTTGCGCCAAGCGTCCCGGTTGGACACTCGATGCCCTCAAGAACGCGCTCGTGGGCCGCTCGCACCGTGCCAAGCCCGCCAAGGCGCGCATCAAGCAGGTGCTGGATAAAACCCGCGCCATTCTCGGCGTGCCCGCGGACTACAAGATCGCCATCGTGCCGGCGTCTGACACCGGCGCCGTCGAGATGATGCTGTGGCATTGCCTTGGCGCGCGGCCCGTCGACATGCTGGCCTGGGAAAGTTTCGGCGAGGGTTGGGTCACCGACGTGGTGAAACAGCTGAAGCTCAAAGACGCGCGCGTCCTCAAGGCCGACTACGGCAAGTTGCCGAACCTCAAAGAGGTGAACTTCGACAACGACGTCGTCTTTACTTGGAACGGCACCACCTCCGGCGTGCGCGTGCCGAACGGCGACTGGATCCCGGCGGACCGCAAGGGCCTCACCATCTGCGACGCCACTTCGGCGGTGTTCGCCATGGAGATGCCTTGGGACAAACTCGATATCGTCACCTACTCCTGGCAGAAGGTGCTGGGCGGCGAAGCGCAGCACGGAATGCTCATAATTTCGCCGCGCACCATCGAGCGCCTGGAGAGCTACACGCCGCCGTGGCCGATGCCGAAGATTTTCCGTCTCACCAAGGGCGGCAAGTTCGATCCCGCGCCCTTCGAAGGCGACACCATCAACACCGTCTCGATGCTTTGCGTCGAGGACGCCGTGGACGGCCTGAATTGGGCCGAGGGCGTGGGCGGCCTCAAGGGGCTGATCGCTCGCTCCGAAGCCAACTTGAAAGTGATCGCGGACTTTGTCGCCAAAAACGATTGGATTGCGTTCCTCGCCGAAAAACCCGAGACGCGCTCCTGCACCTCGATCTGCCTGACATTGCCCAAAGCAGGCAGTGCCGAGCAGCAGGGCGAGGTGGCCAAGAAGATGGCGAGCCTGCTCGAAGCCGAAGGCGTTGCCGTCGATATCGGCGCCTATCGTGACGCACCCGCCGGCCTGCGCATTTGGGGCGGCGCCACGGTCGATACCGCCGATCTTGAGAAACTCATGCCATGGCTGACCTGGGCTTACGGCGAAGCCAAGCCGTAACGCGGATAGCATGAACGATCACCCCGCGCAGACTTCGGAAGAACGCGCGGGCGTCATATATGCCGCGGCGGCGTACACCCTTTGGGGTGTGATGCCGATCTATTGGCGCTTCCTCGAAGTGCCGGCCGTCGAGATCATCACGCACCGCGTGATTTGGAGCGCGGTGTTCGTTGGGTTGATTATCATCGTGCGCGGCCATTTGCCGCGTGTGCTCGAGGCCATACGGACGCCGCGGACACTCGGCACGCTGGCTGTCACCGGCACTCTCATCACCGGCAACTGGCTGCTCTACATTTATTGCGTCGAGACCGATCAACTCGTCGAAGCCAGCCTCGGCTACTACATCACGCCGCTGGTATCCTTTGCGCTCGGTCTGGCGTTCTTTGGCGAACGCATTTCACGCATCCGTGCAGCCTGCATTGGGCTAGCTACGATTGGCCTGGTCGTGCAGATCGCGGCGCTCGGCCACGTTCCCTGGATCGCGCCGGCGCTGGCCATCAGTTTTGGCCTGTATGGATACTTGCGCAAGAAAGCGCCCGTGGCGGCGCTGGACGGCCTCCTCGTCGAGACCGCGCTGATGTTCCCCTTTGCGCTGGGGCTCGTACTCTGGTGGGCCTCCGACCATACCGGCGTGTTCCCGTCGGACAGGACGCTGACCAACTCCATGTTGATAGGGGCCGGGCCCGTGACCGCGATTCCGCTGGCGCTGTTCGCCGCCGGGGCCCGACGCATCCGCCTGACCACCCTGGGATTCCTGCAGTACCTTGCGCCGTCGATCACGCTGTTGATGGCGGTTTTCGGATTCGGCGAGGCTTTCAGTCAAATCGATCTCATATCCTTCGGTTGTGTCTGGGCGGCGCTTGTGATCGTTGCGTTGGAAAGCCGGTTTCCGATACGCGCGCCAGCGCCGTCCACCTTGAAATAGCCGCGCCGGGCGGATAGAAAAAGCCCGCAACAAAAGGGGTTCACCAAGTGTCCAAGCCTAAGGTCCTTATCAGCGACAAGCTGAGCGAAGCTGCCGTCCAGATCTTCAAGAACCGTGGCGTCGACGTCGACGTCAAGACCGGCCTCAAGCCCGAAGAACTGATCGCCATCATCAAGGATTACGATGGCCTCGCCATCCGCTCGAATACCAAGGTGACCGCTGCTGTGCTCGCCGCCGCGCCCAAGCTGAAGGTCGTCGGACGCGCGGGCATCGGCGTCGACAACGTCGATGTCGAAGCCGCCACCGCGCGCGGCGTTGTCGTGATGAACACGCCCTTTGGCAATGCGATCACCACCGCCGAGCATGCCATCTCGATGATGATGGCTCTCGCGCGCGACATCCCGACCGCCAGCGCGTCCACTCACGCCGGCAAGTGGGAGAAAAACAAGTTCATGGGCGTCGAGCTCTACGGCAAGACCTTGGGCGTCATCGGCTGCGGCAACATCGGCTCCATCGTCGCCGACCGCGCGCTCGGCCTGAAGATGAAGGTCATCGCTTACGATCCCTATCTCTCCGAAGAGCGCGCCCGCGATCTCGGCGTCGAGAAGGGCGATCTGGATGCCATCTTCGCCCGCGCCGATTTCATCACCTTGCACACGCCGCTGACCGACAACACGCGCGGCATCATCAGCGCCAAGTCCTTCGCCAAGATGAAGAAGGGCGTGCGCATCATCAATTGCGCGCGCGGCGGCCTCGTCAACGAAGCGGACCTCAAAGCCGCCATCGAAAGCGGGCAGGTCGCCGGCGCGGCGCTCGACGTATTCGAGGAAGAACCTGCCAAGGCCAACCCGCTGTTCGGCATGGAAAAGGTCGTCTGCACGCCGCACCTCGGCGCCTCGACCAACGAAGCGCAAGAGAACGTGGCACTTCAGGTCGCCGAGCAGCTTTCCGACTATCTGCTTTCCGGTGCCGTCACGAATGCCCTTAACATGGCCTCGGTCTCGGCCGAAGACGCGCCGAAGCTGAAACCCTACATGAAACTCGCCGAAGAGCTCGGCAGCTTCGCCGGCCAACTGGTGCAATCGGGCCTGAAGGGCGTCACCGTCGAATACGCCGGCGCGGTCGCCGCGCTCAACACCCGCCCGCTCACTGCCATCGTGCTGAAGGGCTTGATGAGCCCGCTCATGGAAAGCGTCAACATGGTGAACGCACCCGCCATCGCGCGCGAACGCGACATCAAGGTCACCGAGATCAAGCAGGACAAGAACGACTTCTACCAGACCCTGGTCACGCTCACCGTCACTACCGACAAGGGCAAGGCCGCCGTCTCCGGCACGCTCTTTGGCGGCAACATGCCGCGCTTGGTGGACATCGACAGCATCCACATCGAGGCTGAGATCGGCGCGCACATGCTCTATGTCACCAACACCGACAAGCCGGGCTTTATCGGCGCGCTCGGCTCGGCGCTGGGGCAGGCGGGCATCAACATCGCCTCGTTCCACCTGGGCCGCGCCAAGTCGGGCGGCGACGCCATCGCGCTGCTCCAGCTCGATCAGGCGGTGCCGGACGATCTTTTGGCCAAGGTGAAGGCTCTGCCGCACGTGAAGCAGGCCCAAAGGCTCGCGTTCTAAAGCGGATTTGGCTAAAATCTGCGCATGCTGATCGATCCACAGCGTGCGCAGGCCAATCTCGACGACGCCCTGGCCAAGATCCGCGTCAAGACGCGGATGCGCCTGGGCATTGTCGCGGGCGTGCTGCTCGTGGGGTTGTTCCGGACTGACTTCAACCTGCCGCCCTTCGGCCTGCGGTTTGCGGGCGTGCCGATCTTCATCGTTGCGCTGCTGCCGTTGATTGGGCTCGGCGTAGCGGGCGTGGCCGTGATTATCCTGCTGCGCGAACGCGACCTGCGCCGCGCTCGTGCCGAATACGACAAAACCACCTTCAAGGTCCCCACACGTAAGACCGCAAAGCTTTGATGTGACAATGCTTTGCGACCTTGTTGCGAAGCGCCCGGAAGCGTATAACCGCGCGTTTGCTTTCCACCCCGTTTCAGCCTGAGTCATGAGCGATTCACGAACCCTGCTGCCTGAAGGCCTGCGCGACGTACTGCCGCCCGACGCGGGATTCGAGTCAGCCGTGATCGACCGGCTGAAAAGGAGCTTCGCCGCCAACGGCTACGTGCTGGTCAAGCCGCCGCTGGTCGAGTTCGAAGAGACGCTGTTGTCGGGTGTGGGTACGGCCATGGGCTCGCGCATCTTCCGCATGCTCGATCCGGTCTCGCACCGGACCTTGGGCGTGCGCGCCGACATCACCACCCAGATCGCCCGCATCGCCGCCACCAGATTGGCGAGCGCGCCGCGCCCCCTGCGTCTGATGTACGCAGGCCAGGTCCTGCGCGTGAAGGGCTCGCAGCTCGAGCCTGAGCGTCAGTTCTCCCAAGCCGGTTTCGAGTTGATCGGCGCAGCGCCGGGCGCGGCCGATGCCGAAGCCATTGTGGTCGTCGCCGAAGCGCTGGAAGCCTTGGGCGTGAAGGACGTCAGCATCGACCTCGGTTTGCCGACTTTGGTGCTGGCGATCCTCGCCGCCCATGCGCCGACGGATGGGCCGCGCCTGCGCGCTGCCCTCGATCATAAGGACGTCGCCGAGATCAAAGCCGCGGGCGGAGCAGGGGGTGCGCTGCTCACTGCACTTGTCGAAGCGTCGGGCCCCTTTGAGACCGCCGAGGCCAAACTCGCCAAGCTCGCGTTGCCGCCGGCGGCGCAGAAGGAATGGCAGAGCCTCATGGACGTGGCGAAAGGCGTGCGCATCGCCGCGCCGAACCTCGCGCTCACAGTGGACGCCGTCGAGAACCGTGGCTTCGAGTACCACACCGGCGTCACGTTCTCGGTCTTTGCGCGCGGCTCGCAGCGCGAGTTGGGCCGGGGAGGGCGCTATTCGCTCGGCCAGAACGAGCCGGCCACGGGAGCCACGTTCTTCGTCGATGCGCTGATCGGCGTCGTGCCGCGCAATGGGGCTGAGAAGACATTGTTCGCGCCCTTCGGCACAAAACGCGCGGCGATTGCCGCGTGGCAGTCCAAAGGCTGGCGCGTGGTCGCCGGCCTCGCCAAAACCAATGACGACGACGCCGAAGCGCGCCGTCTCGGCTGCACGCACGTGCTTGCGGGCGATGCTGCCAACGAACTCAAAGGGAACTAGATCACCATGGCGAACGTAGCGGTCGTCGGCGCGCAATGGGGCGACGAAGGTAAAGGCAAGATCGTTGACTGGCTGTCAGAACGCGCCGACATGGTCGTGCGCTTCCAGGGCGGCCACAACGCGGGCCATACGCTTGTCATCGACGGCAAGACCTACAAGCTCTCGCTGCTTCCATCAGGCGTCGTGCGCGGCAAGCCGTCGATCATCGGCAACGGTGTCGTCGTTGATCCCTGGGCGCTGCTCGACGAAATCAAGCGCGTCGGCGATCAGGGCATCGAGATCACGCCCAAGGTCTTGAAGCTCGCCGACAACGCCGCACTCATCCTGCCTTTGCATCGCCGCCTCGACCAGGCGCGTGAAACAGCCGCGGGTTCGGGCCAAATCGGCACCACCGGGCGCGGCATCGGGCCGGCCTATGAAGACAAAGTCGCGCGCCGCGCGCTGCGGGTATGCGACCTCGCCGACGACGCGACCATTGCTTACAAAGTCGAGCGCATGCTGGCGCACCACAACGCGCTCTATCGCGGTATGGGCCAGCCAGAGGTGAACGGCGCCGAGCTCATCGCGCAGATCAAGGAGATCGCACCGAAGATCCTGCCCTACGCCGCCCCGGTGTGGGAGATCATGGCCGATGCCCGACGCGACCGCAGCCGCATCCTCTTCGAGGGCGCGCAAGGCGCGATGCTCGATGTCGATCACGGCACGTACCCCTACGTGACCTCGTCCAATACTGTCTCCGGCCAAGCTGCCGCCGGCTCCGGCATCGGCCCGGGCGCGGTGGGCTATGTGCTTGGAATCACCAAGGCCTACACCACGCGCGTCGGTTCGGGGCCGTTCCCCACCGAGCTCACGGACAGTATCGGCCAGCTCCTCGGCGAACGCGGTCACGAGTTCGGCACGGTCACGGGGCGCAAGCGCCGCTGCGGCTGGTTCGACGCCGTCATGGTGCGCCAGGCCACGAAGGTCGGCGGCATCACTGGCATCGCGCTCACCAAGCTCGACGTGCTCGATACGCTCACGGAGCTGAAGGTGTGTGTCGCATACGAATTGAACGGCGCGCGCATCAACCGCTTTCCTTCAGGCATGGGCCAGCAGGCGGCGGTGAAACCGATCTTCGAAACCATGACCGGCTGGAACTGCTCGACGCGCGGCGCGCGCAGTTGGGCCCAACTGCCGGCCGAGGCCATCAAGTACATCCGCCGCATCGAGGAGCTGATCGAAACGCCGGTCGCGCTCCTGTCCACCAGCCCCGAGCGCGACGACACCATCCTGGTCCGCGACCCGTTCCTGGATTGAGGGATCGAAAAACGACCCCCTCCGAGCCTCCCCCTTTCAGGGGGGTGGTGGGGGGCAAAGGGGCGCCGGTTGTCTTACTCCCTCCCCTGCAAGGGGAGGGTTAGGGAGGGGTCGTTACGGAGCCAAAACCGCCAAAATTAGGTTTTTGACCTCGTTTCGACGCGATAAATCCCTGAAAAACCAGCCGTCTGAGGCCTTTTCGGCGGTTGTGTACACCCCTTCCTTTCCATAGAATGCCCGTTGGATCGGCAGAAGCCGGTCTGATTTTGCTAAGGACTGTTGTGCCATGGCCGAAGCGGCTGCGGACCTCAGACAAGCGCCCGTGCCTCAACAGCGGCAGGGAGCGCCAACGCTCGTACCTGTTCCCGCCGCTCCCGCGGGGGCGGCCGAGTCACCGGCATCAGCACCCACTCCTCCTAAAAACGGAAACGGAAACGGCGCGAAAACCAATGGCGCGCCATCGGCGAGCGGCAGCTTCATCGTCGTGCGCGACCGCTTCACGCTTTACTGCGACCGGCCGATTCCGTCGCTCGACATGCCGAACGCGCTCGCTTACGAAGTCGCCGACAGAAAACAGGAAGGCCGCCCGCTTTACGCGCTTGTCTGCAAGTCCGACATGCCGGCGCGCATCAGCGTTATGCGCGTGCTCAAGGGCCTCGAGATCCCCGCCATTTTGCACATGGTCGACTGGGGCGTCGCCGAATGGCCGCTCGCCGACCGTAAATGCGTGATCGTCATTTATCACCGTCCGCTCGGCGGGCGCGTGATGGATTCGATGAACGCTACGTTCAAACGCATCCCGGACCACCAGTTCGCGCGCGCGGTCATCAAGCCGATCGCCGACGGCTTGGTTGAGCTCAGTCTGAAAGGTATCGCGCACCGCGCTATCCGCCCCGACAACCTCTATTACATGGACGAGGCGCGCACCAAGATCGTGCTCGGCGATTGTGTGACATCCGTGCCCGCCCACGATCAGCCGGTGGTGATGGAACCTATCGAGTCCGGCATGGCCATGCCGTCGGGACGCGGCGCCGGTACTTATGCCGACGATATGTATTCATTCGGCGCGTCAGTGCTGATGCTCAACATCGGCCGCCACCCCATGCCGGGTGTGTCCGACGCCGAAATCATTCGCCGCAAGATCGCCACCGGCTCCTACTCCGCGCTGGTCGGCGACGAGCGCATGCCCGTTGCCTTGATCGAGTGCTTGCGCGGCCTCCTGACTGACGATCCCGAGCAGCGTTGGCAGGCGACCAACATCGACCTCTGGCTCAACGGCAAGCGCCTCACGCCCATTCAGGCCAAGGCGGAATCCCAGGCGCAACGTCCGCTGAGGTTCGCCGATCAGGAATTTCACGCCGTTCGGCCGCTTGCATTTGCAATGCACCAGAACTGGGAAAAGGCCATCGGTATCATCAGCGATGGCACGCTCGAGATCTGGATCCGGCGCGGTCACGAGCTCAACGAGCTTGCCGACGGCATCGCCTCGGCCATCAAGACAGCCACCGCCTGGGGCGGCGGCAACAAGGCCGATACGGATGACGTAATTGTTGCGCGTGTGCTCAGCCTGATGGATCCGAAGGCCCCCGTGCGCCTGCGCGACTTCCGTTGCTTCATCGAAGGCTTCGGAGCGGCCCTGGCGATTGCGATCCTGCGCAAACAGAAGCTCCAGCCCTTCACCGATTTCATCAACCGCGACCTCTGGCGCGGTTGGCTGACGGCGCAGACCGGCAAGACCACCGCCGACAATCAGCAGTTCGAGACCGTTTACCGCGACCTCAAGAACTACCTGAAGGACCCGAACTCCGGCGCCGGCGCCGAGCGCTGCGTCTACGAGCTGAACGAGTGGTTGCCGTGTCTTTCGCCACTCATCGACACGCAATACGTCATGGAGGTAAAGGGCGTTCTGCCGGCGCTCGATGCTGCGTCGAAGAGCGCCAATACCAAGTTGTGGCCCGTGGACCGCCACATCGCCGCGTTCCTGCGTGCGCGATACGCCAAGGGTACCGGCGCGCAGATCGACGCCATGAACGACTCGCGCCCCGACCGCGCCACCATCGGCATGCTTTCGGTGCTGGCCATTGTGCAGTGGCGTTTGGGTCCTGAGACTCTTTACGGATTGACGGGCTGGGTCGGCGGTCTCATGGCGCCGGTCATCAACAGCTATCAGAACCGCAACAAGTGCAAGGATCTCGAGAAGGAGATCCCGAAGATGGTGCGCAAGGGCAACCTCGCGGAGCTTTACAACTATCTCGATAATCCCGAAGAGCGCCAGCGCGACGCCGAAGGGTTCGCATGGGCCAAGGCTGAATACGCCACGGCTGAAAAACTGATCTATGACTTCGAGCATGGCCAGGTCGATCGCCAGGAATCGGCCATCAAGCTGGGCCGCCAGACCGGCGCGGTCGCCGCCACCGTCATCATGACGATCACGTTGTTGATCGTGTTGATGGGCGCGGTGTTCTAGGGCCGCCGCCATGAAGAACCGCAAACAAGCTTTCCTCTACGTCATGCTGGCCATCCCCATCGGCCTCATGATCATCCCGACGGTGATCGTGCTCGCCGTTGCGCTGGTGCCGACGGGCGTCGCGTTCATACTCGAGCGCGGCAAGGGCTATTACGGCGGACTGACGGTCGGGGCCATGAACCTCGCCGGCACAGCGCCCTATCTTGCCGACCTTTGGACCGAAGGCCACACGGTGGCAAACGCGGTCGGCATCATCACGAACGTCTTCGCCTGGCTGGTGTTCTACGGCGCGGCCATGCTCGGCTGGGCGATAGATTCGACTACGCCGGCCGCCGTCTCGGCCTTCATGACCATAACCTCCGGCCACCGCATCACCGCGCTGCGCGCACAACAACGCGAACTGGTGCAAAAGTGGGGACCGGACGTTGAGTCGGTCTACGCGCCCGAAGGCGGCAAGGCCGCTGACGCCGCTGCCGCTCAGGCGGCCATGATGTCCGCCGAACCGGTCGCGCCCGGCGGGCGGACGCGGTGAGGCGAATCTGCGCCGCCGTCATAGACCTTTCAATGGATTCCGGAGGCAGCAAGCGGCACCAGAAGTCCGCTCCTCCTATTCTTCGTCCTCTTCCACTTCCACCGCCTGCAATCCTTCCAACAGCCCCATGAAATCCTCCGGCGGGTCGCGCTGGAACTTCATCGTCTTGCCGGTGATGGGATGCACGAAGCCGAGCGTGGTGGCGTGCAGGGCCTGGCGCGGGAATGATTTCAGCATGGTGGCCACTTCGGGCGGCACGTTCTTCATGGAGCGGCGGCGGTTGGAGCCGTAGGTTTCGTCGCCGATGAGCGGGTGCCCGATGCTGGCCATGTGCACGCGGATCTGGTGCGTGCGTCCGGTCTTGAGCTTGCAGCGCACATGGCTTGCGATCTCGCCGAACACATCGACCACGCGATAACCCGTCTCGGCTTCTTTGCCGCCGCGCTTGACGATGGCCATCTTCTGGCGGTTATGGCGGCTGCGCCCGATGGCGCCGATGATCTGATCCGATTCATAAGGCGGCACGCCCCACACCAGCGCATCGTAAGTGCGGTCGAGACTGTGGGCGGCGAACTGCTCCGACAGACCCGCGTGGGCCTTCTCGGTCTTCGCGGCGACCAAGAGGCCGCTGGTGTCCTTGTCGATGCGGTGCACGATGCCGGGGCGCTTGACGCCGCCAATGCCCGACAGCGTTCCCTTGCAGTGCGCCAGCAGCGCATTGACCAGGGTGTTGTCGGGATTGCCGGGGGCAGGGTGCACCACCATGCCGACGGGCTTGTTGACGACGATCAGGTGTTCGTCCTCGTAAACCACATCAAGGTCGATCTCTTGGGCTTCAGGTGTGGCGTCCACCGCCGCCGGCATTTTGAGCTTCACGCTCTGCCCGCTTTTGAGGCGCATGGCGGGATCGGTCTCGACCGCGCCGGCGACGGTCACCGCACCCTCGGCGATCAGCGCCTGCAGACGCGAGCGCGAAACCTCGGGGATGGCCTCGGCCAGCCATTTGTCCAGGCGCACACCGGCGCTGGTGGCGGGAACGGATACGGAGGTGGTGGCGGCGCTGGCGGCGGTTTTGCTCATGACCGCAATGTAACCCGCCATTTGCGCTGCGTCATGGGCCCGTGATTTTGCAGCCGGCCTGGGGCTGACGTAGGATAGTCCCATGACCGCGCCCATGACCTCACACGTCACGCTCATCGCCGCCGATGCCGAGGCCCTTCGGGCCGCCGCGCGCGCGGCCTATCCGGACGAATGCTGCGGTTTGTTGGTGGGCGAGGGGGAAGCAGTGGTGCGCGTCACAGAGGTTGTGCCCACCGCCAACGTCGCTGAAAATCCGCGCCGCGCTTTTGCCATCGATCCGCAGGCGCAATTCGACCTTTTGCGGCAGGCGCGCGCGTCTGCGCGCCGTGTCGTCGGCCATTTCCATTCGCATCCGGATGGTCCGGCCCAACCTTCCGTCCACGATCTCGCCATGGCCTTCGATCCGGAAGCGTTGTGGTTGGTCCTGGCCGCTTCGGCCGAAGGTGTCTCGGCGCCGCGCGCTTTCCGCCGACCGGAAGGAGAAGCCTTCATCGAAGTGCCGGTGAAGGTCGTCCCATGATCACGCGGCGCGGACTGATCCAGGCTTCGGCGCTTTCGGCCATCGTGCCCGTCGCGCAGGCGGGTGAAGCGCAGCCGCCGATCATCCGTCTGCACCTCAACGAGAACCCTTACGGTCCTTCGGACCGTGCCAAGGACGCGATCCGCGCGGCCATCAACGACGGCTGGGCCTATGACAACGAGGACGTCATCGTCCTGCGCCGGATGATCGCGGCCAAGGAAGGATTGAAGCCCGAGAACGTGTTCATCTGCGAGGGCTCGACCGAGTTGCTGCGCTTGGTGGCGGCGATCTTCACCAGCGGCGGCAAGGAGCTGGTCGCGGGCTTGCCGACATTCCTCGCCATGCCGCAGTACGCCGCGCGCAGCGGCGGCAAGGTGCGCTTCGTCAACGTCGATGCCGCCATGCGCCTCGACCTCGCTGCCATGCAGGCGAAGGTCACGGACGATACCGGGGCGGTCTACGTCTGCAATCCCAACAATCCGACGGGTACGCTCGTCGCCGCCGCCGCGCTGAATGCTTTCATCGTCGCGGTCGAACCGCGCGCGCTTGTCGTGGTGGACGAAGCCTACATCGATCTCGTCGATGAGCCCGAGAAGACAACCGTCATCGAGCAGGTGCGTCAGGGCAAGAATTTGCTGATCTCGCGCACCTTTTCCAAAATCCACGGCATTGCCGGCTTGCGTGTGGGGTACGGCCTCGGGCGGCCCGATGTCATCCGCGCACTTGAGGAGCGGCGCATCTCGGTGCCTAACCGCCTGGGACTCAAGGCCGCGATCGCGAGCCATCAGGACGCCGACTTCCTGGCCTTCAGCCGCATGATGGTGAGCGCCTGCGTGGCCTACACCGAGGACGCCTTCGAGAAGATGAAGGTGAAATACATTCCGTCGAGCGGCAACTTCGTGCTGTTCGACACGCGCCAGACCAGCGTCAATTTCGCGGAGTACATGCGCGGGCGACGCATCCTGGTGAACCCGGTGCTGGAGCCGACAGACACCTGGTGCCGCGTCAGCATGGGCCGCATGGAACAGATGGAAGCCTTCGTGGAAGCCGCGCGGGGATTCTTTAAATCCTAGAAGGCGACCGCGCGGCGCGGTCTGCGTTGCGCGCTCACCGGGGCCGTTTGCGTGCGCAGGGGTGGCGCCGTTTCTTCTTCCGACCCCAGCGCGTACTTGTCCCGGAAGGCCCTCCACCACTGCGGAACGCCCAGAGCAAGCGGCTCACCGAGGGTATGGCGGTAGAGAAAATCGTCCATCAAATGCTTCGTCGCTTCGATGCGGTCGATGCTGAGACGCTGCAGCAACGCTTTGGCGACCTGGTCGTAGGGCATCTTCTGGCTATCGATGCTGGCGGCGATCTCAACTTTATTGACGAGCTGGAAGACGAGGTCCGAGACCAGGCGGTCGTTGCGGCCCGCTGCCGCGTCGACCTGGTCGCCGATCTGCGCGAGCAGCTCGCTCGCTTCGTCCGGCGGAAACAGCGTACGGATTTTCGCCGCTTCCAGCGCGACCACGCCGGCGAAGTAATGGTCGTCGAGCGGATGGATCTCGATCACCTCGCGGCGCTGGTCGTAGCCGAGCGCGCAGTCCTCGATGCCGGCCAGAAGCGTCTTTTGCCAGGCGGGGAAGGTGTGTTTCGCCACCTTGGTCATGCGCTTCAGGAAGGCCGACACCGCATTCTGCGGCGAAATGAACTTCTTCGGAGATGTGGAGGGCAATCGCATAAGGGCTACCAAATGTTGTGGGTATTGATTTAACAAACGCGCCCGCGCATAGCCGGTTGCCGCTGCGCTGCGGCAAAAACCCAGGAAATCCGCCATTTTCTCGCCACAATTTGACGCAAGCCTTTGTAAGGTATAGCGTTTTAGGATTGGGGGACCCGAGCCTTGGCCAAACCGCGCGCGCGTAAGCATCCCGATCTGATCCTTTTGCAGCTCTTCGAGCATGAGGGCTCCGGATTCACCTACCTGTCGCCCGAGGACTTCGACTACGCCGCCGATCACTTCATGCTGCCGGCGGTGAAGTACGCCGAGGCCGATGTCTCCGATCCGGAACAGCGCCGCGAACTGGCCTATGATTTTCTGTGGCGCTATTTCCAGAAACCAAACGCAAAAGGGTATTTCCGCGAGAACGTGCGCTGGATCGCGGCCGCCGCAACGCGCGAGAAGTTCGCTCCTGAAGCCGCCGCGGGCCGCATGCCGCGCGTCGTCGTGATTGCCCGCAAGTCCGGCGAGGCGGGCGGCATCGTCATCCGCGACGCCCAGGAATACCTCGATCATCCGGGCTGGCCGCTCGCGCTCATCATCGGCAAGCCGCAGAACGGCGGCGGCGCGGCGCATTTCTTCGCGACGCGCGAGGCCTACGAGAAAGCGGGCGCGAGCAAACCGACGCAGGAGATCTGGCTGCCGCAGATCGTCTACCGGCTGTATGCCGAGACGCCTTCGGTGGTGATGGGCCTGCCCAAGCCCGGCAAGAAGGGCGAGATGGGCGTCGAGTGCATGGCCCTCGCCTTCGGCGAACGCGCCAGCCTGGTCGAGCGCAAGATCAACTAGCCGTCTTCTGACATAGTGACCCGCGCGCGGATGTCCGGCGCGGCGATGTCTTTGGCGAGCGTCAGCTTGATCAGCATCGCATCGAAGGTGTCTTCTTCGCCGCGGGCAAGCACACCGGCAAAGCGCGCTTCGCGTTCAGCGCGCACTCCTGCGCCCCACTGTGCTTCGGTCTCGGCAGGGCCCAGCACACAATATGAAATCAATGCCGCGGCCTCGCGCATCAGATGATCCATCGCCGCGCCGCTGTTCTGCGCCAAGAGGCTCGCCCACTTGTAGATCGCAAAGCGCATGCCGTCGTCGATATAGGCCATATTGACCTCGAGATCGACGAGCGTGCGGTCGAAGAGCTGCAGCGCCGAGCGCCGCTTGCTTCCGAATCCGAAGAAGTCGAAGAAGCCAAGCATTCAGGACCTCAAATTGGCGATGGGCGCCGTGAGCCCGGGCGTGCGGCGCATGAACAGCTTCTCGTGGTCTTCACGTTCGGCGTAGAAGCCGAGGCGCTTGTAAAAGCGCACGGCGGAACTGATCTTGACGACGGCGAGCGTCATGGGCTGCGCATCGGTCATCAACATTTCCATCACGCGTGTACCGATACCACGGCGTTGGAAATTGGCGGCGATGTAAATTTGACCGAGAAACAGCGCGTCACCTTCGCTGCGGGTCTGCAGCCAACCGACGTCGGTTGCATTGTGCAAGACGACGATGCGCACCTCGGACGGCTTCCAGGCTCTCCGGAAGTAACGTTCCTGGGGCGGCAAGCGCAGGGTCTCGACGATCCAGGCGGCTTGTTCGGCATACAGGTTCCAGCAGAATTCGAAATCTTCTGGGCGCGCCGCGCGGAGGCTGATGTTCATATCGCGCATTTTCGCGTACACTCGTGCGGGACAGGGAGCTGCCGATGCCGCCGAAAACCAACGGACACAACGCGCCGCAACTGCCGCCGTCGCAGGTCTGCGGCAAATGCAATGCCGAGTTCCGATGGGAGCGCAGCGAACCGCTGGTCAAGGGCTCGCCCTTGGTCGCGCGGCTGTCCAAGCCCTCCGATGAGTGCGACTGCGGCTATGGCTCTGTCCCTCCGCCGCTGAATCTCTGATATCCCAGGCCTTCGAGGCTGATTTCTGGCGCGCGGCCTGCAATCAAATCGGCCGTGATGCGCGCCGAGCCGCAAGCCATGGTCCAGCCGAGTGTGCCGTGCCCGGTATTGAGGAACAGGTTCGCATAGGGCGTGGCCCCGATGATCGGCACGGAGTCTGGTGTGGTGGGGCGTAAACCTGCCCACGGGTGCACGTCAGTGTACGACGATGCGGTTGGGAAGAGACTCTTCGCGTTACGCACCAGCGGCGCAACGCGGCGCGGATCGAGGCCCGTGTCCCATCCGGCGAGTTCGGCGGTGCCGGCAACGCGCAAACGATTGCCGAGGCGCGAAAACACCATGTACGCGCTCTCGTCGGTGATGCTCATGGTCGGCGCGGCGTCTGGGTTCTCCAATTCAACACTGATGGAATAGCCCTTGGCCGGATAGATCGGCAGATCGAGGCCCAGCGCCTTGACGAAACGCGCGCTGTAGCTGCCAAGCGCGAGCACAAATGCATCGGCGGTTTCCTCGCCCTGGTCGGTGACGACCGAGGTGATCATGCCTTTCGAGGCGTTGACGTGCTTGACGGTCACGCCGCCGGCGAATTCCACGCCGCGTGCCGCCGCGCGTTTGGCGATCTCCGTCGTGAACTTCTGCGCATCGCCGCTTTCGTCCTCGGGACTGAGCAGGCCGCCGGCGAGGTCGGTCTTGGCCGCGTGGGCGAGGGCAGGCTCCAGGCGCACGCACTCTTGCGGCGTCAGCACGTCCTGCGGCAGGCCCAAGGCCTTGAGCATCGCGCCGGTCGCGCGGCCTTCTTCGAACTCCGCCGCGCTGCGATAGATATGCAGGATGCCGCGCGTGATCTGGTCGTATTGGATGTTGGTACGCTGGCGCAGGGCTTTGAGCACCGCACGGCTATAAAGCGCCACGCGCAGGGTGCGCTCCATGTTGGTGGTCACGCGCTGGTCCGTGCAGTTGCGCAGGAACTTCAGCCCCCAGCTCCACAGCGGAGGGTCCCAGCGCCAGGGGCGGAACAGGAGCGGCGCGTCGGGCTTGAACATCCATTTGAAAGCCTGCAGCGGCACGTGAGGCGTCGCCCAGGGCTTGGCGTGGCAGGCCGAGATCTGCGCCCCATTGGCGAAGCTGGTCTCCATGCCGGCGGCCTGCTGCCGGTCGATGACTTTGACCTGGTGACCATCCTCGGCGAGGAAGTGGGCGGTAGTCGCGCCAACGACGCCCGCGCCCAGCACGAGCACCTTCACGGCCGCCTCTTTGGGTTTGCCCTCTTAACGTTTGCAAGAGTAGTGGTCATGGCCTCAAGGTATAGTCGAACACCGCCTTTCGCCAGTCGTGCAGCCCTATGAATATGACGCCCCTTCCCGCAAGCCACGCCGTCCTCTCGGTCGCCGAGATGTACGCCGCCGACAAGGCGGCCGAAGGCGCGGGCATTGCCAGCCTCAGGCTGATGGAAGCGGCCGGCGCGGCGGTGGCGCGTCTGGTGCAAGACCGCTGGCCGGTGCAGCCGGTGGCGGTGCTGTGCGGTCCGGGCAACAACGGCGGCGACGGCTTCGTCCTCGCGCGCCTGCTTTCGGATGCCGGTTGGCCCGTGCGCCTTGGATTGCTGGGCCCGACCGCCGAGCTGCGCGGCGATGCTGCGGAAAACGCCAAACGCTGGCGCGGCGAGGTTCTGCCGTTGAGTGCCGCGCTTCTGGACGGCAAGCCCTTGGTGGTCGACGCGCTGTTCGGCGCGGGCCTCAGCCGCCCGCTCAGCGGCGTAGCGCACGACGTCATCGCGCGCATCAACGCTGAGCATCTGACGTGCATCGCCGTCGATGTGCCGAGCGGCGTGCAGGGCGACACGGGCGAAGTGCTGGGCATCGCGCCGCAGTGCGCCGCCACGGTCACCTTTTTCCGCGCGAAGCCCGCGCATCTGTTGTTTCCCGGGCGCGCGCTTTGCGGCGAGATCAAAGTCGCCGACATCGGCATTCCCGAGAGCGTGCTGCCGTGCGTCGCGCCGCATACGGCGCACAACCGCCCCGGGCTGTGGACACTGCCGCAGCCGGGCACAAGCGATCACAAGTACTCACGCGGTCACGCCGTGGTGTGCGGCAGCGCGGCGATCACCGGGGCCGCGCGCCTCGCTGGACGCGCCGCACGGCGCGCGGGCGCCGGCGTGTTGACCTACGCCGTGCCCAAGGATGCTTTCCAGATCTACGCGCTGGATCAGCCAGGTGCATTCGTGCGCCCCTGCGACAGCATGGAGGACTTAGACGCCGTGTTAGCCGATCGCCGGCGCAACGGCGTGCTGATCGGACCCGGCGCCTCGGTTGGCAGCAAGACGGTGCTGCATGTGCTCCGGGTTCTGGGCGCCGCGCGCGCCGTGGTGCTTGATGCCGACGCGCTCACCAGCTTCGCCGACGATCCCGAGCAGCTTTTCGCCGCCATCCGCCGCGCCAAGGGGCCGGTGGTCCTGACACCCCACGACGGCGAGTTCGCGCGGCTGTTCAAGGGTCCGGCCTTCGAGAAGGGCGGCAAGCTCGACAAGGCGCGCGCCGCCGCGCAGATGAGCGGTGCGGTGATCGTCCTCAAGGGCCCCGACAGCGTCATCGCCGCCCCGGACGGCCGCGCCGCCATCACCGACAACGCACCGCCCTGGCTCGCCACAGCCGGCTCAGGGGATGTGCTGGCGGGGATGGCCTTGGGCCTTCTCGTCCAAGGCATGCCCGCGTGGGAAGCCGCATGCGCGGCGGTCTGGCTGCACGGCGCTGCCGCGGCCAGCTATGGCCGCGGCTTGATCGCTGAAGACCTTCCGGACGAACTGCCGAAAGTTTTGCGGCAACGCGATTAAGAGTTCGGGCGGAAACCCGCGCCGAGCACCGGCATGCCGGGACGTGCGCCGGTGTGCTGGCCCTTGTCGATCACGAGCTTGCCGTTGACCAAAACATACGGCACGCCCACTGCATAGGACTTGGGCTTCTCGTAGGTGGCAGTGTCCTTCACCGTTACGGGGTCGACCAGCACGATGTCGGCATAGAAGCCCTTCTGCAGCTGGCCGCGGTCACGCAAGCCCAGGATCTGCGCCGGCAAGCCGGACATCTTGCGCACCGCTTCTTCCATGGTCAGTACCTTTTCGTCGCGCACATACTTGCCGAGCACGCGGGCGTTGGTGCCGAACACCCGCGGATGCGGGAAACCTTTCGTCGCGAGGTTATCCGCGCCGGCGTCGCTGGCGATGGCGGTCCACGGCTGCTTCATGATGAGCTGGACGTTCTCTTCCGACATCGTGTGGAAGACGCCGCCGATATTGCCGCCGGCTTCCGCCATGAGTTGGATGCAGGTCATCATCGCGTCGCTATCGCCGCGCAGCTTGGCGATTTCAGCGAGGCGCTTGCCTTCGTATTGCTTGTGCCCTTCCACGGACGCGCGCGCATAGACGATGCCTTCCGGATCGCCGTGCTCGTGCATCCAGTCGGCATAATCCTTATCGGCGCGGATCTTCTTTTGGATGGCCGGGTCCTTCAGCATCTTGGCGAATTCCTGCGGCCCATGGACGCGCGCCCAATCCGGGAAGAACGCGCTCCAGCCGTGGTTCATCGCCGTGTAGGGATATTCATTGACGGTGACGTCGATGCCTTCGTCGCGCGCCTTGTTGATGCGGTCGATGAAGTGCTGCATCTTTGCCCAGTTGCGCTGGCCCCTGATCTTGAAATGGAAGATGTGGATCGGCACCTGCGCCTCGCGCGCGAGTCGGAACATGAAGTCGAGCTCCATGTCCTGCTCGAAGCCTTCGCTGCCCATGTGCGAAGAGACGTTGCCGCCGTACTGATGCACGATCTTGCCAAGCTCGATCACTTCGTTCGGGAACTTCGGGCCACCGCTTTCGAAGCGCAGCACCATACCCCAGGCGCCTTCGCGCATCGAGCGCGCCATCAGCTCCTTCATGCGCTCCAATTGTGCGGGCGTTGCCGCATTGGGCGTATAGCCCGCGGCGATACGGCGAACCTGCTCGAAAGCCGTATGCGAGATGAGGTTGATCGAGGTGCCTTTTTCTTTGACCTTGTCGAAGTAGCCCGTGAAGGTCGTCCAATCGGTCTTGACGCCGTCCTCCTCGGTCACGGGCAGACCATCGCGCGGCGCGACGGAGCTACTCTCGCCGAGCAGATCGAGCGTCACACCCTGGCGCACTTTGCCTTCGGCGTTGCCGTCCTTCAGGATCATCGTGTCGGTGTGGGTATGCAGGTCGATGTAGCCGGGGGTGACGATCAGCCCCTTGGCGTCGATGACGCGGGTCGCACCCGCGCCGGTCAGGTTGCCGATCTCGGCGATGCGGCCGTCCTTGACGCCGATGTCGCCCGAGTACCACGGATTGCCGGTGCCGTCGTAAATGCGCCCGCCCGTGATCAGCACGTCAAATTGCCGGCCGCTCGCTTGCCCCGCGAAGGATTGGGTCGGCGCCAGACTCAGTACGAGACCCATAGCTACGCCACACGCGAATTTTCTATTTAGCATTTAAGCCTCCCGACTTTGCCCGTGCCGCCGGAAAACCGGGCCGGACCTCTCCCACATACAGGGTCACAGATAAGGGGGGCGGCTGGCAACGAGTTCGGCGGGCCCGGCATCGCCCGGCGTCTTAAATTCCGGCTTAAAGACCCTCCGTTACGGTCGGGAGGGCTTAGCCCGGTGCCCAGGCACCCCAAAGGGCTGAAATCGCTATGAATCCCATCTATCGGTGGGATTAGCCGGTCCTGGGGGCGTAAAGGCTTGATCCGGGTGGCAGTTATTGGCTATCTACCGCATCCTTTTTAAGGCGTCCGGCGGCCGGGAGGTCTAGGCTGCCCGTACGCTCCACACTCTTCGGCGGGTGTGGTGGAATTGGTAGACACGCGAGATTTAGGTTCTCGTGTCCGTAAGGACGTAGGGGTTCAAGTCCCTTCACCCGCACCAAAACCACTGGGCTAGCTGCAGCGGCGAGACGATTAGCGACCATCAATCAGCGATCACAACGGGATCACGAGCCACCTATGCAAGTCATCGAAAAGAACACCGAAGGTCTGAGCCGCGAATTCAACGTGGTGATCCCCAAGGCCTCGATCGAAGAGCGCGTCACGTCGCGCCTCAACGAAGTCGGCCGCCAGGTGCGCCTGCCGGGTTTCCGCCCGGGCAAGGTGCCGCTCAAGCTCCTGCGCACCCGCTTCGGTGAGTCCGTGCGGGGCGAGATCCTCGAGAGCGCCATCAATGAATCGACCCAGGCCGCCATCGCCGAGAAGGCGCTGAAGCCGGCAATGCAGCCCAAGGTCTCGCTGGTGACCTTCGAGGAAGGCAAGGACCTCGAGTTCTCGGTGAAGCTGGAAGTGCTGCCGGAGATCACCTCGGGCGACGTCAGCGGCATCGAGCTGGTCCGTCCGGTCTCGCCCGTGACCGACGAAGAGTTCGACAAGGCGATCGATGAGTTCTTAAAGACCCGCCGTACCACCGAGACCGTCACCGAAAAGCGCGCCGCCAAGAAGGGCGACGCCGTTGTCGCCGATTTCGTTGGCAGCATCGACGGTGTGGAGTTCGAAGGCGGCAAGGCCAATGACGCCACCATCGAGATCGGCTCGGGCAATTTCATTCCGGGCTTCGAAGAGCAATTGATCGGCGCCAAGGCCGGCGAAGACACCACGGTAAAAGTGAAGTTCCCCGACGACTACGGCGCGAAGGATCTGGCCGGCAAGGACGCCGAGTTCAAGGTCACCGTGAAGGAACTGAAGAGCTTCAAGACGCCCGAACTCAGCGACGAACTCGCCACGCAGATGGGTGAGCCTAACGTCGATGCGCTGAAGACCAAGATGCGCGCGATGCTGCAGCAGAGCCACGACAACCAGTCGCGCCTGCGCATGAAGCGCGAGCTGCTCGACAAGCTGGCCGAGGGCCACACGTTCCCCGTCCCGCAGGGCATGGTCGATGTCGAGTTCGACGCCATTTGGCGTCAGATGGAGCAGGTCATGAAGTCCGGCCAGCTCGATCCCGAAGATGCCGACAAGAGCGAAGACGATCTCAAGACCGAGTACCGCGCCATTGCCGAGCGCCGCGTGCGCCTCGGCCTCTTGCTGTCGGACATCGGCCAGAAGAACAACGTCGGCGTGTCCCAGGACGACTTGACCCGTGCCATGACCCAGGAAGCCATGCGGTATCCGGGCCAGGAGCAAGCGGTGTTCGAGTTCTATCAGAAGAACCCGCAGGCTCTCGAATCCCTGCGCGCGCCGATCTTCGAGGAAAAGGTGGTCGACTTCATCTTCGGCAAGGCGAAGATCACCGACAAGGAAGTGAGCCTCGAAGAGCTGCAGGCCGATCCGGACGACGAAGCGCCGGCCGCCGACGAGAAGCCGAAGAAGAAAAAGGCCAAGGCCAAAAAAGACGAGTAGGAACTGTTAACGGCGCCCCACGGCGCCGTTAAAGTTTTTGGCGCCGTTTGACATTAACCGTCTCGGCCCGCGCTTGCGGCCCCGCATTTATCGCTTATGTTAGAGCCCAATAGGGGCAGCCTCGCGGATTTCCCCGCGGGCCATATCAGGTGCAGCATGAAAGATCGCGATCCCGTCGAGTGGTACAACAACAGCCTCGTTCCCATGGTGGTCGAGCAAACCAACCGCGGCGAGCGCGCTTATGACATCTTTTCGCGCCTGCTCAAGGAACGCATCATTTTCCTCACCGGCCAGGTGCACGACGGCGTCGCTTCGCTGATCTGCGCGCAGCTTCTGTTCCTAGAAGCCGAAAATCCGGCCAAGGACATCAGCTTCTACATCAACTCGCCGGGCGGTGTGGTGACGGCCGGTCTGGCGATCTACGACACCATGCAATACATCCGCTGCGACGTCTCGACGGTCTGCACGGGGCAGGCGGCTTCGATGGGTTCGCTGCTGATGTGCGCGGGCGTCAAGGGTAAGCGCTATGCACTGCCGAACGCGCGCATCATGATCCACCAGCCCTCCGGTGGCTTCCAGGGACAGGCGGCGGACATCGAAATTCAGGCGCGCGAGATTCTCTCGCTGCGTTCGCGCCTCAATCAGATTTACGTCGATCACACCGGCCAGACCCTGAAGGGCATCGAAAAGGCCATGGACCGCGACAACTTCATGAGCGCCGAAGAGGCCAAGGCGTTCGGTCTGATCGATCACGTGGTGAAGGAACGGCCCCGGTCACTCGATAAAGACGGTACTCCGAGCCAGAGCGGGCCGGCTGCCGTCTAATTAAGGTAACATCAACCCGCGGTTAGAATTCCGGCTTGGAACACCTATCGCGGAGCGGTGTTAAAATACAGAGGCGCCGCCGGGTAGGTGTGTCGCCTTGGAAATTAAGGGTTTCCCGGACCTAGACCAGCGACGCATAGTGTGGGGAAGGGGATGTGTGTTGTGCCGGGCGGAAAGGCTCGGTTAACATACGAGATGTAGTGTTTAGGCCGGCGCCTCAGCCAAATGGCTTGGCGGGCCCGGTGGAGTAGGTAATGACAAAGTCGTCCAGCGGCGATTCCAAGAACACCCTTTATTGCTCCTTCTGCGGAAAGAGCCAGCACGAGGTCCGCAAGCTCATCGCGGGCCCGACCGTATTCATATGCGATGAATGCGTCGAATTGTGCATGGACATCATCCGCGAAGAGAACAAGACGAACCTTGTCAAATCGCGCGAAGGCGTGCCTACGCCGCGCGACATCCTCAAGGTCCTCGACGATTACGTCATCGGTCAGCAGCATGCCAAGCGCGTGCTGTCAGTAGCGGTGCATAACCACTACAAGCGCCTCTCGGCCACCACCAAGAACGCCGAAGTCGAGATCTCGAAATCCAACATCATGCTGATCGGCCCGACGGGCTGCGGCAAGACGCTGTTGGCCCAGACGCTGGCGCGCATCCTCGATGTGCCGTTCACGATGGCCGACGCGACGACGCTCACCGAAGCCGGCTACGTCGGCGAGGACGTCGAGAACATCATTCTGAAGCTGCTGCAGGCCGCCGACTACAACGTCGAGCGGGCCCAGCGCGGCATCGTTTATATCGATGAAATCGATAAAATCAGCAGGAAGTCCGACAACCCGTCCATCACCCGCGACGTCTCGGGTGAAGGCGTGCAGCAGGCCCTGTTGAAGATCATGGAAGGCACGGTCGCTTCGGTCCCGCCGCAGGGTGGCCGCAAGCATCCGCAGCAAGAATTCCTGCAGGTCGATACCACCAACATCCTTTTCATCTGCGGCGGCGCCTTCGCCGGCTTGGAGAAGATCATCAGCCAGCGCGGCCGTGGCACATCCATCGGCTTCGGCGCCGACATCAAGCCGACCGATGAGCGTCAGACCGGCGCGATCCTGCGCGAGGTCGAGCCCGAAGATTTGCTGAAATACGGCCTGATCCCCGAATTCGTCGGCCGCCTGCCGATCCTGGCCACGCTCGAGGACCTGGATGAAAGCGCCCTGATGGACATCCTGACCCGTCCGAAGAACGCGCTGGCCAAGCAGTACCAGCGTCTCTTCGACATGGAGAACGTGCACCTGACCTTCAATGACGACGCTTTGCGCGTTGTAGCCAAGAAGGCCATCGCCCGTAAGACCGGCGCGCGCGGCCTACGCTCGATCATGGAAGGCATCCTTCTCGATACCATGTTCGATCTGCCGGGCCTTGAAGGTGTGGAAGAGGTGGTTGTGAACGGTGAGGTTGCAGAGGGTCGCGCTAAGCCCCTGTATATTTACGCCGACCGCCGCGGGGTTATCAGCACGCCAGCCTAGCGGGGCGTGCTCCCTGTCAAGCCCTTGCCCTATTTGCGGCATATCCTATCTATCCCGTGTGAGATAAGCTGATTGCCTGGAATCGCGACCGATTGAGCGATCCCCAGGCGACGCAACTTTAACGGGCACTCGCGCGTTGGATGTCGGTTAGTCTAGCCACGGTCGGAAGCTCACCTCCGGCCCTGAAAGAGGTGATTGGTGGATACTGCTAAAGCCCAACATTTTCCGGTGCTGCCGCTGAGGGACATTGTCGTGTTCCCTCACATGATCGTCCCCTTGTTCGTCGGGCGCGAAAAGTCCGTGCGCGCGCTCGAAGACGTGATGGCTGATGACAAGCAGATCCTTCTGGTCGCCCAGAAAGACGCCTCGCAGGACGATCCTTCGACCAAAGACATCTACGAAGTCGGCACCGTTTCGACCGTGCTGCAGCTTTTGAAATTACCCGATGGCACCGTGAAGGTGCTGGTCGAAGGCGGCCAGCGCGCGCGCATCACCGGCTACAAGGAAAACGAGTCCTTCTTCGAGGCGACGGCCGAGTTCCTCGACGAGCCGAAGGAAGAAGACAAGGAGCTCGAAGCCCTCGCCCGTTCGGTGGTCTCGCAGTTCGAGCAATACATCAAGCTCAATAAGAAGATCCCGCCCGAAGTGCTGGTGTCGGTGAATCAGATCGAGAACGCCTCGAAGCTGGCCGATACCGTTGCCTCGCATCTGACGCTAAAGATCGCCGAGAAGCAGGAACTCTTGGAGGTGAAGACCGTCTCCGAGCGCCTGGAGCGCATCTACGGCTTCATGGAATCCGAGATCAGCGTGCTGCAGGTCGAGCGCCGCATCCGTAACCGCGTCAAGCGGCAGATGGAGAAGACGCAGCGCGAGTACTACCTCAACGAACAAATGAAGGCGATCCAGCGCGAGCTGGGCGAAAACGAGGAAGGCAAGGACGAAGCCTCCGAGTACGAAGAGAAGATCAAGAAGATCAAGATGTCGAAGGAGGCCCGCGACAAGGCCACGGCTGAGCTGAAGAAGCTGAAGTCCATGAGCCCGATGTCGGCCGAGGCCACCGTCGTGCGCAATTACCTCGACTGGCTCACTTCGATCCCGTGGAAGAAGCGCAGCCGCGTCTCCATCGACCTGAAGAAGGCCAAGGCGCAGCTCGACAAGGACCACCATGGCCTCGAGAAGGTCAAGGAGCGCATTGTCGAGTACCTGGCCGTGCAGAGCCGCACGAAGAAGGTAAAGGGCCCGATCCTGTGCTTGGTCGGACCGCCGGGCGTCGGCAAGACCTCGCTGGGCCGCTCGATCGCGACCTCAACGGGACGCAGCTTCGTGCGCGTCTCGCTCGGCGGCGTGCGTGACGAAGCCGAGATCCGCGGCCACCGCCGCACCTACATCGGCTCCATGCCCGGCAAGATCATCCAGGGCATGAAGAAGGCCAAGACGTCGAACCCGTTGTTCCTGCTCGATGAAATCGACAAGCTGGGCGCGGACTGGCGCGGCGATCCGTCGTCGGCGCTGCTCGAGGTGCTGGATCCTGAGCAGAACTCGACGTTCCAGGATCACTATCTGGAAGTCGACTACGACCTTTCGGACGTGTTGTTCATCACCACGGCCAACACTTTGCGTATGCCCCAGCCGCTCCTGGACCGCATGGAGACCATTCGTCTGTCGGGTTACACCGAGGACGAGAAGGTGGCGATCGCGAAGCGCCACCTGATCCCCAAGCAGTTCCCTGCGCATGGCTTGAAGAAGACCGAGTGGAGCGTCTCGGACGACGCCATCCGCGACCTGTGCCGCTATTACACACGGGAAGCCGGTGTGCGTAGCCTGGAGCGCGAACTCGCCAATCTGGCGCGCAAGGCGACCAAAGAGATCATCCTACGCAAGCTAAAGAAGGTCACCGTCACGCAGCGGAACCTGAAGAAGTTTGCCGGTGTGCAGAAGTACCGCTTCGGCCAGGCCGAGCGCGAAGACTTGGTGGGTGTCACCACCGGTCTCGCCTGGACCGAGGTCGGCGGCGAGCTTCTGTCGATCGAAGCCGTCATCATGCCCGGCAAGGGCGGCGTGACGCTGACCGGCAAACTCGGCGACGTGATGAAGGAATCCATCCAGGCGGCGCGCTCCTACGTGCGCAGCCGGGCACGGGTCTTCGGCATCCGTTCCAAGTACTTCGAGAAGCACGACATCCACTTGCACGTGCCGGAAGGCGCTACGCCCAAGGACGGCCCGTCGGCGGGCGTGGCCATGGTCACCTCGATCGTCTCCGCGCTCACCGGCAATGCGGTGCGCAAAGATGTCGCCATGACGGGCGAGATCAGCTTGCGCGGCCGTGTGCTGCCCATCGGCGGTCTCAAGGAAAAACTCCTGGCGGCGCTGCGCGGTGGCCTCACCACCGTGCTGATCCCCAAGGAGAACGAGAAGGACCTCGAGGAAATTCCCGACAACGTGCGGCGCGATCTGAAGATCGTGCCCGTGACGACGGTCGACGAGGTGCTCTCCATGGCGCTGGTCAACCCGCTCGTGCCGATCCTCAAAGACGACCTTGAAGAGGACGACAAGCCGCGCCCGAGCAAACCGGCGCCCGAGACTGACGCCGAGGAAGAGCCGCTGCTGACGCACTAAGCGTGGTGAGAAAAGTCGAGACGGCGGGTGCGCTTAGGATGCATCCGCCGTCTTCGTTCATACAACATGCATCTGTGCGGCTGTCATAAGCCTCGGCAATGAGGGGCTTTTGAGGGACATCCACCCTAAAAAACCCCAAAAAACGGGCGTTTATCGCATTGACGCACGAGAAAACCGCGTCATACACTTCGCGCGCACAGCTGGCAAAGGTGGAAAGAATTGGCGGTGCAGCGCGCGTTTCTAAACTCACGCTGACCGGTCAGGGGTCGCCGGACTGCCCACACATCACATCACCACAAATCAATCACACACGCTGATAACCATTCGAGGGGTTCGCATATGAATAAGAACGATCTGATTGCCGAAGTCGCGGAGACGGCAGGAATGAGCAAAGCCGACGCGACGAAGGCAGTCGACTGCGTACTGGATGCCATCACGGGGGCGCTGAAGAAGGGTGACGAAGTGCGGCTGGTGGGCTTTGGCACCTTCACGGTCGCCAAGCGTGCCGCCAGCGAAGGCCGCAATCCGCGCACCGGCGAGAAGATCAAGATCCCGGCCTCCAAGCGGCCGAAGTTCACGGCCGGCAAGGCTCTGAAGGACGCCGTTAACCGATAATCGGCCTGATTGTCAGGCGCCGGTCCCCCGGGGACCGGCGCTTTTCTTTTGGCCGGTTGAGACATAACCTGCCTTCACGCGTTGAGAGCGCGGGCGATTAGCTCAGTTGGTAGAGCGCCTCCTTTACACGGAGGATGTCGGCGGTTCGAGTCCGTCATCGCCCACCACGCTTCGCCCTCCGGGCTGCGCGTGAAGTCACATTCCGGAAGATCTTTCACCAACAAGCGTCTTATCTGATTCTAATGACCACCAGCTACACCATCGAAGGCGGGAACGTCATCAACACGGCGCTGTGGGAGCGCTACGTACCGACGGCGGATAACGCCGTCGACTGGAAGGCCTATACCTCGTTCAGAGGCAGGCACAACGACAGCCTGGGCAAGCGTATCCGGATGCTCAATCTGGCGCAGCTCGCGCGGCAAACCTACGTGCCGGGCATCTTTGCCGAATGCGGCTGCTTCAGGGGACACTCGACCCACATCATCGCCACCATGATGCGGCTGACGGGGCGCAAAGACCCATTGTACGTTTTTGACTCTTTTCAAGGGCTGTCACCGGTACAGCCCGAGGACCTCACGGACGATCCGCGGGCCTCCTCTATTCAAGACGCCCTGCGCGCGGCGGATCGGCCGCTGTTCGCCGCCAGCCTCGATGACGTGAAGACCAACCTCGCCGAGCACACCAATATCCAATATTTCCCAGGCTGGATCCCGGAGCGGTTTGCGGACGTCGCCGACGAGACCTTTGCCTTCGTCCATATCGACGTCGATCTCTACGCGCCGATGCGCGACTGCCTTGCGTTTTTCTATCCGCGTCTGGCCAAGGGCGGCATGATCCAGATCGACGACTACAACTTCATCGACTGGCCGGGCTGCAACAAAGCCGTCAATGAGTTCCTCGCGGACAATCCCCCGACGCTGTTCGTGCAACTTCCGCTTGGCGGCGCCTTCCTTGTGAAGTGAGGGCGGGGTGCAACCCCTGCAGGCACTGCATGACAAGGGTGTGAAGTTCTCCATAAGAATCAGGCTTTTGCGAAACATCGCCCCGGCGATGCCGTTGTGTGTTGGCACGCGTCCCGTTCAGTAGACGGGTCGATATTCGCAAAAACACAATGTACTGGAGAAACAGTCATGACAGACGAAACCAAACTCACCGACGGCTCCCTCATCGGGGCGGACAAGGTAAATGGCACCGATGTGTATAACCTCGAAGGCGACAAGCTGGGCGAGATCGAGGAGTTGATGCTCGACAAAATCTCAGGCCATGTGGCCTACGCCGTCCTGTCCTTCGGCGGCTTTCTCGGCATGAACCACAAGCACTATCCGCTGCCTTGGTCGCAGTTGAAGTACGACACGCGCCAGGGCGGTTATGTCGTCAACCTCGACAAGGAAAAGCTGAAGAACGCACCGTCCTATGACCGCGACACGGACTTCACGTGGACGGCCGATTACGGCCGCGGCGTCGATCGCTTCTACGGCACCGCGTCGATGTGGATGTAACGGCGTTACAGACCACCGCTATTGATTGAAGATCCCCGGGTCCGGCGTAGGCCCGGGGATTTTTCAGGCCCGCGTCAGGGCGGTCGTGGGAGGCAAAAAATCCCGCAGAGTCAATGTTTTTGAGCCGCTTAGGCGGCTTGACTCTCCTACCTCCCGCCGTTTAGATCACCCTGGATTTCGAGGGCAGGGGCAGGGGACGACGGCGCATTTTCCGGCGCTCCCGGCGCTACGCCGTAAAGCATTGTAACATAACAAGAAATGCCGGCTTTGGGGTGGTGGGTGAGTCCCCCTTGGGCGGTGTGTGGGTCAAGGCGCAACGCCGATGCAAAACCTGCTCGTCGAGTATCTGCCGATCCTGATCTTCCTCGGCATCGCATTTGGCCTGGCAGGGGTCTTTGTCGTCGCTTCGTTGATCGCCGGTCCTTCGCGGCCCAATCCGGAGAAGAGTTCGGCCTACGAGTGCGGCTTTGAAGCCTTCGACGACGCGCGCTCCAAGTTCGACGTGCGCTTCTACCTGGTCGCCATCCTGTTCATCATCTTCGACCTCGAAGTGGCCTTCCTGTTCCCCTGGGCCGTGAGCCTCGGCGAGATCGGCATGTTCGGCTTTTGGTCGATGATGATCTTCCTCGGTGTGCTCACCATCGGCTTCATCTACGAATGGAAGAAAGGCGCATTGGAATGGGAATAACCGTTCCGGCTCAGCCCATCACCGACGCCATCCGCCCGCCCACGCCGGCCGACGGCGAGCTGATGGCGCGCGTGCACGACGAGCTGCAAGACAAGGGCTTTCTGCTCACCTCGCTTGATGCGCTGACCAATTGGGGCCGCTCCGGCTCCATGTGGCCCATGACCTTTGGCCTCGCCTGCTGCGCCGTCGAGATGATGCACGTGGCTATGGCGCGCTACGATTTCGATCGCTTCGGCATGGTGTTCCGTCCCAGCCCGCGCCAGTCGGACCTGATGATCGTCGCCGGCACGCTGACCAACAAGATGGCCCCGGCGCTGCGCAAGGTCTTCGACCAGATGCCCGAGCCGCGTTACGTCATTTCGATGGGTTCATGCGCCAACGGTGGCGGGTACTACCACTACTCGTACTCGGTGGTCCGCGGCTGCGACCGCATCGTGCCGGTGGACATATACGTTCCGGGCTGCCCGCCGACGGCTGAAGCGCTGCTTTACGGCATCCTGCAGCTGCACAAAAAAATCCGCCGCGTCGGCACCATTGACCGCTAACTGACCCACGCTATGAACCAGTCCACCATTCCGAGTGATGCCCTCCGCGAAGCTGCCGCCCATGTGCAGCAGACGCTGGCCGGCGAGGTCACCGCCGTCGAGATCGTGCGCGGCGAACTCACCATCCGCGTGGGCCGCGCCGCCATCGTGCGCGTGCTGACCTTCCTGCGCGACGATGCCAAGTGTCAGTTCAGCCAACTCATCGACATCTGCGGCGTCGACTACCCCGAGCGCGCCGAGCGCTTCGAGGTGGTCTATCACCTGCTCAGCATGAACAAAAACACTCGCATCCGGGTCAAAGTCGCCGCCAGCGACGACACGCCGGTGCCGAGCGTTGTGTCCATTTTCCCCTGCGCCGACTGGCTCGAGCGCGAAGTCTGGGACATGTACGGCGTTTATTTCTCCGACCATCCGGACCTGCGCCGCATCCTCACCGACTATGGCTTCGACGGTCATCCGCTGCGCAAAGATTTCCCGCTCACCGGCTATGTCGAGATGCGCTACGACGAAGATCAGAAGCGCGTGATTTACGAGCCCGTGAAGCTCGCGCAGGATTTCCGCTCGTTCGATTTCCTCTCGCCGTGGGAAGGCATCCAGAAGCTGCTGCCCGGCGATGAGAAGGCCACCCAGGCCACCCCGCCCAAGCAGGGAGGCGCGTGATCATGGCTCCCGATACCGCCATTCCCGACACCGAGATCGAGAACTACACGCTCAATTTCGGCCCGCAGCATCCGGCGGCCCACGGTGTGCTTCGCTTGGTCCTCGAAATGGACGGCGAAGTCATCGACCGCGTCGACCCGCACATCGGCCTCCTGCACCGCGGCACCGAGAAGCTGATCGAGTACAAGACCTATCTGCAGGCGGTGCCGTACTTCGACCGCCTCGACTACGTCTCGCCCATGAACCAGGAGCAGGCGTTCTCGCTCGCGGTTGAAAAACTGCTGGGCATCGCCGCGCCGCCCCGCGCGCAATACATTCGCGTGCTGTTCGCGGAACTGACCCGCATCCTCAACCACATCATGAACATCGCGTCCTACGCCATGGACGTCGGCGCCATGACACCGTTCCTGTGGACCTTCGAGGAACGCGAGAAGCTCATGGGCTTCTATGACGAAGTGTGCGGCGCGCGCATGCACGCCAACTATGTACGCCCGGGCGGCGTCGCCCAGGACATGCCGGCGGGCCTTGCCGAGCGTATCGCGGACTGGGCCAGCAAATACCCGGCGATGATCGACGACCTTGAGGGCCTGCTCACCGAAAACCGCATCTTCAAGCAGCGTACGGTCGACATCGGCGTCGTCAGCAAGGAACAGGCGATCGCTTGGGGCTTCACGGGCGCGAACCTGCGCGCTTCGGGCGTGCCGTGGGATCTGCGCAAGTCGCAGCCCTACGACGGCTATGAGCTGATGAATTTCGATATTCCGGTCGGCAAGCACGGCGACTGCTACGACCGTTATCTCGTGCGCGTCGTCGAGATGCGTGAGTCGGTCAAGATCATCAAGCAATGCCTCGAGAAGATGCCCTCAGGCCCTGTGCGCGTGAACGACCGCAAGATCATGGCGCCGCCGCGCGCCGAGATGAAAACATCGATGGAAGCGCTGATCCATCACTTCAAGCTCTACACCGAAGGCTTCAAGGTGCCGGCCGGCGAAACCTACGTCGCCACCGAAGCGCCCAAGGGCGAGTTCGCCGTGTACCTGGTGTCCGACGGCACCAACAAGCCGTACCGCTGCCGCATCAAGGCTCCGGGCTTCATTCACCTCGCGGGCATGGATGCCATGCTGCGCGGTCACATGCTGGCCGATGTGCCGGCGGTGCTGGGTTCAATCGATATCGTGTTCGGCGAGGTCGACCGATGAGCACACGTTCCCTCGCCAAGGAACAGCCGGCGAGCTTTGCCTTCAGCTCCGAGATGATGGAGCGGGCGAACAAGATCATCGCCAAGTATCCCGCGGGCCGTCAGGCCAGCGCGGTGATCCCGCTGCTCGATCTCGCGCAGCGCCAGGAAGGCTGGGTGACCAAGCCCGCCATCGAAGAAATCGCCAAGATCCTCAGCATGGCGCCGATCCGCGTGCTGGAAGTCGCGACCTTCTACACGATGTTCAATCTCTCGCCGGTCGGCAAGACGCACGTGCAGATCTGCACGAGCCTGTCGTGCTGGCTGCGCGGCTCGAACGAGGTCGTGAAGGCCTGCAAGGAAAAGCTCGGCATCGGCATGGGCGAGCGTTCGCCCGACGGCAAGTTCTCGCTGGCCGAACTCGAGTGCTCGGGTGCCTGCGTCAATGCGCCGGTCATCCAGATCGGCGACGACTATTACGAAGACGTCGACTACGCCAGCACGGGCAAGCTGCTCGATGCCTTCAAGCGCGGCGAGACGCCGAAAGCCGGCTCGGTCACGGGCCGCGACGGCTCGGCGCCCGCGGGCGAAGCCATCACGCTGTCCGAGAAGCCGACGCCGCCGGCGAAGCAAGATTTTTCCGCGGCCAAAGCCGCGTTCGAGAAAGCCAAAGCCGAAGCCGCGGCCAAAGCCGCAGCGCCGAAAGCTTAAGGGGTTAGGGATCCATGCTCGCCGATAAGGACCGCATCTTCACCAATCTCTACGGCCGCCACGACTGGCGTCTGGCCGGCGCGCGCGCGCGCGGCGATTGGGACGGCACCAAAGAAATCCTCGACATGGGTCCGGACTGGATCATCGACGAGATGAAGCGTTCGGGTCTGCGTGGCCGTGGCGGCGCGGGCTTCCCGACCGGTCTCAAGTGGTCGTTCATGCCCAAGACCGAGAGCGACCGTCCGCACTATCTCGTGGTCAATGCCGACGAAGGCGAGCCCGGCACCTGCAAAGACCGCGACATGCTGCGCTTCGATCCGCACAAGCTGGTCGAAGGCTGCCTGATCGCGAGCTTCGCGATGCGCGCCCATGCTTGCTACATCTACATCCGCGGCGAGTTCTACAATGAAGCCTCCAACCTGCAGGTCGCCATCGACGAGGCCTACGCGGCCGGTCTGATCGGCGACAACGCCTGCGGTTCGGGCTGGAAGTTCGATCTCTACCTGCATCGCGGCGCCGGCGCTTACATCTGCGGCGAAGAGACCGCGCTGATCGAAAGCCTCGAGGGCAAGAAGGGCCAGCCACGCCTGAAGCCGCCGTTCCCGGCGGGTGTGGGCCTCTATGGCTGCCCCACGACCGTGAACAACGTCGAGAGCATCGCCGTGGCGCCGACCATTCTGCGTCGTGGCGCCTCGTGGTTCGCGGGCTTCGGCCGTCCGAACAACACGGGCACGAAGGTCTATTGCATCTCCGGCAACGTCAACAAACCCTGCAACGTCGAAGAGTCCATGAGCATCCCGCTGAAGGAACTCATCGAGAAGCATTGCGGCGGCGTGCGCGGCGGCTGGGACAATCTGCAGGCCATCATCCCGGGCGGCGCTTCGGTTCCGGTTCTTCCGAAGTCGATCTGTGACGCCGTGCTGATGGATTTCGATGCGCTGCGCGATGTGAAGTCGGGCCTCGGCACCGCGGCCGTGATGGTCATGGACAAGTCGGTGGACGTCGTGGCGGCGATCTCGCGCCTGTCGTCCTTCTACAAACACGAAAGCTGCGGTCAGTGCACGCCGTGCCGTGAAGGCACCGGCTGGCTCGCGCGCGTCATGAAGCGCATGGTCAAAGGCGAGGCGACCCTCGCCGAGATCGATACGCTCGAACAGGTCACTTATCAGATCGAAGGCCACACCATCTGTGCGCTGGGCGACGCTGCGGCGTGGCCGGTACAGGGTCTTATCCGTCACTTCCGTCCGGAACTAGAGCGCCGCATCCGCGATTATCGCGACGCCAAGGTCCGCAGCGGTATTGCGGCGTAAAGCAGGGCGGGGGCCAGGGGAAACACTATGCCTAAGCTGACCATCGACGGTATCGCAGTCGAAGTTCCGCCGAACACCACCATTCTGCAGGCCGCAGAATCGGTGGGCGTGGAAATTCCGCGCTTTTGCTATCACGACCGTCTCTCCATCGCCGGCAACTGCCGCATGTGCCTGGTCGATGTCGAGAAGTCGCCGAAACCCGTCGCGTCCTGCGCGATGCCGGTGGGCGAGGGCATGGTGGTGCACACCAAGTCCGACCGCGCCAACAAAGCGCGCGGTGGCGTCATGGAATTCCTGCTGATCAACCATCCGCTCGACTGCCCGATCTGCGACCAGGGCGGCGAGTGCGACCTGCAAGACCAGGCGATGGCCTTCGGCGCCGACCGCGGCCGCTATCACGAGAACAAGCGCGCGGTGAAGGACAAGTACATGGGTCCGGTCGTCGAGACCGTGATGACCCGCTGCATCCACTGCACCCGCTGTGTGCGTTTTGCGACCGAAGTGGCCGGCGTGCCGCAGCTGGGCGCGACCGGGCGCGGCGAGGACATGGAGATCACCACTTATCTCGAAGGCGCGCTGTCGTCCGAACTGTCGGGCAACGTCGTCGACCTCTGCCCGGTCGGCGCGCTGACCAGCAAGCCTTATGCCTTCAATGCGCGCCCGTGGGAGCTGCGTAAAACCGAATCCATCGACGTCATGGACGCCGTCGGCACCAACATCCGCGTCGACGCGCGTGGCCGCGTGGTCTTGCGTGTGCTGCCGCGTGTGCATGAAGACGTCAACGAGGAGTGGTTGGCCGACAAGAGCCGTCACGCTTGCGATGGCCTGCGCTATCAGCGCCTCGATCAGCCTTACATCCGCAAGGGCGGAAAATTGCAGTCCGCGAGCTGGGATGAAGCCTTCGCCGTCATCGTCGGCAAGGTGCGCGGCATGAGCGGCGCGAAGTTCGCCGCCATCGCTGGTGATACCGTGGATGCCGAAGCCATACTGGCGCTGAAGGACCTCGCCACGGCGCTGGGCTCCAACAATATCGACTGCCGCCAGGACGGCGCGGCCCTCGATGCGAATGTGCGCGCCTCTTACATTTTCAACTCGACCATTGCCGGCATCGAACAGGCCGATGCGTTGCTGATCGTTGGCGCGAACCCGCGCAAGGAAGCGCCGGTGCTGAACGCGCGCATCCGCAAGCGCTACCTCAAAGGCAACTTCCCGATCTGCGTGATCGGCGACGTGGGTGACCTTACGTATAAGTACGAAAGCCTCGGCGCGAACCCCGACGTGCTCTCGCAGATCGCGGGCGGTAGCCACCCGGTGGCGAATGCGTTGAAGAACGCCAAGAAGCCGATGATCATCGTCGGCATGGCCGCCCTGACGCGCGCCGACGGAGCTGCAATCCTCGCAACGGCGAAAGCCGTCGCTGACAACTGCGGCCTCATCAAAGACGGTTGGAACGGCTTCAACGTGCTGCACACGGCTGCGGCGCGTGTCGGCGGTCTCGACGTCGGCTTTGTGCCGAATGCGGGCGGCAAGGATACGCGCGGTATCCTCGATGGTGCGAGCAAGGGCGAGATCGACGTCGTCTATCTCCTTGGCGCAGACGAGATCGATACCGCCAAGCTCGGCAAGGCCTTCGTGATTTATCAGGGCCACCACGGCGACCGGGGCGCGCACCGCGCCGACGTCATCCTGCCGGGGGCGGCCTATACCGAGAAGGACGGCACCTACGTCAACACCGAGGGCCGGGTGCAGCGCGGTTTGCGCGCCGTGTTCCCGCCGGGCGATGCGCGCGAAGACTGGACCATCATCCGCGCGCTGTCCGAGAAGCTCGGCAAGACGCTGCCTTACGACAACCTCGCGCAAGTGCGCGCGCGCATGGCCTTCGTCAATCCGGGCTTTGCCGCCGTCGACAAGATCCAGCCGGCCGCATGGAAGGCCTTCGGCATCGCGGGCAGCATCTCGCCCACGGGCTTCGATTACCCGGTGAAGAATTACTACATGACCGATCCCATCAGCCGCGCCTCGCGCACCATGGCGCAGTGCACGGAAGAATTCGTCCTCGCGGGCCAACAGAAGACGGGGACCCATGGCTGAGTTTTTTAACGAGCACCTCGGCGTTTACGCCGGCACGCTGATCTTCATCGTCTTGAAGATTCTGCTGTTCGTGATCCCGGTTGCGTTGACGATGGCGTTTCTGACGTTGGCGGAGCGCCGCGTCATTGGCGCCATGCAGCTGCGCAAGGGCCCCAACGTCGTCGGCCCCTTCGGCCTGTTGCAACCCTTCGCCGACGCCGTGAAGCTGCTGTTCAAGGAAACCGTGATCCCAACGGGCTCCTCGCCGGTGGTATTCTTCCTTGCCCCGATGGTGACCTTCGCGCTGTCGCTGCTGGCCTGGGCGGTGATCCCGGTGAACGCCGGCTGGTACATCTCGAACCTCAACGTCGGCATCCTTTATCTCTTCGCGATCTCCTCGCTCGGCGTCTACGGCATCGTCATGGCCGGCTGGGCGTCCAATAGCCGCTACGCGTTCCTCGGCGCCATGCGCTCGGCGGCGCAGATGGTGTCCTACGAAGTCTCCATCGGCTTCGTCATGATCTCGGTGCTGCTGACGGCGGGCTCCCTGAACCTCACGGAGATCGTCGAGGCGCAGAAGGGGCTGTGGTACTTCATCCCGCACTTCCCGATGTTCATCCTGTTCTTCATCTCGGTACTCGCCGAGACCAACCGCCATCCGTTCGACTTGCCCGAAGCGGAATCCGAACTGGTGGCTGGTTTCATGACCGAATACTCGTCGATGTCCTTCGCGCTGTTCTTCCTCGGCGAATACATCAACATGATCGTGATGTGCGGCATGGTGACGACCTTGTTCCTCGGCGGCTGGCTCGGGCCCCAGGACATGTTCCCCGGCATCGGCTTCCTCGACTATGTGCTCGGCTGGGTACCCGGAATCATCTGGTTCGCCCTCAAGGTTGCATTCTGCCTGTTCGTGTTCATCTGGGTGCGCGCGACGCTGCCGCGCTACCGCTATGACCAACTGATGCGCCTCGGCTGGAAGGTGTTCCTGCCGCTGTCGCTCGCCTGGCTGATCCTCACGGCCGGCTTCCTGGTCTACACCGGCAAGGTCGGGGGTTAAGGAAACTCACATGGCATTCCTCAACAACGCCGCCCGCTCCGTATTGATGGCCGAGATCGTCTCGGGCATGTGGCTGACGCTGAAGTACATGTTCAAGCCCAAGGTCACCATCAACTACCCGAACGAGAAGGGCCCGCTGTCGCCCCGCTTCCGCGGCGAGCATGCGCTGCGCCGTTATCCCAACGGCGAAGAACGCTGCATCGCCTGCAAGCTGTGCGAAGCCATTTGCCCGGCCCAGGCCATCACCATCGAAGCCGAGCCGCGCGACGACGGTTCGCGCCGCACCACGCGCTACGACATCGACATGACAAAGTGCATCTACTGCGGCTTCTGCGAGGAAGCTTGCCCGGTGGACGCAATCGTCGAAGGCCCGAACTTCGAGTTCGCCACCGAGACGCACGACGAGCTGCTCTATAACAAGTCAAAACTGCTGGCCAACGGCGACCGCTGGGAAAAAGAACTGGCCAAACGCCTGGAACTGAACGCGCCTTATCGCTAAGGCAACGAAAGACGAGTGGGATGACGGGGTTGGATAAAAAAGTGAGAGTGGGGAGCGCGCGCGCATGATCGTTGCATCGCTGGCGTTTTACCTGTTCTCGTTCATGGCTGTGATCGGCGCGCTGAACGTGATCTTTCAGCGCAACCCGGTGCATTCGGTGTTGTGGCTGATCTTCACCTTCTTCAACGCCGCCGCGCTGTTCGTGCTGCTGGGCGCCGAGTTCGTCGCCATGATCCTGGTGGTCGTCTACGTCGGCGCCGTCGCGGTCTTGTTCCTGTTCGTCGTGATGATGCTCGACATAAACGTGGTCGTGATCCGCGAAGGGTTCCTGAAGTACCTGCCGGTCGGCGCGACCATTGCCGTGATCCTGCTCGCGGAACTCGCCATCGTCGCCGGCGGCTGGACCTTCGCCGACCGGGCCAACGTTCTGCGTGTTGTGCGCACCACGTCCGAAGTAAGCAACACCGAAGCCTTGGGCCGCGTGCTGTACACCGATTACGCCTATCTCTTTCAGGCCTCGGGCCTTGTGCTGCTGGTCGCCATGATCGGCGCTATCGTGCTCACCATGCGCCGCCGTCCGGGTGTGCGTAAGCAGAAGATCTCCGACCAGGTCAACCGCAGCTCCAAGGACACCGTGGTCGTGGTCCAGGTCGAGCCGGGCAAGGGGCTGTCATGAGCGAAGCAGAAGCTCCGGCCCTTGCGGTCGGTCTCAGCCACTATCTGACGGTCAGCGCGATCCTGTTCACGCTGGGCATTTTCGGCATCTTCCTCAACCGGAAGAACCTGATCGTCATCATGATGTCCATCGAGCTCATGCTGCTCGCGGTGAACATCAATCTTGTAGCGTTTTCGTCCTTCCTCGGCGACCTCGTGGGCCAAGTGTTCACGATGCTGGTGCTGACGGTCGCGGCGGCGGAGGCGGCCATCGGGCTCGCTATCGTCGTCGTGTTCTACCGCAACCGGCGCTCGATCGAGGTCGAGGACATCAATCAGATGAAAGGGTAGGCTGCCCGTGCTCGTCGCCGCCGTATTCCTGCCCCTGTTGGGCGCCTTCATCGCCGGTTTCTTCGGCCGCTTCATCGGCGACCGCGGGGCGCATATCGTCACGTGCCTCGGCGTCGGCCTTGCCGCGCTCGCCGCAATCTTCGGTTTCTACGATGTGGTGATCGCCGGCAACCAGCAGGTCATCAACATCACCACCTTCATCTCCTCGGGCACCTTCGAGGCGCAGTGGGCGTTGCGGTACGACACGCTGTCGGCTGTGATGGTGATGACCGTCACCGTGGTCTCGACGCTCATTCACGTCTACGCCGTCGGCTACATGCACCACGACAAGAGCCAGCCGCGCTTCATGGCTTACCTGTCGCTGTTCACCTTCGCCATGCTGATGCTGGTGACGGCGGACAACCTCGTACAGCTGTTCTTCGGCTGGGAAGGCGTGGGCCTCGTCTCTTATCTGCTCATCGGCTTCTGGTACCACAAGCCTTCCGCCAACGCCGCCGCCATCAAGGCCTTCATCGTCAACCGTGTCGGCGACTTCGGATTCCTGCTCGGCATCTTCGCGGTATTCTTCCTCTTTGACGCCGTATCCTTCGACGTGATTTTCGGCGCGGTGGAAGGCAAGGCCAATGCGGAAGTGACCTTCTTCGGCATTCATGCCCACGCGCTGACGATCACCTGCTTCCTCCTGTTCATCGGCGCCATGGGCAAGTCGGCCCAGCTGTTCCTGCACACATGGCTGCCGGACGCCATGGAAGGCCCGACACCGGTCTCGGCGCTCATTCACGCCGCCACCATGGTGACCGCGGGTGTGTTCCTGGTGGCGCGCATGTCGCCCCTGTTCGAATACGCGCCCACGGCGCTGGCCTTCGTCACTATCCTCGGGGCGACCACGGCTTTCTTCGCCGCGACCGTCGGCTGCGTGCAGAACGACATCAAGCGCATCATCGCCTTCTCGACCTGCTCGCAGCTCGGCTACATGTTCTTCGCCTGCGGCGTTTCGGCCTATCAGGCGGGCGTGTTCCACCTCGTCACCCACGCCTGGTTCAAGGCGCTGTTGTTCCTCTCGGCCGGATCGGTGATCCACGCCATGAGCGATGAGCAGGACATCCGCAAGATGGGCGGCATCTGGCGGCTCATCCCGATCACTTTTACCGTCATGATGATCGGCACCATCGCCATCACCGGCCTGCCGCCGCTGTCGGGCTACTTCTCGAAGGACATGGTGATCGAAGCCGCCCATGCCGCCGGCACGGGCCCGGGCAACTACGCCTTCTTCATCGGCATCGTCGTCGCCGGCCTGACGTCGTTCTACTCGTGGCGCCTGATCTTCCTCACCTTCTTCGGCACGCCGCGCGCCGACCACCACACCATGGAACACATCCACGAGAGCCCGCCGGTGATGACCGTGCCGCTCATGGCTCTGTCCGTCGGCGCCGTTTTCGCCGGCATGATCGGCTACAGCTTCTTCGTCGGCGAACACCGCGAGGAATTCTGGAAGGACGCCATCGCCATCCTTCCGGCCCACGACAGCATCGGAAAGGTGCACGAGCACCACCCGTCGTTCTTCATCAAGTATCTGCCGCTGTTCGTCAGCCTGGCGGGCTTGGGCATGGCGTACCAGATGTACATCCGCCGGCCCGACTGGCCGGGAAAGCTGGCCGCCGCGTTCCCGGGCGTCTACCAGTTCCTGCTCAACAAGTGGTACTTCGACGAGCTCTATGACTGGCTGTTCGTGAAGAACGCCTTCCGCCTCGGCCGCCTGTTCTGGAAGCGCGGCGACACCGGCATCATCGACCGCTTCGGCCCCGATGGCCTGTCGGCCGCGACCGTGGTAGCCGCCCGACGCCTCGGCATCGTGCAGTCGGGTTACCTGTATCACTACGCCTTCGCCATGATCATCGGCATCGCCGCGATCGTGAGCTGGTTCGTGCTGGGGATGGACTAAGCCATGACAGCACTCGCCAACTTCGTGACCCAGCTTCCGATCCTCTCGGCGGTCACGTTCCTGCCGCTGGTCGGCGCGCTGTTCATCCTGATGATCCGCGGCGACGACGCGACCGTCGCGCGCCAGGCGCGCTACGTCGCCCTGTGGACGACGTTGTTCACTTTCGCGCTGTCGCTGTTGATCTGGGTCCGCTTCGAGCCCGCGACGGCGGCCTTTCAGTTCGAAGAGCGCTTCGATTGGCTGCCGCAGTACCGCATCTCGTACCACATGGGCGTCGACGGCATTTCGATGCTGTTCGTCATCCTGTCGACCTTCCTGACGCCGCTTTGCATCCTTGCCTCGTGGGAAGCCATCGAGAAGCAGGTGCGCGAGTTCATGATCGCCTTCCTGGTCCTCGAGACCATGATGGTCGGCATGTTCTGCGCCATGGATTTCGTTTTGTTCTACGTCTTCTTCGAGGGCGTGCTGATCCCGATGTTCCTGATCATCGGCGTCTGGGGCGGAGGGCGGCGCGTCTATTCCGCCTTTAAGTTCTTCCTCTATACGCTGACCGGATCAGTGCTGCTGCTGGTGGCGCTCTTGGCCATGTACTTCCAGGTTGGCACCACCGACATCCCTGAGCTTATGAACTTCAAGTTCAGCCGCGAGATGCAGACCTGGCTGTGGCTCGGCATGTTCGCGTCGTTTGCGGTGAAAGTGCCGATGTGGCCGGTGCATACCTGGCTGCCCGACGCGCACGTCGATGCGCCCACGGCGGGCTCGGTCATCCTAGCTGGCGTGCTCCTGAAAATGGGCGGTTACGGTTTCCTGCGCTTCTCGCTGCCGATGCTGCCTGAAGCGAGCGCTTACTTCGCGCCGCTGGTGTTCACGCTGTCGATCATCGCGGTGATCTACACATCGCTCGTGGCCCTCGTGCAGAGCGACATGAAGAAGATGATTGCCTATTCGTCCGTGGCCCACATGGGCTTCGTGACCATCGGCGTCTTCGCCGCCACGCAACAGGCCGTGGAAGGTGCGATCTTCCAGATGCTTTCCCACGGCGTGGTCTCGGGCGCGCTCTTCCTTTGCGTCGGCGTGATCTACGACCGCCTGCACACCCGCGAGATCGATCGTTACGGCGGCCTGGCCAACAACATGCCGAAGTACGCCTTCGTCTTTATGGTCTTTATGTTGGCCTCGGTGGGCCTGCCTGGCACCGCCGGCTTCGTCGGCGAGTTCCTGATCCTCACCGGCACTTTCCAGGTGAACACCTGGGTCGCGCTGCTCGCTGCCACCGGCGTGATCCTGGGCGCGGCCTACATGCTCTACCTTTATCGCCGCGTCGTGTTCGGCGAACTCACCAAGGCGGACGTGAAGGAAATGCTCGACCTCGAGCCGCGCGAAATCGCGATCCTGGCACCCATCGTCGCGGTGGTGATGTGGATGGGCGTCTACCCGATGTCCTTCCTCGACATTATGGGCGAGTCCGTCGCCAACCTTTTGAAGCAGTACCACGGTGCGCTCGCCACGCGTGCGGCCGATCTCGAGCCGCTGGGCAGTAGCTTCATTGCCTGGCTGCGATAGGAACGACACATGAGCGGTTTGGACACACTCGCGCCGGCCTACCCTGAGATCTTCATGAGCATCTCTGCGCTCGTGCTGCTCATGCTCGGCGTCTTCCGCAGCAAGGATTCGACCGTGCTGCTCACATGGCTCACGGTCGCCGTGATGGCGGGGGCCGCGTTCCTGGCCGTCACCGGGATCGACGAGGCGCGCACGTTCCACAACCTGTTCGTCACCAACGCCTTCACGATCTTCGCCAAGGTCATGATGCTGGTGGGCGCCGGCCTCACGCTGCTGCTCATCAGCGATTGGGCCGTGGGCGAAAAGGTGGCCCGCTTCGAGCTGCCGATCATCGTGCTGTTCGCCGTCATCGGCATGATGCTGATGATCTCGGCTAACGACCTCATTTCGTTGTATGTCGGCCTTGAGCTGCAGAGCCTCTCGCTCTATGTGCTCGCAGCCTTCCACCGCGACAACATCCGCGCGACGGAAGCCGGCGTGAAGTATTTCGTGCTGGGCGCGCTGGCCTCGGGCCTCTTGCTCTACGGCTCGTCGCTGGTCTACGGCTACGCCGGCACGACGACCTTCGAGAGCATCGCGACCGCCATCGAGAACGGCCCCAACACCACCGGCATTATCGTCGGTATCGTGTTTGTCATCTCGGGCTTGGCCTTCAAGGTCTCGGCTGTGCCGTTCCACATGTGGACGCCCGACGTCTACGAAGGCGCGCCGACGCCCATCACCGCCTTCTTCTCGATCGCGCCCAAGATCGCCGGCCTTTGCCTGTTCATGCGCGTGCTGGCCGGGCCCTTCGAGCCGCTGATCGAACAGTGGCAGCAGGTCATCATCCTGATCTCGATCCTGTCCATGATCTGGGGCTCGGTCGCGGCCATCGCGCAGAAGAATGTCAAACGCCTGATGGCCTACAGCTCCATCGGTCACGTCGGTTATGCCCTCATCGGCCTTGTCGTCGGCAACGAGGAGGGCGCGCGCGGCCTGCTGTTCTACCTGCTCATCTATCTCGTCATGAACGTCGGCACCTTCGCGGTGATCCTGTCCATGCGCGTCAAGGGCAAGTACCTCGAAGACATCAGCGACCTCTCGGGCCTGGCCAAGACCCGCCCGGGCATGGCTATGGCGCTCGCGATCCTCATGTTCTCCATGGCCGGCATCCCGCCCATGGCCGGCTTCCTGGGCAAGTTCTACATCTTCGTCGCGGCCGTGAACGCGGGCTTCTATAGCCTGGCCATCGTCGGCCTTCTGGCCAGCGTCATAGGCGCCTACTACTACCTGCGGCTCATCAAGATCATGTATTTCGATGCGCCGGGCGCTGCTTTCGATGCCCCCAGCCTGACCACCGGGATCATCATGGCCGGGTCGAGCGTTCTGATGATTGTCCTCTTTGTCGTCCCGGCGCCCCTCGTGAACGGCGCCCAGGCGGCTGCAAGGGCTCTCTTCCTCGGCTAACAGCCTTCCGCGAGGCGGCTTGACCCAAGCCTGGTACACAGCGTCCAACGCGCCGCCCGAACCGCATCTGCCGCCGGCCTGGCGCGTGATGCATTTCGAATCCCTCGATTCCACCAACGCCGCGCTGAAGCGCATCGTCGAGCAGGAAGGGGATGTGCACGAAGGCCTGATGGTCTGGGCCGACATGCAGACCGCTGGCCGTGGCCGGCAGGGCCGGGTGTGGCAAAGCCCCAAGGGCAACGTCTACGTCTCGATCCTGATCCAGGCGCCTGATCCGGTGGCGCGCGCGCCGGAGGTCGGGTTCATCGCCGCGGTCGCCGTGCGCGAGACCGTGTTCGAGCTGCCGCGCCACAATGCCGGCGAGCCCCAGGTTTCGTGCAAGTGGCCCAATGACGTGCTGATCGAAGGCGAGAAGGTGGCGGGCATCCTGCCCGAACTCGCCGCCGACGATCAAAAGCGCAATTGGATCGTGCTCGGCATCGGCATCAACTTGAACGCCGTGCAGCTCGACCCCGCGGCCTATCCGCCGACGGCGCTGTCGGTGCATGGCGTCGACACCACGCCCGCCCACGTGTTGACGGTGCTCTCCCGTTCGCTGTTCAAATGGCTCTCGGTCTGGCGCGCGCAGGGCTTTGCCGCCATCCGGGCGCAGTGGACCGATTGCGGACCGAAGCTCGGACAATCAGTCGCGGTGGGGCTGCCGGAAGGCGCGGTCAGCGGTGAATTCGCGGGGCTCGACGAAGACGGCGCGTTGCTTCTGGAGACGCGCAAAGGACGCCGGCGTATCGTGGCCGGCGATGTGTTGTTTGGGGGAAACGCGGATGCTGCTGGCGATTGACTGCGGCAACACCAATGTCGTCTTCGCGGTCTACGCCGGCGACGAGCTGCGCGGCCAATGGCGCGCGGCCACCAAGACCGACCGCACCGCCGACGAATACGGTGTTTGGCTGACACAGCTTCTGGAGCGCGACGGTATCGCCCCCAGTCACATCACCCATGCCATCGTCGCCTCGGTGGTGCCGGGCAAGAACTTCGATCTGCGCAAGCTGTGCGAGGACTATTTTCAGTGTAAGCCGCGCTTTATCGGCGATGCCGATCTGGAACTGGGCGTCGCCATCCGTGTCGACAGCCCAGGCTCCGACCGCATCATCAACGCCATCGCCGCCCACGCGACCTACGGCGGGCCGCTGATTGTCATCGACTTCGGCACTGCGACGACCTTTGACGTGGTGGATGCGACAGGCGCCTACCGCGGCGGCTGCATCGCGCCCGGCATCAATCTATCCATGGAAGCGCTGCATATGGCTACGGCTCAGCTGCCGCGCCTGCCTGTGGTCAACCCGGGCAACGCGCCGGTAATCGGCACCACCACAGTGGCGGCCATGACCTCCGGCGTGTTCTGGGGCTACATCGGCCTCATCGAAGGCCTCACGGCGCGCATCAAGGCCGAGCAAAAAGAAATCAAGACCGTGGTGGCGACCGGCGGCCTCGCGCCCCTGTTCGCCGAGGCCACCAAGGTCATCGAACACATCGACCCCGACCTGACCCTGCGCGGGCTGCTCCAGGTCCACAAGCGCAATAACTAAATCCTCAGGCGGGAACGTAGGTCAGTCTGACCGTCTGCTCGCCGATGCGATCGCTGGCCGCAAGGCGGAGCGGTGGCCGGGGGGCCGTGAAAAACGGCTTGCCGCTTCCCAAAACGAAGGGATGGAAATACAGCCGATACGCATCAATAAGACCGGAGTCCGCGAGGCTGCCCGCCAGGACGGGCCCGCCCACGTAAACCTCGCCAGTGACCTGATCCTTTAGCTCGCGTATCGCCGCCACTGCGTCATCGGCGATCAGTGTGGCGTGTGGCCCAACCGACTTCAGCGTGCGCGACACGACCCACTTCGGTTGGCGCCGCCACACCGCCGCGTACTCGCGGTGGTCCGCACTCCACTCAGGGCGATCTTCGTCCCAATAGCGCATACTCTCGTACATGCACCGGCCGTAAATGCTGCCGGCCTGATCGCGCACTTGTTCGACGAAGTGACGAAAGAGCGTGGCGCACGGCGGCGCAAATCTCTGATGGTCGACGTAGCCATCGAGGGACACGTTCATGCCGTAAACGAGCTTCGCCATACTGCAAAATCTCCCTAACCGCCGGGCGCGGGTGCGCGCCGCTCGAAACACAAAGCCGCAGCGATGGCGGCGAGGGTGGCCAGACCCACGTAGCTCGGGCGGAATCCGTAGGAGGTGACTGCAAGGCCGAACAGCGGCGGCGTGAAGATAATCCCGAGGTAGACGAAGATCAGCCCGCCGCTGGTGGCAAGGCCGGCGTCGCGCGGGCCGACCTCGCGCATCATTTCGGCCAGGAATACGCCGTTCCACCCGCTGGCCGTACCGCCGAACAGGATCATGGCCAGCCCCATCACCACCGGCAGGGTGGACTCCGACAGCGCCGCCATGGACAGGCACGACGCCGCCATCCCCAAGGATATGGCGGCGAGCAGGGTGCGCGGGTGGGTCATGCGGTCGGCGATATAGCCCCAGAAGATGCGGGCAAAGATGCCAGCGACCTGCGTGACGCCCAGGAAAATTCCAGCCATCACGTGATCGACTTTCAGGTCGCTCACGAGATAGATCACGGTGAACGAGCCGAGAATGAGTTGCTGCGCGCCGAACACCAGCGACGCGGCGGCGAGCTTGAACAGGCGCGGACGGTGCAGGATGAAAAGGAAAGGCTCGAGTACGCCGCGGCCGCGCTCGAAGCCCTCCGCCGGGCGATCCTCGCGCACGGACTTCACGGCGAATGCGAATAGGACTCCCGCAATAGCCAGGACGATCCCGACGATCGTGAGCGCCGCACGCCAGCCGTACAGCAGCGTGAGATAGGGCATCACGAGTCCCGCCAGCAGCCCGCCCATGGGCACGCTGGTCTGGCGGATGGACACCAGGAGATTGAAGCCGCTGGAGCCCGAGCGGCTGACGAGGGCGTAGGAGGTCGCGGGCGTCAGCGGCCCATAGCTCAGTCCGATCACCACCGTTGCGAGAGCTGCGGCGATGAGGGGGCTATGTGCGAATGCCGCGAGGCTGATGCCGCCGACAACAATGCAGCCAAAGCTAAGGCGCAGCGCGCCGAAGGCGCCGACAAGCTGGGGACTGGCCAGGTTGGACGCGAAGATGAAGGTGTAGATTACGCCCGTATAGGCGCCGATGGCGGCCGGAGACAGCCCGAACTCGGCGATGATCTGATCGGCCACGACCGGCGGCGCCAGGCTGATCATGGCCACCGCGATCTGCGGGAACATCGTCGCGAACAGCAAGGTTGTAAGGGAGCGAGAAAGCATGACTTTGCTAAGGGCTATCGATAAGTCCGGTATATTTGGGCAGTATACGGCCACCGCCGCCAGGCGTAGTTTCGATTATCACGCATGAACCGTTCTTTGCCTTCCGAAACTAGCACCGATTTCCCCAGGGGCCTCGATCAGGGCCTGTGGTTCGTACCCCTGGGCGGGGCCGGCGAGATCGGCATGAACCTCAATCTCTTTGCTTGCGACGGCAAATGGCTGATGGTGGATCTCGGCGTTACCTTTGGCGACGAGACCATTCCCGGCCTCGACGTGGTGATGCCGGACCCGGGTTTCATCGTCGAGCGGCGCGAGAAGCTGGCCGGGCTGATCGTGACCCACGCCCATGAGGACCACGTCGGCGCGGTCGCTTACCTATGGCCGCAGCTGCGCTGTCCGGTCTACACCACGCCCTTCTGTGCCGCCTTCCTCCAACACAAGCTGAAAGAAGTCGGACTGGAGGACGAAGTGCCGGTGATCGTGGTGCCGCTGGGCGGGCGCGCCGAGGTCGGGCCGTTCAAAGTCGACTTCATCCAACTCACGCACTCGATCCCCGAGCCCAACGCGCTGGCCATCCGCACGAAGTATGGCACCATCTTCCACACCGGCGACTGGAAGTTCGACCCGAATCCATTGGTCGGTGAGGCCACGGACTTCGCGGCCCTCAATGCCTTGGGCGAGGAGGGCGTGCTGGCCCTGATCGGGGATTCCACCAACGTCTTTACTGAAGGCGAGGCGGGCTCCGAGGCCGACGTGCGCGACAGCCTGACATCGCTCTTTGCGAAGTACACCGGCCGTATCGCCGTGGGGTCCTTTGCCTCCAACGTCGCGCGCCTCGAATCCATCTGCCGCGCGGCCAGGGCCAACGGCCGCGATGTGGCCCTGGTAGGCCAGTCCCTCTGGCGCATCGTCGAGACGGCCCGGCGCACCGGCTACCTCGCCGCCGACCTGACGTTCTACGAAGCCAGCGAAGCGGCGTTCCTGCCGCGCGACAAAGTCCTCTACATCTGCACCGGCAGTCAGGGCGAGGGGCGGGCGGCGCTCATGCGCATCGCCTCGGGCCAGCATCAGGACGTGGCGCTCGAGGAAGGCGACGTGGTCGTGTTCTCCTCGCGCTCCATCCCCGGCAACGAGAAAGCGATAGCAAAAGTGCAGAACAGCCTCGCCAAGCTCGGCGTCGAGGTGGTCACGGCCAAGCACTTCCCGATCCACGTCTCCGGTCACCCGGCGCGCGACGACCTGCGCCGCATGTACCAGACCATCCGCCCGCGCATCGCCATCCCCGTGCACGGCGAGGCCATGCACCTGCGCGAACACACCAAGCTCGCCAAGGAATGCCAGGTGCCCCTGGCGATCATGATCGAGAACGGCCAGGCCGTGAGGTTCGACGGCACCAAAGCCAAGATCGCCGGCGCCGTCTGGAGCGGGCGCATGGCCTGGGACGACGGCGAAGTCGTTCCGTTCGCCAGCGGGATGCTGCGCGACCGGAAGCGCATGTTCTATGAGGGCGCGGCCGTCGCGAGTGTCGCCCTCGATGAGGACGGCAACGTGTCGGGCGAACCCCAGCTCGCCGTGCTCGGCATCTCCGATCCCTTGGAAGGCGAGCGCGACGAGGGCTGGGACTGGGTACTCACCAACGCCGTCAACCGCCTGCCCAAGAAGGCCCGGCGCGACGATGTGGTGGTCGAAGAGGCCGTGCGCGGCGCGGTCCGCAAAGCCTTCGCCCCCCGGCGCAAGCCCGTGGTCAAAGTCCATATCGTAAGACCTTACGATTAAAGACGGAATTTGGCCTCAACTGGTCAAACCCGCGGCTTTGCCCTATATCAAGAGCATCCGCTTTCCACCTTCGAGGACCTCCATGATCGGCCGCTTGAACCACGTTGCTATCGTTGTCCCTGACATCGCCGCCGCGGCGGCCAACTATCGTGAGTCCTTGGGGGCAAAGGTCTCCGAGCCAATCGCCATTCCGCATCAGGGCGTCACGGTGGTGTTCATTGAGCTGCCGAACACCAAGATCGAGCTGTTGCAGCCCCTCGGCGACAACTCGCCCGTGGCAAAGTTCCTGGAGAACAATCCGTCCGGCGGCATCCACCACATCAGCCTCGAAGTCGACGAGATCTTCGCCGCCCGCGACAAGCTGAAGGCCAGCGGCAAGCGCGTGCTCGGCGACGGCGATCCCAAGACTGGCGCCCACGGCACGCCGGTCCTTTTCCTGCATCCCAAGGACTTCCACGGCACGCTGGTCGAGATCGAGGAAGTTGCCAAAAACTAGAGGACGCATATGCGCTTCGTGAGTCTTCTCAGAGTCTTAGGAATCGCAGTTTCATCCTTTGCCTCAAGTGCTGAGGCGGACACGCTCAGCGTTTCCGGCACCGCTTGCCAGCGCCTCGTCGCGCATCAGCCGAAGGACGACGTCACTTACAAACCCGGCGTCGATGTGCGCGGCAACCCCGTCGTCCCCGCCGACCTCAATTCCAGCGGCGGCATCACGCTGCCGGAGGAGATCAACATCCAGATCGGCATCGACCTCGCCGACCGCCTGGCGCGGCGCGGGGCAGGGAAGACGCCGGCCCCGATCCCCGGCCTGCCGGGCACCCCGCTGCCCGACGCAGTGACGCGGCCCGTGCTGCCCTTCGAGGGCAAGGGGCACGTGGGCGTTCTCTCGGTGAAGGGCAACGATGTCTTCTGGAACGGTGAGCGCATCGCGCCCCAGGAAGAACTGCTGCTGGCCGAGGCCTGCCGCCAGGGCCTCAAAGACGCCGGCGTTCTCTTGCCGGCACATAAGCCCGAAGCGCCAAAGCCTTAGCTCTTTGCCTCTCTACATCTTAAGGGGGCGTTTTGTTGCCTCTTCAGGGACCTTAGCCTATGGTCCCGGCGTTGCTTCCCGACTTCAAATCCAAGGTCTCCCATGCGGCTTTCCCGCTTTTTCCTGCCGACCCTCAAGGAAACCCCGACCGAGGCGCAAATCGTCTCGCACCGGCTGATGCTGCGCGCGGGCATGATCCGCCAGCATGCCGCCGGCATCTACAACTGGCTCCCGCTGGGCACGCGGGTGCTGCAGAACATCATCCAGATCGTGCGCGAGGAGCAGAACGCCGCCGGGGCTCAGGAAATCATAATGCCGACCATCCAGTCGGGCGATCTCTGGAAGGAGAGCGGGCGCTATGACGACTACGGTCCCGAGATGCTGCGCATCAAGGACCGGCACGAGCGCGACATGCTCTATGGGCCCACCCACGAAGAAGTGGTGACCGATATTTTCCGTAATAATATCAAAAGCTACCGCGATCTTCCTAAGAACCTGTATCAAATCAATTGGAAGTTCCGCGACGAGGTGCGGCCGCGCTTTGGCCTCATGCGCGGGCGCGAGTTTTTGATGAAGGACGCCTACTCCTTCGACATCAATTACGAGCGCTCGAAGCATGCCTATAACCAGATGTTCGTGGCGTACCTGCGCACCTTCGCGCGACTGGGATTGAAGGCCATTCCCATGAAGGCCGACAGCGGTCCCATCGGCGGCGACCTCAGCCACGAATTCATCGTCCTAGCCGACACCGGCGAGAGCGCGGTGTTCTGTCACAAGGCGCTCCTGGAAAAGCCGGCCCCCTCGAATGTTGATTATGAGGCCGACTTGCAGCCGATCATCGACGACTGGACCAGCCTCTACGCCGCCACCGACGACAAGCACGATCCCGCCATGGCCACCACGCTGGGCGGCGACCTGGTCAGCGCCCGGGGCATCGAGGTCGGGCACATTTTCCATTTCGGCAAAAAGTACTCCGAGCCCATGAAGGCGAACGTCATTGGCCCGGACGGCAGCCCCGTCACGGTCATGATGGGTTCCTACGGCATTGGCGTCTCCCGCCTGGTGGCGGCGATCATCGAGGCCAGCCACGACGAGCACGGCATCGTCTGGCCGGAGTCCGTGGCGCCCTTCGACATCGGCCTCATCAACCTTAAGGTCGGTGACCCCGACTGCGATGCGGCCTGCAAGAAGATCCACGATGCCCTGTGCCTCATGCACAAGGACGTGCTTTACGACGACCGCGACGACCGCGCCGGCGTGAAGTTCGCCGACATGGATCTGATCGGGCTGCCCTGGCAGATCGTGGTCGGACCCAAGGGCGTGGCCAAGGGCGTGGTCGAGCTCAAGCGCCGCGCCACCGGCCAGAAGGAAGAGCTCAGCTTTGACGCGGCGGTCGCGAAACTGACGGTGATGTAGGCATGATCTTCGGAGCCTTCGAGCGGATGGTGGCGGCGCGGTACTTGCGCGCCCGGCGCAAGGAAGGCTTCGTTTCGGTCATCGCCGGAATCTCGCTGGTGGGCATCGCGCTTGGTGTCGCCACCCTGATCATCGTTATGGCGGTGATGAACGGCTTCCGCGCCGACGTCACCGAGCGCATCCTCGGCATCAGCGGCCACATCAACGTCTACGGCACCACCCAGGCCATCACCGACTTCGATACCAAGGCCAAAGCAGTCGCGGCGATCCCGGGCGTGGTCAGCGTCACGCCGATTATCGACGGCCAGGTGCTTGTGACCAGCGACGCCAGCGCCGCCGGCGCGCTGGCGCGCGGCGTGCGCCTGGACGACATCAAGAAAATGACCTGGGTCGCAGACAAGATCGTCGACGGCTCGCTTGAGACCTTCGGCACGGGCGAGGGCGTCATTATCGGCGCGCGCATGGCCGAGACCCACCGCGTGCGTGCGGGTGGGGAGATCATGCTGATATCTCCGAAGGGAAACGTCACTGCCTTCGGTTCGGTGCCGCGGGCCCACGCCTTCAAGGTGGCCGCCATCTTCAACATGGGGATGAGCGAGTATGACTCCGGCATGATCTTCATGCCGCTCGACGTGGCGCAGGCCTATTTCAAGTATCCGGCCAGCGTCACCGGTCTCGAGATCCGGATTCAGAACGCCGATGACGCGCGCGCCATCGCCCAGCAGGTCGCCCCTGTCGGCGGACCAGGCACCCGCGTGCTCACCTGGGAACAGACCAACGCGCCGTTCTTCAACGTCCTGCAAGTCGAGCGCAATGTCATGTTCCTGATCCTGTCCCTGATCATCCTGGTGGCGGCGCTCAACATCATCTCCGGCATGATCATGCTGGTGAAGGACAAGGGCCGCGACATCGCCATCATGCGCACCATGGGGGCGACGCGCGGCACGGTCATGCGCATCTTCTTCATCGCCGGCGCCAGCGTCGGCGTCATCGGCACGGCGTCTGGGTTTCTTTTGGGCGTGCTGTTCTGCGACAACATCGAAAGCATCCGCCGGTTCGTGGAGCGGCTCTTGAATACGGAGCTGTTCAATCCGGAGTTCTATTATCTCACGCAGATGCCGGCGAAGATGGAGTGGGACCAGACCCTTGCCGTCGTGATCATGGCGCTGGTGCTGTCGCTGGCGGCGACGCTGTACCCATCGTGGCGCGCGGCGCGCACCGATCCCGTGGAAGCGCTGCGCTATGAGTAACGCGCCGGCCCTGGAATTGAAGGACGTACACCGCACCTACGAGCAGGGTGGTTCGAACCTCCACGTGCTGCGCGGCGCGAACCTCAGCGTGGCACCCGGCGAGATCGTCGCGTTGATTGGGCCTTCTGGCGCGGGCAAGTCGACCTTCCTACATATTGCCGGATTGCTCGAACGCCCCGACGCCGGCGAAGTGCGTTTCCATGGTCAGGACTGCGGCAGATTCGACGACGACAAGCGCACGGAACTGCGGCGCAGCAAGCTCGGTTTCGTCTATCAATTCCATCACCTGCTGCCGGATTTCTCCGCCGCTGAGAACGTCATCGTGCCGCAAATGATCGCCGGTAAGGCCCGCAAGGAAGCGCGTGCGCGTGCCGAGACGCTACTCGGCGCCCTAGGTCTTGCGGCGCGCGTCGATCACCGGCCCGGCAAACTTTCGGGCGGCGAGCAGCAGCGCGTCGCCATTGCCCGCGCGCTCGCCAACAACCCCGCCGTGCTGCTGGCCGACGAGCCCACCGGCAACCTCGATCCCGACACCGCCGAAGAAGTCTTCGCCCAGCTCGTCAAATTGGCCAAGGAACACGGCCTTGCCGCGATCATCGCCACGCACAATCCGGCGCTGGCCGGGCGCATGGACCGCACCGTGCGCCTTGATCACGGATTGCTGACACCGGTGTAAAGGATCCACATCAAAGGAGAGCTGTCATGGACATCGACATTGGCATCGACAAGAAAGACCGCAAGGCCATCGCCGACGGTTTGTCGCGCCTGCTCGCGGACACTTACACGCTCTATCTTAAGACCCACAACTATCATTGGAACGTCACGGGCCCGATGTTTCAAACACTGCACCTGATGTTCATGACGCAGTACACCGAGATGTGGAATGCCGTGGACCTGGTCGCCGAGCGTATTCGCACGTTGGGTTATCCCGCGCCAGGCACCTACAAAGCTTTCTCCGCGCTCGCGACGATCAAAGAAGATGAGAGCGTGCCTCCAGCGCAGCAGATGATCAAGAACCTGGTGAAGGGCCACGAGCAGGTCGCCAGGACCGCGCGCAGCATCCTGCCGGTGGTCGAGAAAGCCAGCGACGAGCCCACAGCCGACCTGCTCACCCAGCGTTTGCAGCTTCACGAAAAGACCGCATGGATGCTGCGCAGCCTGCTCGAGAAGAATTGATCATGCGCATTCTGCTGATAACCGCGCTGCTGTTCGCCGCGACGGCGTCGGCGCAGCAGGCGAAGCTGACGGACGCGGACAAGGCCCAGATCAAAGCCGAAATCACGGCGACGGTGAACACCTATATCCGCGAGATCTTCGCCGGCAACGCCAAGGCTGTTGCCGAGACTTTCTACGAGCCGTCGTTCTCGGTCGGCGCAGGCAGCATCACCTCCAACACCCGCGCGACGCAGGAGACAGTGTTCGGCGCGGCGGGCAAACGTCTACAGGGCGAGGGCTGGGTGAGCGCCAGCTTCCGCCCGATTAACGTCTGCATCATGACGCCGAATAGCGCGCTCGCGGGCATGAACCTCTATCGCAAGAAGGCCGACGGCTCGGAGCATCCGATAAACAGCGAAACCATGCTGCTGGCGCGCGCCAAGGACGGCTGGAAAATCGTCTCGCTGTTCGTGCACGAAGGCGCGGACAAGTACGCGACGTGCCCCCCGTAAGCTAGCGGCCGCCCGAAATCACAGCGTTGATTTGTTCCTGCGTCAGATCGGTGCCGCCGATCAGGAGCGTGCCGGTGTGCCGGCGATCGGTATTTTCCGCCATGACCTCGCCGCGCCGGCGCCGGTCGGGCCCGAAGTATTGACCGATGGCCACGAAGGGGCGCGGCCGTTCCACTACCTCGCGGATGCGCGCGATCAGCGATCTGGCCGAGAACGGTTTGACGACGAATTCGGTGATGCCGGCGTTGCGCGCGGTGGTCACGTTCATCATGTGCGTCTGCGATGTCACCATGATGAACGGCGTAAAACGGATGTCCGTGTTCTCACGCCGCAGCCACCGGATGAAGTCAACGCCGCAGGAGCCCGCCAAGTACCATTCCGACAGCACGACATCGATGTCGCCCTGAGTAACGTAGGCTGCGGCCTTGGTGATGTTGTCGGTCTCGACGATCCTTCGCGCGCCGAGCAACTGCAGGATGTTGCGCGTGACACGCCGCATCAATGGATTGGGTTCGACCACCAGGATCTTGAACGGGCCGAGATAATAGCTGGTCTTGTTGAGCATTGGTTCCGGGCCGAAATCAGCCGCCCCCGCGGCCCTCACTCCTCATAGCCGCCATGCCTCTGGCGTTCAATTGATCGGCAGTTGAATGTCTTCCGGCGATTGTCGCCAGTGCTTTGAATCCTTAGACTATCTTCCGCAACCCGAGGGAGAGATTCATGCGCAAGACAATGACTCTGGCGGCCCTAGTGCTGCTGTTTGCGGCGCCGGCGGTGGCCCAACAGGCGAAGATGACTACGGCGGAAAAGGCTCAGATTAAGGCCGACGTCACCGCCGCGGTCGAGACCTACACACGGTTGCTCCATCAGGGTGATCCCAAAGCCGTCATCGACAACGTCTTTGCCCAGCCGTCCTTCGGGATTGGCGCGAATGGCGTGGCGGCCAACGACCCTGCGCGCCAGATCGCCGGCTTTGGCGCGGTCATGAAGCGGCGCGCGGAAGAGGGCTGGGTGAAATCCACTTTTAAGCCCATCCCGGTCTGCATCCTGACCCGCAACAGCGCGCTCTCGGGCGGCAATCTCTATCGCGCCAAGGCGGGCGCCGCCGATGAGTTGGTGGGCAGCGAGACCATTCTGTTTGGCCGCACGCCTGCCGGCTGGAAGATCGTGTCGGTCTTCGTGCACGAAGAGGAGAACCAAACGGTTAAATGTCCGGATTAATCAATCTAAGGTTGCGGCGCCTTTGTCATTGGTCTAGGAATACGCGCGCCGGCTAGGGTAGCTTTGGCTTCCTGTGAGGATTGTAGCAGCGCGGTTTTAGACGTCGTATGACTCATCCTCTTGGCCGACGTGCGGCCGTTTCCTGGACATCCATGATCGTGTGCGCCGTTGTGGCTTTTGTCACAGCGGCGGCGGCGATTTATTTTACGCGCCAGACCGATACCGTCGCCGTCATCTGGCCGGTGGATGCCTTCATCCTGGCCATCATCCTGCGCTCGCCGCATGTGTCGTGGGGACCGATGTTGCTCGCGGGACTGGTCGGCGTCACGGCGAGCGATTGGCTGATGGCCGATCCTTTTCCGGTCGCTTTCTTGCTCGGCGTTTGCAACATGGCCGAGGTGGCGACCTCGGCGTTTTTGTTCTCACGCCTGGTGCCGTCGCCGCCCGACCTGACCCGGCCAAAAGCCTTCGCCATTTTTATTGTTGTATGCGCCGGCATCGGGCCCACCATCGGTTCCAGCGCGGCCACGCTCGTCTTGACGCAGCTCAACGGCATGGACGCTTGGCCGGTGTTCTATTCGTGGTTTGCCTCGGCGTCTCTCGGTGTGCTGACGATCACGCCGCTCCTGTTGATGCTGCGGACCGCCGAGATCAGCCGGATTGTCAGCAAGCCGGTCCGCTGGAGGGCCCTCGGACTTCTCAGTCTCGTCGCCGCAGTGTCGGTGGCCACTTTCGCGCAAGACCGCTATTCGATCATGTTCGCGGTGTTTCCGTTCCTGATCCTGGCGGCGTTCCATTTGCGGTTCGCGGGCGCGGCCATTGCCATGGTCATCGTCGCCGCGACATCGATCCCGCTTACGCTTATGGGCCACGGCCCGCTCGGGCTTGTCACATCAATTACCGCCGGGGAGCGCATCGTACTCTTGCAGATATTCCTGGTCTCAGGCGTGCTCACGACATTACCCATTGCCGCCGTTCTGACAGGGCGGCGGAACTTGGAGCGCGAAGCCCTCTTGGCACGCCGCTCGGCCGAGCGCGCAAACGCCGCCAAGTCGGCGTTCCTGACGAATATGAGCCACGAGCTGCGCACCCCCATGACGGGGATTCTCGGCATGTGCGACCTCTTGCTGGCCAGCAAGCAGGCGCCCGAACAGCGCAGCATCACCGAAACACTCGAACGTTCCGCGCGCTCGTTCCTCGAGCTGCTGAACGATTTGCTCGATCTTGCGAAAATCGAAGCCGGGCGCATGGATCTCGAGAGCGTCGATTTCCGCGTCTCTCAGGTGATGAAGGACGTGCAGGAGTTCTTCGCGCCGGCGATGGACCAAAAGGGTTTGGCGTTCAGCGTTCACGCCGATCCCGGTCGCCACGACGTCCTCAGCGGCGACGCCAAGCGCTTGCGCCAGGTGTTGTTCAACCTCGTTGGCAATGCGCTGAAGTTCACCGATCGCGGCTCGGTCATTGTCCATTGCCGCCAGGGCTTGCAGGACGACGGCACCGTGCTGGCCGAATTCGAAGTGCGAGATACGGGTATTGGCATGTCGGCCGATGCCCAAGGGCGGCTGTTCCGGCCCTTCGAGCAGGAGGACAGCTCGACCTCGCGGCGCTTCGGCGGAACGGGCTTGGGGCTCAACATATCAAAACAAATCGTCGAAGCCATGGGCGGAACCATCTCCGTGCGCAGCGCACAAGGCCAGGGCTCGACCTTCAGCTTCCAGGTGTCGTTGATGCCGGGCGTCGCAAGGCAGGTCGAGCCCCGCTACGCCATCACGCCGGTGCGCATCGGTGAGGTGCTCAAGAGTCACCAGCTCAAGATACTGTTTGCCGAGGATAACGCCACCACGCAGCTCCTTGTGCGCGAGGTCTTGGAGATGTGGGGCCACACCGTCGACCTCGTGGACAACGGCGACCAGGCGGTGGTGAAGGTGCGCGGCGAGCGCTACGACTTGATCCTGCTCGATATGCAGATGCCGGTGATGGACGGCGTTGACGCCGCGCGCGCGATCCGCGGCGACGCACAGACGGCAAAGATACCGATCATCGCACTGACCGCCGACGCCATCCCGGAGAACCGCGCGCATTATCTTGCCGCCGGCTGCGACGCGGTGGTGACCAAACCCATTGAGTGGAGCGCGCTTGCGCGCGAGATCAAGGCGGTGATCGCCCACGAGTCTGTAGCGCAGGGTGCGCCCACGGCGGCGCCGAGCGGACCCGCGCCCATGTTCGACCGCGCGCGCATTGATGGTCTCGCTGATGGGCTGGACCGGCGCTGCTGGCCAACCTCTTGGCGCACTGCCTCGCGGCGTTCGAGCAATACTTCGGCGATGTCACGCAGAATGTCGAGGCCGACGACATCGTAAAAGCGCGCCGCTCCGCCCATGATCTCAAAAGTACTTGCGCGCAGTTCGGTGCCCTGCAGGCCGCCGAGATCGCCCGCAGCATCGAGACCGAGCTCGCCGACGCCGAAGCCGTGCGTGCGGTGTTGCCGGACTTGCGCGCCGCCCTCGATCAGGGTGCGGCGGGCATTCGGCGCATCCAGGAAGAATTGCCCGCAGACCGCACCGCTGCAGCTTAAACGTTATACACAGGCTGTGGATAACCCGCCGAGCGTGCGTGACGAGACACCGCGCGATGTGGAATTCTCTGGCGCATGAACGCATCCGCTCCTTACGCGCCCTTTGTGCACCTGCGCGTGCACTCGGCCTATTCCATGGCCGAAGGCGCCATCAAGATTCCGAAGCTCGTCGGCTTGTGTGTCGCCAACGCCATGCCGGCGGTGGCCCTGACCGACACTCGCAATCTGTTCGGCGCGCTGGAGTTCTCATCCGAGTGCGCCAAAAACGGCGTGCAGCCCATCATCGGCTGCCAAGTCTCCGTGCGCCGCGAGGACGTGCAGACCGGCCACGGCCAAGGCGGGCGTCTGCCCGAGCCGGACCAACTGGTGCTGCTGGTGCAGAACGCGGCGGGTTACGCGGGCCTGCTCAAGCTCGTGAGCAAAGCGTTTCTCGAAACCACGACGGGCGAGACGCCGCAGGTGAGCTGGGCCGACGTGGCCGCCGCGAGCGCCGGGCTGATCGCGCTGACCGGCGGGCCCGCCGGCACGCTCGGGCGCCATCTGCTCGAAGGCCAGCGGCCCAAAACCGAGGAGATCCTTGCGCGGCTGAAGTCGATGTTCCCGAACCGGCTTTACATCGAGCTCATGCGCCACGGCATCAAGGCCGAGGAGCGCATCGAGCCGGCGCTGATCGAGATGGCCTATGCCCATGACATTCCGCTCGTCGCGACTAACGAATGCTTCTTCGCCGACGAAGCCATGTTCGAAGCGCACGACGCGCTCATCTGCATGGCGGAAAAATCCTTCGTCTCAGTGCAGGGCCGCCGTCGCCTGACGCCGCAACATCGTTTCAAGTCCGCCCAGGAGATGGTCCAGCTGTTCGCCGACATCCCAGAGGCAGTCAGCAACACGCTCGTCATCGCGCGGCGCTGTGCCTTCAAGGTGGACGAGAGGAAGCCCATCCTGCCGCGTTCGCCCAAGACCGGCGACCGCACCGAGGAAGAGGCCCTGCGCGAGCTAGCCTCGGCAGGCTTGGAGCGGCGGCTGAAGACGCACGTCTGGAAAGACGGCATGGACGACGACGCGCGCGCGGCGGCCGCCAGGCCCTATCGCGAGCGGTTGGAGTACGAAGTCGCCATGATCGTGAAGATGGGCTTCGCGGGTTACTTCATGATCGTTGCGGACTTCATCCAGTGGGCCAAGGAACAGGGTATCCCGGTGGGCCCGGGGCGTGGTTCGGGCGCGGGTTCGGTCGTCGCCTGGGCGCTGACGGTCACCGACCTCGACCCTTTGCGCTTCAACCTACTGTTTGAGCGCTTCCTCAATCCCGAACGTATCTCGATGCCCGACTTCGACATCGACTTCTGCCAGGATCGGCGGGGCGAGGTCATCAATTACGTCCAGCGCGAATACGGCAAAGACCGCGTCGCGCAGATCATCACCTTCGGTAAATTGCAGGCGCGTGCGGTGCTGCGCGGCGTCGGGCGCGTGCTTGAGATGCCGCTCGGTTACGTCGACAAGATCTGCAAGCTCGTGCCGATGAACCCCGCCAATCCGGTATCGCTCAAGGAGGCCATCGAGTCCGAGCCCGAGCTGCAGAACTTGCGCGACGCCGACGACAACGTGCGTCATCTGCTGGATATCTCATTGAAGCTGGAGGGTCTCTACGCGCACGCCTCCACCCACGCGGCGGGCCTTGTGATTGGCGACCGTCCGCTCGCCGACCTCGTGCCGCTCTACCGCGATCCCGGCTCCGACATGCCGGTGACCCAGTTCAACATGAAGTGGGTGGAGCAGGCGGGCCTTGTGAAGTTCGACTTCCTCGGCCTCAAGACGCTCACCGTCATCGATCGTGCCGTTAAGTTGTTGCGCCTGCGCGGGATCGACCTCGACGTCGCGACCTTGCCGCTCGACGACCGCAAGACCTACGAGATGCTGAGCCGGGCCGATGCGGCGGGCGTGTTCCAGTTTGAAAGTACGGGCATGCGCGACGTGCTGCGCAAGCTGAAGCCCGACGTGTTCGAGGATTTGATCGCCGTTGTGGCGCTCTATCGCCCAGGCCCGATGGACAATATTCCGGCCTTCATCAACCGAAAGCAGGGCACCGAGCCGATTGACTACATGCATCCGATGCTGGAGCCGATCCTGAAGGAGACCTACGGGATCATGGTTTACCAGGAGCAGGTCATGCAGGCCGCGCAGATCCTGGCCGGCTACAGCCTCGGCGGCGCCGATCTTTTGCGCCGCGCCATGGGTAAGAAGATCCAATCCGAGATGGACGCGCAGCGCGCCAACTTCATCGAAGGCGCCGCTGCGTGCGGCCTCAATCGTGAGCGCGCGTCAGTCATCTTCGATACGATCGACAAATTCGCAGGGTACGGCTTCAACAAGTCGCACGCCGCGGCCTATGCGCTGGTCGCCTACCAGACCGCATATCTGAAGGCCAACTATCCCGTCGAATTCATGGCCGCGTCCATGACGCTCGACATGCACAACACCGACAAGCTCGCGGCGTTCCGCAGCGAGCTGTCGCGCATGGGCATTACGATCCTGCCGCCGGACATCAACAAGTCGGGCGTGACGTTCACGGTCGACGATGGCGCGATCCGCTATGCGCTCGCGGCCATCAAGAACGTCGGCGTCGGCGCGATGGAAGATGTGGTGACGGCGCGCACTAAGGCGGGGCCCTTCAAGGACATCAGCGATTTCGCCAATCGCATGGATGCCGGCGTCATCAACAAGCGCCTGCTCGAAAACCTGGTGAAGTCCGGCGCCTTCGACGCCATCCATCCCAACCGCGCCCAACTCTACGATGGCGCCGAGATCATCTTGCGTCACGCGCAGGCCAAGGCCAGCGACCGCACGTCGAAGCAGGTGAGCCTCTTCGGAGCCGACGACAAGTCCAGCAAGCTCTCGCTGCCCACCGTGCTGGACTGGCGCAAGATGGAGCGCCTCAACGCCGAGCACGATGCTATTGGGTTCTATCTGTCCGCCCATCCGCTTGATGCCTATTCGGGCACGCTTGAATCCCTAAAGGTCGTCAAAGCCAAAGACCTCGAGGCCCTGACTGCGCAGGATTGCACGAAGCCGATCAAGATGGCGGGCACGTTCGCCAGCAAGCGCGAGCGCATCGGAAAGCGCGGCAATAAATACGCGTTCGTTATCCTGTCGGACGACACCGGCACCTTCGAGTGCATGATGTTCTCCGAGGTGCTCGCCGCCTCGCGCGAGCTGCTCGATTCCGAAATGCCGCTTTTGCTCACGCTCGATGCGCAGATCGAGAACGACAAGGTGCGCCTGCTGGCCAACCGCGTTGACCCTTTGGAAAAGGTGCTCGCCGCGACCTTGCGCAATCTCAAGATCCGGATTTCGTCCGAGCTGCCGGTCGATCAGTTCCAGGACCTGATCAACAGCGACGGCCGCGGCAAGGGCCGCATCTTGCTGGAGACGCGTTCCAATGGTCACTGGATCGAAGTGGCGCTGGAAGGCAGCTATGCCATCCAGCCCAAAACGCTCTCGGGCCTCAAGAACCTGCCCGGCATCGTGGAGATGCGGGAGTTTTAGATCTTCGCCACGATCTGGCGCATCCGCCGCGCCGCCTTGTGTGTCCAGCTGCGGTAGTTGTGCACGTCCGACTGGATGGCTTTAACCACCATTGTCAGCACGGCGGCGTCGTCCATGAGTCCCAGCGCGGGCACGAGGTCGGGAATGAGATCGAACGGATTGAGGATGTAAAAGAGCGCCGCCGCGGCTGCGAGCACGCTTTTCTGCGGCACTTCGCGGTAGTTCCCGGCGGCATAGTCCTTAACCATGGCGACGAGCGTCATTACATCGTCGGCAAGGTCGGCGAGGGGGCCTCGGATCAGACGGCGCAGCGTCGGCCAACGCTGGGCCAGTTTCAGAAGGTCGCGCGGGCTGACCCGGGCCATGGCGTCACGGACGGCTGATTCGATAGCTTCGCGGTTGAGCTTCATGTTCATCCCGTCGATATGTTGGCCAAAACGCGTGACGTCAATGTTTTGGTCCCCGTTTGTCATACCCGTGAAGGCGGGTACCCACTCATGCTCCGCACAGTCCGTGGACTTGGCACCATGGACCCCCGCTTTCGCGGGGGTGACAAGTTAATATAATTCAATGGGTTGGAGCATTTCTCAATCCCGCCATTGTCTTTACCACTTCAATACCTTACACACCGCGTCATTCCACACGCGGGTGCGGGCGCTTTGGGTGTTCCAAAGGTCCATTCCGGTGTCGGGCCAAAAGCCTGATTCCACCACCTGCGGAGGTCTAACCGGAAGAAAAGGATACCCACATGGCCGAGTTGCCATCGTTCTCGATGCGCCAGATGATCGAAGCTGGCTGCCACTTCGGACACAACACCCGTCGCTGGAATCCCAAGATGAAGTCGTACCTGTTCGGGGTGCGCGATGGGGTTCACATCATCGACCTGCAGCAGAGCGTTCCGCTGCTCGCGCGCGCGATGCAGGCGATCCACGACGTCACCGCCGGCGGCGGCCGCGTGCTCTTCGTCGGCACCAAGCGCCAGGCCCAGGACCTCGTCAAGGAATACGCCGAGCGTTGCGGCCAGTACTACGTCAATCACCGTTGGCTGGGCGGCACGCTCACCAACTGGAAGACCGTTTCGCACTCGATCAAGCGCCTCAAGGACCTTGAAGAGCGTCTGGCCAACGAGCAGCAGCTCGCCGGCCTCACCAAGAAAGAACAGCTCACCCTCGCGCGCGATCAGGAAAAGCTGAACCGCTCGCTCGGCGGCATCAAGGACATGGGCGGCTTGCCCGACATCCTGTTCGTCATCGACACCAACAAAGAAGCCATCGCGGTGGCCGAAGCGCGCGTTCTCGGCATCCCCGTGGTGGCGGTGCTCGACAGCAACTCCGATCCGGCCGGCATCACCTATCCGATCCCGGGCAACGACGACGCCATCCGCGCCATCAAGCTCTACTGCGAGCTGGTCGCCAACACCGTTCTCACCGGCATCAAGGACGAAATGAAGTCGTCCGGCGTCGACATCGGCTCGCGTGAAAACGCGCCGGGCGAAGCTCTGCCGGAAGGCGAAGCGGCGGAAGGCGGCGAAGGCAAGACCGAAGTCGTCGTCAAGAAGTCCCGCAGCAAGCCGCGCGGCAAGAAAGCCGAAGGCGAAGGCGCTGCCGCGGAGTAAGCGTTCGCTTTCAAAGCGTCCGCTGCTTTTCTCTCCGCACTTTCATACGCGGCGGCGCTGTCTTTAGCGTAAGACAGCGCCGGCTGCTTTTCGATCAAGAGGATTCCCATGGCTGAAGTGACCTCCCAAATGGTGAAGGACCTGCGCGAGAAGACCGGCGCGGGCATGATGGACTGTAAGAAAGCGCTCGGCGAGACGGCGGGCGACATGGAAGCGGCCATCGACTGGCTGCGTAAGAAGGGCCTCTCGCAGGCCGCCAAGAAGTCGGGCCGCGTCGCCGCCGAAGGCCTCGTGGGCGTCGCCACCGAAGGCAACGCCGGCGCCGTGCTGGAAGTGAACGCCGAGACCGATTTCGTCGCGCGCAACGAGACCTTCCAGGCTTTCGTTGAAACTGCCAGCAAGCTCACGCTCGCCGCCATGGGCGACATCGAGAAACTGAAGTCCCTCCCGTTCCCGGGCGAGAGCCGTACCGTGAGCGAGCAGCTCACGCACCTCATCGCCACCATCGGCGAGAACATGAACATCCGCCGCGGCGCGACGCTTTCCGTTGGCCAGGGCGTGGTGACGACCTACATCCACACGGCTGCCAAGCCGGGCATCGGCAAGATCGGCGTGCTGGTGGCCCTTGAATCGACTGGCAACAAGGACGCGCTCATCGCGCTCGGCAAGCAACTCGCCATGCATGTGGCCGCCGCCAAGCCCGATGCGCTGTCGATTGATTCCGTGGATGGCGCCGCTCTCGAGCGTGAGAAGGCCATTTACCGTGACCAGGCTGCCGCTTCGGGCAAGCCGGCCGACATCGTCGAGAAGATGGTGATCGGCCGCGTGCGTAAGTACTACGAGGAAGTGGTGCTTCTGGAGCAGCCCTACATCATGGACGACAAGACCAAGGTCTCGCAGGCTGTCGAGAAGGCCGCCAAGGAAATCGGCGCGCCGGTCAAGTTGACTGGCTTCGTGCGCTTCGCCTTGGGCGAGGGCATCCAAAAGGAAGAAAAGGACTTCGCGGCGGAAGTTGCGGCGGTCTCGGGCGTGAAAGCCTAAGGCCGCTGCCACGTCTTTGCCGCGTGAGTGTCGCCGGCCATGACCGCACCCGTTCCATCGCTTGACGGCTCGACCGATATCATCGCGGCGGCGAAGCGTCACACGATGGAACGTATCTCCGCGGCGAAGCTGCGCGAGACTCCGTTCCCGCACATCTATGTCGAGAACGTTTTTCCGGACGCGTTCTACGCGCAGCTCCGGAAGTTCCTTCCGCCGACCGACAACTATGTGCCGTTGGTTCAGAGCGGACGTGTGCCGAAAACATATAGTCCGTCGCGCTACAGTCTGTTCCCCAAGGATCTGACCGCTTCGGGGTTGGAACCGGCCGGTCGGGACTTCTGGAGTGCGCTTTTTACAGTCTACTCCGACGACGAATTCATCAAACTGTGGCTCGGCGTCTTCGGTGCGCAAATTCGCGCACGCGCGGAAGCCGGCGACATTCCCGGTTTTGAGTCAAAGCCCGGAGTGCAGGGTGAGATTTTCTTGATCCGCGATCTGGTAAATTATGCGCTTCCGCCGCATACGGATAGTCCACGGAAGCTTGTATCGGCGCTGTTCTATCTGCCTGAGGACAGCGCTCACCCGGAGCTGGGGACATCCCTCTACGCGCCTAAGGCGCCCGGCCTGTCGAATGTCGGCGGACGCATTCTCGAGCGCGAGTTGTTCGATCTCGCCGGAACGGCGCCGTATGTTCCCAATACGCTGCTCGCATTTCCGAAGTCTTCGGTGTGTTTTCACGGCGTCGAGCCGGTCACCGATCCTAACCGTCGGCGCGATATCCTGTTTTTCGACATCAAAGTTGATGGCTAAGCGCTGATCGCTTCGTAGATTTGAATCATCGCTTTGCGAGCCGGGTCGTTCGCATCCTGAAGGCGCTTCATCATCTGGTCCTGCCCTGACACGAGTTCGTTCGTCGTGCGCCGGTCCGGCAGTCCCATAACGCCAAGACCATGGTGCAGGAGGCGAATGAGTCCATCATCGAGGGCGGTGTGGTCCACCGCAATTTCGTGCCGCGCGCAAGAGTCGACCAACGCCGTGCGAAAGGCGGCAACGCGCGGCTGAAAGTGCGCCGACAAGATAAGCTGCGGAAAGTGATCGGGTGATCGCTCTTTGACCAATTGGTTCGACCACTTCTTTGCATGCACCTGGCGCGCATAGTGGAGCTCGTCGATGATCGCCACCGTGCCGCTGAGCACGGCCTGACAGGTTTCGAGATATTGCCAAAACTGTACGTCGGGGCAGTGGGCCTCGGCATAAGACATGCTGTCGATGAATTCGCCCCGCCGCCGCAGGGCGTAGAGGACCGACGAAAACTTCTCGAGCTGAGACAGGAGGCGCGTAAAAGCATCCGGCTGCGTGCAGCCGGTCTTGGTCAACACAGCAAAACCTTGCGTCGCGATATTGAAATGGATGTTCACGCCCATGGCCGCCGCGCAGCCGGGATCGCGTTCCATAACCTCAAACAGGCGCGCGAGCGTGGCGAACGCCACGAAGTCATCGTCCGCATGCAGGTGAACATAGTCCGTCTGCGCATCCTCGGCGCAGCGCACGAGACGGGCGAGGAAATGCGCGTCAGGCGGGTCCACGCGCAGGCGCACGTTCAGGTCGCCGAATGTCCCCACGATGCTCCGGATCGCGTCCAGATGCTCTTTTGGACTGTGGTCGCTGACAATAATGGGGCCGCGCCAGCCGACGTGGCTGAAATACTTCAGGGTCTGGGCAAATAATTCGGCGCGGTGATAAACTGTCGGCACGATCAGCGTGACGTTGGATGTCACTTCCGACACTTGATGGCCCCTTTGTTCAACCCGCGCCGATCTGCATAGCGTTCCGTACCAAGGCTGTCAATTTTCGGCGGATGAAAAGCGATCATGGCGCAGCTTAGCCAACCCCTTCAAAATCTGCTGTCGCAAGCGCACGTCGCAGTCCAGGCGCAGCAATTCGCGCAAGCGGCAGAGGTGCTTGAACAGGCTCTTGCGATCGATAGCGATTGCCTCGAGGCGCATCTTGCGCTCGCACAGATACGCTTTCCCGGAAAGTCATACACTGAGGTTCTGTCGCTCATACACGAGAGCCTGCAGCCCGCGACCTACGTCGAGATTGGCGTTGCGAGCGGCAAGTCAATGGTGCTGGCACGCGGGGACTGCCGCCGCGTGGGCATTGATCCCGCGCCCGCCTTGAAGGTCGCGCTTTCGCCCGCCGTTCAAATCTTTCAGATGACCAGCGGCGCATTTTTTGCTGATTGCCGCCTGGACGAGATTTTGGGCGGCGCCCCGGTCGCCCTCGGATTTATCGACGGCATGCATCTGTTTGAGAACGTGCTCGAGGATTTCGTGAATCTCGAGCGGTTTTGTGCGCCGGACGGCACGCTGCTCGTACACGATTGCCTGCCGCTGAATCCAATCGTCGCATCGCGCAAGCGGCATACGCGGTTCTGGCTCGGCGATGTGTGGCGCATCCTTCCCACGCTGGCGCGCTTTCGCCCCGACCTCCGGCTCAGTGTCATTGCCTGCGCGCCGTCGGGGCTCGCGGTCATCCGCGGGCTCAATCCCACCTCGCGCGTTCTGAAAAGTGAGTTCGAGAATGCGCTTCGGTATGGCGCCGGGGTCGATTTTAACGTGACGACCTCGCTCCCGTCGCTGGGGATTGAAATCGTGCCCAGCGATTGGAACGTGGTCTCGAAGCTCTGGCGGCAGTAAGGGCCTGCCGTCTGCCCTTTGGGGGAACCCGCGTCCTCAATCTCTTCACCCTTCACGGGCGCGCGGTTTGGTATATGATGCCAGCCGCGCCGCCGCGCTGACAAAAGGGACGGCAAAACCGTCCCTTTTTTCATGGGCTTAGCCTAAAATAAGAAAGCGCCTGAAAAGGGGTAGGGAATGGTCCAGGGATTGCCGTACAAGCGCGTGCTGCTGAAGGTCTCGGGCGAGGGGTTGATGGGCCCGGACCAGTACGGCTTGCACAGCGGGACCGTCCAGAAGCTAGCCGCCGACATCCGGCAGGTGATCGCCACGGGGCGCCAAGTCTGCCTCGTCATCGGCGGCGGCAACATCTTCCGCGGCGTCTCCAAGGCGGCCCACGGCATGGACCGCACCAGCGCCGACTACATGGGCATGATGGCCACAGTCATCAACGCGCTGGCCGTCCAAAGCGCTCTCGAAGGCGCCGGCGTGCCGACCCGCGTGCAGTCGGCCATCGCCATGCCCCAGGTCTGCGAGTCCTATATCCGCCGGCGCGCCGTGCGCCACATGGAGAAGGGCCGCGTGGTGATTTTCGCCGCCGGCACGGGCAATCCGTTCTTCACCACCGACACGGCTGCCGCTTTGCGCGCCGTCGAGATGAACTGCGATGCGCTTTTGAAAGCGACCCAGGTGGACGGCGTTTACGATTCCGATCCGAAGAAGAACAAGGCGGCGACGCGCTACGAGCGCCTGACTTTCGACAAAGTCATCGCCGACGATCTCAGGGTCATGGATACCGCGGCCATCGCGCTAGCGCGTGAGAACAAGCTGCCGATCGTGGTGTTCAATATGCATGAAGACAACGCCGTCATGCGCGTGCTGGAAGGCAAAGGCACGTGCACGGTGATCGCCGAGAAGGCGGCGTGAGAAGCTGAAGGAAAGGGGGCAGGTCATGGCACAGAACTATGCGGAACTGAAAAAAGATCTCGATCACAAGATGGCGGTCAGTCTCGACCACGTCAAAAAGGAGTTCGGGGGCTTGCGCACCGGGCGCGCCTCGACGGCGCTGCTCGAAAACGTCGTAGTGGATGCTTACGGCTCGAAGATGCCGTTGAATCAAGTGGGCAGCGTCTCGGTGCCCGAGCCGCGCCTGTTGTCCGTGTCCGTGTGGGACAAGGGCCTGGCCAAGTCCGTCGAGAAAGCCATCCGTGACGCCAACCTCGGCCTCAACCCGATGACCGACGGCACCCTGATCCGCGTGCCGATCCCGCCGCTGACCTCCGAGCGCCGCGCCGAGCTCACCAAGGTCGCGCACAAATACGCAGAAAACGCCCGTGTTTCCATTCGCAACGTGCGCCGCGACGGCAACGAAGCGCTTAAGAAAATGGAAAAGGACGGCGTGATCTCGCAGGACGATCAGCGCAAGTACCACGACGAAGTGCAGAAGATGACCGACCAGTACATCGCCAAGGTCGATGACTCCCTGAAGCACAAGGAAGGGGAGATCACCCAGGTCTGATGCGCGCCACGCCCCTCCAACCTGCGCCGACCGAAGCTGCCGCCCCTTCCGAACAAAATGGGGGGAACGGCATGCCGGTGCATGTCGCCATCATCATGGACGGCAACGGACGCTGGGCGAAGGCGCGCGGATTGCCGCGCACGGCCGGCCACAAGCGCGGCGCCGATGCGGTCAAGCGGGTCGTCAAGGGCGCCGGCAACCTCGGCATCAAGTATCTCACGCTGTTTGGCTTCTCGTCGGAGAACTGGTCGCGGCCCGAGAGCGAAGTGCGCGACCTGTTTAGCCTGCTGCGCTTCTATCTCGAGAACGACATCGCCGAGCTGGTGAGCAACGGCATTCGCCTCAACGTCATCGGCGACCGCACACGTCTGCCGACCGATACCGTCAAGCTGATCGAGGGCGCCGAAGCGCGCACGGCGGCCAACGTGAAGCTCGTGCTGACCATTGCGCTGAGTTATGGCGGCCGGCAGGAGATCGTCGCCGCGGCGCGGGCGCTGGCGGCCGAAAGCGCCGCGGGGCGCATCGATCCTGCGGGCATCGACGAAGCGGCCTTCGCGCACTGCCTGTTCACCGCCGATATGCCCGATCCGGATCTGTTGATCAGGACCTCGGGCGAACAGCGCATCAGCAATTTTCTGCTCTGGCAGTTGGCCTATAGCGAACTCGTGTTCACTGAAACCCTGTGGCCCGATTTCGGGCAGAAGGAGTTGGAAGAGGCCATTGCCACCTACAAGGGCCGCGAGCGCCGCTACGGCGCCGTGACAAGCTAGGTCGCCCAGCCGTGCTCTGGACCCGCGTGGCCTCCGGCGTCGTCCTGGCGCCTTTATTCCTCCTGCTCGTCTATCTCGAGTTTCCCTATTTCCATCTGCTGGTGGCCGCCATCGCCGGCGTCATGGGCTGGGAATTCACCCGCATGGACGGGCGCATCGGCAAGAAGCGCAGCGCCTTCGTGATCGCGGCCGCCCTGGGCGCCATTGCGGCGGTATCCTTTGGTCAATGGCTGCCCGCCCTGGTGCTCATCGCCGTTGCCACAATTACCCTGGCCGCTGCCGACCAAGTGGCTGGCCGAAAAGGGTTTTATATTGTCCAGATTGCAGTTGTTTATGTAGCGCTGCCGGCGATTTCTCTGCTTTATGTCATGAGCGTCGGCGGGGCCGTTTCGATATTCTGGCTGCTGGCGGTGGTCTGGGCGACCGATATCGGCGCCTACGCCTTCGGGCGGCTGATCGGCGGGCCCAAGCTGGCCCCGTCCATCAGCCCCAATAAGACCTGGTCGGGCGCGGTGGGTGGTTTGGTGTCCGCGGTTGTGATCAGCAGCGCGGTGGCATGGGGATTTGGCGTGCAGGTAACGTTCTTGCTCGGTGCCCTGGCAGGGGGGCTATCGATTGTGAGCCAAGCAGGCGATTTGTTTGAGTCGGGCCTCAAGCGCCACTACAAGGTTAAGGACTCCGGCGCGCTCATTCCCGGCCATGGCGGCGTCATGGACCGCTTCGACGGCCTTTGGTTTGCCGCGCCCTTGGCGGCGCTGCTGGCCCTGGTTTTAGGGGGTGGGGTGCAGTCATGGTGAAGACCATCACCATCCTCGGCTCCACCGGTTCCATCGGCGACAGCACGATAGACCTGATCGAGCGCGACCCCGCGGCCTTCAAGGTCGTGGCGCTGACGGGCAACGGCAATTGGAAGAAACTGGCCGAGCAGGCGCGCCGCCTGGGGCCGGCCATGGTGGTGATCGCCGACGCCAGCCATTACGGCGCACTCAAGGAGGCGCTGGCGGATACCAATATCGGCGTTGCCGCCGGGCCCGAAGCCCTGTGCGAAGCCGCCAGCCTGCCGGCGGACTGGGTCATGGCGGCGATTGTCGGTGCGGCGGGCTTGAAACCCACCCTCGCAGCCGTCGAGCGCGGTGCGGTCGTGGCCCTGGCCAACAAGGAATGCCTGGTCTGCGCCGGTGATCTGTTCATGGAACGGGTCAGAGCGTGCCGCGCGACCCTGCTGCCGGTCGATTCCGAGCACAATGCTATTTTCCAAGTCTTTGATTTCAATCAAAAAGACAAGATATCCAAGATCATCCTGACGGCCTCGGGCGGTCCTTTTCGCACTTGGGCGCTGGCGGATATGGCCAAGGTCACCCCGGCTCAGGCCGTGGCCCATCCCAATTGGTCCATGGGCGCCAAAATCTCGGTCGATTCCGCGACCATGATGAACAAGGGCCTCGAGGTCATCGAGGCTCATCACCTGTTCGGCCTGCCGAGCGAGCGGATCGACGTGCTGGTGCACCCCCAGTCCGTGGTCCACAGCATGGTCGAATACGCCGACGGTTCGACCCTGGCGCAACTCGGCACGCCTGATATGCGCACCCCCATCGCTTACGCCCTGGGATGGCCCCAGCGGATGACCGCGCCGACGGGAAAACTCGACCTCGCGCAACTTGGGAGTTTGACCTTCCAAGCCCCGGATTTGTTACGCTTTCCTGCACTTAAATTAGCCCGTGCCGCGTTGCAAAGCGGGGGGGCCGCACCTACTATCCTGAACGCCGCAAATGAGGTCGCCGTCGCCCGTTTTTTGGCCGGAGAAATCGGCTTCCTCGATATCGCCGCAATCGTCGAACACACTCTCGCCCGTCTGCCGCATCAGGGGGCAAAGGCGCTCGACGATGTCCTGGCGATTGACGGTGACGCCCGCCGCATCGCCAAGGCGGTCAAGAACCAGAGCGCCGCAGCCGAGTAACCTTGCCGGCTTTGCGCATACATGAGGGAGACGCTACGTGCTTGAGCAGTTTTTTGGGGTCCCGTTCACGCTCCTCAGCTTCGTTGTCGTTCTGACCATTGTCGTTTTCGTTCACGAGTTCGGCCACTTCTACATCGCGCGCAAGAACGGGGTGCGCTGCCAAGCCTTCTCGATCGGCTTCGGCCCCGAGTTGTTCGGCTTCACCGACAAACACGGCACGCGCTGGAAGTTCAGCCTGATCCCGCTCGGCGGCTACGTGAAGATGTTCGGCGAGGGCGAGACCATGCAGGTGGTCGAGGGTGGCGCAACCGATCCGGTGACGCGCCCGCTGACCCCCGAGGAAAAGCTGGTTTCGTTCAAGCACAAGACCGTCGGTCAGCGCTCTGCGATTGTTTTCGCCGGCCCCGCCATCAACTTCCTGTTTGGCATCCTGGTGTTCTGGGTCATGTTCATGACCCTGGGCCGTCCGGTGACTGAACCCGTCGTGGGCCAGGTGATCGAAGGTTCGGCCGCCGCCGAAGCCGGGGTTCTGACCGGAGACCGGATCAAGTCCATCGACGGCAATGCGATCAACCGTTTCGAGGACATCCTGACGACCGTGCTGCTGTCCGACGGCAGCACCATGGAAGTTGCCATCGAGCGCGAAGGCGCCGAGCGTAAGATCCTGATCACCCCGCGCCAGACGGAAGAGGACATGGGGACCGGCAAGCCCCAGAAGCGCTACAAGCTCGGCATTGGCGCGGCTAATACCGGCGCGACCGTGGTGCTGAACCCGGTCGAGGCCTTGGGCGCCTCCGTGGGGTTCACCTATGACATGGTCGAAGGCAGTCTCGTTGCCATGGGCCAAATCATCACCGGCCGGCGCGGTGCCGAGGACCTGGGCGGGCCGATCCGTATCGCGCAATTCTCGGGCCAAGCGGCCAAAAGCGGCAGCCTTAATTTCATTCATTTCATAGCGATTTTGTCGATTAATTTGGGGCTCATAAACCTTTTCCCGGTGCCTATGCTTGACGGCGGACACCTGTTGTTTTACGCCATCGAAGCCGTTCGCGGCCGGCCCCTTTCGGAGCGGGCCCAGGAGTGGGGTTTGCGTGTTGGTTTAGCGCTCGTGATGGCGCTCATGGTCTTCGGCGCCTGGAACGACATTATTCATCTTTGATCTCCGAGACCTTGGGGCGCGCAAGGAACAGCGGGCAGATCGAATAGCGGTAGGTTTGGATGAGAGTAACGGCCGGTCTGGTACGGCGCTTTGGGGCGCGCCAGCGAATTGCGCCAATGACGCGCAAACTCGCGGCGGTGCTGCTGGCGTTGGTTGTCGGCCTCGCGGGCTTATTGAGCCTGCCCGCAGTCAGCTTCGCCGCCGATGAGGGCGGTATCATCGAGATCATCCAGGTCCAGGGCAGCCAGCGTATCGAGCCCGCCACCATCCGTACGTACCTTTCGGTGCGTGAAGGCGATCCGTTCGACCCGGTGCGCATCGACCGATCGCTCAAGAACCTGTTCGCCACAGGCCTGTTCGCCGACGTGGTGATCACGCGCCAGCCCAGCAACATCCTGCTGATCCGCGTCGTTGAAAACCCGATCATCAACCGCATCTCGCTCGAAGGTAACTCGAAGATCAAGGACGAGGACCTCAACAAGGAAATCCAGCTGCGCCCGCGCGTGGTTTACACCCGCACCAAGGTCCAGCAGGACGTCGAGAAGATCCTGGAACTCTATCGCCGCAAAGGCCGCTTCGCCGCGCGCGTCGAGCCCAAAGTCATCGAGCTGCCGCAGAACCGCGTCGACGTGGTCTACGAGATCACCGAAGGCCGCCCGACCTATGTGCGCACCATCAACTTCGTCGGCAACGAGGCGTTCGATGATGGAGATTTGCGCGACACGATCCTGACGCGCGAAGAGCGTTGGTGGCGCATCTTCACCTCCAATGACACCTACGACCCGGACCGTATGAATTACGACCGCGAGCTCTTGCGGCGTTACTATGTTCAAGAAGGCTATGCCGACTTCGAAGTGGTTTCGGCCGTGGCCGAGCTCGCTCCCAACCGCGAGAACTTCTATATGACCTTCACGGTCAAGGAAGGTCCGCGTTACAAGCTCGAGAAGGTCGACCTCGACGTCAACGTGCGCGACCTGCCGAAAGAGGCGCTGCAGTCCGCGGTCATTCCGCAGGCCGGCGACTGGTTCAACGGCAAGCAGCTCGAAGATACCATCGACGCCATCACCAACGCGGCCGGCAACTCGGGCTACGCCTTCGTCGACGTGCGCCCGCGCGTCGAGCGCAACACCGCCGCCAAGACCATCAATGTCACCTTCCAGGTGCGCGAAGGCCCGCGCGTGTTCATCGAACGTATCGACATCCAGGGCAATTCACGAACCCTCGACCGCGTCATCCGCCGCGAGATGCGCCTGGTGGAAGGCGATGCCTTCAACACCGCGCGCGTGCGCCGTTCGCGCGAGCGCTTGGAAAGCCTTGGCTACTTCAAGCAGGACACCGTCAAGATCGATAACACACCGTCCGAGCAGTTCCCCGACCGCACCATCCTGACCGCCAAGGTTGAGGAGCAGTCGACGGGCGAACTCAGCTTCGGCATCGGTTATTCGAGCGCGACCGGTGCGTTGTTCGACGTTGGCATCGCCGAACGCAACCTGCTCGGCAAAGGCCAGGATTTGCGCGCGAACTTCTCCATCGCCCAGCAGCAGATGCAGGCGAACGTCAGCTTCACCGAGCCGTATTTCCTTGATCGCCGTCTCGTTGCGGGCGCCGACTTGATCGCCCAGCGCACTGACTACCAGGACCAGGCAGGCTTTACCTCGAACACCTACGGCGGCACGCTGCGTCTCGGCTTCTCGTACAATGAGTACATGTACCAGCGCTTCAACTACAGCCTGACCGCCACCAATCTGACCGGCCTCAACAGCTTCGCTTCGCAGTACATCCGCGAGCAGGCCGGCACGACTTTGACCTCGCAGCTGAGCCAGGTGCTGGTCTACGACCGTCGTAACAACGCCATCGATCCGACCGAAGGTTTCTATGTCACCATGTCGACGGACCTCGCGGGTCTTGGCGGCAGTGAGCGCTTCGTGCGCGGTGGCGTCGGCGGAGCGTTCTACACCGAGCCCTTCACGGGCTGGATTTTCTCGGCCGCTGCCAACGGCGGGTACATCGTCGGTCTGGGCCAGGACATCAAGATCTACCAGCGCTATCAGCTTGGCGGATATAATCTGCGCGGCTTCAAGGACTACGGCGTCAGCCCGCGCGATGCGCTGACGTTCGACGCCTACGGCGGCGACTGGACCGGTACGGGCACCATTGAGCTGCGCGTGCCGCTAGGTATACCTAAGGAAGCCGGGATCAAGACCAAGCTGTTCAACGACTGGGGCGTGATCGGTGCGCCGAAGGCGCTCCTCGGTGTGCCCACGGTGTCGGTGCTCGACAGCCGCGCGATCCGCGGTTCGGCAGGTATCGGCGTCGAATGGACGTCGCCTGTCGGCGTCATCTCGCTCGACTACTCGCCGTTCATCTTCGGCGCGCAACCGTTCGACAGAAAATCCCGTTTCCGCGTTAATTTCGGTAACCGCATTCAATAAGTTCAAGGGGCTAACATGAAAACGAGTTCGATCTTCACCCGCGCGGCCGCAGCCGCGCTGTTTGCCGGCAGCATGCTGCTGGGCACCACCGCCATCGCCGGCCAAGCTGCCGCCGAAAAGCGCCCGACGCCGATCCTCGGCATCGTCGATACCGACCTGCTGCTGCAGGACAGCCTGGCGGCGAAGGGCGTGCGTCTTGAGCGCGACAAGTTCGCGACGACGTACCAAAACCAAGTGAAGGATATGGAGACCAAACTGCGCGCAGAGGACCAGGCCCTCGCGCAACAGCGTAGCGTGCTGGCGCCCGACGTGTTCCAGCAGCAGGCTACTACCTTCCAGCAGAAGCTTGTCGACTTCCAGACTCAGGTGAAGGACAAGCAGGAACGCCTCGACTACTCGTTCCAACAGTCGATGCAGAAGATCGGCGAGCAGATCATGCTGGTCACCAGCGAAGTCTCGAAGGAAGCCGGCATCAACGCCGTCATGGCGCGCAACCAGCTGATGATCTTCGATCCGGGGATGGACATCACCAAACTCGTGCTGGACCGCTTGAACCAGCGTCTCGCCAGCGTGCCGTTCCAGAACCCCGATACGCTGCAGCGTCAGGCCGATCCGGCTGCGGCTGCTGCCGGCGTGCCAGGCTTGCCCGCGGCGCCCGCGATTCCGGCGAAAAAGTAAAACGCACTTAAGTGCATGCCCGACCCGAGGTTTTATCACCGCGCCGGGCCTTTCAAGTTGGCTGACCTAGCCGGGCGCTGTGGCGCCCGGCTGGCGCCGGGCCCCGACCCCGGTCTCTTGATCCACGACATCGCGAACATCGACACCGCCGGCGCCGGCGAGATCGCCTACCTCGCCGACCCGGCCTACGTCAACGCGCTGTCGACCGGCCGTTGCGGCGCTTGCGTCACCACCGAGAAGCTTGCGGGCAAAGTGCAGAACGGCGCGGTGATGATCGCGGATAATCCGCGCGCCGCCTTCGCCGCCATCGCCAATGCCTTCTATCCGCCCGTACCACCGACGGCATTGCGGCTGGACCGCGCTGTAGCGGCCGACGCCGTGATAGGCGCGGACGCGGTGATCTCGCCGGGCGCTGTGATCAGCGCCAAGGCCAACATCGGCGCGCGCAGCGTCATCGGCGCCAACGCGGTGATCGGGCCGGGTGTGGTGATTGGCGAGGACTGCCGCATCGGCCCCAACACGACGCTGAGGTATTGCCTCATCGGCAATAGAGTCATCGTGCATCCCGGTGTTCAGATCGGTCAGGACGGCTTCGGCTTCGTCTCTGGCGCGCAAGGTCACCAAAAAGTGCCCCAGCTCGGGCGCGTGATAATTCACGACGATGTCGAGATCGGCGCGAACTCCGCCGTCGACCGCGGCACGACCGGCGATACGGTGATCGGCGCGGGCACGAAGATCGACAACCTTGTGCAGATCGCCCACAACGTCGAAATCGGCCAGCGCTGTATTATCGTTTCACAGGCGGGCATTGCCGGAAGCGCCAAGCTCGGCAATGGCGTGGTCGTTGGCGGGCAGGTCGGCGTGGCCGACCATGTGAAAGTGGGCGACGGCGCTCAAATCGCGGGAAAAACCGGGGTTATGCGCGATATTGGCCCGGGCGAGGCGGTTATGGGCTACCCGGCCCGGCCCATAAAGCAGTTTTGGCGCGAGATCGCGGGCCTATCGCGGTTGACCAAGCGCGATAAGTGAACGTAAAACGGGGCGCGTGAAACGGCTTCCAAAAGGACCCCGCGGCCATGGACGGACATGCAAGCCATCCCGGCGTGACCATCGACTTCGATCGGATCATGGACATGATCCCGCATCGTTATCCTTTTCTCTTGGTCGATCGCCTGATCAACGTGATCCCCGGCGAGTCCGCCATCGGCGTGAAGAACGTCACCGCAAATGAGCCACATTTTCAGGGTCACTTTCCGGGCCGTCCGGTGATGCCGGGCGTGCTGATCATCGAGGCCATGGCGCAGACAGCCGCCGTGATCGTGGTGGCGTCGCTCGGTAAGGAAGCGGAAGGCAAGCTCGTGTACTTCATGTCGATCGAGAACGCACGGTTCCGCAAGCCTGTCGGTCCCGGCGACCAGCTTCATCTCATCTGCCGCAAGGAACGCCAGCGCGGCAATGTCTGGAAATTCAGCGGCGAGGCGCGTGTCGGCGACACGGTGGTGGCGGAAGCCCTCTACACCGCCATGATCATGAACGACTGACGCGGCTCGTTAGCCCCGCAGCCCCACATCGGAAAAACCTCTTGGACACAACGCCTCAATTGACGCGCATCCACCCGACCGCCTTGATCGATCCGGGAGCCGAGCTCGCGCGCGACGTTGAGATCGGACCGTACTGCGTCATCGGCGCCAATGTGGAGCTGGGCGAGGGCGTGCGTGTTCTGTCGCACGTTGTGATCGACGGCCACACCAGTATCGGCGCTCACACCATCGTCCATCCGTTCGCATCGTTGGGCCACACGCCGCAGCACCTCAGCTACAAGGGTGAGCCGACGAAGCTGGTCATCGGCACCAACAACGTCATTCGCGAACACGTCACCATGCACATCGGTACGGCGCAGGGCGGCGGCGTGACGCGTGTCGGTAGCCACAGCTTCTTCATGGCCGGTTGCCATGTCGCCCATGACTGCGTGCTCGAGGATCACGTCATCCTCACCAACAACGTCGCCCTCGGCGGCCATGTGCACGTCGGCGAGTACGCCAATATCGGAGGGCTGTCGGGCGTGCATCAGTATGTGCGCATCGGCAAGCACGCCATGATCGGCGGCGTCTCCGGCGTCGATAAGGACGTGATTCCCTATGCATTGGTGATGGGCAACCGCGCCCGCATGAACGGCCTCAACATCGTCGGTCTGCGCCGGCGCGGCTTCAGCCGGGAGGACATCCGTTCGCTGCGCACCGCCTACGGCCTTCTGTTCTCGCAGGGCGGCACTATGGCGGAGAGACTCAACGAGGTCGCCGATCTGTTCTCCACGCACACCGGCGTTATGGACATCATCAACTTCATCCGCGAAGAATCCTCGCGCTCGATCTGTACGCCCGCTGCCGGTAACGGCAACGGTCACAGCGGCTGATCACCCCCATGACGACGGAAATGCCCAAGCTCGGCATCATCGCCGGGCGTGGCGCGCTTCCGGGGCTGCTGGTCGCCGCCTGTAAGGCCACCCACCGCCATCACTTTGTGCTCGGCCTCTCGGGATTCGCCGACCCCGCCGTGTTGCCGGCGGATACCTGGCTCAAGATCAGCGACGTCGGCAAGGCCTTTGCCGCGCTGAAGGCGACGCAGGTGAAAGAGATTGTGCTCGCCGGCGGCGTGCAACGCCCCAACATCTCGGAACTCAAGATCGACTTGAAGGGCGCGGCGTTCTTCGCCCGCATCGCCGGGCGGGCGCTCGGTGACGACGGCTTGCTCTCGGCGGTGATCGCCGAGATCGAGCGCGAAGGCTTCAAGGTTGTGGGCGCGGACTCCATTCTCGTGCATCTGTTGGCGCCCGAAGGCGTCTTGGGGAAACACAAACCCGACGACGATGCCTTGAGCGACATGCGTCGCGGCTTCGAGGCGGCGCGTGCGCTGGGCGCGGCCGACGTGGGGCAGGCGGTGATCGTGCAGCAGGGGATCGTACTGGGCGTTGAAGCCGCCGAAGGCACCGATGCGCTGATCGCGCGTTGCAAGGATTTGCGCATGGATGCGCCGGGCGGCGTCTTGGTCAAAACCAAGAAACCGCAGCAGGAACGCCGCGCCGATTTGCCGGTCGTGGGTATTACGACGGTGCGCAATGCGAAAGCCGCGGGCCTGCGTGGAATCGCGGTTGAAGCCGGCAACACGCTGATGATCGACGGGGCAGAGCAAATCGCCGCCGCCGCCGATGCCGAAGGTCTATTCGTTGTCGGCGTGAAACTTTAAATGGGCCCGCTGGTCTACCTGATTGCCTGCGAGCCTTCGGGCGATCAGCTCGGCGCGCTGCTCATGGGCGCGCTGCGCGAGGAAACCGGCGGCGCGGTGCGCTTCGCCGGCGTCGGCGGACCGATGATGCAGGCGGCCGGGCTCACCAGCCTCTTCGACGTGAAAGACCTCGCGCTCATCGGCGTCTTCGAGGTGCTGCCCAAAGCGCGCATGGTGCTGAAGCGCGTTGCCGCGACCATCAAAGACATCGAGGCCAATGCGCCCGACGTTCTGCTGACCATCGATTCCTGGGGATTTACCGGCCGCGTGCATGAGCGCCTGACCAAGCGCGGCAGCGCGATCCCGCGCGTGCGCTGCGTCGCGCCGCAAGTCTGGGCCTGGCGTCCCGGCCGCGCCAAACAGCTCGCGCGCTGGATCAACCATTTGCTGACCCTGCTGCCGTTCGAGCCGCCGTATTTCACCAAGCATGGCCTCGCCGCGACTTGGATCGGTCATCCGGTCATCGAAAGCGGCTTTGGCCTGGGCGACGGTCCGGCCTTCCGCAAGCAGCACGGCATCGCGCCGGATGCGCGCGTCATCGGCGTGCTGCCCGGAAGCCGCAAAAGCGAAGTTACGCGCCTGCTGCCGGTGTTTCAGGAAACTCTCGCGCGGCTCGCTGAGCGGTATCACAACCTGCATATCGTCATGCCGACGGTGAACACCGTAGCGCATTACGTGCACGAAGCCGCCGGGGGTTGGGCGGCCCCGGTCACGGTGATCATGGATGATGCTGCGCGCCGTGATGCCTTTGCCGCCTTCGATGTCGCGCTCGCGGCGTCGGGCACGGTGTCGCTCGAACTCGCCATGGCCAACGTGCCGCATGTCATCGCCTATCGCGCGAATCCGCTGACAATCATGTTGCTGCGCCTGTTCGCGCGCTCGAAATACGCCAACCTCGTCAACATCCTGGTCGGGCACGAAGCCGTGCCGGAACGTCTTCAGAGCAAATGCCGCGCCGACATCCTGGCCGACGACATCGGGCTTCTCCTGCGCGACGACATGCGCCGCGTGGCGCAGCGCGCCGACTTTGCGGCGGCTCTGTCCAAGCTGTCGCCGCCGGGCGGCGTACGGCCCAGCCGGCGCGGTGCGCAGGCTGTCCTGTCCCTGATCCGCAAGTAATAAAGTATCGCCAGGGTGCTACATTCCGCCTTGGTGACGCGCCGCGTGCCGATATCTTCAATCTGCTGGACCGGCGCGACCACGACATCGACTACGCCTACGAATCGCGCATCACGCCGACAGCCGCACCCAATGAGGAAATCCACTTCCACCCGGTGGAGCCGCGCCAGATCCGCGTGACGTTGAAAGCCCGCTATTAGCCGATGGCGCGTAGGAACGCGCCGGCCAGCTCTTCGCTGCGGCGCATGATGTTGGCGGCGGCCTTGTACTGCTGTGCTGCCGCCATGAAGCCCACGGACTCGCGCAAGACATTGACTTGCTGATCGACGCGCTGCGTGAACAGCGCCACGCCCCCGCCGCTGTTGATGGGCGAGAATACCGGGGCGAGGGGGCGGAACTGTGGCGTCTGGGCATTGACGACATTGTTAGCGCGCACCGCCACCGCCTGACCGGCGGCGATCAGCCCAGATGCGCCAATGCGGGTGATGTCCATCGTCGTGCTCCCGGCTACCAACGCGAGAGTAGCGTCACGCGTTGCACGGCGCTACAGCCGCTTCTCCATACGGAAATTAAGGTATTGCTGGCCGTTGCTGGTCACTGTCTGGGGCGTCACCACGGTGAAGCCGCGGCGCTCAAAGAAAGGCCGCGCCGTGATGCTGACCTCGGAGTGTAGGCGGTTAAGACCTTGGACCCGCGCCGCGGCCTCCAGCGCCTGCAACAACCCCGACGCCATGCCGCATCCCTGATGGGCGCCGTGAACGTACAGGGTGTCGACATAGCCGTCACCGACGAGGTTGGTGAAGCCCACAATGAGCCCGCGGACTTCCGCCACCCAGGTTTTGCTGTTGCTGAAGCGCGGGAGCTGTTTCACCGGGTCGTCCCAGTTGTCCGCCCAAGCTGCGATCTGTGCCGGATTGTAGTCGCGCGCGCAGATGTCGCGGATGGCGCTGCTCCGGGCCGTGAAAATGCCCGCGAGGTCGGTGGGCCGAAACGGGCGAATGAGAAAGGAGGCCATGACGGCGGTTCCCCTACGAGCAGCCCTCGACCCAATCGATCTCGGGAATACGCCCGCCGCGCATGGATACGACTTTTCCATCTACCACTTCGAACACGATCCCTCGGCTGGGTTCGAGGTCGGCCAGGCGAACATAGTGGCTGCGCGGTGCGTCGGCGTACTTATGCGGTGTCACCGTCAGCCGGGGCCCGGCGTACTTCTCCTGCACTTCGGCCAACGTTGCGCCGGTTCCGATGCCTTGGGCGGTTTTGACATCGATGGTATGGACATCGATGCGCGCGATATGGCCGTCGATCACCATGTAGTCGACGAAAGTCCCCGGCTGGGTGTCGGCGCGGTGCGTATACCAGCAAGACTCTTCTTCACCCTCCCCTTGCGGCGTCAGCGTCACGCCCAGCGCCTTGGCCGCCTCCACATGCGTCATGCCGATGCGCACAGGCGCAAGGCTGGTTGGTCCCAAGCCTCGCTCGTTGCTCTCTGAGCAAGCTGCGATGCAGATAACAACGAGGACGGCAAAAAGAGATCGCAACATCACATCCTCCAAACAAAAGCGGCGCAGATTGCTCTGCGCCGTTTTGCATTTCTCGCATCGTTCCGGACTACTTCCGGCTGGCCAGCGGCGTGAACTTGCGCTTGGTCTGGCCCGTGTAGAGCTGGCGCGGCCGGCCGATCTTCTGCTGCGGGTCTTCGATCATCTCGCGCCACTGGGCGATCCAGCCGACGGTGCGGGCGAGGGCGAAGAGCGCGGTGAACATGGCCGTCGGGATGCCCATGGCCTGGAAGATGATGCCCGAGTAGAAGTCGACGTTCGGGTACAGCTTCTTCTCGATGAAGTAGTCGTCCTCGAGGGCGATGCGCTCGAGTTCGACGGCGATGTCGAGCAGCGGGTTGTTCTTGATCTTGAGCTCGCTGAGCACTTCGCTGCATGTGCGCGCCATGATGCGCGCGCGCGGATCGTAGTTCTTGTAGACGCGGTGGCCGAAGCCCATGAGGCGGAAGTTGTCGTTCTTGTCCTTGGCGCGCTTGACGAACTCGGGGATGCGCTTTTTGTCGCCGATTTCCTTCAGCATCGTCAGCACGGCTTCGTTGGCGCCGCCGTGGGCAGGGCCCCAAAGCGAAGCGATACCGGCCGCGATGCAGGCGAAGGGGTTCGCGCCCGACGAACCGGCGAGGCGCACGGTCGAGGTCGAGGCGTTCTGTTCGTGGTCGGCGTGCAGGATGAGGATGCGGTCCATGGCTTTCGCGAGGATCGGATTGACCTCGTAGTCCTCGCAGGGCGTCGCGAACATCATGTAGAGGAAGTTTTCGGCGTAGCCCAAATCGTTGCGCGGATAGATGAAGGGCTGGCCCAGCGAATACTTGAAGGCCCACGAAGCGATCGTCGGCATCTTCGCGATCAGGCGATAGCTGGAGATGCGGCGGTGATCGGGGTTCGTGATGTCCAGACTGTCATGATAGAAGGCCGAAAGCGCGCCGACGACGCCGCACATCACGGCCATCGGGTGCGCATCGCGGCGGAAGCCCGAGTAGAAGTTGTGGAACTGCTCGTGCAGCATCGTGTGCAGGGTGATGTCGCGCTCGAACTGCTTCTTGGTTTTGGCGTTCGGCAGTTCGCCGTTCAGAAGGAGGTAGCAGACTTCCTCGAAGTTACATTTCTCGGCCAGGTCCTCGATCGCGTAGCCGCGATGCAAGAGGACGCCCTTGTCGCCATCGATGAAGGTGATCTTTGACTCGCACGACCCCGTGGACGTGAAGCCCGGGTCGTAAGTGAACATGTCGGTCTCGGCGTAGAACTTGCGGATATCTACAACGTCAGGTCCGGTCGTCCCGCTCATGACGGGGAATTTCCACGACTTGCCGGATTGATCATCCTTCAGGGTGACTGTTTTCGACACGGATTGGTCCCTTTCTTGTTACGGACGTCCCCTTCCGCATACCCCGAGGGACGCCCCTATGCTGCACTGCTTATAGCCCGGAAAACAGAGCCAAAGCAACGTCCGCAGGCGGAAAATGGGGCCAGAATCAGGCGCTTGCGCTGTCCCGCAGACGGGCCAAAGTCTCGTCTTTGCCAAGGACTTCCATGACTTCGAACATGGAGGGCGAGGCGGTCGAGCCGCATAAGGCGGCCCGTAAGGGGGCCATGACCTTGCCAAGCTTCAGGCCGGCCTGCTCGCCGTAGGCCTTGGCCCAGGCTTCGAGGGCCGGGGCGGCCCAGGCGGCTTGGCCGGAGAGCGCCGGGATCATGCCGGCCAGGTCGGCGCGCCCGCCCTCGGACAGGATGGCTTTGGCTTTGTCATCCAGGGGAATGGGGCGCGGGCGGACGTAAAACTGGGATACCTCGGCCAGTTCCTTCAGCGTCTTGGCGCGGGTCTTTAGCCCCGGCATGCCTTGCTTGAGGCGGAGCCGGGTTTCGTCGGTCAGGGGCGCGGTCATGAACGGCTGCATGAGTTCTACAAGCCGCGCGACATCGGTCTGGCGGATGTAGTGGCCGTTGAGGGCCGTCAGCTTGTCCATGTCGAAGCGCGCCGCGCCGCGGTTCACATCGGTGATGTCGAACCACTCAATGGCTTGTGCATCGGAAATGATCTCGTCGTCGCCGTGGCTCCAGCCGAGGCGCAGGAGATAATTGCGCAAGGCTTCCGGCAGAAAGCCGTTGTCGCGGTAGAATTCGACGCCCACCGCGCCGTGACGCTTGGACAATTTCGCGCCGTCCGCGCCGTGGATCAGCGGAATATGCGCGTAAGCCGGCGCGGCATGGCCGAGGGCCACGATCAACTGATACTGGCGGAAGGCGTTGTTGAGGTGGTCGTCGCCGCGGATGACATGGGTGATGCCCATGTCGATATCGTCGACCACAACAGACAACATATATGTCGGTGTGCCGTCGGAGCGCAGCAGGATCATGTCGTCCAGTTGGGCATTGGCGACGGTGACTGCGCCTTGCACCAGATCGTGGATGACGGTTTCGCCCTCTTGCGGTGCCTTGAAGCGCACGGCGTAGGGCTGGCCGGACTGGCTATTGGATGGGGCCTTGTCGCGCCAGCGTCCGTCGTAGCGCGGCTGCAAGCCTTTGGCCTTCTGCTCCTCGCGCATGGCGGTGAGCTCTTCTGGCGTGGCGTAGCACTTGTAGGCTTTGCCCTCGGCCAGCAATTGCTCGGCGGCGGCGCGATGGCGATCCACCTGCTTAGACTGGAATACGGTCTCACCATCCCAATCGAGTCCGATCCAGCGCAGGCCGGCGATGATGGCATCCACGGCCTCGGGCGTCGAACGCGCGCGGTCAGTATCCTCGATGCGCAGGAGGAACTTGCCGCCGGTGTGCTTGGAATAGAGGTAGTTGAACAACGCCGTACGGACGCCGCCGATGTGCAGGTAACCGGTGGGCGAGGGCGCAAAACGGGTAACGATGGTCATGCGGGTTGGTGAGCCTTCAGGAATTTGCGCACGCGGTTGATCGTCCGGGCCTTCAGCTCGGGCGGATCTTTCCACGGGTAGACGTTGAAGTCGGCATTGGGCGCCAGCGACGCGATGTCGACGGAGATTTGATAGGGGTGGAAGTCGATAGAGTCGGGAAGCACCAGGATGGGTGTCTGGATGGTACGGACAGACTCACGCGATACGGCATAGACAAAGTCGGGCCGGACGCGGAAGAGGTTGTGCAGGTACTTCTCGATGGTTTCCGCCGACACGTTGGGATTGTTCTTGCGATACTCGGCGCCCCAGCTGTTGCGGCTCAGTTCGACGAGAATGTCCGGCTTCTCCGGAAGATTGCCGAAGGGCTGACTGAGCACGCTGGCCACAACCCGTTGCGGTGCGCGCTCCATCAGCTTCAGCCCAAAACCGCCGCCGATGCAGTTTCCGAAGTAGAAGAATTTGTCGATGCCGAGATGGGTCATGAGCCCCAGCTGGTCGTCGGCGAAGGCGTCCCACGGATTATCGACCGGGATGGGACCTGTGGACTCGCCGCCGGCGGCGTTGCGCTGGTCCATGGTGATGACGCGGAAGTCGTTCTTGAAGTGCTCCATCACGTTGATGACTGCGGTCGGCCAAGCGGCGATTTTCGAGTTGAGCCCGCCCCCGGGCGTGGCGAGCAGCGGAAAGCCGGAGCCCACCTCCTGATAGCGGATGCGGACTTTGCCCTTCTCATAGAACCCGTTTTTGACTTCCCCTGCGCTGGTCTGCGCGAACACGCCTGAAGTGGCGGCCATCGCCGTCGCGGCGGCGCCCATAGCAAGAACATCGCGTCTAACCGGAGCCATTGTCGGGACCTCCTTGGAGAGAGATATGGCTTTGGTTTAGCTTATGGGCAGGGGTGGGACAAGGCTCGGGGGCGGGCGGTGAAGCGTTGGATCCAAGCGCTGCGCGAAGAGGTCGCAAAGCAAGCCGACCGCTCCTTCATCTGGCTGGTGGTGGCCTTCGGCGCCGGGGCGGCGCTGTTCTTCGCTTGGCATGAAGATCCCAGTACGGGCGTGACGCTCGGCCTTATGGCGGGCGGTGCGGCGCTTTACCCGTTTCGCCGGCGTGCGCCGGTTTCGGCGTTTGCCGCTCTGGGAGTGATGGCGGTTGCCCTCGGCCACGGCGCGGCGGAGTGCCGCGCGGCGCGGGTGGCGACGCCGCTGCTGGAGCGCGAAAGCCGGGCCCTGACGATCACCGCCGATGTGGTGGAGGCTGAGAAGCGCGCCGCCGGCAACCGGATCGTGCTCGCCAACTTCACGCTGCCCGATCTGCCGGCGCGCGAAACACCGAAGAGGTTGCGCATTTCGATCCCGCAATCGCACGGTTTGCCCGCCGTAGGTCAGCGCATCAGCCTGCGCGCCGTGGTGCGCCCAGCAGCGCCGCCGGTGATGCCCGACGGGTTTCAGTTCCAGCGCTT
>CAISTS010000049.1 GCA_903888485.1 uncultured bacterium | reverse complement strand
GCAGCCCTGATCGGACCAGTACTTCTGCAGGGCGAAAATGAGTTCTTGAAAGGTGTGAGCCATGGCTCCCGGCACGCGGCACTCGCCGTCGTCGTTCAAAGGGCGCACAGTATAGCGGCTGAATCACGGGGATTACGGGGGTGGGAATCGTGACAACCGCAGCGGACGGGGCGCCGAGCCACGCTGGCATCAAGGTCGGGATATGGGAACTCGCGCCCGGCATCGAGCGCCGCAATTTCCACGCCCTGCTGGGCGCCGCGTTCTTTTCAATCGGTTTGCTGACGCTGGTCGGCAATCTGCGGCCGTACCTATTCAATTCCATGCTCGGCATTCCCGACGACATTCAGGGTCGAGTCAGCGGCACCATGGATGTGATGAGCGAGATTCCGGCGCTGGTGCTGTCCGGGCTCGTCGGCGCTGCGTCTGATCGGTTGGGTCGCCGCGTTATCTACGCGATGGGATTCGCGATTCTCGCCATCGGCTATCTCTTGTTCCCTTTCGCGCAGTTCAACTGGACGCTGTACGCGATGATTTTCATCACCGCCTGCGGTGCTTCGCTGATCGCGGCGATGCTCTCGGCTGTGATTGCCGACTATCCGCAGGAGAGTTCGCGCGGCAAGCTTGTCGGAATCTGTTTTTTCCTGAACGGGCTTGGTGTCGCCTCGCTTGTCGGCCTGGCTACGCAATTGCCGAAATTCTATCTGGCGCAGGGTTTCGATGCCGTGGCGGCTGGCCGCGCGGCCTATTGGACGGTGGCGGCGCTGTGTCTGATTCCGCTCGTGATCGTGCTGCGCGGGCTGGCGCGACAGGCGCCCGGCCAACTCAGCGAGCGTGAACCGCTGCTGGCGACCTTGCGCGTTGGTCTCGCCGCGGCGCGCGATGCCCGCGTGCGGTTGGCGTATTGTTCGGCGGCTGTGTCACGCGCATCGCTGTCGATCATCAGCGCATTCTTTTTTCTTTGGATGGTGCAGGCGGGCAAGGATCAGGGCATGACCCCCGCAGAGGCCTTGTCTCGCGGCAGCGGTATTTTCGTCGTGATCCAGATCACGGCAACGCTGTGGGCCATCACCGTCATCAGCTTCATAGATCGTATCGATAGAGTGTTTTTCATGGCCGTGGCGTCCGCACTCGCCTGCGGGGGTTATGTCTGGTTCGGCCTCGTCGACGATCCGTTCCAGCCGGCGATGTACGTGGCAGCGGTGTTGCTCGGCGTTGGCGAGATGAGCGGCATCCTGGCTTCGCAGGCGCTGATCGGTCAGGTCGCTCCGGAGCGCGGCCGCGGTGCCGTGATTGGCGTATTCACCCTGTTCGGCTCGCTCGGCATTTTTTTCGCGGCCGTGGTGGGTGGCACCCTGTTCGACCTGTGGCGCCCGTCCGCGCCTTACGTCGTGATGGGTTGTCTCAGCGGGGTGCTGTGCCTGTTTTCCGTCTACACATGGGTACGCAGCCCCAAGTCTCAATTTGCACTAAATTAGTGCACAAGTAATCCGTTTTGCTCTAAAGCAGGGCGCAGACTCAGCCTTGCGGCGCGTGTTTCGCCGTGTATCACCTTGATTTGCCGACTATCCGGTGCAGCGGCACGATTGATGCATCATACTTGGGCGTCAGTTTCATTGGTTTTCGATAACGGAGCGACTATGACCACCGCCAGTGACGTCATCAAGATGATCAAAGAGAAGGAAGTGAAGTGGGCCGACCTGCGCTTC
>CAISTS010000048.1 GCA_903888485.1 uncultured bacterium | reverse complement strand
GGCGCTTCGAGACGGAGTGGCTCGCAAGCGACGAGAACTCCGCCGCGCTCATCGACCTCAGCGGTCAGTGGATCGACCGCGTTCATGGCCGCCGTCCACTGAAGAGCATCGTCCTGGATATGGATTCCAGCGTCAGCCCGACCTACGGCGACCAGGGGGGGACCGCCTACAACGGCCATTTCGCCTGCACCTGCTATCATCCGCTATTCGTCTTCAACCAATTTGGGGATCTGGAACGATGCGCGCTGCGTTCATCCGGGGAATGTCGGCTAATTGCGGTGCGAAACGGTTGCGTGGATCGCATATCTGCTCTGCGGTGCGACTGAGCAACCGCATATTCCTTCCGTCCGTTTATTTTGCGTAGGATTAACTAGCTACCTGAGGAGGGCTGCGATGAAATCTAGCCAAGCTATAAAACCCACAGTTGTTGCGTTAGTTGTGGAAAAAGGTGGCAATCGATCTGAGGATGAACCTGAAGCCTTACCGGCGTCACCACCAAAAACTTCACTTCTTCCGACAGGACTGTCTCGTTCAATTGTGATTGGAGCAATTCTGTTTTTTATAAGCACGGCAACGGTTGGCCTCCTTGGAAATCGATACGCCCTTGTTCCTTCAACCGGGTCCGGAAACAACTTTATATATCGTGTTGACCGACTTACGGGCAGCGTAGCCTTTTGCTCTCCGGCAAAATGCTCGCCACTTCCAATTCAACTCGACCAAAAGCCGTGAAGGCCAGTGGTTTAACGACGCCGAGAACGCGAAAGCCAACCACACAAAGGATTTAGTCTATGAACTACATGGAATATGCATCGCTGGCGGATACGGGCTGGATGGTAGCCCTGGCCGTGATCGTTCTGTTCTCCCACCGCCATCTGCGGACCCAGAGAGAGGACCGCCACGGCGGTGCAGGAGCCATTCGAACTCAAGCTCAGTCTTGGGTTCGGAGGATTTATGCGAAAAAGCAGTAGCCGAGGCGGTAACAAAAATCGCCTTAACGCTATCAAGCTTGCGTCATGCAAACGCCTGTGAGGAATGAGATTTAGCTTTGGACGAGGAGCTAGTCGAAAAGCCGCCGCAACTGGATCCGGGAGACGTTCCATTTGAGAGATCGAGCCACTTCGCCCGCACGCGAAATCTCGTCCGTCGTGTTATTCGCAAGCGCGAGAAGCCACCCTCAGAGGTGGCTATCGCTGCCTTCGTTTTGCTTTATTTCGGCGGCGCACTCGGCGTCTGCTACTTCGACCGTACCTTTCTGTTGTCAGCCTGGCTTATGGCTGGTCCCCTGACTGTGGCCGTGTACTCGACCTACGAAGAACGCGGGCCAATGCTAAATCCCTACGTCCTATTCTTTGCCACTGTCATAGTGGCGTGCATTGCGAGTTACTTTTTCGGGGTTGATGATTGGTTGGATCACAGCTGAATCAATGCTCAAAAACTAGGATTCCGCTCTTAAGCCGTGGTTGTCCAAATCGGCCATATCCCGCGTCAACCAAAATTGCCGAAATATTCGCAATCTCTTGCGTCGGCGTGGGGAACGATATTACCCGGACGATGGTGCTCAAATGTCGTGACGGCTCTACGGTCGCGAATACGCCTCACGCACGAAGCTTATGAGTTACATCCCGTTTTTGCTCCACCCAAGAAGTCTTACGCACGCGGGCACCGGTTGGATTACCAAGACCAGCGAGAATTTGCTGGCCCAGAATGAGTCATAAGTTAATAGACGCAATTCTACTAGACGCATGTAGGCATAAAATTCGTGCGCCGTTAGAGCCTGTAATCCGGCTGGCAATAAAAAACGTACCTATATATGTCTAATACCGAGGATTTAGGTCAGACCGCGCGGAAAGCCGGCGTCCCAAAGGGGACTGGGAAGATATGGTGAACCGCGGACGTTTGCGTATCGCCGTCGTTGGGACGGGGGTTTCAGGGATTTCGGCGGCTTGGCTCATCAGCCAACACCACGAGGTCACGGTGTTCGAGAAAGGCCCCTGGATCGGCGGCCACTGCAACACCGTCGATGCGGTCTACAAGGGCGGCGGACGCGAGCACGTCATCCCGGTCGACACCGGCTTCATTGTCTACAACGAAAAGACCTATCCCAACCTCACCGCGCTCTTTCGCCACATCGACGTCGCCACAGAGGCCAGCGACATGTCGTTCTCGGCGTCGGTCGACAATGGCAAGTTTGAATATTCAGGCTACAGCCTGCGCACCATGATCGCGCAGAAACGCAACCTGATGCGCCCGCGCTTCTGGAACATGGTCTGGGACATCATGCGCTTCTTCCGCGAGGTGGCCGCAGATGCGGATCTTCCTGCCTACCGCCGCATGGCGCTTGGCACCTATCTCGCCGCCAACGGCTACAGCGAGGCGTTTCTGCACGACTATCTCCTGCCGCTCGGCAGTTCCATCTGGTCGGCCTCGCTTCGGGATATGCGCGCCTATCCGCTCGAAGCCTTCGTGCGCTTCTTTAAAAACCACGGCCTGCTCGAAGCCAAGCAGAAGAACCGCCCGCAGTGGCGCACCGTCACCGGCGGCAGCCGCTCCTACGTGCGCAAACTCACTGCATCCTTCGCGGACCGTATTCGGCTGAACTGCGCGGTGCGCGCCGTCGCGCGGTTTCCGACTCACGTCGATATCACCCTCAGCGACGGTTCGGTGGAACGTTTCGATCACGTCGTTGTCGCGACCCACAGCGATCAGGCGCTGGCGATGCTCGCCGACCCTTCGGCCGAGGAACGCCGCCTACTCGGCGCCATCCGCTACGAGCGCAATCACGCCATCCTGCACACCGATGTCACCCTGATGCCCAAGCGCCGTAAGGCCTGGGCCAGCTGGAACTACACTTCCGCGGCCAAGGATGCCGACAGCCGCCTGGTCTGCCTGACCTACTGGATGAACCTTCTCCAGAACATCGATCCGTGCTTCCCTTTGTTCGTCACCCTCAATCCGCACCGTGAACCGACAGCCGGCACCCAGATTGCCGCCTTCGAATACGAGCATCCGATCTTCGACCACGCAGCACTCGACGCCCAGCAACAGCTCTGGACGCTGCAAGGCTCCAACCGCACGTGGTACTGCGGCGCCTACTTCGGCCACGGCTTCCATGAAGACGGTTTGCAGGCAGGCCTGGCGGTCGGCGAAGCCGTCGGCGGCGGCCGGCGTCCCTGGCAGGTGGAAGGCGAATCAAACCGCATCCACCTCGCGCCTGCCCGCGAGAACGCAGCATGAGTTTTGCGTCATGCATCTACCAAGGCATGGTGATGCATCGACGCACGCGCCCGCGCGCGCACACGCTCTCCTATACCGTCACGTCCTTCCTGCTCGATCTCGACGAACTGCCGCGCCTGGACAAAGAGATCACTGGCTTTGCCTACAATCGCGCCGGCGCGTTCAGTTTTTACGACCACGATCACGGCCCGGGCGACGGCACACCTCTACGCCCCTGGGTGGAAGGCCATCTCGCCGTTGCCGGAATCGATCTTAAAGGCGGACCGATCCGCCTGCTCTGTTATCCGCGCACGCTGGGCTATGTCTTCAATCCCATCAGCGTCTATTTCTGCTACCGCAGAACCGGCGAGAACGAGCAATTGCTCGCCGTCCTTCATCAGGTCACCAACACCTTCCACGAGCGGCACACCTATCTCATTCCGGCAGAAGCCCCGGGCGACGACGGCTTGATCCGTCAGAGCTGCACCAAGGAACTCTATGTCTCGCCGTTCATCGCCATGGATATGACCTATCACTTCCAAATCCGCGCGCCCGGCGCGGATTTCGCGCTCGCAATCCAGGAGAACGACACCGACGGCGCCCTGCTCTATGCCTCTTTCGCCGGCAAGCGCAGGGAACTGACCTCGCGCTCGTCGGTTCTTTCGTTCCTGCGTTTCCCGCTGCTGACGCTAAAGGTCATTGGCGGAATTCATTGGGAAGCCCTAAAACTATGGCTCAAGGGCGTACCGTTGGTGCATCACCCGCGGCCGCCGGCTGAACCGGTTTCGATCGTCAAACGCGAAAAAATCGCGGCGTAGACCGGCCTGAAAAAATGGGACTATACATGGCTGACTTGGTTTCCGCAGACGCCCACCTGGGCCATCCCGTCATCCAAAAATTCCTCAGTACCGTCAGCCGGCTTGATGCCGGCGAGATCGATCTCATCCTGCCTGACGGATCCACCTACAAACTCTCGAGCGGCGGGGCCCCCGGTCCACAGATCGTCATGCGCATCAAGCGGTGGCGCGCGGTGCGCAAGTTCCTCACCCAGGGCGATTTCGGTTTCGTTGAGTCCTACCTCGACGGCGATTGGGAGTGCTCGGAACTCTCCGGCATCATCCAACTCGGCATCCTCAACTCCACCAGCTGGAAAACAAGCCAGCTGCAGGGCGCTTTCCACAAAATCTGGCAGCGCCTCGCCCATTGGCGCCGCTACAACACCAAATCGGGTAGTCGGCGCAACATCGCCGCCCACTATGATCTCGGCAACGCGTTCTACAAGCAGTGGCTCGACCCGACGATGACCTATTCGTCGGCTTATTTCGCCACGCCGGGCCAATCGCTTCCGGAAGGACAGATCGAGAAATATCGGCGCATCGCGCAGATGCTCGACCTCAAGCCCGAGCACCACGTGCTAGAGGTCGGCTTCGGCTGGGGCGGCTTTGCGGAATTCGCCGTCAAGGAATACGGCTGCCGCCTCACCGGCCTGACACTCTCCAAGGAGCAGCTTAAATTCGCCAGCGAGCGCCTGCAGCGCGAAGGTCTCTCCGACAAAGTCGACCTGCGTTTGCAGGACTACCGCGACGTCGGCGGCACCTTTGACCGCATTGCCTCCATCGAGATGTTCGAAGCCGTCGGCGAAGCCCACTGGCCGCGCTACTTCAACATGTTGCACAAACGCCTCGCGCGCGGCGGCGTGGCGGCGCTTCAGATCATCACCATCGCGGAAGAGCGCTTCGATCACTACCGGCGCAATCCGGATTTTATCCAGCGTTATATCTTCCCGGGCGGCATGCTGCCGTCCGTCGAGCGCCTCAAGATGCAGGTGGAACAGGCCAAGCTGGTTTACGACGACGCGGCGTTGTTCGGCGAAAGCTATGCGCTCACCCTGCGCCAATGGCGCGACCGCTTCCTCGCCGCGTGGAGTACGATTGAGCCCCTCGGCTTCGACGAACGCTTCCGGCGCATGTGGGAGATGTATCTGGCCTACTGCGAAGGCGGCTTCCGCACCGGCGCGGTCAACGTCGGCCAGTTTAAATTGGTCAGGCCTTAGTCTTGCTGCGATGCGCCGCTTTCGCGGCGACGATCCGCCGCGTCACGCCGAAGTAAATCCCGTGTAAAGTCCTTGGCCGACATAAACATTTGAGAATCAACCGGCACGTAGGTGCCATCCGGCAGAATTGCGGATTATCGCTTCGTAATAGCGGATGTAGGCATCCGCCGGACCGGCACCTGCCCCGCTCATAGCCCCGTGGCCTTTCGCACCAGTGGGAAATAGATCGTGTAAGGCAGCAGGCGCAGGAACTTCAGGATCATCACGAAGGGCGCCGGGAAGGCGATTTCGAACTTGCCCTTGGCCATGCCCTCGAAGATCGCCGTGGCGGCCTCTTCAGGTTCCATCAGAAACGGCATGGGAAATTTGTTCTTGTCTGTCAGCGGCGTGCGCACGAACCCGGGATTGATGACGGAGATCGTCACGCCCTTTTCCTTGAGCTGGCCGTGCAGGGACTCACACATGTTGATAAGTGCCGCCTTGGTGGCGCCATAGGCCGAGGCATTGGGCAGACCGCGATAGCCCGCCACCGATGAGACCACGCCCACGTGTCCCGCGCGACGCTCCAGGAATGTCGGCAACACGGCCGACAGGCCGTTGACCGCGCCCATGTAGTTGATCTCCATCAGCATGCGGAAGGGTGCGACCGAAAAATTCTGCGGCGGATTTTCGATGTGCGTACCTGCGTTGAAAATGACCTGATCGAGCGTGCCGACGGACTGCTCGATGGCCTTGAAGGTTTGCTTCACCGCGTCTTGATCTGTCACATCATTCACGAAGGGCGTGATCTTGCCCGGCAGCTTTGCGGCGGCGGCCTCGTCAGCCAGGGAAACCAAATCGGCCTCGGTGCGGGCGCTGGCGGCCACGCTCCAGCCGCGCTTGGCGTATTCCCACGCTACCGAACGGCCGATGCCCTTGCCGGCACCCGTGATCCAGACCCGCCCGGGGAAATGTGACGCGGCCATCAGTTGGGCTCGCGGGCAGACTGGGTTTGGGCTTCGCCCTCGGCCATGGCCGGCGCCGGCGCCAAGCCGCAGCGCAGGCAACGGTACTCGATGGTCGAGCCGTCCTCGGCCTTGAAGCGCATTTTCACCCAGCGATTGTCGGCATCGTACCACACCTCGGTGTCGCGCAATTCGCCGGTGTACTCAAAGTGCTCGGCGTCCACCGCTCCTTGGGCCGTTTCGACACGGTCGATGCCACGGCGGACGATCTCAACTTTTGACAGCCGACCGGTGATGGTGTTGAGGATGGTGGTGGAATTCACCTGACCGCGATGCCAGTGATTGGTCGGAAAAACCCAGGACGATACGATGGCGGGTCCGCGCGGGCCCTCGATCTTGAACAAGCCGTCCTCGACCTTGGCCGTCACAGACGACTTTTTGTCGCCGTCAACCACCCCCACGGCCAAGGCCTTCAGGGCACCGTCGCGCCAAACCTCGGTCGACTGATAGTCGAAGCTGTAGGCGGTGAAGAACAGCACATCGATGGCGAGGTTGAAACGGCTGATGACCGTCAGATCGTCGCCGGTGCGCTCGAAGGACGTGACATGGGAGCCGACTTTGCTGCCCTTACGGAAGACCTCGAAGGCGATCTCATTGCCGTAAAGCCTGGTGGGGTCGATCTGGGGGATCTGGTCCGGCGGGGGCGGGCTGACGTTTTGTACTTGCAGGACCATCTCGGCCGCCTTGAGATCGGCCTTGGTCGCGGGCTCGTCGGCCAGGGCCGAAAACGAAAGCAGGGCGCACAAGCCCGCGGCGGCAAAAGGAAATTTCATGGGACCACAAGTCAATTGTTGATGGCGGATAGGGCCGCTGCTGAATTCTTGCTTAGGATGCCTTTCCGCGTATCGGCGATGATGACATCGCGATGCACGATCTTGAGACGGCGCTGGCTTGGCTCAGCCACCGCCGGCCGCGGATAGGACCAGATGCTTTCCTGCCCCGGACCGGTAGGATCGGGGATGACCTTCATGAAGAGGGCTCCTTCACTGACCCCGGCGATGTCATGAACCGAAGCCCACCGAGAGCAAGATCGCAGGAGAAGGGGCGGCCAATGGCGACCACGCCGATCCGCCGCAACCGACGAGTATCGAGCAGAACATCCGTGCGATGGGGAACAAACTGGTCGAACGGCAGTTGAACCGTCCGCCAATCCGCTTCGGCCATGAAGCTTTGGCGATAAGATTGCCACGGCCGGGTCAGGGCGTCCGTCCGCAGATGAACGCCGTACTCCTCACCATTGCCGAATACGTCGAGTTCAATCCCGCTCCAGGCGCTTGCATCGACGACGCCACCGTCAGGCGAGAGATCGAGGGCGATCTGAACAAAGCCGCCATTGTTCTCGAGGCTGACGTCGCCGCGCATGCGGATGGCGGCCCGGCAGGCGACTGCGGCGCGGATCATGGTCCCTTTTGAGACACCACCCATGACCTGGTCGGTGAGAAGCTGCCAGTTGCTCCCAATCGTGGCAATGGGTGGCTCACGGCTTAGGTCGTCTATAATGGAATCCCTGACCAATGTTCCTCCGTCTACTGATTAATGCAGCGCGTCGATGACCCAGTTTGCATTATAGACCAGCTCGGCGGCCGAGGCTTGTTGCGAGCTATCCGTTGCCCCTCGCGGTTGGTCAATGGCAACCCGGTTGAGTCCCCGCATGCATCATGCTGAGAAGAAACTGATTTTTGTGCTGCCCTGCACGCTCATTTAGGCCGAGCAGATCGTCACCGTCCTTCGTTTCGGCCGAGCTCTGGCGCTTCCCCGCAACTGATCCAAACGCCTTGCGCGAACGTATACCGAACACATATCCAGACGTGAATGTTTGGTTGTTGCCTGCCATTGCGCGAGAAGGTGCTCATGAAGCGTGTTCTAATTATCGGCGCCAGCAAGGGGATCGGACTGGAAACAACCCGCCAGGCCCTCGACGCCGGTCATCATGTGCGCGCTCTGGCGCGATCCGCTGCCGGAATGGTGCTCTCAGATCCGAATCTCGAGAAGGTTCGCGGGGATGCGCTGAAGAGCCAGGACGTGGAAGCTGCCCTGATCGGGGTGGACGTCGCTATCCAGGCCCTGGGCGTCGGACTGGGAGACTTGTTCCGGCCTGTGCATCTGTTCTCGGACGCGACCCGGGTGCTGATCGCGGCGATGAGGACCCAAGGCGTCAAACGTCTGATCTGTGTGACTGGTTTTGGAGCTGGCAATAGCCAGGCAAGCATCAGCTGCCTGCAGCGCTTGCCGTTCCAGATCGTCTTCGGCCGCGCTTATGACGACAAGAGTTCGCAAGAGCGATTGATCAAGGAAAGCGACCTCGACTGGACGATCGTGCGGCCTGGAGTTCTGACCAGCGGACCGCGGACAGGCCGCTACAAGATTCTTTCCGAGCCCTCCCAGTGGCGAAACGGGATCATCTCCCGGTCGGACGTAGCCGAATTCCTTGTTCGACAGATCGAGGATCAGGCGTACGTTCGTCAGACTCCCGTGCTGGTCAACTGACAGTTCGATATTCAGGAGATCCGCATGGAGTCAGAGGTTCCGAAATCAACCCTGTTTTTTGATGGTTCCTGCCCCCTGTGCCGGGCGGAGATCGGATATTACCGCCGCAAAGATCAAGCCGGTGCTCTTTGCTTTGTTGATGTCTCCGAAACCGGCGCCCCAACTCCTGAGGGCGTCACCCAAAAGCGAGCGTTGGAACGTTTTCATGTCCGCGCGCACGATGGACGTGTTCTCTCGGGAGCTGCTGCGTTTGTCGAGGTTTGGACTCGTTTACCCAAATGGCGTTGGGCGGCGAGGGCCGCATCGCTGCCGGGTGCGCTGGCCGCGCTTGAGTTGGGCTATCGAATGTTTCTTCCGGTCCGGCCGTTCATCTCGCGGGGCTTTAGACAGTTTCTGAAGCTTCAGTCGGTTTTCGAGGGGGCAAAGCCTCGGTGACTGAGCGATGCCAACCACAAGCCGCGACTGTCGCAGAACCTGACCTCGGGTCGTTTCCCCAGGCTGGAGTGGCAGTCATCTTCGGCGCGAGCGGCGGAATCGGAGGGGCTTTGGTCGACGCCATCCAGGCCGCGGAACGGTTCGAGCATGTCGTCTCGTTCAGTCGCAGCACTTCGCCATCGATCGACTTGCTGGACGAGGCCAGTCTCGAACGCGCTGCGGCCTATGCCGCCGCTCGGGGCGAGCTTCGCCTCGTGATCGACGCCACGGGGTTTCTGCACGATGATCGACAGGGACCGGAGAAGAGCTGGCGTCAACTCAATGCGGTCAACCTCACACGATCCTTTGCGCTGAATGCGATCGGGCCGGCGCTGATCATGAAGCATGTGCTGCCGAGGTTGCCGCGGTCGGGCAAAGCCGTCTTCGCGACGCTGTCCGCGAGGGTCGGAAGCATTGGCGATAATCGGCTTGGAGGCTGGTATTCCTATCGGGCGTCCAAATCCGCTCTCAATCAACTGGTTCGGACGGCGGCTGTTGAATTGGCCCGTCGATCTCCAGACGCACTTTGCATCGCCTTGCATCCCGGCACGGTCGCCACGGCGCTGTCCGCTCCGTTCGCGGCGACTGGGTTGGAGGTTCATTGTCCCGCGGCTGCGGCTCGACATCTGCTCGCCGTCGTGGATCAACTCTCGGCAGACGCCAACGGCGGTTTTTTCGACTGGCGCGGCCAGACAGTACCTTGGTGACCGCCAGCCTTGTCACAACTTATGCCAGCTGGGGGTGACCTGACCGATTTTCTGCACCAAGCGCGTTGTTAGTTTACTGCATGGTCGTGTGCGGATCGAGTGGTGTCGGTATTGGGCTATAGGCCACCGGCGCCGGTGGCCTATACGTGCCTTTGCACTATGCGGTTTGGTCTGGGCATGAAGAGGCCGTCGCGCTGCTCCTCGCTCGGGGAGCGGGCGCTACCGCTGAGGATTTTTGTGGCGGCACGCCATTGCATGCGGCGCGGACGCCCAAAATTGCCGAGATGCTGCTGACGGCGGGTGCGGATCCCAATGTCATTTGCTATTTGCGTTACTTCGACGAAACGCTCAGCTGGCACTTTGCCGGGAGTCCGCTTCATGCCGCGATTGGGCACGGTGGAGAGATGGTTCGGACCCTTGTGTCTTACGGTGCCGCGGTGAATGGAGCAGAGAACATCACCAAGCGAACGGCATTACATTATGCCGCGGCATGGGGCTATGCCGACGCGGTTAGCACGTTATTGGAACTGGGAGCTGATCCAGATGTTACATGCGAACTCGCCGAGTACGGAGGGGTATCCCGATTGACGCCCCTCCATTATGCGGCGCAGGAAGGCCATGAGGACGTCGTACGCGCGCTCTTGAAGGCGGGGGCCAATTTCGCCCTACGGGGCGGCCGGCAAGGCCAAACCGCCCTCGATATGTCCCTCAAGGCTGGGCACGTTGAAATCGGGTCTATTTTAGCCGCAGCCACGGCAATTGCGCCCGCGCCCACCAGATCTGCTTATCCCCCTGACTATGGGCTACGTATCCTGCGCGACGGCATCTCAAGCACGGTCGACCTTTTCTTTTATGACTTCCACCTCTTTAGCCTAACCGTCCTCAGCCACGGCCAATATTCTACGACGGTCCACACCCCGTACGACGGCCGGGTGCATGCTCTCACGCTTGATTTCGATCACATCCAACTGGAACGCATACTCGCGAAGGCCGACGCTCATCTTGCTTCTTTTCTGCGGTCGGAGTTGTCACGCGATCCGACATCGCCGCGGTCAATCGAGATCGCCGGGCACATAACTTTCGGAGTGCGAGCGCAAGTGGGGCGGTTGCAGACTGGGGCGAAGGAGAACTTTGTCCCGTTGGTTGCGCAAGAAATCCTGTGAGTGGTGGCCGCCCGTACCCCGGTATCGTGATTAGAAGCTAACCTTTTGACCTGCGGGCCAACCACGCGGACCGGCCTTTGCGTAATGCAACAAGGCTGCGCCGACGACCTTCCTCACTTGTTGGGCCGGTCGACAAGCCCCCATGCAATTTGCAACGGCCATTTCGGGGTCGGTCATTTTCCGTATCCCAGATCACAGGCGCCAAGCACAATCGGCCGGGCCGTGTCCGTGCGCCGCAGCGCGGGCGTAGGCCCCTTGGTGTTATCTGAGGTATGGAGCAAGTAGACATCTATCGAACCCCATGACGCGCGTCGCGCGCGCCTGCGCGAACATGTCCGCAAAATTGGCAAATAGATCTAGGTAGGTCAGTGGTCCATTTCAGCGAGCATCCGAATAGTGCGTTGCTGCTTGATAATAATCTGAATGTATCGCGGAGCGCGACCAAGCGAAATCCAACGCCATAGCGTTGTTCTGTTAACACCACAGAGGTCACCTAGCCATTGTGAGGTCCGACCGAGCGCTCGCAGTTCTTGTTGCAGATCGAAATCGCTGGTGGCATCGCCTTCCTTTGTCACCAAAATTCTCTCATCTTAAATTTAACTACCCGTGCTGCTTTTTGCAGCCAGTGGTCCCTTGCTTGCGTTCACGAGCTTCAATACCGACCCCGAGCTCCTTTCCCCCCGCTCCCGCTGCATTTTCGATTTGACCGTTCGCAGTTTGGCCAACAGGAACGTACGGGTTGAGAGTTCGTCTGAAATCATCTCACGTAAATCGGCCGGTAACGGCATACGGCCGCTCCATTTCCACCGAGACCTAATTTGTTCCACGGCCTTCACAAGTAAGTCCGCGGGCACGTCCGAAAGGCTCTGGTGATAGATTCTCATAATGGTCACGATGTCATCGCGCCCCGCATCTGTCAGTCCGAAACATCTCGCAAACTTGAGCAACGCGTCCATTAATTGGGCAAACTCACATGCAGGCGCCGGCTGCAGCGCGGCTTCGTGGAGAGCGATGGCCGCATCGAGGGTCTGTATGTCGAGGCTGTCAGGAACTGATTGCCATGCCATCCATCCTTCCAATTCCAATTCCCTTAAGGATGGCAGCGCGATCGTCGTCGGCCGAGTGAGTACCGTCACACCGGTTGTCATATTTCCCCTCCATCACGCTGGTGAATGTCTTCTCCGCGACGAAGAAATCGAAATCCGGCCGCCAGTTCTCGAAACCTTTGGCCCGTTTTGTTTTGCCGCGCAAGTAAGCGCTGGCGGCGGCTTTCTCGAGAGCCAACAGCCAGCCTTTCAGGCCGCCGCAATCATGCAGCCGGGCTTGGAGCTTTGATCGGCGGGAATGGCCTAGCTTCTGGCACCGGGGCCAGCCGAGCTGATCGGCAAGCTCATTGTAGGCACGGACAGCGTCCGCGCTTGGCTGTTGATCGAGTTCTGCCGGAATAGCAAGATCGTCGTCAGTGCGCGACGGAATTGCTGGCGCGACAGCGCCCACGCAAGTCTTCGGCTCTGGCTCTGGCTCTGGCTCTGGCTCTGGCTCTGGTTCTGGTTCTGGCTCAGGAGATAGAAAGGGTTTAGATACCGCTTCGACACCCTTTGAAAAGGCTTTCCCGAGAACCTCGGACACGCTGCTCGGGTGGTGAATATAGGCAAGCATCCGCTGTATGTGTGCCGACTTAGTCGAGGAATCATCCAAACCACCGAGGCATTTGATGACGTGCACAGCAACCTTTGGATTTTCGATCGCGTTGTGATCCCACCATCCGACGATTGAAATTGTATTGCATCGTACATCGCGGCTGATGAAGAGCTTTTGAGTCAGTTCCGCAATAGTCAAATGAAGTCGTTCAACACCCCAATTAAGGTCGTGCGCCGCGTAGGCCGGCGGCAGCACGTAAATACCCGCCGCCGTGGAGTGCGGTGAGGTGTACAGATAAAGAAGCAGCAAACGCGCATCTTCTGACAGTTCGCGAATCTTCGGGTTTTGCCAGAACGCCGTCTCGACTTTGCCGTACGTCCGAGCCATCTAGGTAGTCCGCGGGGCAGCATCGCTGGTGGAGAACATTGGGCCGGAGATGAGTACTTTCGCATAGTCATCCAGGCCTGACTGCGTGTACCGAATCTGGCGCTGGCCAACGATGACAAATGCGGGTCCGCTCCCTTTAACACGGTAGATACAGAGTGTGCCGCCGGTGCGATTGATGCCATGAGCCTCGGCGAGGTATTTAGAGGCCTCAGCTGTGGTGTAGAGCTTTCGCTGATTCATTCGGAGTCTCCTTGGATGGCGTCGATTGACGCGGGCTATCAAGGAGGTACGCCAGCTGAAGACAGTAGTCACAGTAGTGACTTTTGAAAATCGTTACCCTGCCGCTAAATGAACAAATAGCTACGACTTACGCCCCGATTTGTTAGATTTTCCCATCGATTTCTTAACGATGTTCTTCACATTGTCCGCGCCCATCTTGTATCGGGCCGCCACCTGTTCTGCCGCCACCTCTGATGGCGTTGATTTTGTGGCCGTGCCTTTTGCCCGTTCGGCTTGCTTTTGATCTTGGGCCTCTTCGAGGGTTACCACGTAATCGAACAGAACTTCATAATCATCTTCAGTCTGTTGCAATGCGCGGCGTTGACTTGCCGTCTTGCCTCCGAAAGCTGATTCTAGCGATTCTCCACGAAAGAAGCGTCCCAAGAATATGGCAAGAGCTTCGCTAAGGTGGCGGGGCACTTTCCCAATTAGGCGACCTTGGTCGTCAAAAAACGAAAGGTAGTCCTGTATCGCCGTGACCGGATATTGAAGGTACTGACTCCCTTCGATTCGAGGAGCGTGAGACGGCGGCCGATTTTTTTGCGCCTCAAGTAAGGCCTTACCTGGCGGTTTTTTGGAGTCGTCTTCCGGTTTCGTCATGAAGCAACCCTTCACTGCTTTGCTATGCGGATAGTATGTCCAGGGCGCCAGGAGGCGGACGACGGGGCTACCCCCGGCGAGCCCTTTTCCGCTTCACTGAAATATCAACTACGTCAGCGATAACGTCCTGATTATCCAGTAATGCCGCTATACGTGCTGACACGGCGTCGGCCGCTGCAGCCAGAGCTGCGTCAGGCAGATGCGTGTAAATCGCGGTGACCCCTGGCACCGAATGCCCCAGCAGGCCGGCGATCGTGAGCTGCGAGTAGCTCATAGCCTCGGCCATCGACGCGAAGCTGTGCCGCAAGCTGTGGATACTGAGGCCCTTGAGGGATGCTCGCGCGCAAACCCGATGGAAGACGCGCGGGAGGCCGACGAAATGGCCCTCGCCTCGGTCTGCCGGGAACACCCATTCCTGCTTCTCGTCGGCGATCTGCTTCTGAAGATGTTCGGCCGCCGTTGTGCCGATCGCGCGCATCTGTGCGCCTTCTTTAGTATCATCAAACCTGATGCACCGGTGCTTCGCATCGAGCGCCGACGGCAGAAGCTGAAGTATTTCATTGCGCCGGCAACCGGTAAGCAGCAGGCCACGAAGCGCCGCGAGTCCCTTGGCGTTTTCGCCCTCGGCGGCTTTCTCGCGCATGGCCTGGCCGAATGCCTTGATCTTGTCGGCATCCATGAAGGCGTACCGCTTCCCACCCTTGAATTTTTTCACGTCGTGGGCGGGGTTGTCGGTGATCATCTTTCGCCGCCGAGCGAATTCGAGGATCGTGCCAAACATCCCGACCGTGCGCGCCGCAACTCCCCGACCGCCGCGAGCCACACCACCTCGCTTCCGCTTCTTCTTGGTCGCCCCCTCCGGCTTCGGCTTCTCCTTCCTGGCGGTCTTACCTGCGGCTATGTCCGCCTGGAACTTTTCAATATCAACCACCGTGAGGCCGCTGACCTTGTGACGGCCTAAGAGCGGTTTGACGTGCACCTCGATCCGACTCTTGTCCATATCGTGGGTCGAAGCCTTAATGTGCTGTGCTGTCTCTTTCAGATACAGGTCGCACAATTCCGACACCGTCATACCCTTGCGGGCGCCGACCTTGTCGCCGGCCGGATCGCCGCCCTTTTCGACCTCTCCAAGTTTAATCGTGGCTTCGCTGCGGGCTTCGTCGGGTGTGAGCTTGCCGACCTTGGCGACCGTCAATTTGCGCAGCCGCCCCTCGCGGGTGCGGTACATCAGGATGAAGCTCTTGGCGCCGCCGGGCTGCACACGTAGGCCAAAGCCCTTCAGAGAAGTGTCCCAGAACGTCACGTCCCGACCCTGTGGGTCGGGCTTAGCGGCATCGACAAAGCGCTTGGTGAGGCTCGGCAAGGCGGCAAATCCTGTTACCTGAGCCGATCTGTGCAGCGCAGGTAACACCTAGGTAACGCGCTGCAGAAATCGGGGCTTCCGACCGTTAATGTCGGCTACCCTCGATAATGCCACGAATCCGCATATTTGCAACGTCCGCTAATGTCGGATCGAGTCGGCCAATTTTGGTAAATTAGGCCGTTCTAACCTTGCCAAGGTCGGGGTCGAGGGTTCGAATCCCTTCGCCCGCTCCATTTTTCACTAGCTTTCGTTAGCGAGCGAAGCGAAAGCCGAGGGCGGCTGTAGGCCCATACTCATCGAAGAATCCGATCTAGTCCTTTTTCGGCGCCGGTCCCTGCGCGCGTACGCGCTTGGACAAATCCAGCACGCGTTCGGACAATGACGTGATCCAGTACCGCAGAATCGGATCGGCCGCCTCGAGCCGTTCGCGCAGCTTGTCTGGGCTGACAACGACAAGTTCGCAGCCTTCTTTCGATTCCACCGTGGCCGTGCGCGTGGAGTCCGGCGTCATGAGGGCCAGTTCACCAAACATCTCGCCTTCCACCAGCTCGCGCAGAAACACCTGCTGACCGGCGCTGTTGCGATTGGAGATCTGCACCGCGCCGCGCAAGATGATATAGGCGGCGTTGGCGCGCTCACCTTCGCGAAACACCACCTGCCCTGGCGCAACGAGCTTGCGTTCCAGAACTTTTTTGAACACCTGCGGATTGAACGCCACGATGGCCCCCCGGTCGTCCCTATTCTAAGCGAAGGAACGGCTCGCGTAATAGCGGCGCAACAGCAGAAACGACGCCACAACTCCAAAAAGCGAAAGCAAGATGCAGATGGCCAGCGGCACCCCCAGCGCCACAAGGCCAGCCGCCGTGAGGCACCCGGCGCTGCCGCCGGCATCCCAGCCACCCTCGGTCGCCACATGGAACCGCAAGGTACAAGGCGCGGCTTTGGCGAGATTGTAAACCGCCGTCATGAGCGTCGGCGCATAGACCGTCGGGACAAAAGCCCCGAGCGCATTGGCAATAACAGCGAGCACGGGATCATTGACCGCCGCCGCGCGCAGCAACGTGACGAAAGCCAGCACGGCCACCGACAGCACCACCGCGCGCATGCCGTGGCCGGCATCGATGAAGCGTCCGAGGGCAAGGCCGCATACCGCGCCCACCGCTCCAGCGATAGCAAGCGCGCCGCCGTAAGCGACAAAACTTTCGCCGAGCGCGAGGAACATGCCCAGCTGCCAGACGAAGACATAACCGATGGCGATCCAGCCGTCGGCGACGAACAAGAGAACGCCCGGCAGCGCTGCTTTGAATGCGCCGGGCTTTTCGCGCGCGACGGCGACATTGGGCGTCCAGAGGAGCGGAATGGCGCAGATCACTTGCGCCGCCGCCGAGACGCCAAAGGCCGCGCCGGGGCCGACGGTCACGAGCATCCAGCCGGTCGCGATTGGGCTCACGATCGAGACGCCTGCAACGATCGCTTCGCGCGCGCCGATCTGGTGACCGCGGTGTTCCTGGTCGCCAACGGTCGCGAAGTAGGCGTGGTAGGTCGTCCAATAGAACGTGTCGCTGACCGCGGCGACGAAAATAAGCGCAAACAGCGTGACGCCAACGCCGTCCACCATGGCGAGCAACGGGTACTGCAGCGCAGCGATCAGCGTGCCGGCGATCAGCAGCGGGCGCATGCCATAGCGCACCGACAAGGGCACGATGGCGGGGCGTATGATGAAGCGCCCCGCAAGGATGAGCGCCAGCGCGCCCAGGACCAGCGCCATGGGCACGCCGGCCTTCAGCAGATAGACCGCGTAGAACGCGCCGCCGCCGTACATGGCGATGGCGTGCAGTCCGTAGTGCAAATTGAGCAGATTGACGGTGCTGTTACGGAAGAAGGCCATGGACGCCGGCAAAGAGGAAGGCGGGCCTTTTCCATAGACGACCCCGGCAAGCGAAGCTAGCTTGCAGAGGAGTTGAACGCAGCGCTTGAACGCAGTCCGCCTGTCATGACCACCAGCACCACAGAGCTGCGCGAGATCAACGTCAAGATCGCTCGAGCTTACGACCAGGTTCCCTACGATCCAGTCATTGTCCCCGAGATCGACGCCGCGCGCGTGCTGGGGATCGCGGCGCTGTACGGCGCCGGCCCACAAACTGGCTCCTATGACGTGCTTGATCTTGGCTGCGGCACCGGTGTGCAGCTTGCGCGGGTCGCCCCTCACAACGGCGGCGGACGTCTCGTGGGCACCGACCTCTCGCAAAGCGCTTGCACCTTCGCCTCCGAGCGTTGCGCCGCCCTCGGCGCGCGTGCGCGTATTGTCTGCTCCGATTTCTTGGATCTCGATCCTGCCGCGCTGGGTCAGTTCGACCTGATCTATCACGTCGGCGTGCTCTACATCACACCGCCGGAGGTGCAGCGCCGTCTGCTCACCCTGGTCGCGGCGTGTCTCAAACCGGGCGGCGTCGCTGTACTCAGCTATTACTACGGTACGCATGCGCTGCTATTAGCGGGTTTGCGGCAGACGTTGCGCCTGGCGGTGCCGCGCGACATCCCTGCGGACGAGCAAGTCGGCCGCGCCCGCGCCGTCCTGCGAGACATGGCGCGCAGTTTGGCGCAGCAGGGCGGTGAGCGCGCCATGTTGTCGGTCTTGCAGCATGCTGGCGCACGGGCCGATTCGATTTTTTACCACGAACTGCTGGGCGAACATTTCCACGCCCTCTCGACGGCGGGGCTTGAAGACGCCCTGGGCGCGCACGGCGTTCACTTCCTCAACTGGGTATGGCCCGGACCGCAGGGGCGGCCAGCGACGGCGCGCGACCGCGCATTCCTGGCCGACACATTGGACTACAGCGGCGGCGGTTATCACTACACCGTGTTCGCCAAGACCGATTCCGCACGGGGCCCGAGCCCGCGTGAGAACGTGCTGTGGGAAAGCCGGCTTGTGCGTGAGGGTAGAAGCGTACCTGCTGTGTTTCGCGATCCCAGCAGCGGCTTTTCGGTCAACGCCAACGTCGTCACGACAGCGGCGCTCGAAATGCTGGCAGACGGTCCGCGCGGCTGGGACACGCTCGCTCCGGCTGTCGCGAAGGACATGTCGGCGCGCATTCCGCCCGTGACGGACGCCTTGGAAACACTGGACGAGGAGCTGCTGCTCCTCTGGCAGTATGGATTGCTCGCGCCGCTGTGGCGGCGTTAGCGCGCGGCGGCAGCTTCCTTATTGCCGAGCGCCTCGACCTAGATTGCTCGCACGTTTTGCAACACGGGCCTGCATCTACCGGTAGAAAACGTTCGTCTTACTTCGGCGCTGCCTGGATCCGAATTCCGGTAAGTGTCGTTTGTTTAAGCAGCCCGGCCGCGTCCGGGCTTTGGCTTGGCCGAGCACCCGGCCGACGCACCCGGCCGCCTGCCCGAGCACTGACGCTTTCGCAAAACTTTATTGATCGGCCCCCTCGCTTTTTTTGCGAGGCGCGCCCACATATCCCGCATTCGCCGGGACGTGGGGGGGACCAATTCCTATATCTATGGATTGAGAGCAGCGGACGCCGCTCGGCGCCCGGTCTCATTCTTCCGCGCGCCGGTCATTTTTAGAATCTGAAGGAGCACGAGCGATGGCTATATCCATGTACCAAGCGAGCGTTGAACCGGTTGTGCATCAACTCAAGGCCTTGTCGGCCATTCTCGATAAAGCCGAGGCGCACTGCACCGCCAAGAAAATCGACCCGACCGCTATCACCAAATTCCGCCTGCGCCCCGACATGCTGCCGTTCAGCGCCCAGATCCAGATCGCCAGCGACATGGCCAAGAGCATGGCCAGCCGCCTCGCCGGCGCCGACGTGCCGAGCTTCCCCGATACCGAGACCACCTTTGGCGAGCTGAAGGCGCGCATCGCCAAGACCATCGAGCACGTCGCGTCCTTCACCCCTGCGCAGATCGACGCCAGCACCGACCGCGATATCGCTTTCAAGGCTGGCCCGAACGAGCTCAAGTTCAAGGGCGCGGGTTACGTGACTAGCTGGGTCCTGCCCAACTTTTATTTTCACGTCACGACGGCCTACGCGATCCTGCGCCACAACGGCGTCGAGCTTGGCAAGGGCGACTTCCTGGGACTGCGTTGAGCGGACCACGGCGCTTTAAAGTGACGGGCAGGGCGGTTTCCACGGAAACCGCTCTTTTGCTTTATAACTATGCCGCACTGCGGAAGAACTTCGGACGCGGTTAGGTGGCCGCAGCAATGCCGGATATGCTAGCTTTGTGAAGGCCTTGGGAGACCGCACCCGCTACGCGGGGCGGCCTCGAACAACGCACAAGACGCTTGGGGGAAACCGACAATGCCGAACGATGTCATGGCCGCGGGCACACGCGAACTGGCTGCAATCATCGCCGGGGTGGTGACCGCCGCCGAGAAGCGCGTCGCCGGAAAAAAGGCGCCGCCCAACGCTCACCTCTTCACCCGTTTCGTACGCCAGTTCTATTCTGGCAGTCCGCCCGACGAACTCGCTGGACGCGGCCCCGAAGCGCTGGTCGATATGGCCGCGGTCGCCTGGGACGCGCTGCAGAACCGCAAGACCGGCACCCCCAAGGTCAATGTCATCGATGCGCCCGGCAAGGGCCGCACCATCATCCACGTCGTCAACGACGACATGCCCTTCCTGGTGAGCTCGGTCACCTGCGAGCTCGAGCGCATGGAATCGAGCCCGCTCCTGATCATCCATCCGGTGCTGGCCGTACAGCGCGATATGGATGGCAATCTGGTCGAACTGCGTGCCGGGTCCGACGAGAACGTCGGCATGAAAAAGGGTGACACGCTTGAATCGCTGATGCACATCGAGATCGGCGGTTCGAGCGAAGACGAGATGGTTGATCGCCTGCGCGACAACATCAAAGCCGTGCTCGGCGATGTACGCTTGGCCGTGCGCGATTGGGCGGCGATGCGCCGCGTGGCCGCGCATTTTGCCGCCGACTTCGAAGGCCCCGTTGCCAGCGTTAAGCCGGCGCGCGCCAAGGAAGTCGTCGACTTCCTGCATTGGCTGAACGACGATCATTTCACCTTCCTCGGCTATCGCCAGCTCGCCATCAAGGGCAGCGGCAAGAGCCGCAGCTTCGTCATCGAGCAGCAGCACAGTTTGGGCGTGCTGACCAAAGCGCGACTGATGATTTTCGAAGGCGTCGGCGACGGCATGCCGATTCCGCCGCAGTTCACGGAGTTCCTCGACAGCCGCAACCTCTTGCTGATCCTGAAGGCCAACCAGCGCTCGACCGTGCACCGGCGAGTGCACTTCGACGTCGTGGCCGTGAAGATGCTCGACAAGAACGGGGCCGTGATCGGCATCCACATGCTGGTGGGCCTGTTCACCGCCGACGTCTACACCAACAGCCCCTCCTTCGTGCCGGTGCTGCGCAACAAGCTCGATCGCATCAGAGAGCGTGTTGGGTTTAGAAAGTACAGCCACGACGACAAGATCCTGCAGAACGTGATGGAGAACCTGCCGCGCGACGAGCTCTTCGAGACGTCGGACACGCAGCTCATGGAAATCGCGCTCGGCATCCTGCACCTGCAGCAGCGCCCGCGCGCCGCGGTGTTCATGCGCCGGGATCAATTCGAGCGCTTTGCCTCCGTTTTGGTCTATGTGCCGCGCGACCGCTTCGACACTGCGCTGCGCCTGCAGATCGGCGATATTCTGACAAAGGCCTTCGAAGGCCGCCTGTCGTCGTTCTACACCCAGGTCACCGATAGCGCGCTCGCGCGCATCCACTACATCATCGCGACGCGTCCCGGCGACGTGCCCAAGGTCGATCCCAAGGCCATCGAAGCCAAAATCGTCAAAGCCGCGCGCGCCTGGACCGACGACCTGCGCGCCGCGCTTATCAAGAGACATGGCGAACACGACGGCGCGCGCCAGGCCGACGTCTTCGCGCACGCTTTTCCGGTGGCATACCGCGAACATTTCGACGCTGAGACCGCCGTGGCCGACATGGGCCGCATCAACCAGGTGCAGGAGACCAAGCAGGTCGGCATTCATGTCTACCAGGCGCCGGGCGCGACCGGCGGCACGGTATGCATCACCATCTACAACGCCGGCGCGCCGCTGCCGTTGTCGGACGTGATGCCGGTGCTCGAGCACATGGGCTTCAAGGTGCTGGGCGAAGAGCCCTTCCAAGTCACGCCCCTGGGATCGACCGGCGGGCGCGGTCCGGTGTGGCTGCAGAACTTCAGCATGACGGTGGCCACCAATACGCCCATCGACATCAGCGCCGCGCGGGAGGAGATCGAAGAGGCCTTCCGCCGGGTCTGGGCCGGCGAGATGGAAAGCGACGGGTTCAACAAGCTCGTCGCCCTTGCCGACATGGGATGGCGCGAAGTCACCATCCTGCGCGCCTATGCCAAATATCTGCGCCAGGCGACATTCCCGTTCTCGCAGGCCTATATCGAGAACGCCTTTGCCGCCCACCCGAAGATCGCGCGGCTGCTGGTCGATATGTTCACGGCCAGCTTCGATCCCGCGCAGAACAGCGGAGCAAAAGCCAAAGCTGGTGCGACCAAAGCGGCGGCCATCCGCGCCGAAATCGTTCAAGCCCTCGACGCCGTCACCAATGCCGATGAAGACCGCATCCTGCGGCGCTATCTGAACCTGCTCGATTCCACGCTGCGCACAAACTATTTCCAGAAGGGCGCGGACGGGAACTTCAAGACTTACACCTCCTTCAAGCTCAACAGCCGCACGGTCGAAGACCTGCCGCTACCGAGAATGAACGTCGAAGTGTTCGTCTATGCGCCGCGCGTCGAGGCGATCCACCTGCGCGGCGGCAAGGTCGCGCGCGGCGGCATCCGCTGGTCCGACCGGCGCGAGGACTTCCGCTCGGAGGTACTGGGCCTCGTCAAAGCACAGATGGTCAAAAACGCGGTGATCGTGCCGACCGGCTCCAAGGGCGGCTTCGTCGTCAAGCGACCGCCGGCCACGGGCGGACGCGAGGCTTATCAGGCCGAAGGCATCGAGTGCTACAAGACGCTTCAGCGCGGCCTGCTCGACATCACCGACAACATCGTCAACGACAAGCTGGTGCATCCCACCGACGTCGTGCGCAAGGACGAGGACGATCCCTACCTGGTTGTCGCCGCCGACAAGGGCACCGCCACTTTCTCCGACATCGCCAATGGCGTCTCGGCCGAATACGGCTTCTGGCTGGGCGATGCTTATGCGTCCGGCGGTTCAGCCGGCTATGACCACAAGGTCATGGGCATTACCGCACGCGGCGCGTGGGAGTGCGTCAAGCGCCACTTCCGCGAGATCGGTATCGACACCCAGACCCAGGAGTTCACCTGCGTCGGCGTCGGCGATATGTCGGGCGACGTCTTCGGCAACGGCATGCTGATGTCGAAGAAGACCAAACTGCTCGCGGCGTTCAACCATCTGCACATCTTCATCGATCCCGATCCGGTGGACACCGAGAAGTGCTACGCCGAGCGCGAGCGCATGTTCAAGTTGCCGCGCTCCAACTGGACCGACTACAACGCCAAGCTAATCTCGAAGGGCGGCGGTGTGTTCGAGCGCAGCGCCAAGACCATCAAGCTGTCGCCCGAAATGAAGGCGCTGCTGGAGATCAACAAGGCCGAAGCGACGCCCGGCGAGATCATGAATGCGATCTTGAAGGCCAAGGTTGACCTTCTGTTCTTTGGCGGCATCGGCACTTATGTGAAGAGCGCGGCGCAATCCCACGCCGATGCGTCCGACAAGGCCAACGACTTCATCCGCGTCAACGGCAGTCAGATCCGTGCGAAGGTCGTGGGTGAAGGCGCCAACCTCGGCATGACGCAGCTGGGACGCATCGAGGCGGCCAAGGCGGGCCTGCGCCTCAACACCGATGCCATCGACAACTCGGCCGGCGTCGATTGCTCGGACCACGAGGTCAATATCAAGATCCTGCTCAACGTGCAGATGGGCATGGGCAAGCTGACCTTGCCGGCGCGCAACAAGTTACTTGCCGAGATGACCGAGGAAGTCGGCCGCTTGGTGCTGCGCGACAACTATCAGCAAAGTCAGACCATCAGCATGCTTCAAAGCCGCGGTCCGCAGCTCATGGACGCGCAGTTGCGCACCATGAAGCTGTTCGAGCGCGAAGGCTTGCTCAACCGCGATATCGAATTCCTGCCGAACGACGAAGAAATCCAGGAGCGCATGGCGGCGGGTCTGGGCCTGACGCGTCCCGAGCTCGCGGTGTTCCTGCCTTACGGCAAGATGTATCTCTACGACAAGATGATCGCCAGCGATCTGCCGGATGATGACATCACCGAACAGGACCTGATCGAATATTTCCCGGCGCCGCTGCAAAAAAAGTACAAGGACGCAATTCTTCGCCACAAACTGCGCCGCGAGATTGTCGGCACGGTCGTCACCAACAATTTCATCAACCGCACGGGTCCTGGCTTCCTGACTACGCTGATGGAACGCACGGGCCTGGGTCCGGTTGATGTGGTGCGCGCCTATACCGTTACCGAAGCGGCCTATGGCCTGCGGGACCTGTGGAACGCGATCGAAGCTTTGGACAACAAGGTACCGGCGGCGGTGCAGCTCGAGATGCTGCTTGAGATCGTCCGCATGCTTGAACGCAGCGTGCAATGGATGCTGCGCCATGTGCCCGTACCCATGGACATGAGTAAGCAGATAAAGGCGCTGACGCCCTGCGTCGATGAACTGCGCAAGTCGTTGTCCAAAGTGTGGTCGGACGAAGTCGCCGCTTACATCAAACGCCAGGCCGAGGTCTATCAGCAGAAGGGTGTGCCGGCGAAGCTGGCCATGGAGGTCGCGTCGATCTACCGCCTGGCCGCAGCCAACGACATCTCGCTCATTGCCGAGGCCACAAAACAATCGGTTGCCCAGGCGGCGCGGCTCTATTACCTCGTCGGCGAACGCTTCGGGCTTGGCGCGCTCCGCGCCCGCACCGAGAGCTACGCCACCGTCAGCCACTGGGACAAGCTCGCGGTTTCGGCGGCCATCGAGGAACTGTTCGCCCACCAACGCACGTTGGCCGTGCGCATCAGCGCCGCGGCCAGAGGCAAACTGTCGCCCGAAAAGGCGGTGGAAGATTGGGAAGCGAAGAACAAGTCGCGCGTCGAACGCTATGACCAGGTATTCGCCGAGGTCAGAGCCGCCGACGCGATTTCGCTGTCGATGCTCACTGTCGCTAACCGCCAGCTGAGTGCGATGACGGCTGGCTAAGCCTTCTTGGCTTTGCTGAGCGCCTGCCACTCGGCGCGCAAGGTGCCGTAGAAATCCTTGGCAAAGCCCGCGACGTCGCAGACGCGCGAGGCTTGTAGTTTTTGGCGCAATGACTTGCGCAAGACGCCAAGCGCGGCGGGGTCGGCGGCCAGGGCCTTGGCTTTCGCGACAAGTTCATCCCGCGACTGCAGTGCGCCGTCAGGGTATCCGCCGTTGATGAGATGCGCCGCGGCGTGGCGGCCGCAGAAGCGGTCGCCCGCGACGGTAAGCACGGGCACGCCCATGAGTAGCGCCTCACAAGTCGTCAGCCCGCCGGAATAGGGCGTGGTGTCGAGGATGATATCGACCTCGGCATATTGCGCGAGAAACTCGGCATGCAACCCGCCCTCTTTAAATATGAGCCGGTCGGTGACGATCCCTTCGTCCATGAACATGCTGATGATGCGGCCCTGGCGCGCCTGGTCGGCCAAGAGATAGCCATTCAATAGAAAGCGCGACGTGGGTACGGCCTTCATCACCGCCGCCCACTGGGCGATGGATGCCGGGCCGATTTTGGTCACTTCGCTGAACGTGCCGAAGGTAACGTGGCCGCGCGTGAGCGCCGGCGGTGGGGTTACCCCCGGCGCATAGGACGGCGGACGATAGCAGATGTAGTCGGGCGCGAACCGCACGACCCGTTCGGTGAAGAACTTGTCGTCGGCCTTCGGTGTATGAACGTCATCGCCCAGCAGGACGTCAATGGTGGACAGTCCGCGCGTATCGACATAGTCGCCCCAGGCGACCTGCAGGGGCGCGGGTTTGGCGGCGAACACCGGCAAGCGGTTGTGCGGCGCGTGACCGGACAGGTCGATGAGAATGTCGATCTGATCCTTCACAATGAGCTGCGCGAGACCATCGGTGGAAAGCGCGCGCACGTCGCGCCAGTGATCGGCGACAGCCCGGAAGTCGGGCGTATAGGGATCGGTCTTGGACGTGGTCGAGTAACAGAAGATCTCGAAATCCTTCTTGTCCCGCGCCTCCAGCACCGGCAGCGCGAAGAACAACATGGCGTGGAAGCGGAAGTCGCCCGAGACAAAGCCCACGCGCAGACGCTTCGACGGCGCGAGATCGTGCTTGGGACCGAACACCGGCGCGGCTTTGTCCTTGTGCAGCTTGCCGTATTCTTTGTGGGCGGCGAAAAGCTCGGCGCGCGGCATATCGGGCACATAGTGCAGGCACATCAGCAGGCTGGAGCGGATGGCGGGCAGATCGGGCTTCAGCGCCAGCACGGCGCGCCGATGCGCCACCGCATCCATGGTGCCGTCGTCGACCAGATCGGCGAGCCCCACATAGGCGGCGGCAAGATTGGGATTTATCGCTATGGCATGACGGAAAGCCGCTTCCGCCTTGTCCTTGAGCCCACTTTCAGCCAGCACGACACCGAGATTGACGTGTGCATCGGCGTGGCGTGGGTTGAGCTCGATGGCCTTGATGTAAGCGCCTTCGGCGGCCGGCAGACGTCCCGCCGCGTGGAGCGCATTGCCGAGGTTGAAGCGCAGCTCGGCGGACTTCGGTGCATAGCCGACGGCTTCGATCAGTACCGTCGCCGCGCTCTCGGGATCGCCGATGGATTTCAGCATCAACGCGAGGTTGTTGTAAGCACCGATGTGCCCTGGGCGCAGATCGTTGGTGCGCTTGAAGCTGGCCATGGCGGCGTCGTATTGGCCAGCCTGGCGCTGCGCATTACCAAGATTGAAAAGAATGTCGGCCTGCTGCGGCGCGGCGCCGTGCGCCTTCTCCAGCACCTCAACCGCCTCGGTGCTGCGGCCCTGCGCCATCAGCCCATTGCCCAGGGTATTGAGATAAAGCGGATTGTTGGGCTCCAGGGTGACGGCTTTGCGTGCCAGGGCCTCGGCCTCGCCCTGCAGCCCCTCGTCCTGGGCGATCACAGCCAGCAAGTGAAGCGCGTCGGCATTGCCGGGCGTCGATTTGAGAATAACGTTCGCGGCGGCCTTGGCCGCAGCGCGATCGCCGGACTCGTAACGCGCGATAGCTTGGTCGAAGGTCATGACGTTCCTAATCGGCGGCGATGCCCGGGGAAAACTGCAGCGCGTGCAGCCGCGCGTAAATGCCCCCTGAGGCCATGAGCGCGCGGTGATCGCCGGTCTCGACGATGCGGCCCTGGTCGATGACGCAAATCTGGTCGGCGCTGGCGACGGTGGAAAGGCGGTGGGCAATCACCAGCGTTGTGCGTCCTTGTTTGAGGCGGTCGAGGGCCGTTTGTACCTGCCGTTCGGTTTCGGCGTCCAGTGCGCTGGTGGCTTCGTCGAGCAATAAGATCGGCGCATCCTTCAGAAGCGCGCGGGCAATGGCGATGCGTTGGCGCTGGCCGCCCGAAAGGGCCTGGCCACGCTCGCCGACGATGGTGTCGTAACCCTCCGGCAACGCGCGGATGAAGTCGTGGGCGCCGGCGGCGCACGCAGCTTCCTCGATGGCGGCATCATCGGCTTCAGGCCGCCCGTAGCGGATGTTGGCACGGACGGTGTCGTCGAACAGCACCACGTCCTGGCTGACCAGCGCCACCGCTGCGCGCAGCGAAGGTAGCGTCACGTCGGCGATGTTTTGTCCGTCAATGGTAATGACGCCCGAGGTTACGTCGTAGAAACGCGGGATTAGGTTGAGGATTGTGGTTTTCCCTGCGCCGCTGGGGCCGACCAAGGCCGTCGTCTTGCCGGCGGGCGCGGTAAAGGTGACGCCCTTCAGCGCGGCGAGCCCCTCGTCGTAGGCGAAAGCGACATTTTCGAAACGCACCTGTCCCCGTATCACCGCCAACGCCGGCGCGCCGGGCTTTTCCGCAAGGCCCGGCGGGGTATCGAGCACGGCGAACAGACGTTCGGCGCCGGCGAGGCCCTCGTTGATGCTGGCGTTGGCGTTAGCGAGCGCCTTCATGGGCCGATAGGCCGTCAGCAGCGCGGTGATGAACGAGAAGAACGCGCCGGCAGTGGTATCGCCGTTGATCACGCGCCAGCCGCCGTAAACGATGACGATGGTGACGGCGACGCCGCCTAGGGTTTCCATCAAGGGGCTCGCGACCGCCTTGACGCGCTCGGCTTTGATCACCGTATCGCGGATCGACGTGGTGAGCGCGCGCGCGCGCGCCGCTTCGTAGTCCTCCATGCGGTAAGCTTTGACCAGGCGGATGCCGGCGAGGCTTTGCTCGATGAGAGTCATCAGCGCACCGGTCTGCGCCTGGGTATTGGCGGTGACGCGGCGCAGGCGCTTGCCGAGCGTCGTGATGGGAATCACCGTCGCGGGAAAAGCGACGAAGGCAACCGTGGCCAGCAGCCAGTCTTGATAGAACATCACCGCGACGAGGAAGACGATCGAGAGTGCTTCGCGCCCGAGACCGGTCAGCGCGGTAGAGACCGCCACGCGCATGGCGGCGATATCGGTGGTGAGCCGCGAGATCAGCGTGCCGGTGCGGTGCGCGGCGAAGAAGGCGAGATCCATCTGCAGCAGGTGCCGGAACAGACGATTCTGCAAATCGCAAAGCACGTTCTGCCCCACCCGCGTCATGATCATCGACTGGCCGTAAGCCGCGACGCCCTTGACGGCAAAGGTGGCGAAAACCGCGAGGCCCACCGGCCACAGCAGGTCGGCGTTACGCGCGACGAACACTTGGTTGACCACCGGGTCCATCAGGTAGGCCAGCGCCGCGGTCGAAAGCGCGACAGCCACCATGCACACGGCGGCCGCGACGATACGTCCGGCGTAAGGCACCACCGCTTCGCGCAAGAGGCGGCGGTAGAGCGCCCCGTTCGAGGTTGGGCCAGGTGAAGTCGTTGCGGTCAAGGGGTCGGGCAAAGCCATCAAGGGGCGCCAAAATGTGGCATTGGGTCCGGTGTGGGTCGGCAGACACTTAACGCCGCCCCCAAGTGATTGTCCAGGCAGGCGGGCTGCGCCGGGGAACCAAACCCACCCCGGGCGGGTTATGGCAGGACCAGAGCACCTCTATTGTCTGAGCGTGACAGGGGGGTGGGCCGCAACCCATTCCATTTGCAAGCGTTGTAGCCAAGGTTTAGTTTCAAAGCCTCTCTAGACCGGTCACGGATTTCCCTTCCGTTTCTTATCGACCCCTTCCGGACATCAGCAGGACCTACCCTTATATGCGTGATACAGCGGCGTCCCCCATCGACCTTGCTGCGGTCGCTTTCATCGACCTGCAGGCGCAGCGGGCGCGCATCGGCGCGCGCATGGAGGCGGCCATTTCGCGCGTGCTGGCGCACGGCGGATTCATCATGGGTCCTGAAGTGGCCGAAGCGGAACGCCGCCTCGCCCAGCGCTGCGGCGCCAAGCACGTCATCAGCTGTTCGAGCGGGACCACCGCCATCGTCATGGCGCTCATGGCCGAGGGTGTCGGCCGCGGCGATGCGGTCTTCGTACCGTCATTCACTTTCACCGCCACCGCCGAAGCGCCGGTGATCCTGGGCGCCACGCCGGTGTTCGTCGATGTGCTGCCCGATACGTTCAATATGGATCCGGCCAGCCTCGCCCGCGCCGTCGCCGTCGCCAAGCAGACGGGTCTGCGTCCGGCCTGCGTGATCCCAGTCGATCTCTTCGGCCAGCCCGTGGACTTCGACGGCATCGATGACGTCGCCAAAGCCAATGGCCTGTGGATCCTCGACGACGCCGCGCAAAGCTTCGGCGCCAGCTACAAGGGCCGCGCGCTCGGCACCTGCGGACATATCACCGCCACCAGCTTCTATCCCTCCAAGCCGCTCGGTTGTTACGGCGACGGCGGCGCGGTCTTCACCGACGACGACGAAGCCGCCAAGAAGCTACGCCAGGTGCGCGTGCACGGTCAGGGCCACGACCGCAACGACAACGTCCGCATCGGCCTCACCGGACGTTTCGATTCCATCCAGGCGGCGGTGCTCCTCGAAAAGCTCGCGATTTTCGATGCCGAATGTGCCGAACGTAACGAGATTGCCGCGCGCTACACCGCGCACCTACACAATGTTGTCACCACTCCCGTAGTGCGCAAGGACTGCACCTCGGTGTGGGCGCAATACACCATCACCTCCCCGCGGCGCGACCGCATTGCCGCGACTTTGCAAGCGCAACACATTCCGACGGCCATTTTTTATCCCAAGCCCATCCACACGCAGCCGCCCTATCGCGGCTTCCCGGTGGCCAGCGGCGGCTTGCCGGTGACCGAGCGCCTGTCGCACGAAGTCATCAGCCTGCCCATGCATCCCTACCTCACGGCCGACGCACAAGACCGCGTCATCGCCGCCGTGCAGACCGCGCTCGCGTAATCCGGGCGGCGGGATGTGGGGCCCGATCTAAGACTCGCCATCGTCGGTGCCGGTGTAATGGGGCGCAATTATTTGCGCGCCGCGCGCACAGCAGTTTTTCCCGTCAGCGGCATTTTCGATATCGACACCGCGCGGGCGCAAAGCGCCGCTGGTGAATACGGCTGCGCGGTCCTGAACGACCTCAGTAACATCGATGCGGCGGTCATTGCCGTTCCGACGGCGGCCCACGCCGGCACAGCACTGCCGCTGCTTCAAAAGGGCGTGCATTGCCTGATCGAGAAGCCCTTCGCCGCAACCGAAGCCGAGTGCCGTCAGCTTATGGATACTGCCGCCATTGCGCGCGCTGTGCTGCAAGTGGGTCATATCGAACGCTTCAATCCCGCTATCGAGCAACTGCTCGAGCGCGAGATTGCACCGGAGGATATCAAGGCGCTTACGGCGCGGCGCATGGGTCCGGCCAGTGCGCGCGTCACCGATGTCAGCGTGGTTGTCGATCTGATGGTGCACGATCTTGATATTGTGCTCGCGCTCAAGCGGGCGCCGGTGACCCGCGTAAGCGCCAGCGGCTCCCGCGATCATGCCGAGGCTATACTTACTTTTTCAGACGGCGCGGTCGCGACGCTGACGGCTAGCCGCACCGCCAGCGAACGTGTGCGCGATCTTTCCGTCGTAACAGGCGATGGCGAGCACCGCGTCGACTACATCGCCAAGAGCTATGCCGGCGCCCACGAAATGCCGGTGGTCTATGCTGGCGACGCCCTCGGCGCGGAACTCGCGCATTTCATCGGCTGCATCCATGGTAAGCTGCGCCCGCGCGTGGATGGCGAGGCCGGTCTTGCGGCCCTGAAGCTCGCCTGGCGTATCGAGGCGGCACTTGAAGGCCAAGGGAAATGAGATGAGGGAGACGGCGGCCGAGCGGCGCGACCTGAAGCCCATCATCGCCTTTTGCCTATACGACTTTGGCAACTCCGCCTTCACCACCATCATCGTCACCTTCGTTTTCGCGACTTACTTCGCGACCGGCATCGCCGCCGACGCCACCACCGGGGCCGCCCAGTGGAGCTTCGCCATGGCGGTGGCGGGCCTGATCATCGCCTTCTTTAGCCCGATCTTCGGCGCCATCGCCGACCAGACCGGGCAGCGCAAGCGATGGGTGGCAGCGATCTCCATGGTCTGCGTCGTCGCCACGGCCCTGTTGTGGTACGCGCGGCCCGATCCAAGCGACGTCACGTGGGCGCTGACCTTCGCGGTCATCGGCACGGTGGGGTTTGAGATCGCGATGCTGTTCTACAACGCGCTGCTGCCGACGGTTGCGAGCCCGGCAATGCTGGGGCGCATCTCGGGCTGGGCCTGGGGCACTGGCTATGCCGGCGGTTTTATCTCGCTGGCGATTGCGCTGTTCGTGCTGGTGCAAGCGGACCCCGCGCCCTTCGGCCTCGATAAATCGAGCGCCGAGCACGTGCGCGCCACGGCCCTCTTGGTGGCGATTTGGTTCGCGATCTTTGCGACGCCGCTGTTTCTTTTTGTGAAGGAGCAGGAAGCGCCGGGAATTCCCATGGGCCTCGCCATCTGCCAGGGCCTCAAGCAACTCACAGTGTCCCTAGGCAACATCCGCAACCACGCCAACGTCTTTCGGTTTCTGCTGGCGGCGATGATCTACACCGACGGTGTGCATACGGTATTTGCTCTCGGCGGCGTCTATGCCGGCGTGACCTTCGGCATGGATACGGCCGAGATCATTGTGCTCGGCATCGGGCTCAACGTGACGGCAGGCCTCGGGGCCTTTGCCTTCGCCTGGATCGACGACCGCATCGGCTCCAAGCGCACCATCGTCATCAGCCTGATCGCTTTGTTAGTAACCAGCGCCGCCGTGGTCGCGGCCCCGGACAAGACGACGTTCTTCATCGCCGCGCTGATCATGAGCACCTTCTTCGGGCCCGTGCAGTCGGCCAGCCGCACGCTGATGGCGCGCCTCGCCCCACCCGCCATGCGAGGCGAGATGTTCGGGCTGTTCGCCCTTTCGGGCAAAGTGACGGCGTTCTTGGGCCCGGCCGTCGTCGGCTACGTGACGCTGACCACCGGCAACACCCGCCTCGGCATGGCGAGCGTGCTGGTGTTCCTACTGATCGGCCTCGTGTTATTGCGCGGCGTCAAAGAGGTCACCCCGGCAGCCGTTCAAAGCGAACCACGCTGAACCCGCCGCGCTCCACCGGCGCATCATCCACGGGTACAAAGCCGTTAGAGCTGTAGAGATTCATCAGTCGCGGGCGCGGCGCGCAATCCAATCGCAGGGGCAAACCGGCAGCATGGCCCGCAGCCCAGGCGATCAACGCAACGCCCCAACCTTGTCCCACAAAGGCGCGCTTCACCGCGAGCCGGTGCAAATAGAGGGCCGACCCCGCCGGCCTCTCCGGCCAATAGATCGGGTCGGCGTTTTGGACAAGCATGCACGCGCAGAGCTCGTCGCGTTCAAAGCCTACGACAAGTTCACCGGCACGGCTGCGCGCCTCGGCCATTTCCAATTTAATGTCGTGCGGCAACCAATAGCTGTGGCCGCTGGCCTTAGCCCACGCCGCCGCTTCGCGCCAAACGTCCACCGCGAGCCTAGCTTCGTCCAAACCGGCCAACCTTATGTGTCGGCGTGACGTGGACATAGCGCTCAGTGCCGGAAGTGGCGCATCCCCGTGAACACCATGGCGAGGCCTTTCTCGTCGGCGGCCGCGATGACGTCTTCGTCCTTGATGGACCCACCCGGCTGAATCACGGCTACCGCCCCGGCTTCGGCGGTGACGAGCAGGCCGTCGGGGAAGGGGAAGAAGGCGTCTGAGGCGACGACGGAGCCTTCGGTCAATGCGCCCGCCTGACCCAGCGCTTTTGCCGCATCTTTGGATTTGCTGTGCGCGATGCGCGCGGAATCGATGCGGCTCATCTGGCCTGCGCCGATGCCAACGGTCGCGCCGTTCTTCACATAAACGATGGCGTTGGATTTGACGTGCTTGCAGATGGTGAAGGCCAGCAGGAGGTCGTCCATCTGCTGGTCGGTGGGCTTTTTCTTGGTGACGATCTTGAGGTCGGCCTTGGTGACGCGGCCGTTGTCGCGGCCCTGCAGGAGATAGCCGCCGGCGACATTGCGTACACTGCGCCCCGGCGCACCCGGATCGGGCAAGCCATCGGTGATGAGCAGGCGCAGGTTCTTTTTCTTGGCGAAGAGCGCTTTGGCTTCGTCGTCGGCGCCGGGCGCGATGACGACTTCGGTGAACAGCTCAGTGATTTTGGCCGCCGTGCGCCCATCGATGGGACGGTTGAGCGCGATGATGCCGCCGAAGGCCGACACCGGATCGCACACCAGCGCCTTGGTGTAGGCGTCCAGGCCGTCGGTGCCGAATGCAACGCCGCAGGGGTTGGCATGCTTGATGATGGCACAAGCCGGCTGCGTGAACTCGGCCACCAGCTCGTAAGCCGCGTCGGTGTCGTTGATGTTGTTGTAGCTGAGCTCCTTGCCCTGCACCTGCAACGCCGAGGCCACGCCTGCGCGCTTCTCGCCGGTGACATAGAGCGCGGCGGTCTGGTGCGGGTTTTCGCCGTAGCGCAGGGTCTGTTTGAGCTTGCCGCCGAAGCTGAACCAGCTCGGATAGTCCTCGCCCAATTGGCCGGCGAACCAGGCGGAGATCGCTGCGTCGTATGACGCCGTACGCGCATAGGCGCGCGCGGCGAGTTGGCGGCGGGTGAGCGCCGTCACCGCGCCGGCGTTGGTCTTCATGTCGGCGATGACGACGCCGTAGTCGGCGGGATCGACGATGACGGTGACGCCGGCGTGGTTCTTGGCTGCCGAGCGGATCATGGCGGGTCCGCCGATGTCGATGTTTTCGATGCAGGTGTCGAATTCCGCACCTTTGGCCACGGTCTCCTCGAACGGATAGAGATTGACCACGACCAGATCGATCGGCGCGATCTTGTGCTTGGCCATGGTGCCTTCGTGCTCGGCGTTGCCGCGAATGCCAAGGAGGCCACCGTGGATCATCGGGTGCAGCGTCTTGACGCGCCCATCGAGCATCTCGGGGAACCCGGTGTGCTCGGAGACTTCCTTGACGGGGATGCCCGCGTCCTTGATCGCCTTGGCCGTGCCGCCCGTGGACAGGATCTCGACCTTGTTCTCGTGCAGGAACTTGGCGAAGTCGATCAGTCCGGATTTGTCGGAGACAGAGAGAAGCGCGCGGCGGATCGGAGCGGACATGGGGGCACCCTCGTGAAGTGTTGGTGCCCAGGCGCGCGGCGAAATCCTCGCTGCGTTCCCTGATGGTTTCATCCATCCATGCGCCAGTCGCGCAGCGCCGCCCTTATAGCCGAGCGCCGAATCGCCAACAAGATGCGGCTAGCACGCTGCTATTTAATGACTTTTAGATGCGCCTTGGGTGCGGTCCCGGCGCTGCGGCGCAGCTCGGGCACGAGGTCGGCGACCAGGGCCAGCGCCACCGTTTCGTCGCGGCGGCGGCAGGCGTCCTCAAGCGCCGCGAGCTTGGCGGCGATGACGGCGTGATCGACCGTGCGCGGGCGGGCGATCAGCACGCCGGCCATGTCCGTGGGCATGGTCGGCTCCTGGCCGTGGAACAGTTCCTCGGAGAGTTTCTCGCCCGGGCGCAGCCCGGTGATCTGGATGGCGATGTCGGTATCGGGCGTCTTGCCGGCGAGGAAAATCATTTGGCGCGCCAGGTTCACGATTTTCACCGGCACGCCCATGTCGAGCACATAGATCGCGCCTTCGTCGTTACGCCCCGGCCCAAGTGCGGCGGCCTCGAGCACCAGCTCGACGGCTTCGCGCGTGGTCATGAAATAGCGCTCGATGTCCGGATGCGTGATGGTCACCGGGCCGCCGGCGGCGATCTGTTTCTGGAAGAGCGGCACGACGGACCCCGCCGAGCCCAGCACGTTGCCGAAACGTACCGTCACAAAGTGCGTGCCCAGTCCCCGCAGGTCCATGGCCTGACAGTAGATCTCGGCCACGCGCTTGGAGGCGCCCATGACGTTTGAAGGGTTGACTGCCTTGTCGGTGGAGATCAGCACCACGGTGACGACGCCGGCGGCAACGCAAGCATCGGCGACGTTGCGCGCGCCGATGGCATTGGTGAGCAAACCTTCAAGCGGGTTGAGCTCGACCATCGGCACGTGTTTGAGCGCGGCGGCATGGAAGACGATGTCGGGTTTCTCGCGCGCGATGATGTCCTTCATCAACGCGCCGTCGCGCACGTCGGCGAGGATGGTGGCGCAGGAGAGGCCCGCGTGGCGCGTGCGCACATCCATGTCGATGGCATAGAGATTGTACTCGCCGTTATCGACCAGCGAGATATGTGCCGGTCCCCCGGCGCAAATCTGGCGCACGAGCTCGGTGCCGATGGAGCCGCCCGCGCCGGTGACGAGAATGCGCCGGCGGCGGATCATCGCGTTCATAGCGTCGCGGTTGAGGTTGCTTTGTGGGCGGCTGAGCAGATCCTCGATGTTGACTGGTTGAATGGTGCCCTCGGCGCCGACGCGCACCAATGGAATGCCGAGCGCCGTGGCGGCGTCGAGCAGCTTCTGCACCACGCCACCGTCGATATCGCGCCCGACGAGAATGAGCTTTTCGGGGCGGAGCCCCTTGGCATCGAGCACCTCCACCACGCGTGGCAGATCGGCGTTGCGCCCAAACACCTCTACGCCGCGGATCATTTGGCCGGTGCGCGCACCTTCGGCGGTGACCATGCCCACGACGCGATACTCTTGTTGCGGCGTGCGGATGAAATGTTCGGCGTCGGTTTCGGAATCTTCGGCGCCGCCGATCAGGAGAACGCGCGCGGCATCAACAGGTACCACCGTATCGCGCGCATTCTGGTCTTTAAGCATGCGCCGCACCAGCCGCGGGCCGGCGAGGAACATGACCAACACAAACCAGCTAATGAATGGCAGCGAGCGCGGCAGCGATTCAAGGCGGGTGACGAAGAACCAAGCCGGCAGGAAGACCAGCACCACGATGGCCGCCGTGCGCAGGATGTTGATCGCATCCTTGGCCGAAACGTACTGCCACGCGTGACGATAAAGACCCGTGAAGAGATAGACCACGCCGGCAACGCCGGCGAAGGTGAATGCCATCTCGATGATATCGGTACGGCTTTCGAGGAAATCGGGCCCAAGGCGCAGGAAGAACGCCACCAGCAGGGCGGCGAAGGCCATGACCACATCGTGCGCGTAAACCAAGAGGTTGCGCGGCTGACGCAGGTGATAAAGGAAACCGTTGCGGGAGAACGCCAAGGGCCTGCCTATGCGTGGACCGACATTGAACGCCATACATAGCTGAAGGTTGCGGCGTAATAAAGGCAATAAATCAATGACTTATCGCCAATTCCGGATAATATCGCGCCTCCCCGGGTGCTTAGGGATTCCCAAGCCCTCGCTCGGCCACATATAAAGCGGCTCCCACCCTCGCACGCGTAAGGTCCTCGATGCCCCAGAAATCCAAGGTCGCTCTCATCACCGGCGTCACCGGTCAGGACGGCGCCTACCTTGCCGAATTCCTGCTCAAGAAGGGCTATGTCGTGCACGGCGTGAAGCGCCGCTCGTCGTCCTTCAACACCGGGCGCATCGACCACCTCTATCAGGACACCCATAAGACCGGCGTGCGCTTCTTCCTGCACTACGGCGACATGACCGATGCCACCAACCTGATCCGCCTCGTGCAAGAGGTGCAGCCCGACGAGATCTATAACCTCGCCGCCCAGAGCCACGTGCAGGTGAGCTTCGAGACGCCCGAGTACACCGCCAACGCCGACGGCATGGGCACGCTGCGTTTGCTGGAAGCGATCCGCATCCTCGATCTCGGCAAGAAGACACGCTTCTACCAGGCCTCGACCTCGGAGTTGTACGGCAAGGTGCAGGAGATTCCGCAGTCCGAGAAGACGCCCTTCTATCCCCGCTCGCCCTATGCCGCCGCGAAGCTCTACGCCTATTGGATCACGGTGAACTACCGCGAGGCTTACGGCTACCACGCCTCCAACGGCATTCTTTTTAACCACGAGAGCCCGCTGCGCGGCGAGACCTTCGTGACGCGCAAGATCACGCGCGCCGTGGCCAGCATAGAGCTTGGCCTGCAGGACAAGCTCTATCTCGGCAACCTTGATGCCAAGCGTGACTGGGGTCACGCACGCGACTACGTCGAAGGCATGTGGAAGATCGTGCAGCAGAAGACGGGCGACGACTTCGTCCTCGCCACGGGCGAGACCCATGAAGTGCGCGAGTTCGTCGAACGCGCCTTCGCCCAGGTGGGCCGCAAGATCAAATGGAAGGGCAAGGGTATCGACGAAAAGGGTATCGACGCCAAGAACGGCAAGACACTCGTGGAGGTCGACCCGCGCTACTTTCGCCCGACGGAAGTCGAACTTCTGCTCGGCGATCCGAGAAAGGCACACAAGCTGCTGAAGTGGAAGCACAAGACCAGTTTTGAAGACATGGTCAAAGAGATGGTCGCCGCCGACTTCGAGGCCGTGAAGGCCGAAGCCCAGCGCTTCGACCGCGACGCGCGATGACGGCGTTTTCGCTGCAAGGAAAACGCGTCTGGGTCGCGGGTCACCGCGGCATGGTAGGCGGCGCCATCGTGCGACGCCTGGCCGCTGAGAACTGCGAAGTCCTGAAGGCCACCCATAGCGAGCTCGACCTCACGCGCCAGGCCGATGTCGAAGGCTGGATGGCGGCGAAGAAACCCCAGGCGGTGTTCATCGCGGCGGCCGTCGTCGGCGGTATCCTCGCCAACGACACGCGGCCGGTGGATTTCCTCACCGACAACCTGGCCATTCAGAACAACATCATCGCGACCGCGCACAAGATCGGCGTCGAGAAGCTGATGTTCCTGGGATCAAGCTGCATATACCCGCGCCTCGCGCCGCAGCCCATGCCGGAAAGCGCGCTGCTCACCGGTCCGCTGGAGCCCACCAACCAGTGGTACGCCATCGCCAAAATCCCCGGCATCATGCAGTGTCAGGCCTACCGGCGGCAGTACGGCCGCGACTTCATTAGCGCCATGCCGACTAATCTTTACGGGCCCGGCGACAACTTCGACCTTCTCTCGAGCCATGTTTTGCCGGCGCTGATCGTTAAAGCGCATCGCGCCAAGCAGGCCGGCGATGCCGCCATGACACTCTGGGGCAGCGGCCAGCCGCGCCGCGAGTTCCTATATGTCGATGATCTCGCCGATGCTTGTGTCTTCCTGATGAAGACCTATTCCGACGAGAGCCATGTGAACGTCGGCTACGGCAGCGATGTAACGATTCGCGAGGTCGCCGAGATCGTTGCCGAAGTGGTCGGTTTCAAAGGCAAGCTCGCCTATGACTCGAGCAAACCCGATGGCATGCCCAAAAAGCTGCTGGACAGCGCCAAGCTGAACGCCATGGGCTGGAAGCCGGCCACCGGCCTGAAGGAGGGTATAGCCAAGGCTTACGACTGGTACTGCCGCAACGCCGCCTCAGCACCCACGGGCAACTAGACCAAGTGCAGCCTTGAAGCGGCCTCACGCTGCTTCTACAAACACTTAATGCAGATTTATCTGCCCATAGCCGAGATGTCGGTGCACATCCTCCTGGTCCTCGGGCTAGGCGGCTCGGTCGGCTTCTTGTCCGGCTTGTTCGGCGTGGGCGGCGGGTTCTTGATGACCCCCCTCCTCATCTTCATCGGGGTGCCACCCTCGGTGGCCGTGGGCACCCAGGCGGCGCAGACCGTGGCGTCGTCGGTCTCGGGCGTCACCGCCCACATGCGCCGCGGCAATGTCGACTTCATGATGGGCGCGGTGCTGACCGCCGGCGGATTCGTCGGCGCGGGCATGGGCGTCTGGCTGTTCAACGTGCTGAAATACGCCGGCCACATCGATCTCACCATCTCTGTCGGCTATGTGTTCTTCCTGGGCGTGGTCGGGACCATCATGCTGGCCGAAAGCGTGCCAGGTGTTCTGAAGAAGCGCCCCGCCGCGGTAGCGCTGGCGGCACGCGGACCCGGCCGGCACATGTGGATGCACGGCCTGCCCTTCAAGATGCGCTTCCGCCGTTCAAAACTCTATGTCTCGGCGCTGCTGCCGCTGGCGATCGGCTGGCTGGTCGGCCTGCTCGTAGCGATGATGGGCGTCGGCGGCGGCTTCCTGATGGTGCCGGCGATGATCTACCTGCTCGGCATGCCGACGCAGGTGGTGATCGGCACGTCGCTGTTCCAGATCACATTCGTCACGGCCGGCACCGCGCTGTTGCAAGCCACGGTTAACCAGTCGGTGGACGCCGTGCTCGCGCTTCTGCTCCTCCTCATCGGTGTCATCGGCGCGCAGATCGGCGCGCGGCTCTCGAACAAAGTCAAAGGCGAGCACCTTCGCATCATGCTCGGTCTCATCGTGCTGGGTGTCGCCATCCGCCTCGCGCTTGATTTGGTGATTCCGCCGTCCGATATATTTAGCCTCGGCACAGGCGAGGCCGCGCCATGATGCGCGTCTTTCTCGTCTTACTCGTTCTGATCTGCGCCGTACCGGCGAAGGCGCAGCAGGTGCCGCTGGTCGCCGACCTTTCCAATCACCTTGTCGCCATCACGACCGGGTTCAGCGGCACCGACGTGCTGCTGTTCGGCGCGACCGACGGGCCGGGTGACATTGTCGTCGTCGTTCGCGGGCCGGCGCGCGACGAAGTTGTGCGCCGCAAGGGCCGCTTTGGACCCATCTGGGCCAATTCGGATTCCGTGACCTTCCGCGCCGCGCCCACGTACTACCGCGTTGCTTCCTCGCGGCCGCTCGACGAGTTCGCATCAGAGACGCTGCTCGCGCGCCAACAGATCGGCCTTGAGAACATTCGCCTTCTCAATTCCGACGAAACCCTCCCCGCGGTAGAGGTGACCTCCTTTCGCCAGGCGCTGGTGCGCCTGAAGACAGATGAAAGCCTCTATGAACAGGGCCTCAGCGATATCACGCTGATGTCCAACCGTCTCTTCCGCACGGCGCTGCATTTTCCCGCCAATGTGCCTACGGGCACGTACACGGTCGAAGTCTATCTCTTCCGCGAGGGACAGATCACGGCCGCCGAGATCGTGCCGCTGACGATCTCCAAGATCGGCGTCGGCGCCGACATCTACGACTTTGCTCACGGACCGCTGGCGTTCCTCTACGGTCTGCTCGCCGTGCTGCTGGCGGGATCGGCGGGGTGGATCGCGGGCGCGGTATTCAGGCGCGTGTAGCGATGAACCAACCCGCCGCAGCATCCGACAATGCGACCGAAACCGAAGGTGCGCGGACATTTCTGCTGGTCGTCGATAAGTCCGCCGAGATGCGCGCGGCGCTGCGCTTTGCCTGCCGGCGCGTGGTCAACAGCGGCGGATCCGTCGCGCTGTTCCACGCGCTGCCGTACATCGAGTTCCAGCACTTCTCGACCATCGGCGAGCTGATGGATCACGAGGCCAAAACCGAGGCTGAACGTTTGCTGCAGCAGATCGCCGCCGAAGTGCATCGCCAGACCGGCAAGTTTCCCGAGCTGTTCCTGCGTCAGGGAGACACCCTGCCCGAACTGACCAAGGTGATCACCGACAACCCGCACATCTCGATGCTGGTGCTGGGCGCAGGCACAGGAACCGAAGGTCCCGGCCCGATTGTCTCGGCGATCTCAGGCAAGCTGTCGGGGAAGATCGAAATACCCGTTACCATCGTGCCCGGCGATCTTTCTGAAGAGCGCATCGACGCCCTGACGTAGAAGATTTGTCTACCGCGGCGCCCTTGCTCGGGGACTGAATTGGTCCTATTTAGGGCCCACATTTGAGCTCCTTCGGAGTACGCCCGCATGTTCATCCAAACTGAAGAAACCCCCAATCCAGCCGCGCTGAAGTTCTTGCCGGGCCGCGCGGTGCTGGACACGGGCGTGGCTGACTTCATAACGCGTGACGCCGCCCAGCGCTCGCCACTCGCGCGCCTTCTGTTCGAGATCGATGGCGTTGCCGGCGTGTTCCTCGGCAGCGATTTTGTCACCGTAACCAAGACCGGCGACAAAAGCTGGCAGGTGTTGAAGCCCATGGTGCTGGGTGCGGTGATGGACCACTTCACCTCCGGTGCGCCGGTGATGGAGGGCGAGGCCGAGGACGACAGCGACGAGTTCAGCGACGAAGGCGCCGACGCTGACGTCATTTCGCAGATCAAGGAACTGATCGACACGCGCGTCCGCCCCGCGGTCGCACAGGACGGCGGCGACATCATCTACAAGGGTTTCAAGAACGGCACGGTCTATCTCAACCTGCGCGGCTCGTGCGCTGGCTGCCCGAGCTCGACCGCCACGCTGAAGATGGGCATCGAAAATATGCTGCGCCATTACGTGCCCGAAGTGCTGCAGGTCGAAGCGATCGCCTAATGGCCGGACGGGGCACATCCAGCGAGGCGGGCCTCGATCTGATCTTTCGGACCGCGCGCACGCAGCGCAGTTGGCATCCCGAAACCGTCGCCGAAGAGCTGCTGCGCCGCATCTACGATCTGGCCAAGATGGGGCCGACCAGCGCCAACTGCATGCCGGCGCGTTTCATCTTCGTGGTCACCCCCGAAGGCAAAGAGAAGCTGCGCCCCGCGCTCTCGGCCGGTAACCTTACGCAGACCATGACCGCACCGGTGACGGCCATCGTCGGTTATGACCTCGAATTCTATGAAAAGCTGCCGGAGCTCTACCGCGAGGCCGACGCCAAGTCGTGGTTCACGGGCAGCCCTGAGCTGATTCGCGAGACGGCCTTCCGCAACAGTAGCCTGCAGGGGGCCTATCTGGTCCTCGCCGTCCGCAGCCTGGGACTCGACGCGGGTCCCATGAACGGGTTCGACCAGGAGAAGGTGAACGCCGCCTTCTGGCCGGACGGAAAAACCAAAGCCAATTTCCTGTGCAACATCGGCTACGGCGACGATGCGCGCCTCAAACCGCGCAACAAGCGCCTGGCCTTCGACGAGGCCTGCCGGATCGTTTAGTTTTATGCTGCGATGCAGCAATTTACTGCGCGATCGGGTGCAGCAAGGCCGCTCCATGCTGCACGTTATGCTGCAGCAAGTCGTGCAGCATAACGTTGTTTGTCAATGGGTTAGCCGGGAGGGGCCATGGACGCAGATCGAAAACCCGTCGATTTCGTCGTCTCGCACGACCGCGCCGAAGACTACGTCGGTGACGGGCTGCGTGACTATTCGCTTTATCGCGACCTTGGCATCGCAAAGGCCACCCACGGCGCGGTGCGCGCCCACGTCATCCGGATGAAACCCCCTTTTGAGGCCGCCGCGTCGAAGCGGCACTTCCACGACGTCGACTTCCAGATGGTCTACGTGCTGCGGGGCTGGATCAAATACAGCCTCAATGACCGCGAGTATCTGATGGAGAAAGGCTCCTGCTGGACCCAGCCCTCCGGCATCCGTCACGCGGTCCTTGGCTATTCCGACGACTGCGAGTTGCTCGAGATCATCGCGCCCGCCGACTTCCATACGGTTGAAGCCTAGCCGCGCGGCAGGAAGCCGACGGTCTTGTAGACCTCGGACAGCACCGGCTCGGCAATGGCGTTGGCTTTGGCTGCGCCCTTGGCCAGTACCTTGTCGATCTCGGCCGGATCGCTCATCAGGCGCTTCATCTCGGCGTTGATCGGCCCCAAGACCGAAACCGCAGTATCTGTCAGCTTACCCTTGAAAGCGCTGAACTGCTGGCCGGCGACTTCAGCCAGCACCTGCTCTAGCGTCCGGTCGGTGAGCGCGGCGTAGATGTTCAAAAGATTCGCGGCCTCCGCCCGGCCTTCCAGCCCGGCGACCGAGTCGGGCAAGGGATGCGGATCGGTGGTGGCCTTCCTCACCTTACCGGCGATGGCGTCGGCATCGTCGGTCATGTTGAGGCGCGAGAAGTCGGAAGGGTCCGACTTCGACATTTTCTTCGACCCATCGCGCAAGCTCATCACGCGCGTGCCCGGCCCTTTGATCACCGGCTCGGGCAGCGGGAAGACCTCGACGCCGTAGTCGTTGTTGAACTTCTGCGCGATGTCGCGGGCAAGCTCGAGGTGCTGCTTCTGGTCCTCGCCCACAGGCACGTGCGTCGCCTTGTACACCAGAATGTCCGCGGCCATGAGGTTGGGATAAACGTACAGCCCCGCCGACGCGTTCTCGCGATTCTTCCCGGCCTTGTCCTTGAATTGGGTCATGCGGTTGAGCCAGCCGAGACGCGCGATGCAGTTGAACACCCAGGCGAGCTGGGCGTGTGCGGGCACGTGGCTCTGTACAAAAAGGGCGTTGGCGGCGGGATCGATGCCTGCGGCGATCATGCCGGCGGCAACTTCGCGGGTGGAGCGCATCAGTTCCTTCGGGTCCTGCCACACCGTAATGGCATGCAGATCGACGATGCAGAACAGGCACTCGAATTCCTTCTGCAACGCGACCCAATTGCGGATGGCGCCGAGGTAATTGCCGAGGTGGAGACTGCCGGTGGGCTGGATGCCCGAGAGAATGCGGCCGCTTAAAGCCGCCGGCGGAGTGGACCCGCTGGTCATGGGGGATAATCCCTATATGTGTTCAACGGAATGCTTGGAGCCATCCGTAGTCCGGCGACAGCCGGACGCGTGGGGGATACTCCGGCAGGCCTCAGCGGTCAAGAACGCTTGCGGCGCAGGGTCGCGAGATCGCTGGGTTTAGCCGCGCCAAGCGCCAACGCAGCACTCGCGAATACCACGCCGCCCAGGCCAATCAACCCAAAGAGCACGATGGTGCGCAGGACGTTGTCGCCGGACTCGACACCGGGCAGGCCGAACAGCGCCCAGAAAACTTTGTCCACCAGAAGCAGCCCACCCCACAGCGCCGCGCCCATCAGGGCCGTAGCGAGAATCATGCGCGGCAGACGCTTTTTCAAGCGTTCGTCCGGAATCAAGTGGCGGCGGCGATAAAGGAAATAACTCAAGAGGCCGGCGTTGAGCCAGGCCGAGATCGACGTGCCGAGCGCGATGCCGACGTGGCCCAGAATCGGCAGGAACGCGATGTTCAGCACGATATTGAGGATGAGCGAGGCTGCCGAAATCTTCACCGGCGTCTTGGTGTCGTGGCGACCGAAGAAGCCAGGCGTCAGGGCCTTGTTGAGTACATAAGCAGGCAGGCCGAAGGAGAACGCGAGCAGCGCCGTCGCGACGGCGACGCGGTCCTCCGGTGTGAACGCGCCGTGCTCGAACAGGACCGACGTGATCGGACCGGCCAGCACCGCGATACCGACGGCGGCCGGCAATGTGAGAATCACGCTCACTTCGATGGCGCGGTTCTGGTTGGCGATAGCGCCGCTTTCGTCGCCCGCTTGGATCTGGCGCGTCAGCAGCGGCAATAGCGCAACGCCGATGGCAACGCCGAAAATGCCGACGGGTAAAAGGTTCACCCGGTCGGCGTAGTTGATCCACGACACCGCGCCTTCGCCCGCCAAGGTCGCGATCATTTTGTTGACGACGAGATTGATTTGATAAATGCCGGCGCCGAAGGCCACCGGCGACATGCGGATGAGCAGGAGCTTCACATCGGGCGTCAGTTTCGGCGCCCTGATGGTGAAGCGCATGCCGATGCGCCGGCACTCGATCATCAGCCACAGGAACTGCACGATGCCGGCGACGAACACACCCCACGACAAGTAGATCGCGCGGTCGCCGTCGATACCGACCCCGATCAGGAGCGCGGCGATGAGGGTGATGTTAAGCAGTACGGGCGCCACCGCCGCCGCCGCGTAACGGTGAAAGGCGTTGAGCACACCCGACTGCAGCATGGTGAGCGAGACGAAGAAGAGATACGGGAAGGCAATGCGCGCAAGGTCCGACGTACGCTCGATCTGTCCCGGAATGCGGGCGAAGCCCGGCGCCATGACGTAGATGATCAACGGCATGATGGCGATCATCACGACGGACATCGCGAGCAGCACCGTCGCCAAGACGGCGAAGGATTCGTCGGCAAAGCGCTTGGCTTCCCCTTGTCCATCGCGCTCCAGGCGTTGGGCGAAGATCGGCACGAAGCCGGCGGAGAACGCGCCCTCGGCGAACAAGCTGCGGAAAAGGTTGGGAAGCTGGAAGGCGACGAAGAAGGCGTCCGAGACCGCACCGGCGCCGAGATATGTCGCCGTCAGGATCTCGCGGGCGAAGCCGGTGATGCGCGAGAGCAGCGTGTAGCTACCAACGGTGAAGAACGCCCGGAACAGGGACGGCGGCTTGGTTCCTTGGATCGGCTCGGGCATAGCGTTGGTTTACCGCATCCGGGACTCGCTGTGAATCCAGGGCGTAACAGGGACTTGCGGCTTAAGTAAGTCTAACGGGTCGCTGACGCGCTACGCGGTTTGGCGCGGCGCTCGGCGTGCGTGACCGAGACCGCTTCGGCGGTCACACCAATGGCTTTGCCGAGGGCCTCGCGAATTTGGCGGATTTTGGTTTCGTTCTCGATCTTCATACCGAAGATATCTTTGACATAGAACACATCGACAACGCGCTCGCCGTAGGTGGAGATATGGGCCGAGAAGATCTGCAAGCCCAGATCGGAAATGGCCTTGGTGACGTCGGACAGGAAGCCGGGCCGGTCGTGGCCATTGATCTCGACCACGCTGCAGACCTTGGAGGCGCTGTTGTCGATGATGACGCGCGGCGGCACTTCAAGCGCCTTGACCCGCGACGGCAGGCGCGAGCCGGCCTTGGGCAATTCCTGATTGAGACGCAGACGCCCCTCGAGCGCCGAGACAATGCGCGTCTTGATGCGCGCGAAGCGGTTCTCGGGGATATGGATGCCCTCGAAGTCCTGCAACGAGAAGCTGTCGAGCGCCATGCCGTTCGACAGCGTCAGGATGTTAGCATCCACCACCGAGACGCCGGCGAGCGCGAGCGCACCCGTGATCTTGGCGAACAGACCCGGATGGTCGGGCGTGTAGATCACCATGTGGGTGACCTCGCGATAGCTGTCGATGGTGAAGTCGATGGCGATCTTTTCACCCACCTCTTCGGCGGCACGCATGAAATGCGCGAGACGCTCCTGGGTATCGGCGTCGTTGGCCAACCAAAACGCCGTGGAGCCGAGGCCGAGGATGCTGTCGCGCATCTTCTCGGGCCAGTCGGACAGACGATCGGCGAAGCGTGCCTTGGCCGCCTGCACACGCGCATCAATGCCTCCGGCCTGCCCCGCGCGCATGAAATCATCTGCGCGGTGGTAAAGGTCGCGCAGCAGCGTGGCCTTCCAGTTGTTCCACACGGCAGGACCCACTGCGCGAATGTCGGCACAAGTGAGGATCAACAGAAGTTTCAAACGCTCGGGTGATTGCACCGCTTCGTTGAATTTGATGATGGTCTGCGGGTCGTCGAGGTCGCGCTTGAATGCGGTGTTGCTCATAAGGAGATGCTGGCGCACCAGCCAGCTGACGGTTTCCGTCTCCTCGGCCGACAGGCCAAGACGCGGGCACAGTTCCATGGCGATTTCGGCGCCCTTGTCCGAGTGATCGCCGCCTCGGCCCTTGGCGATGTCGTGCAGAAGCACGGCGACATACAGCGCCCGGCGCGAATGGATTTTTTGCACCACGTCCGAGGCCACCGGCAGCGCTTCCTTTAGTTTGCCCTGCTCGATGCGGTGCAGGATGCCGATGGCGCGGATGGTGTGCTCGTCGGTGGTGTAGACATGGTACATGTCGTACTGCATCTGCGCGACGACGCGCCCGAAGTCGGGGATGAAACGCCCGAAGACGCCGCACTCGCTCATCAAGCGCAACGTCGCCTCGGGACCCTTTTCCGAGGTGAGGATATCCATGAAGATCCGATTGGCCTTCGGATCCTTGCGCAAGTTCGCGACGCGGCGCGCGTGCAGCGTGATCATGCGCAAAGCCGCAGGGTGGAAATCGAGCCCGTGCTCGAGCGCGGTGAGGAAGATACTAAGCAGCTTCACCGGCTCCTTGATGAAGGTGCGCTCGTCATCCACGCCGATGCGCCCGCGGTCGACGACAAAGCCCTCGAGATGCTTGCGGCGCAGCGACGCAGGCAGGCGGAAAATGGATTTTTTCTGTGTACCGCTTTCTTCAAGCAGCGTGCAGAAAATGCGCGTCAGATCGCCGACGTCGCGCGCCACCAGAAAGTAATGCTTCATGAAGCGTTCGACGGCGGTGGCGCCGGCGCGGTCGGTGTAGCCCAGCTTGGGCGCGATTTCGCGTTGCAGGTCGAAGGTCAGGCGGTTATCGACCCGGCCGGTGATGTAGTGGATATGGCAGCGCACCGTTGAAAGAAAATCGTGCGCTTTGGTGAAGCGCGCCGCTGCCTCGTCGTCGATGATGCCGTGGTCGGCAAGCTTGCGTACGTCAGAGATGCCGTAGAGATATTTCGCGATCCAGTAGAGCGTGTGCAGATCGCGCAGGCCGCCTTTGTCTTCTTTGACATTGGGCTCGAGGCGATAGCGCGAGTCGCCGAGTTTGGAATGGCGTTCGTCACGCTCGGTGAGCTTGGCCTGCACGAACTCGGGCGCGCTGCCGCGTTTGATCTCTTTATTGAAGCGCGAGATCAGCTCCTGCGCCAGCTCCTGGTCGCCCCAGATCCAACGCGCGTCCAAAAGCGTGGTGCGGATGGTCATGTCGGCTTTGGCGTGGGTGATGTTCTCGTTCACCGATCGCACAGCGTGACCGACCTTGATGCCGAGGTCCCACAGCATATAGAGCATGAACTCGACGAGCTGTTCTGAAAACGGCGTCGGTTTGTAGGGCAGGAGAAACAGAAGATCGACGTCCGATAGCGGCGCAAGTTCGCCGCGGCCATAACCGCCGATGGCAACGACGCTGACGCGTTCACCCGTGGTCGGCACGCCGCGGCGCACGAAGTGGGCCGTGGCCGCATCGAAGACGATGCGGATCACCTGATCCATCAAGTAGCTGTGCGCCTTGACCGTGTCTTCGCCGCTGGCCTTGCCGGCCTCGAACCGCTCGCGGATTACGGCAAAGCCGTTTCTGTAAGCCGTCTTGATCTCTTCGAGCAGGGTATTGCGCTTGCCAGAATCGCCTCGCTCGCTGACCACGGCGTCGAGCGCCGCGGTGATCTGGCGGCGATCGATGATCTGACGTGGTTGAAAGACAGCGTTCATAACGAACTTGGACTACCGAACCCTGAAACCTTGCTCTCGCGCTTGTTCATCGGGCACGTGAATGACGCGCTCCTTCACCGGCTGGGTGATCAGGCCCGGCCGCGGCGTGGCCGGCGCACCAGGCGTGACGGTTGGCATCAAGCTGGGTGCGCCCATGCTCTTGGCGAGACCTTCGATAGCAAAGCGCGACTTGACGCGCGCGCTGACCACGGCGAGCAGCTCAAGGATCTTGGCCTGCCCGAAGAAAACCAGCCCCAGCAGAAAAGCGCCGACCGCGCCGGCCATGGCAAAGGCTTCGTTGAGCCACTCATACTTCGAGAAGGCCAAAAGCGCCGAGATGACGCTGCCGATCAGGCAGAGTACGCCCATGCCCGAAAGAATGCGCGCAAGCGCCGGGATGTCGGGTTTGTCGGGGTCGATCTCAAACATGGCCGCACCTCATGGTGAACCACCATTATAGCAGACTTCGCGCATCTTATTTGGGGAGCAAAGCCTTGAGGCGGTAGAGGGCTTCGAGGGCTTCGCGCGGGCTTAAGGCGTCGGGGACGACCTCCGACAGGGCCTTTTCGGCGGCCGAAGGGCCTTTGACGCCCCCGGGACTCCCACCTTTGGGCCGGGTTTGGGCCGCGAACAGCGGCAGGTCGTCGGCCAGTCGCGTCACCGCGCTAGCCTGGTCGCCATTCTCAAGAATGGCGAGCACCTCTTCAGCACGCGCCACCACGGCGGCGGGCAGGCCTGCAAGCCGGCCCACATGGATGCCATAGGAGCGGTCGGCGGCGCCGGGCGCGACCTCGTGCAGAAAGACCACGTCGTCCTGCCACTCCTTGACCCGCATGGTATGGGGCTTGAGCTCGGTCAGGCGCGCCGAAAGCCCCGTGAGCTCGTGGTAGTGGGTGGCGAAAAGCGCGCGGCACTTGTTGACGTCGTGCAGGTACTCGAGCGCCGCCCAGGCGATGGACAGACCATCGAAGGTGGCGGTTCCGCGGCCGATCTCGTCGAGGATGACAAAGGAGCGCGCCGTGGCCTGGTTGAGGATGGCGGCGGTTTCGACCATTTCGACCATGAAGGTCGACCGGCCGCGCGCGAGATCGTCGGCGGCCCCGACGCGGCTGAACAATCGGTCGATGACACCAATGCGAGCCGCCGATGCGGGCACAAAGGAGCCCATTTGAGCAAGCAGCGCGATCAGCGCGTTCTGGCGCAGGAAGGTGCTCTTGCCCGCCATGTTGGGGCCGGTGACCAGCCAGAGCCGGCCCTGGTCCAAGGTACAGCCGTTGGCGACGAAAGACCTCCCCTCCGGCCGCAGCATGTCTTCGACGACGGGATGACGTCCGCCGGCAATGGTGAAGGCCGTGCTGGCATCGACCTCGGGCCGCACATAGCTGTTGTCGACGGCCAACGCGGCGAGTGCCGCCGTGACGTCGAGCGCGGCCATGGCCGCGGCGGCGGCGGCGATTTCGGCCGTATGGGCCAGAACCTCGCCCGTGAGATCCATGAACAGTTTGAGTTCAAGGGCCAGCGCCTTATCGGCCGCCGAGCGGATCTTCTCTTCGAGTTCGGACAGCTCGACGGTGGTGAAGCGCATGGCGTTGGCCATGCTTTGGCGGTGCATGAAGATCGAGGACGCGCCGCCGGCGCGCGCGTCCTCCATCAGCTTTTCGCCCGGCTTGGCAGTTGTTTCGATGTAATAGCCGAGTACGTTGTTGTGACGGATCTTGAGGGCGGCGATGCCGCTGACCTCGACGTATTTCTGCTGCAAACCGGCGATGAGCTTGCGGCTTTCGTCGCGCAGCGCGAGCAGCTCGTCGAGAGTGTCGTCGTAGCCCGCCGCAATGAAACCGCCGTCGCGGGCGAGCAACGGAAGCTCCGCCGCGAGCGCACGGTTCAAGCGTTCGACGAGGGCCGCGTGATGACCAAGGCCCGTCAAGTTCTCGGTGACCGCCGGGGGCGGAGGCAGGAAGCCTTGGGCCCGCTCGCTGACGGCAGCGCGCAGCACTGGACCTTGCGCAAGGCCATCGCGCACGGCGGCGAGATCGCGCGGACCGCCTCGTCCCAATGTAATGCGCGAGAGCGCGCGCTCGACATCCGGACAGGCTTTGAGCGCATCGCGCACGGCTTCACGCGCGCCGCCCGCACCGACAAAGAACGCCACCGCATCGAAGCGCGCGTTGATAGCGGCGGGATCGGTGAGCGGCGCGGCGAGGCGCGCGGCCAGCAAACGCGCGCCCGCACCAGTGACGGTGCGGTCGATGCAGCTCAGGAGGCTGCCGCGTTTTTCTCCCGCCAACGTGTGGGTGAGCTCGAGATTACGCCGTGTGGCGGCGTCGATCTCCATCACCGCGCCTTGCGCCAGACGCTGCGGTGCCGCAAGCCGCGGCAGCTTACCCTTCTGCGTCAGCTCCACGTAGTCGACCAGGGCGCCGGCGGCAGCCACTTCGGCCCGCGCAAAGGCGCCGAAGGCATCGAGTGTGCCGACGCCGTATAGTTTTTCGAGCCGCTTGCGCGCGTTGTCGGAGTCAAAGCGCGGGGCGGCCAGCGGGCTCAGAATCTGTTTCCACGGCGCGATGGCGTCGCGCAGTTCGTCGTCTTCGAGCAGCCGCTCGGAGAGCAGCAACTCGCCGGGATCGAGCCGCGCCAACGCGGCCGCGATACCATTGCGGGCAACCGGCTGCACATGAAAGTCGCCCGTGGAGACATCGAGCCAGGCCAAGCCGAACTCGTGCGCCGAGTCGCTGCGCACCTGCGCCAGCGCGGCGAGGTAGTTGTGCGCGCGCGCATCCAACAGTGCATCTTCGGTGAGCGTGCCCGGGGTGATCAAGCGTACGACGTCGCGCTTCACCACCGATTTCGATCCGCGCTTCTTGGCTTCGGCGGGATCTTCCATTTGCTCGCACACGGCCACCTTGAAACCGCGGCGGATCAAGCGTGACAGATAACTTTCATGAGAATGAACCGGCACGCCGCACATGGGGATGTCGTCGCCCTGGTGCTTGCCGCGCTTGGTGAGCGCGATGTCGAGTGCTTGAGATGCCTTTACGGCATCGTCAAAGAACAATTCGTAGAAGTCCCCCATGCGGTAAAACAGGAGCGCGTCGAGATAGCCCGATTTCACAGAAAGATACTGGGCCATCATCGGCGTTGCGTCGGCGGGGATCGCCTCACCGCTCACGGCTGGCGCCAGCCGGCTGTCGTTGGTCTCATCCGGCACGAAATTTTCTTCCGCTCGCGATTGTGAAAATTGCGCGCGCGACTATAGCAGCGCGCGTGTTTCAGACGATGGACTACGACGCGCCGTTCGCAGGTGCAACAGGAAAGGAAAAAGTCGTGGAACTTCAATGAAGCGTCGCTATGCAGTGGCGTGCTGGTCGGGCACAATACATACATCGGGCTAAGGGAGCGTCGCGATCCGGCCCGCAACACAAAAAATCGAGGGAGCTTCGGCGTTTGGGAGGCGCTGGAGGCAACTTTGTAAGTAGGGACTATGAACAAGATCACGGGTAAGCCGTCGTCAAAGAAATCCGATCCAAAGTCCGAAACGAAAAAGAATAAGAAAGAGACCGTGCGGCCCGCCGTACGCCGCAATTTCGACCAAGAGGCGCTGGCGTTCCACGCCACGGGCCGGCCGGGCAAGATCGAGATCACGGCCACCAAGCCGCTGACCACGCAGCACGACCTTTCGCTCGCTTATTCGCCGGGTGTCGCCGCACCATGCCTGGAGATCGCGCGCGATCCGTCAACCGCCTATGACTATACCGCCAAGGGCAACCTGGTGGCGGTGATCTCCAACGGCACCGCCGTGCTAGGCCTTGGCGATCTTGGTGCACTGGCCAGCAAACCGGTCATGGAAGGCAAGGCGGTACTGTTCAAGCGCTTCGCCGACGTCGATGGCATCGACCTTGAAGTCGATACACGCGATGTCGACGAGTTCATCAATTGCGTGCGCTTCCTCGGCCCCAGCTTCGGCGGCATCAACCTTGAGGACATCAAGGCGCCGGAATGTTTTGTCATCGAAAGCCGCCTGCGCGAGATCATGGACATCCCGGTGTTCCATGACGACCAGCACGGTACGGCGATCATTTGCGCCGCCGGCCTGATCAATGCCTGCGATCTTACCGGCCGCAAAATGTCGGACATCAAGCTGGTGCTGAACGGTGCCGGCGCGGCGGCGATCTCCTGCCTCGAACTTGCCAAGGCGCTCGGCGTACGCGCCGAGAACGCCATCATGGCCGACTCCAAAGGCGTGATCTATCAGGGCCGCACCGAGGGCATGAACCAGTGGAAGTCAGCCCATGCGGTGCGCACGGACGCGCGTACGCTCGCCGACGCCTTGAAGGGCGCCGATGTATTCCTCGGGCTTTCCGTGAAGGGCGCTGTGACCAAGCAGATGATCGCCAGCATGGCGCCCAATCCGATCATCTTCGCCATGGCCAACCCGGACCCGGAGATCACCCCCGAAGAGATCGCCGAAGTGCGCGACGACGCCATCGTCGCCACCGGACGCTCGGACTATCCCAACCAGGTCAACAACGTGCTCGGCTTCCCGTTCATCTTCCGCGGCGCGCTCGACGTGCGCGCGCGCACCATCAACGAGGAAATGAAGCTGGCGGCTGCGCAGGCGCTCGCCGGTCTTGCGCGTGAGAACGTGCCCGACGAAGTCGCGGCTGCTTATGCCGGGCGCAAGTTGCGTTATGGCCGCGAGTACATCATTCCCGTGCCCTTCGATCCGCGCCTGATCTCTACGGTACCGCCGGCGGTGGCCGAAGCGGCCATGGAAACCGGCGTCGCGCGCAAGCCCATCGCGGATATGGACGCCTACCGCCGCCAGCTTGCCGCCCGGCGCGACCCGACGATGGCGACCCTGCAGACCATCGCCACCGAAGTTAAACGGTCGCCGCGTACGGTGGTGTTCGCCGAGGGCGAGGAGGAACGCTCGATCCGCGCCGCCATCGCTTACCGCAACGCCGGTTACGGCAATGCCGTTCTGGTCGCGTGCCGGCGCAAGGTCGAGCAGATGCTCGACGAACTCGCCGTGAAGCCCGAGGATCTCGAAGGTATCACCATTACCAACGCGCGCGAGTGCAAGGACCTGTCGGTCTATATCGACTTCCTGTATCGCCGCCTGCAAAGACAAGGTCATTTGCGCCGCGATTGCGAGCGCTTGGTCAGCCAGGACCGCAACACCTTTGCCGCGTGCCTGGTTGCGCGCGGCCAAGCCGATACGATGGTCACTGGCTTGACGCGCAACTATCACTCGGCGCTCGGCGACGTGCTACGCGTCATCGACCGCCAGCCGCGCGACGTGATCTTCGGCCTGACGATGATGGTGGTGCGCGGCCGCACGCTGTTCATCGCCGACACGGCGATGCACGAGCGCCCCAGCGCCGACGACCTGGCCCATATCGCCACCGCCAGCGCCGCCGCCGCCCGCCGCCTAGGTCACGAGCCGCGCGTGGCGCTGCTGTCGTATTCCAACTTCGGCAATCCGCCCGGCGTCGTGGTTGAAATCATGCGCGAGGCCAAGCGCCTGCTCGACATCGCCCACAATGAAGGCGCTATCGACTTCGAGTTCGATGGCGAGATGAGCGTCGATGTCGCCCTCGAGGGCGAGCGGGCCAAGGCCTATCCGTTCTGCAACCTCTCGGGGCCGGCCAACGTGCTAGTCATGCCGGGTCTGCATGCCGCCGCCATTTCGACGCGCTTGGTGCGCCGGTTTGGCACCGCGACGGCCATCGGCCCCATGTTGATCGGCCTGGAAAAGCCCGTGCAAATCGTCAGCATGGATGCCACCGTGTCCGATCTGGTACAGATGGCCCTGATGGCGGCTCACGCTAGCGCCCCGAAACTCTTGTAACGGACCCCGATGGCCGATCTCACCCCCGCCTCCGTGCGGCGCATGGTCGCCTGGGCGGTAGGTCCGTGCGTCCCCGCCTGGACGGTGCTGCTGCTGCTGGCGGTGGTCTCGCGCCTGTCCTGGACCGCGGCGCTGGTGTCCTGCGCCATCGTCTTCATCCTGATGGCGATCCTGGTGTTCGCGCGCCTGGCCGACTTCGACCGTGTCGCGCGCTACGCCGAGGAGCTGCTCGTCAACCCTGAGGCCCCTGCGCCACTGCTCGAAACCTCGGCCACGGCCCAACGGCTTTTGAGCGCGCTGACCGCCTTGCGCAAACTCTGGGCGGACCGGCGGGGCGAGGCCGATGCCTTGGCCAAATCGCGCCAGGATATTCTCGACAGCTTGCCCGATCCGTTTTTCCTGCTGGACCGCCGCCGGCGCGTGGTCAGCGCCAACGCTGCGGCGCGCATGCTGTTCGAGCTGGAACGCACCACGACGGGGCGCGACCTTGCCGGCATCATCCGCGACCCCAAGGTTTTGGAAGCCGCCGATCTCGCGCTCGCGCAGAACCGCAAGACCGAGGCCATGTTCACCCTGCCCGCGCCGGTCGAGCACACGTTTGGAGCGTTGATCGTGCCGCTGTCGGCAACTGCGGAAGACGGCACCGCGCTGATCGTCGCCCTGCACGATCAGACCGAGCGCTTGAAGATGGACCGCATGCGCGCCGACTTTGTCGCCAATGCCAGCCACGAGCTGCGCACGCCGCTCGCCGCTGTCTTGGGATTCATCGAGACATTGCGCGGCCCGGCCAAGGACGACGCCAAAGCGCGCGAAGAGTTCCTCGAGATCATGCTCAAGCAAGCCAACCGCATGACGCGCCTGATCGACGATCTCTTGTCGCTCTCGCGCATAGAACTGCGCGAACACACGCGCCCAACCCAGGCCGTCGATATCGAGGCGCTGCTGCGCGCGACCGTCGAGCTCTTGGATCGCCCCGCCAAGGAGCGAGGCACGACGGTGACATTGAAGCTGCTCACGCCGCCGCCGGCGCTGGGCGATGCGCATGAACTCAGCCAAGTTTTCCACAACCTTGTGAACAACGCCATCAAGTACGGCGGTGAACACGGACGGGTCGAGATCACGGCTGAAGTCTCATCGGCGCGCCCGCCGTCCATGCCGGGCAGGGGACCTGCGCTTAAGATCGCGGTGCGCGACTACGGCGAGGGCATCGCGCGCGAGCACATCCCGCGGCTGACCGAGCGTTTCTACCGGGTCGATACCGCACGCTCGCGCGAGCTGGGCGGAACGGGCTTGGGGCTGGCCATCGTCAAGCACATCACCAACCGCCACCGCGGTGCCTTGGTGGTCGAGAGCGAGCCGGGCAAAGGTGCCACGTTTACGGTGTACTTGCCGCTGGCGGCGTAGCGCGCTGCTTCCGGGCGACGATGAACACCAGCACGATAGCCGCCGCGCCAACAGCCGCCGAGTAGAAGAAGTAGACCAGGTATCCTGCCCCGAGCGCCGCTGGACTCACGCCAGCTTTTGCCGCCCCCGACGCCAACGCCTCCGGCGGAAGCCCTGCGAGCAAACCTTTCAGCGAGCTTGCGAAGCCGCCCGTCTCCGCCGCCCGTGCCGAATTTTCGACAATCCGTCCCGACAGCGACGCGATGAATTTTCCGGGCAATGCGTAGAGCGACGTAAACAGCGCGTACTGCGTCGCGGTGAATCCCAGTGCCGTAAGGCTGGACATGTAGGCAATCAGGCAGGTTCCTGAAAAACCGCCCAGCGCGTTGTCGATACCGATGGCGACAAACAGGGCGTGAAGTTGCGCGCCCTCGACTGTCAGCCAAGCGAAGGCGAGATTGGACAGGGGGCCGGCGAAGGCCCCAACGATCAGCGGGCCCATGAGTCCCCACCGCGCGATGGCGAAGCCCGCCGATGCAACCCCCAGCAACGACATCGCGACACCAAAGATCTTCCGAACCTCGGCGATCTCGGTCAGCGAAAACCCGAGATCGAGATAGTAGGGGTTCATGATGTTGAGAACGAAGTCAGACAGCCGGTAGAGACAGATGAGCGCAAGGATGAGAAGCGCGCTATCCTTGAAGCGCGCGAAGAAATCGGCGAGCGGGTCGCCGAAGGCGTGGGATAGGTAGAGGCCCGGCCGAGATTGAAAGTGCGGGACGGGCGTGGCGGCCAGAACGATGATCGCGAATCCAATGAGGATGGCGACGAGTTGCACCGGCAGCGTCCAGATCGATTTTAGGCTAGCGCTCCACCCTTCGGGCACGATCGCATTCAAGACCGCGATCTGCCCGGAGAGGCCCGAGCCGAGCACGAGTGCGCCGATCACCAGCACGGCGAGGCGGACAATCCATTCGCCATGCTCGGCGCCGGGCCGGCGTGGTAGGTCCTTACCCGGCAGCGGCCGCACCCTATGGACAGGCTCGCGCGGCGCGAGCAACGCCCCCATGACGGCGATGCTCATCAAGAGCGCCATCGCGATATAGGCCGTGGTCCAGCCGTAGGCATCGGCCATCAGAAGCGGCAGAGCGCCGGCGATGACCATGGCGCCGCGATAGCCCCAAGCATGGGCCGCAGCCGTGGCGCCCTGCTCGGTTTCCGCCGACACTTCAATGCGCCAGGCATCCACAACAATGTCCTGGCTCGCCGCGGCAAAGCCCGTCACGACCGCCACGGCCGCAACCATACCGAGGTTCACCACCGGATCGGCCAGCGTGATCAGGGCGAGGCCGGCGATGATCATGGCCTGGCAGACCAGCATCCACGACCGCCGATGCCCGAGCATCGCGGTCATCCCTGGAACGGCGGTGCGGTCCAGGAGCGGCGCCCATAGGAATTTGAACGCAAAGGCCAGGGTCGCGAGGCTGAAAAAGGAAATGCGTTCGAGCGAAAGCCCTTCGCCGCGCAACCATGCGGAAAGGGTGTCGAACACCAGGAAGAACGGGAGCCCGCAACCAAACCCCAGCATCAGGGTGGCGAGCATCTTGCGCTGCATGATCGCTTGCAGCACCGCCGTCCACGACAGGGTTTGAGCCTGGCCCATGCGACAGTTGTCGCACAGGCCGAAGGCAATGGGAATCTAGCGCGGACGATCCGCGGCGATTAGCCGGCGGCCGCCATCTGCTTGGCGTGGCGCTTGCGGTCGTTCTCGTCGAGGAAGCGCTTGCGCAGGCGGATCGACTTCGGCGTCACTTCGACCAGCTCGTCGTCCTGGATGTAGGCGATAGCCTGTTCCAGACTGAAAATCTTGGGCGGCGGCAGGTCTTGTTTGTCGTCCTTCATGACCGTACGGAAGTTGGTGAGCGCCTTGGCCTTCAAGGGATTCACTTCCAGGTCGTTGTCGCGGGTGTGTTCGCCGACGATCATGCCCATGTAGATCTTGGTGCCGGGCACCACGAACTGCGGGCCGCGGTCGATGAGATGGAACAAGCCGTACTGGTTGGCTTCGCCGGTATCCGTGGCAATCAGCACGCCCTGACGACGTGTGGCAACCGCGCCTTTGTAGGGACCGAAGGAGTGGAACAGGCGGTTCATGACACCGGTACCGCGCGTATCGGTGAGGAACTCGCCGTGGTAACCGATGAGGCCGCGCGACGGCGCTAAGAACACCATGCGCGTCTTGCCGCCGCCGGCCGGCTTCAGTTCCTGCAATTCGCCCTTGCGCAGCGACATCTTCTCGACGACCACACCGGAATGCTGCTCGTCGACGTCGATGACGACTTCTTCGATGGGCTCGAGGCGCTTGCCGTTTTCGTCGGTCTGGAACAGCACGCGCGGACGCGAGATCGAGAGCTCGAAGCCTTCGCGGCGCATGTTCTCGATGAGCACGCCGAGCTGAAGTTCACCACGGCCGGCGACTTCGAAGGCGTCTTTCTGGTTGGATTCCGAGATCTTGATCGCGACGTTGCCTTCGGCTTCGCGGTGCAAACGCGCCGCGATCATGCGGGTGGTGAGCTTGTCGCCCTCAAGTCCGGCAAACGGTGAGTCATTGACCGAGAAGGTCATTGCCAATGTCGGCGGATCGATGGGGCGGGCTTTGATGGGCGTGGTGACTTCCGGCGCGCAGAAGGTATCGGAGACGTTGGCGTTCTCCAGACCCGCGAGCGCGATGATGTCGCCGGCTTCCGCGGTTTCGACAGGGACACGCTCGAGGCCACGGAACGACAGCAGCTTTGTGGCGCGGCCGGTCTCTAACACCTTGCCTTCGCGGTTCAACACCTTGATCGGCATGTTGACCTTGGCGATGCCGGTCTGGACGCGGCCGGTGAGGATGCGCCCCAGGAAGTTGTCGAACTCGAGCGTCGTGGCGAGCATGGTGAACGGCGCGTTGAGATCGCGCGCGGGCGCCGGCACGTGTTTGACGATGGTTTCGAACAGCGGCGTCAAATCCTTGCGCTCGTCTTTCTCGAGGTCACGCACCGCCCAGCCTTCGCGGCCGACGGCGAACAGCGTCGGGAAGTCCAATTGCTCGTCGGTGGCGCCGAGATTGGCGAAGAGATCGAAAATTTCGGTGTGCACATCGTGGGCGCGCGCATCGCTGCGGTCGACCTTGTTGACGATGACGATCGGGCGCAGGCCCAATCCCAAGGCTTTCGAGAGCACGAACTTGGTCTGCGGCAGCGGACCTTCCGAGGCGTCCACCAGCAGGCACACGCCGTCGACCATCGACAGGATGCGCTCGACCTCGCCGCCGAAATCGGCGTGGCCGGGGGTATCGACGATATTGATCTTGAAGCCGCCCCACTCCACCGCCGTGTTCTTGGCGAGAATGGTGATGCCGCGTTCGCGCTCCTGATCGTTGGAGTCCATGGCGCATTCGTCCATGCGCGCGTTGGCGCGCACCGCGCCCGACTGCTTTAGGAACGCATCGACGAGGGTCGTCTTGCCGTGATCGACGTGCGCGATGATGGCGATGTTACGCAACTGCATGAAACGTTTGCTTGAGCCCGCGGACTCAACCTTCCACTGTTATCCGTGTGTGCCGTGCCGTTAAACGCGAAGGGGAGGCCAAAAACGGCCTTATAAGCAAAAGCCGGACGCACCTCTGGCGACCGGCTCCCTTCGACGGGGGCTCTATATACTGAAAAGGCCTCGGCATTCAAGGTGCGCCGCGATGAAACCCTGGACCAAAAGCGCGGAAAACCGCCGATTTACGGCCCTTTAACGCCTATAACCCGTTTTTCGCGAGCAGGTCCTTCAGCGGCACCTCGGGGCGCGCGCCCATATGGCCAATGACCTCGGCGGCGGCCATGGCGCCGATCTTGGCGCAATTGGTTAGATCGCGGCCGTGGGTGTACCCATAGAGGAAGCCAGCGGCAAAAAGGTCGCCCGCGCCGGTCGTGTCCACAACCTTTGCAACAGGCGCGGCTTCGATGGCGAGTGTGCTGGAGCCGTCGAAAACGATGACGCCTTTGGCGCTGCGCGTCATGCAGGCCAGCACCCGCGCCTCGCGCAGGCGCGCGATGGCGCCTTCAAGGTCCGAGGCCTGATAGAGGCTGAAGATCTCGTCCTCGTTGCCGAACAGGACGTCGACGTCTTCGCTGATGAGCTTGAGGAGTTCGTCGCGGTGACGGTCGGCGACGAAGGGGTCCGACAATGACAGCGCCACCTGGCGGTCGGCGGCCTTCGCTGTCTGGCACGCTTTGCGGATGGCGTCCTTGGCCTGGGGCGTATCCCACTGATACCCCTCGATGTAGATCACGCGCGAGGCTTTGATGCGTTCGGCGTCGAGATCAGCCGCCTGCAACTCGGTACAGGCGCCGAGGAAGGTGTTCATGGTGCGCTGGCCGTCGGCGGTGACCAGGATCAGACAGGTCGCCGTCGGCAGCTTTGTCGGGCGGTTTTCGCCGCCGTGGAAGTCCACGCCGACCACCTTGATCTCATGGGCGAAAATCTCACCCAGCTTGTCGTTGCCGACCTTGCCGATGAAACAGGGCGTCCCGCCCAGCGAGGCGATGCCCGCCATGGTGTTGGCCACCGAGCCCCCCGAGATCTCCACCGCGCGGCCCATCTCGTCGTAGATGGCCTTGGCCTGGGCGGCGTCGGTGAGCGCCATGGTGCCTTTGACCATGCCGAAGCGGCGCAGGAAGTCGTCATCGGTGCGCGCAATAATATCGACGATCGCCGAGCCGATCCCCAAAACGTCGTAACGAACTTCAGCCATGTGCCTTTAACGTGCCCCCAACAACTGCCGGTTTTGCGGCAGAGTATAACGTTTATATTCCAAAAATTAACCCCATGGGCCTAGGATAGTCGGCCTTTGACAGGCAAGGGGTGGCCCCGCGTGAATAGCGAGAAATCCGAAGCACCTGAAACGGCGGACGGCGCGCAAGACGCCGACTCACCGCGCATCGATTTCTCGAGGGACTGGCGCGCGAGCGGCGTGCGTCCGCCGGTGCGGCCGTTCGGCGCCAAGCGCCCGGGACCAGCGTTCCGAAACAATCCGTTCTTCAAGAGTTCGCCAACCGGGGGAAACACCATGTCTGACAAGTTCAGCGCCGACCGCATGGCTGCCTTCACACCGCAGATCAGCAAGCGCGTCGCCGACATCCCGAACCTCGCCACGATGCGCAGCGGTGAAGTCGATATCGACGGCAAGCGCCTGGTAATAGGCAAGCAGATCCGCATGTCGGGCGAGATTTCAGGCTGCGAGCGCCTGGTCGTCGAGGGTAAGGTGGAAGCCAACCTCTCGGACGTTAAAGCCGTCGAAGTGACCACCAACGGTACTTTCAAGGGCAACGCAGAGGTCGAGAGCGCGATGATCGCTGGCACCTATGAAGGCAACCTGAAGGTCCGTGGCCATCTCGAGATCGCGCCGTCGGGCGTGGTCAAGGGCGGCGTGGCCTACAAGACCATCACCGTGGCCAACGGTGGCAAGATCCTTGGCTCTATCGAGAGCATCGACGGCTAGAGCGCGTCTGGGAAAAGCGACATCCCGTTTCCGTCCGGACGCACAGTCAATAGCCTAGCGCCTCTTTTTCGACGGCTTCTTCGCCGCGATTTTCTTCGCCGCTTTCTTTTTCGCTTTGAGCCTCTGTGCCTCCTCGCTTTGGGGCGCGGGCATCTTTGGCTTGTAGGCACACAGATCGACCACAGGACAGCGCCAGCATTCCGGCATGCGCGCGATGCAGACATAGCGCCCGTGCAGGATCAGCCAGTGGTGCGCGTGTTGCTTGAATTCGGGCGGCGTGACCTTCTCGAGCCTCTCTTCGACCTCCAGCGGATTTTTTCCGGGCGCCATGCCGGTGCGATTGCCGACGCGGAAGATATGAGTGTCTACCGCAATGGTGTGCTGACCAAAGGCGACATTGAGCACGACGTTGGCCGTCTTGCGCCCGACACCGGGCAATTTCTCAAGCGCCTCTCTTGTCGCCGGCACCTGGCTGCCGTGCTCCTCGACAAGAATTTTGGATAACGCGATGACGTTCTTGGCCTTGGCGTTAAACAGGCCAATGGTCTTGATGTAGGTCTTCAGCTTCGCCTCGCCGAGCGCCACCATCTTCTCGGGCGTATCGACCACGGCAAACAGCGGCCCGGTCGCCTTGTTGACTCCGACGTCCGTCGCCTGCGCCGACAGCACCACGGCCACCAGCAGCGTGTAGGGATTGATGTACTTGAGTTCGGTTTCGGGCGCGGCTTCGAGATCGCGCAGGCGGCGATAGAACTCGAAAACCTTCTCAGGCTTCATTTAGCCGAGGCCCAGCACATCGCGCATGGAGTAAAGGCCGGGCTTCTTGCCCGCCGTCCACAGCGCCGCACGCACCGCACCCTTGGCGAAAACCTCGCGCGAGGAGGCCTTGTGGGTCAGCTCAACGCGCTCGCCATTGGTGGCGAACATCACTGTGTGGTCGCCGACCACATCGCCGCCGCGCAGCGTGGCAAAGCCAATCTCGCCGGCGGGACGCGCGCCCACCTGCCCATCGCGCGTCGTGCGCGCCACATCCTTCAGACTAACGGCGCGGCCCTTGGCCGCCGCCTCGCCGAGGCCGAGCGCGGTGCCCGACGGCGCATCGACCTTGTGGCGATGATGCATTTCGAGGATATCGATGTCGTAGTCCGTGCCCAAGGTCGCTGCGAGCTTCTCGGTGAGCGCCAGCAGCACGTTGACGCCGACGCTGAAATTGGGAGCCAGCACGATCGCAACCTTCTTCGCCGCCGCAGCGATGGCAGCTTTCACATCGTCGTTCAGACCGGTGGTGCCGATGATCAGCGCCTTGCCCATGGACGCCGCAAGATCGGCGTGCGCTTTGGTGGCCGCCGGCACGGTGAAATCGATGACCGCATCGCTCGCGGCAAATAACGCACGCGTGTCAGTCCCGACCGCGATGCGCAGCGGCTTGGCGCCCACCAACGTGCCCAAATCTTGACCCACTGCTGGCCCCGTCGGCTCAACGCCGCCGGCAAGCTCCGCGCCCGCAGTGCCGAGCACTTCGGCGATGAGCATGCGGCCCATGCGGCCCGCACATCCGACAATTCCGATTTTCATGACGAGCCCCGGCGTTTCAATGTCGCGCGGGAGTATATGTCGTCTGATAGGACGACAAAAGACGACAACCGACGACTATTTCGCTTTCGCCGCCGCGCCGATGAATTCCTTTACCTTGCCGAAGAAGCTCGTGCACTCGGGGCTATAGGTGGCGGCTTCGCCGTCCTTCTCGAACTCTTCGAGCAGCTTTCTTTGTTTGTCGGTCAGGTTCACCGGCACTTCGATGGCGGCCTCTAAGAACATGTCGCCGCGCGCCTGGGAGCGCAGCACGCTCATGCCCTTGCCCTTCAGGCGGAAGCGATGGCCGTTCTGGCAGCCCTTGGGGACTTGCACCTTGATGTTGGAGCCGTCGATCACGGGCATCTCGAGTTCACCGCCGAGCGCGGCCGTGGTCATCGGGATGGGCATGCGCATGAAGAGGTTGGCGCCGTCGCGCTGAAACATGCGGTGCGGCGCGATAGCGAGGAAGATGTAGAGATCGCCGGCCGGCGCGCCGTGCATGCCCGCTTCACCCTCGCCGGCGAGGCGGATACGCGTGCCTTCCTCGACGCCGGGCGGGATAGTGACGTCGAGCGCCTTTTCCTTACGCGTGCGACCGGCGCCGCTGCACTTCGGGCACGGGTCGGTGATGACCTGGCCGCCGCCGTGGCAGGTGGGGCAGACGCGCTCGACGGTGAAGAAGCCCTGCTGACTTCTGATTTTGCCGGCGCCTTTGCAGCCCGGACATGTGGACGGCGCCGCGCCGTCCTTGGCGCCGGAGCCTTTACACTTCTCGCAGGCGATGGATGAGGGGACGGTGATCGAGGCTTTCTTGCCGTAGTAAGCCTCTTCAAGCGTGATCTCCATGTTGTAACGGAGGTCCTGTCCGCGCGCGGGGCCCCGGCCGCCGCGCCCGCCGCGACGACCCATCATGTCGCCGAACATCTCGTCGAAGATGTCGGCAAAGCCCGTGCCAAAATCGAAACCGAAGCCGCCTTGGCCGCCGCCGCCTTGCTCGAAGGCAGCGTGGCCATAGCGGTCGTAGGCCGCGCGCTTCTGTTCGTCGCGCAGGATGTCGTAGGCTTCGGAAAGAACCTTGAATTTGTGCTCGGCTTCTTTATTCCCCGGATTGCGGTCCGGATGGAATTCCATGGCGAGCTTGCGATAGGATTTCTTGAGGTCGTCGCCGGACGCCGTTTTAGCGACCTGCAGAACCTCGTAGTAACATTGCTTGGCAGAGGCCATGCTTAGCTAAGCTCCATCGTCAGGGTCCGGAGTGTGGCTCCGGACCCGACGATCACATCAAAATTTGACGGTCGCACGAGGCCCCCCTCGCGTTCGCGAACGCTTATTTCTTGTTCTTATCGACTTCTTCGAAGTCGGCGTCCACAACGTCGTCGTTCTTGGGCTCAGCGCCGCCGGCGTCACCGCCGCCGCCTTCGCCACCCTCACCGCCCGGCGCCTGCTTATACATGGCTTCGCCCATTTTCATGGAGGCCTGCATCAGAGCGTCGGTAGCGGTTTTGATCTTTTCGGCGTCGCCGGAATCGAGCACGGCCTTCACTGCTTCAAGCTTGGACTCGATCTCGGCCTTGTCGTTGGCCGGGATCTTGTCGCCGTGCTCTTTCAGGTTCTTCTCGGTCGAGTGCACCAGCGCGTCGCCATGATTGCGGGCGTCAACGGCAGCGCGGCGCGCCTTGTCTTCTTCCGCATGTTGCTCGGCGTCTTTAACCATCTTCTCAATGTCGGCTTCCGACAGACCGCCTGAGGCCTGGATGCGGATCTGCTGTTCCTTACCCGTGGCCTTGTCCTTGGCCGAGACGTTGACGATGCCGTTGGCGTCGATGTCGAAGGTGACTTCCACCTGCGGCATGCCGCGCGCCGCCGGTGGAATGCCCATCAAGTCGAACTGACCCAGCAGCTTGTTGTCAGCCGCCATCTCGCGCTCGCCCTGGAAGACGCGGATGGTCACCGCGGTTTGGTTGTCTTCGGCGGTCGAGAAGGTCTGGCTCTTGCGCGTCGGGATCGTGGTGTTGCGCTCGATCAGGCGCGTGAACACACCGCCCAGGGTCTCGATGCCCAGCGACAGCGGGGTGACGTCGAGCAGCAGCACGTCCTTCACGTCGCCCTTCAGCACGCCGCCCTGGATGGCGGCGCCGAGCGCGACCACTTCATCCGGGTTGACGCCCTTGTGGGGCTCGCGGCCGAAGAACTGCTTCACGACTTCCTGCACCTTCGGCATGCGCGTCATGCCGCCGACGAGGATGACTTCCTGAATCTCGCTGGCCTTCAGGCCCGCATCCTTCAGCGCCTTCTTGCAGGGCTCGATGGTGCGTTGGATCAGATCTTCGACGAGCGCTTCGAGCTTGGCGCGCGTCAGCTTGATGTTGAGGTGCTTGGGACCCGAGGCATCAGCCGTGATGAACGGCAGGTTCACTTCGGTCTGCATGGAGCTCGAGAGCTCGATCTTGGCTTTTTCCGCCGCTTCCTTCAGACGTTGAAGGGCGAGCTTATCCTTGCGCAGGTCGATGCCGGCTTCTTTTTTGAATTCGTCGGCGAGGTAGTCGATGATGCGCGCGTCGAAGTCCTCACCGCCGAGGAACGTATCGCCGTTGGTCGATTTCACTTCGAAGACGCCGTCGCCGATTTCCAGGACCGAGACGTCGAAGGTGCCGCCGCCCAAGTCGTAGACCGCGATGATGCCCTGGCTCTTCTTGTCCATGCCGTAGGCCAGCGCGGCCGCGGTCGGCTCGTTGATGATGCGCAGCACGTTGAGGCCGGCGATCTTGCCGGCGTCTTTGGTGGCCTGGCGCTGGCTGTCGTTGAAGTAGGCCGGGACCGTGATGACGGCGTCGGTGACTTTCTCGCCGAGATAGGCTTCGGCGGTTTCCTTCATTTTTCCGAGAATGAAGGCCGACACTTGGCTGGGCGAATACTTCTCGCCGCGCGCTTCGACCCAGGCATCGCCGTTGTCGCCCTTGGTGATTTTGTAAGGGACGAGCTTTTTGTCCTTCTCGACCATCGGATCGTCGTTGCGCCGGCCGATGAGGCGCTTGATCGCGAACAACGTGGCTTCAGGATTGGTGACCGCCTGGCGCTTAGCCGGCTGGCCCACCAGGCGTTCGCCTGATTCCGTGAAGGCGACTTGCGACGGCGTGGTGCGCGCGCCTTCGGCGTTCTCGATGACCCGGGCGCTTTTGCCCTCCAT
>CAISTS010000047.1 GCA_903888485.1 uncultured bacterium | reverse complement strand
GACCCGCTGATTAAGAGTCAGCTGCTCTACCAACTGAGCTATGCGCCCCCGTGCCGGTCTGAAAAAGCCAGCTCAAGGAAAGGAAGGGTCCGTGGAGGGCGTGGTTATAGAGCCTCTCCCCCCACCTGACAAGCGATCCGGCGGCCTGCGGCGGGCCTTAAATCGCGAAGTTTTCCACAGGCTTAGGGAATCCGGGCGGCGCGGCCAGGCATTCGCCTAGAAATCGTTGAAGCCGCCGCGCACGCCCATGTGCACATCGCGGTGGACGTGGATGTTCATCAAGAGGCCGACGCAGAGCATCAGGGTGAGCAGCGAGGTGCCGCCGTAGGAGATGAAGGGCAGGGTCACGCCCACCACCGGCACAAGGCCCATGACCATGGCCAGGTTGATCCAGAAGTAGAGGAAGAAGCCGGTGGTAATGCCGATGGCCACCAAGCGGCCGAACTGGTGACGGCAGCGGAAGGCGATGGCGTAGCCGTAAGCGAGCAGGATGATGTAGAGGCCGAGGAGGACCAGGCCGCCCATCATGCCGAATTCCTCGAGCATCATGGTGCCGATGAAGTCTGTCTGGCGTTCGGGCAGGAAGTTGAGATGGCTCTGCGTGCCGGCCATGAAACCCTTGCCGAAGAGCCCGCCCGAGCCCAACGCGATCTTCGATTGCAGGATGTGATAGCCGGCGCCCAGCGGGTCGCGCTCGGGATCGAACAGCATCAGGATGCGGTTGCGCTGATAATCGTGCAGGAACGACCAGGCGATGGGGCTGGCGGCAAGGCCGAGGCCGGCGATGGTGAAAAACTTCCAGAGCCGCACGCCCGCCATGAACAGCACGACGACAGAGCCCATGATGATCAGAAGCGCGGTGCCGAGGTCCGGTTGGATGATGACGAGGCCCGTGGGCAGCAGGATCAGGCCGAGCGGCACGAGGAGGATCGACGGCTGGCCGATCTCGTCCATATTCACGCCGTGGAAGTAGCGCGCGAGCGCCAGCACGATGGCCGGTTTCATCAGCTCGGAGGGCTGCAGGTTGATGAAGCCGAGGTCGACCCAGCGCTGGGCGCCACCGCCGACGAAACCCTTCACCTCGACGATCATCAGGAGCACCAGCACGACGGTGTAGAAAACATAGGCGTAGCGCAGCAGCAGGCGTACATCGATCACCGCGACGGCCGTCAGCATGCAGAGGCCCACGATGAAACGCGCGAGCTGGGGCCAGGCCCAGGGCTGCCAGGCGCCGTTGGCGGCCGAGTACAGCATCGCAAGGCCAAAGGCGAAGATGCAGCAGATCCAGAAAATCAGCGACCAGCTCATCTGCCACAGCTTCTCAGACGGGGTCATGTCACCGCGGCGCAGGCGCGCCGACATAAAGCTGAAGTCGGTCATGGTATGGTCACCGGCGCGGTGTCAGGGCCTTCGTCGGCGACAACATCGGGCGGCGGCGGAACGTGAATGGGCGCCGCCGAGGCCACCACGGGCTCGTCAATGCGCGGCTTGCGCGACGGATCGAGGCGCAGCACCTCTTCCATGATGTCGCGCGCGATGGGCGCGGCGAATGCGCCGCCGCCGCCCAGCGCGTGGTCGACCACCACGGCGATGGCGTAGCGCGGGGCGTGCGCGGGCGCGTAGCAAATGAACAGTGCGTTGTCGCGCAGGTGCCACGGCACGCTGGCCGGATCGCGTTTCTGGGCTTCGCGCTGGGCTGCGGTCATGCCGCGCACCGCCGCGGTGCCGGTCTTGCCGGCGAGCTTCCATTCTTTGCGCTCGGGGTCGGTAAAGCGCAGCTTGCCGCCCGAGGCCGCCGTGGTCGCGCCCGGCGGGCCGTTGACCACGTCGTACATGCCAGCCTTGATGATGGCGAGGTTCTGCGGCGGCAGATTGAGCGATTCAAACGAGTCTTCGATGCCGTCGTCGACGGGCTCGATGCCCTGCACGGCGGTGCGCACAAGGCGAGGTTTGACGGCAAGACCACCATTGGCGATGCGCGCCGCCACGGTAGCAAGCTGGATCGGCGTTGCCAGCACGTCGCCCTGACCAATGCCGACGTTGAGGTTATCGCCCGGCGACCAGCGCTCGTTGCGCACGGCCTTCTTCCATGCCTCGGTGGGGATGAGGCCCGCTTTCTCGTTGGGCAGGCCAATGCCCGACGACGCGCCGAGGCCAAAGCGCCGGGCCATGTCGGCGATCTTATCGACGCCGAGGCGCCGCGCCACTTCATAGAAGTAGACGTCGCAAGACACCGAGAGGGCGCGCTGCATGTTCACGCTGCCGTGCACCTTGTGGCAGTGCTTGACGTAGCTGCCGAGGTTGTAGCGGCCGTTGCAATGGATGGTCTGCTCGGGCGAAATGACGCCGTGCTCGAGGGCCGCCAGCGCCACCACCGGCTTAAAGGTCGAGCCCGGCGAATATTGCCCGGCGAGCGGCTTGTTGATCAGCGGCTTGTGGTCGTTGGTGGAAAGGTCCTTCCACTCTTCGCCGGTGAGACCGCGGGAAAAGGCATTGGTGTCGAAGCTGGGGTTGGACACCAGCGCCAAGAGATCGCCGGTGTGCACATCCATGACCACGACCGAGGCGCTTTCCTCGCCGAGACGTTGTCCGGCGAAAGCCTGCACGCGCTCGTCGATGGCGAGCACCACGTCGGCGCCGGCCTGGCCTTCCCGGCGCTCGAGCTCGCGGATCGCGCGGCCATAGGCGTTCACTTCGATCTGACTTGTGCCGCCTTTGCCGCGCAGCTGCAGATCGTAGACCTTCTCGACACCGTCCTTACCGATGCGGAAGCCCGGCAGCTGCAGAAGCGGATCGCCGGTGAGATCGTCTTCGTCGACCGCCGAAACATAGCCGAGCAGGTGCGCGGCGTTCTCGCCGTGGGGATAGAAGCGCGTCAAACCCTCGTCGATCATCACGCCCGGCAGATCGGGAGCGTTGACCTGGATGCGCGCCATTTCTTCCCAGGAAAGATTTTCCTTGATAGTGATGGGCACAAAGCCGCGTTTGCGCCCGACTTCCTTCTTGATGCGCTCGCGCTCGTGTTCGCCGAGTTCGATGAGCTTGGCGAGGGTATCGAGTGTATCGCCGACCTTCAGCGCCTGTTCGGGCACGACCAGCACGCGGAACTGCTGTTTGTTGAGGGCGAGCGGCTGACCGAAGCGGTCGAGGATGCGCCCACGCGGCGGCGGCAGGAGCTGCAGGTTGATGCGGTTGTCCTCGGCCAGCATCTTGTAGCGATCACTTTGCACGACTTGCAGGTAGTACATGCGGCCGATGAGCGTCGCGACGAGCGCGGCCTGCGCACCGCCGAGCACCACGGCCCTGCGGGTGAACATCTTGGCCCAATCGCCACCATCGCGCGTGATGCTCATTACGCGTCCTGCGCCAGGAGTTTCATGTGGGACTTGGCGAGGAACCAGCCGACCACCGGATACATCGCCACCGACATCAAGATCGAGGTGAAGGTCTGGCCGATGGGCGTGAAGCCGCTGGGCGCGACCAAGCCTACGCACAGCCAGCGCAAGAGGCCGGCGCCAACGGCGACCGTCGCGAAGGCCAGCCAGATGACGCCAAAGGGCTTATTATTGAAGAACTTCTGCTGGTGGAAGACGACGCGCTGACACAGCAGCAACACAAGTGCGCCCGAGCCCAAGGGGGTCCCGGCCACGAGGTCTTCGAGCACGCCGATCGAGAAAGTGGCACCGTAGCCCAGGAGATCGGGCCGGTAGATCGCCCAGAAATACACCGCCATGAGCGCATACATGGGCGTGATGTTGGCCAGACCCGGGATGTAGGTCGGCGTGAGCGCGAACAGCATCAGGATCAGCGTGACGCCCAGCGGCACAAAGCGCCGCGCGGTGCCGTCCATGCGCTGAAGGAGCGTCGCCTGCACGGGCTATTTCTCCTTCGCCGCCGCGATCTCTTGGGCCAGGATGCCCGCAAGACCATAGTCGGCGACGCGCACATGCTGGATCTTGTCGCGCACCACAAAGGGTTCGACCTCGACCACGCCTTCGTCGACGCGGCTGACCTGGCCGATGGGAATACCGGGCGGGAAGGCTTCGGCGTCGCCCGAAGTGACAATCTTGTCGCCCGGCGCGGCCGCAGAGGCATTGCCGAGGAACAGAAGACGCGGGCGCAAGCTGTTGTCGCCGGCGAGGATGGCGCGGTTGCCCGCTTCGCCCACCTGTACCGGAATGCGGCTGTTGATGTCGGTGATCAACAGCACGCGCGCGGAGTAAAGGCCCGCCTGCATGACGCGGCCCACCAAGCCTTCGCCGGTCATGACGACCTGGCCTTTCTTCACGCCGCCCGATTGGCCGGCGGTGATCAGGATCGACTGGGCAAAGGCGCCGCCCGTGTCTGCGATCACTCGCGCGGTGACAAAGGTGGCACTCGGTTCCGGCACCAGCGCGGTGAGATCGCGCAGTGACTTGTTCTCGGTTTCCAGCTTTTGCGCCACGGACTGCCACTGCAGGAGCCGCGCATTGGCTTCGCGCAAAGCGGCGTTCTCCTCGCGGATGGCGGCAAGCTCGCGCAGGTTGTTGACGAAGTTGGAGATAACCGCGGCGGGCTCGGACATGACGCGCAGAACCGGAGCAACCGCATCGGTGACCGCATCGCGCGCCCGTTCCACGAGCACTGTGTCGGCTTTGCCAACCAGCATGAGCGCGCCGGTCAGGCCAATGAGCGACAGATACGCAAACCGCTGCAGCAGCGATTTCAGCGTTCCCAAACGGGAGATTTGCCCCGTCGGCAGTCGCACCTTCTAACTCCCTTCCCCGACAGACTCTTCTGAGTCTGTTTCTAGTACATCGTCGTCAAAACGTTGCGCAGCGCCTTCATCTCTTCAAGCGCCTTGCCGGTACCCATGGCGACGCAGCTCAGAGGATCATCGGCAATCGAGACCGGCAGGCCGGTGGCGTGGCGCAGCACGAAATCGAGGTTGTGCAGCATGGCGCCGCCGCCGGTCAGAACGATTCCCTTGTCGACAATGTCAGCGGCGAGCTCGGGCGCGGTGTGCTCGAGCGCAACCTTGACCGCATCAATGATGGCGGTGACCGGTTCGGCCAAGCTCTCGGCGATCTGGCGTTGGCTGATGACGATTTCCTTGGGCACGCCGTTCATCAGGTCGCGGCCCTTGATCTCCATGGTCTCGCCGTCGCCGGATTCCGGCGGACAGGCGCAACCGATCTCTTTCTTGATGCGCTCGGCGGAGCTTTCGCCGACCAGCAAGTTATGGTGACGGCGGATGTAGTTGATGATGGCTTCGTCCATCATGTCGCCGCCCACACGAACCGAGCGCGCATAGACGATGCCGCCCAGAGACAGCACCGCGACTTCCGTCGTGCCGCCGCCGATATCGACGACCATGGAGCCCGTGGGCTCGGTGACCGGCAAGCCGGCGCCGATGGCCGCGGCCATGGGTTCTTCGATCAGATAAACCTTGCGCGCGCCCGCCGCTTCCGCGGACTCCTGAATGGCGCGACGCTCGACCGCCGTCGAGCCCGAAGGCACGCAGACGATGACCAGGGGGCTCGCGAAGGAGCGCCGGTTGTGCACCTTGCGGATGAAGTGCTTGATCATCTCCTCGGCGACTTCGAAGTCGGCGATGACGCCGTCGCGCAACGGGCGAATGGCTTGGATGTTGCCCGGCGTTCGGCCCAGCATCTGCTTGGCCTCGTTGCCGACGGCCAAAACTTGCTTACGCCCTTTGACTTCGGCCAGCGCCACCACGGAAGGCTCGTTGAGCACGATGCCTCGCCCTTTGACATAGACCAGTGTGTTGGCGGTCCCGAGATCGATGGCCATGTCTGCCGACAACCACCCCGTCAATCTTGAAAACATCTAGCTGTATCTATCCTCTTTGCCTGCACGCATTCTGAAAAGACCCCGCCCGGATGCGACATCGCACCCGGGCGGTTCTCAATCACCTTATGCCGACATCGCCGCGGGCGCCGACTTCTCCCGTTTGACCAGGAGCTTGTTGAGCGCGTTGATGTAGGCCCTGGCCGAAGCGACGAGCGTATCCGCATCGGCGCCTTGACCCTGTACTGTCTTGCCGTTCTCTTCCAACCGCACCATGACCTCAGCCTGCGCATCGGTGCCGCCGGTAACCGCGTGCACCTGATAGATCTGCAGGTGCTGCGTATTGGTCGTGAGTTGCTTGATAGCGTTGAAGGTCGCATCCACCGGACCGTCGCCGCTGGCTTTGGTGGCCTTCACAATGCCGTCGATCTCGATTTCCATGGCCGCCGACGCCGCACCCTTGGTGCCGCAGATGACTTCGAGCGAGACCAGCTTGATGCGGTCGTTCTCGCGCACGACAGAGTCATCGACCAACGCGATGATGTCTTCGTCGAAAACCTCGCGCTTCTTGTCGGCGAGATCCTTGAAGCGCTTGAAGGCATCGTTGATGGCGTTGTCGCCGATCTCGTAGCCCAGTTCGATGAGCTTGGAGCGGAAGGCCGCGCGGCCCGAGAGCTTGCCCATGACCAGGTTGGATTTGCGCAAGCCGACGGACTCCGGCGTCATGATCTCGTAGGTGCTCGCATCCTTCAGCATGCCGTCCTGGTGGATGCCGGACTCATGGGCGAAGGCATTGGCGCCGACGATGGCCTTGTTGGGTTGCACCGGGAAGCCGGTGATTGTCGAGACCAGGTGCGAGTTGCGCGTGATCATCTCGGTCTTGATGCCGGTGGTGAAGGGCATGTGATCCTTGCGCGTGCGCAAGGCCATGACGACTTCTTCCATGGCGCAGTTACCGGCGCGTTCGCCGAGGCCGTTAATGGTGCATTCCACCTGACGGGCACCTGCCTGCACGGCCGCCAGCGAGTTGGCGACGGCGAGGCCCAAGTCGTTGTGGCAATGCACCGAGATGACCGCCTTGTCGATATTGGGCACGCGGTTCGTCAGCATCTTGATGAGCGCGTGATATTCATCGGGCACCGTATACCCAACGGTGTCGGGGATATTGACCGTGCGCGCGCCGGCGTTGATGGCGGTCTCAACGGCGCGGCAGAGGAAGTCATGATCGGCGCGCGTCGCATCCTCGCCCGACCACTCGACGTCGTCGGTATGGCTGCGGGCGCGGGTGACGCTGTCGGTGATCATCTGCAGCACCTGCTCGGGCTGCATTTGCAGTTTCACCCGCATGTGGAGCGGGCTGACCGCGATGAACGTATGGATACGCCGGCGTTTGGCGGGCTTGAGCGCTTCGGCCGCGCGGTCGATGTCGGCTTTGGCGGCGCGCGAAAGGCCGCAGACAGTGGACCCGGTGATCTCTTTAGCGACGGCCTGCACGGCTTCGAAGTCGCCTTGCGAGGCGATGGGGAAGCCGGCTTCGATGATGTCCACGCCCATTTCTTCCAGGGCTTTGGCGATGCGGATTTTTTCGTCACGATTCATCGACGCCCCGGGCGACTGTTCGCCGTCCCGCATGGTGGTGTCGAAAATCAATACGCGATTGGTGCTCATGGTTGTGCTCTCACGACTGGGGTCAAAACGATCGGTTCGTGAGCGACTCACAGATTATCCCTTCCCCTGAACGCCTGTCGCTCGACAGGTTAACAGCGCTCAGGGGCGGATAAGTCGCAGACCCCGGTCCGCAAGACGCAGAGCGCCGCCAAGAATGGCTGCCGCACGCACGAACGCGGACGCACGCACGGTCGTTGCCGTGGCGCGAGACTCGCCGTTCTGTGCAGTCGCGGAAAACACTCGCGTTAATCCTTCTTGCCGTGCCGCTTTTTGTGCCCACAAATCAAGAACTTGCCCAGTCTTCTCAAAGTAATTTCGCAAGCCCCGTGACGACCAAACTGCCGCAGCGGCGTTAATTTGTCATGAAGGCAGAGCCAAGGGAAGGGACTGCCTGAAAAAAAAGCAGAATTTTAATGTGAAAAGGGCCGGTTCTGGTACGAACCGGCCCTCGTTAACGAGTATTAAAATCGACCAACTCGGGCGTCAGTTGCGCGACTTATCCACAAGCTGGTTGGCCTTCAGCCAGGGCATCATCGCGCGCAGCTTGGCGCCGACTTCTTCGATCTGGTGGGCGGCGTTGTTGCGGCGGATCGCCTTGAAGCTCGGCTGGCCGGCGCGGCATTCCTGCATCCAGTTGGAGACGAAGCGGCCCGACTGAATGTCTTCGAGAATGCGCTTCATTTCCTTCTTGGTCTCGGCGGTGACGACGCGCGGACCGGACACGTAGTCGCCGTACTCGGCGGTGTTGGAGATCGAGTAGCGCATGGTGGCGAGGCCACCTTCGTACATCAGATCGACGATGAGTTTGAGTTCGTGCAGGCATTCGAAGTAGGCCATCTCGGGCGCGTAGCCCGCTTCGACCAGCGTTTCAAAACCAGCCTGCACCAGCGCCGAAGCGCCGCCGCACAGCACGGCCTGTTCGCCGAAGAGATCGGTCTCGCACTCTTCCTTGAACGAGGTCTCGATGATGCCGCCGCGGCCGCCGCCGATGGCCGAGGCGTAGGAAAGCGCGAGTTCCAGCGCGTTGCCCGAGGCGTTCTGCGCCACGGCGACGAGGCACGGCACGCCGCCGCCCTTCAAGTATTCCGAACGCACCGTGTGGCCGGGGCCCTTGGGCGCGATCATGAACACGTCGAGGTCCTTGCGCGGCTCGATGAGATTGAAGTGGATGTTGAGGCCGTGCGCGAACACCAGCGCCGCGCCCTGCTTCATGTTGGGCCCGAGGTCCTTGGCATACAGGTCGCCCTGCAGCTCGTCCGGGGTGAGGATCATGATGATGTCGGCCCACTTGGCGGCTTCCGCCGGGGTCATGACCTTCAGCTTCTCGCCTTCAGCCTTCTTACGCGTGGGCGAGCCTTCCTTCAGCGCAACGGCGAGCTCTTTCACGCCGGAATCACGCAGGTTGAGCACGTGCGCGTGCCCTTGGCTGCCGTAGCCGACGACGGCAATTTTCTTGCCCTTGATCAGGTTCACATCGGCGTCGCGATCGTAATAGACACGCATTGGGTCGTCCCTTTCTCTCGTTTTCTCTTGTTTGTCTTGATCTATTTTTCAATTCCCGCAGCACCGCGGGCGAGGGCGGCCACGCCGGTGCGCGAAACTTCTACCAAGCCGAGCGGCTTCATGAGTTCGATGAAGGCATCGACTTTGTCGGTATTGCCGACGACTTCAAACACGAAGGATTGCGTGCTGGAATCCACGACGTTGGCGCGGAAGATATCGCCGATACGCAAGGCCTCGACGCGCTTCTCGCCGATGCCGGCGACCTTAACGAGCGCCAGTTCACGCGCGACCGACGGACCGTCGTCTGTGAGGTCCCGCACCACATGCACCGGCACCAGGCGTCCGAGCTGGGCCTTGATCTGATCGATGGTCTGGTGCGTGCCGGAGGTCGCGATGTTGATGCGCGAGAGGCCGCGCTCATGATCGACTTCCGCGACCGTCAGGCTTTCGATGTTGTAGCCCCGTCCGGCAAACAGACCGATGACGCGCGCCAGCACGCCGGCTTCGTTGTCGACCAGCACCGAGACGACGTGCCGGTAGATGTCCTTGTCGCGCAAGCGTGCGACCGGGATCATGCCTTCGTACAGGTTGGTCGACTGGTCCTCGGCGGCGGCTTTGACGCGCACGGCCTTGGCGGCTTTTGGCTGCGATTTAGCGGCCGTTTTCACTGGTTTCTTCGCCATTTCTTGTCCCCTTCGCGCCGGTCGTTAGACGAGCGCCAGGCCCTCTCCCGTAATCGGTTTGCCGGTCTTTCCATCCTGGCCGAGGATCATCTCGTTGTGCGCCTTGCCGGACGGAATCATCGGGAAGCAGTTTTCCTTCTGATCGACGACGACGTCGCAGACCACCGGACGATCGATGGCGATCATTTCCTTGATGGTGTCGTCGACCTTCTTGGGATCGGACACACGCATGCCGACACATCCAAAAGCTTCGGCCAGCTTGACGAAGTCGGGCAGCGCCTCACTGTAGCTTTCGGAATAGCGCCCGCCGTGCAGCAGCTCCTGCCACTGGCGCACCATGCCCATGTACTGGTTGTTGATGATGAACACCTTCACGGGCAGGCGGTACTGCACCGCCGTCGAGAGCTCCTGGATGTTCATCATGATCGAGGCTTCGCCGGCGATATCGACGACCAATGCGTCGCGGTGAGCCATCTGCACGCCGACCGCGGCCGGCAGGCCGTAGCCCATGGTGCCGAGGCCGCCGGAGGTCAGCCAGCGATTGGGTTCCTCGAAGCGGCAGAACTGCGCCGCCCACATCTGGTGCTGGCCCACTTCGGTGGTGATGTAGGTCTTCTTGTGTTTGGTGAGTTCGAACAGGCGCTGAATGGCGTACTGCGGCTTGATCAGCTTGCCCTTCTGCTCATAGCCCAGGCAACCGCGCGCCTTCCACTCCTCGATCTGACGCCACCAGGCTTTGATGGCCTTCTGGTCGGCCTGATAACGGCGCGCTTTCCACATCGCCAACATGTCTTCGAGCACGGAGGCACCGTCGCCGACGATGCCGATGTCGACGATGACGTTCTTGTTGATGCTGGAGGCATCGATATCGACGTGGATCTTCTTCGAACCCGGCGAGAAAAACTTGAGGTTGCCGGTGACGCGGTCGTCGAAGCGCGCGCCGATGTTGATCATCACGTCGCAGTCGTGCATGGCGAGGTTGGCCTCGTAGGTGCCGTGCATGCCCAACATGCCAAGCCAAGCGTCGCCGCTGGCCGGATAGGCGCCAAGACCCATCAGAGTCGACGTGATCGGAAAGCCGGTCAGCGCAACGAGCTCGCGCAGCAATTTCGAAGCGCGCGGGCCGGCGTTGATGACGCCGCCGCCGGTATAGAATACCGGCTTCTTCGCGGCCGCCATGAGCGCGACGGCATGGGCGATCGCAGCACTGTCGCCTTTGGTCTTGGGACGATAGGTCTTGTGCTGCTTACGCTGAACGCCCTTGGGCGCGGTGGTATACGGCCCCATGGCCATACACACGTCTTTCGGCAGGTCGACCACGACGGGACCCGGACGGCCCGAGCGCGCCACATAGAAGGCTTCGTGAATGGTCTGCGCGAGTTGGTTCACGTCGCGCACAAGATAGTTGTGCTTGGTGCACGGGCGCGTGATGCCGATGGTGTCGGCCTCCTGGAAGGCGTCGTTGCCGATCAGATGCGTCGGCACTTGGCCCGTGAGACAGACGAGCGGAATGGAATCCATCAGGGCGTCGGTGAGACCGGTCACGGCGTTGGTGGCACCGGGACCCGAGGTCACCAGTACGCAGCCGACTTTGCCGGTCGAACGCGCATACCCTTCAGCGGCGTGCACCGCGCCCTGCTCGTGGCGCACGAGCACGTGACGGATGCGGTTCTGCTTGAACAGTTCGTCGTAGATCGGCAGCACGGCGCCGCCGGGATAGCCGAACACGACTTCGACGCCCTGCTCCTCGAGCGCCTTAAGAATGATACGCGCGCCGACAAACTTCTCGGTGCTGTCGCCGCGTTCGGCTGTCTGTGCTTCGGCCATGGCCGTATTCCTATCAAAGAGCGCGAAAAACGCCCGCAAAAGCGCGTCGGGCGTGCCTTAAGGGGCGGGAACCTAGTCGTGGGGATAAGTCAGGTCAACAGAAAACGACGAATATTCGCAAAGATTTCTCTCAACAAACTTTCCGAAAGTTTCTTACTCAGAGGTAAATCCGCACGAAACTGATTTCTGAACCAGGTCATCTGCCGTTTGGCGTATTGGCGGGTGGCGGTTTGGGCGCTCGAAATCGCCTCCTCCAGGGAGGTCTGCCCGGCCAGCGTGGCCGCAAGGTCCGCAACCCCAAGGGCTTTGCCCGCACCTTTGCTGCCGTCGAGTCCCTTCGCCAACAGCGCGCGCACCTCATCAAGGGCGCCGCCGCCGACCATGGCGCGCAGTCGCGCATCGCAGGCGGCATAGAGTTCATCGCGCGGCGGCAGCAGCAGAATGTTGAAATAGGCCGCGTCGATCGGTGTTTGCCCCGGCAGGGCTTGCCACTCGCTCAGCGGCTTGCCGGTAGCCTCGACCACTTCCCAAGCGCGCAGGGTGCGCTGGGTATCACCGACCGCAAGGCGCGCGCCGCTGACGGGATCGCGCGCAGCAAGACGCGCATGAAATTCTGCCGGTCCGATCTCGCTGCGCAGCGCAGCCGCAGCCGCGCGGACGTCCGCCGGCACAGCCGGCATATCGGAGAGGCCTTCCATCAGCGCGCGGAAATAAAGACCGGTGCCGCCGACGAGGATGGGCACCTTGCCCGCATCAACCGCACAGCGGATTTCAGCGGCGGCCTTGGTGGCCCATTCCGCCGCGGAGCCTGATTCATCGGCGGCAAGATCGCCGAACAGCTTATGCGGCGCGCGCGCTTCATCGGCAGCGGACGGTCGCGCCGAGAGAATGCGCAAGTCGGCGTAACGCTGCTGACTGTCGGCATTGATGATGACGCCGCCGAACCCTTCGGCGATGGCAAGCCCCAGCGCCGATTTCCCCGAAGCCGTGGGACCGGCGACGACGATGACTTTTGGAACGCTAGTCGAGGACGTGGCTGACAAGGCCGTCGGCCAGCTTGGGCTCGAACCAGGTCGACTTGGGCGGCATGACCTGGTTGGAATCCGCCACCGCCATTAGCTGCTCGAGCGTGGTGGGATGCAACGCGAAGGCCACTTGCATCTCGCCGGAGTTCACGCGCTTCTCCAGTTCCTTGAGGCCCCGGATACCGCCGACAAAGTCGATGCGCTTGTCGCGGCGCGGATCGGCGATGCCGAGCACGGGGGCGATGAGATTGTCCTGCAAAAGGCTGACATCGAGGCTCGCCACCGGATCCTGCGTGGGGATCAGCGTGCTGTGGATATCGAGCTTGTACCACTTGCCGCCCAGGTACATTCCGAACCGGGTGGGCTTGTCCGGCTTCACTTGGCCCGCGGCTTCGCTGACATCGAAGCGCTCGCGCACCTTCGCCAAGAAAGCGTCGGGCGTCAGACCGTTGAGATCTTTGATCACGCGGTTGTAGTCGAAGATGCGCATTTGGTCGTGCGGGAAAGCGACGGCAAGGAAGTACGCCGCGCTGTCGGTCTTCTTCTTCGCCGAGACGCGTGACGCGGCGGCGGAGCGGTGGTGGCCGTCGGCGATGTAGAGCGCCGGCATGGCGTCGATCAGCTGGGTGAGTTTTTCGATGGCGCCGGTGTCGTCCATCTTCCACAGCGTGTGCACGATGCCGTCGTCGGCGACAACGTCATAGAGCGGCGCGCCCTTGGCGGTGGTCTCGATGATCGTTTGTACGTCCTTGCTCGCCTTATAGGCCAGCAGCACCGGGCCGGTCTGCGCGTTCAGCGCCTCGATCTGGCGCACGCGGTCGTCTTCTTTGTCGGGGCGTGTGAACTCGTGTTTGCGCACGCGGTTGATGTCGTAGGCCGCGACCGAGGCTGTGCCGACGAAACCGGTCTGCACGTGATCGCCCATGCGCAGACGATAGACGTAGTAGTGCGCCTCAGGATCGCGCACCAGGACCCCGGCATCGGTCATGCGCTTCAGGTTCTCGACGGCCTTGGCATAGACCGCGGGCGCATAAGGGTCGGTGGTCGGCGGAAGATCGATCTCGGGCTTGGAGATGTGCAGGAAACTGCTGGGCTTCCCGGTCGCGCGGCTGCGCGCCTCTTCGGTGTTGAGCACGTCGTAGGGCGGCGCGGCGACACCGGCGGCGAGGTCGGGCTTGGGCCTGAGGCCGCGGAAGGGTTGCATCAACATCGCCAAGGGCCGGTCTCCGTTCACAAAACCATCGATGGGGACCGGCTGTTTAGCCTTTGCGCGGGGGCGCGGCAACGCCCAGCCTTCAGCAAAAAGACCATTGCACCACCGCTACCTATGGTTATGTTCCTCGCTCGGGGGTTCTCTTAACGAGGGCAGGAGACGATGGGTAAGAGCAAGTCGGAAATCCTCAATGATTTCCAGGAATTCATGGCCAAGCATGGCGGCAAGTATAAGGAATGGTACGTCGGCACCGCCGAGGACGCCAAAACCCAGCTGTTCAACGTGCACAAGTTCAAGAACGGCGCCGACAAGGGCCTCTTCCGCGCCGCCGACAGCGAGATCCAGGCCGCAGGCGTGGCCGAGTTCTTCACCAATCTGGGCGCCAGGGGCGACGATTCAGTGAAGCGCAACGCCGATCAGGTCTACGCCTACAAGATCGCGCCGCACACCAAGCAGTAGCTATTTTTCATAATTGTCCGCGATGAAGCGGTTGAGCAGGCGCACGCCGTAGCCCGTGCCGCCCGGCGGCGCGAGCGCGGTCGGCTTCTCGTTCCAGACCACACCGGCGATATCGAGGTGCGCCCAAGGCACGTCCTTGATGAAGCGCTGCAGGAATTGCGCCGCGGTGATGCTGCCCGCGCGCGGACCGCCGATGTTCTTCATATCGGCGATAGGCGATTTCAGATCGCGGTCGTATTCGTCGCCCATGGGGAGACGCCACAGACGTTCTCCCACCGCCTGGCCTGCGGCGGTGAGTTGGGTCGCCAGCGCGTCGTTGTTGGAGAACAGACCCGCGTAGTGATCCGACAGCGCCGCGATGATGGCGCCGGTCAGCGTCGCGAGATCGACGATGGCTTTGGGCTTGAAGCGCTGCTGGGCGTACCAGAGCACGTCGGCCAGCACGAGGCGGCCTTCGGCATCGGTGTTGAGCACTTCGATGGTCTGGCCCGACATGGAGGTGACCACATCGCCCGGACGCTGCGCGTTGCCGTCGGGCATGTTCTCGACCAGGCCGCAAAGGCCAACGACGTTCACCGGCGCTTTACGGCGCGCCAGCGCGCGCATCAGGCCGACGACGACACCGGCGCCGCCCATGTCCCACTTCATGTCCCACATGCCGGGGGGCGGTTTCAAACTGATGCCGCCGGTATCGAAGGTCACGCCCTTGCCAACGATGGCGACCGGCGCGGCGGACTTGTCCTTGGCGCCGTCCCAGCGCATCACCAGCAATTGTGACTCACGGCGCGAACCCTGGCCGACGCCGAGCAGCGCGCCCATGCCGAGCTTTTTCATGGCCGCTTCGCCTAGCGCTTCGACCTTGATGCCGTCCTTGGTCAGTTCCTTGGCGCGGGCCACGAAGGATTCCGGATAGATGATGTTCGGCGGCTCGGTGACCAGATCGCGCGTGAAGAAGATCCCGTCCACGAGGCCTTCCAGCGCGGCGTGGCGCTTCTTGGCATCGTTCGGGGCATCGGTCTGGACGACGACCGCCTTCAGCTTCGGCTTGGCGTCTTTGTCTTCCTTGGTGCGGTACTTGGCAAAGCGGTAGGACTTGAGGCGCAAGCCTGCGGCGAGATGCGCCGCCAGAGCGCCCGCGTCGCCGTCCACGCCTTCGAGTACGATCGTGACAGCCGGATCGCGATTCACCGCTTCGTAGATTCCCGCGCCGAGGCGTTCGGCGGCATTGGCGTCGAAGGATTTGGCGCTGCCGAGACCCACGACGATGACGCGGTTCAGTTTGCTGCCCGCGGGCGCGACGATGGTCAGCGTCTTCTCGCGTTTGCCCGTGAACTCGGCGGCCTTGATGGCGCGGCTGAGGGTGCCGTGGGTCTGTTTGTCGAGCTTGGTGGCGACGGGCCCCAGCTTGCCGCCTTCAGACATGACGACGACCGCGGCGCCTTGGGTGGGAACAGCGAGTTTGGCGAAAGTGGTATTCATGAGAAGCACCTGGGGAAGTCGAAGGGAGGCCCGAAAAGACGTGGCTTGAGGGTTCAGCTTAACCTTACATCCCCGAGCCGGGCCAGTGGACAAAGCAGAGCCCCACGTTATCTTGGGCCCGCATACACGGGGCCAGCGGCGAAGGTTTTTCAAGATGGGCAAGTTCGGCGTAGGACAGGCGATCCGCCGCGTCGAGGACCAGCGTTTCCTGACCGGCACGGGGCGCTACACCGACGACATCACGGTACCCGGCCAAGCCTACCTTTACGTGCTACGCGCGAGCCACGCCCATGCGGACATTGCGTCGCTCGACGCCGACCCAGCGAAGACCGCGGCTGGCGTACTCGCCGTGCTGACGGGGGCTGACCTCGATGGGCTGAAAGTCGGCCCGCTGCCATGCGAGATGGTGCCGCCCGGGCCCGACGGCTCCTCGCCGGCCGCGCCCGTGCGTCCCGTGCTGGCGAAGGGCCGCGTGCGCTATGTCGGCGAGCCGGTGGCGGCGATCATCGCCGAGACTCTTTCACAAGCAAAAGATGCCGCCGAGTTGATCGAGATCGACTATCGCGAACTGCCGGCCGTGGCCGATACCAGCGGCACCGTTACGCCAGGTGCGCCGCAGATTCATCCCGAGGCTCGGGGCAACGTGCTCGTGCACTGGCGCATGGGCGATGCCGCTAGGACCGATGCGGCTTTCGCAGCCGCCCATAAGGTCGTCGCAATCGATCTCGTCAACACGCGCATCAGTCCAACCGCAATGGAGCCACGCGGCGCGCTCGGCGAATACGACAGCGCCACCGGACGCTACACCCTGACGCAGGGTTGCCAGAACGTTCACAAGATCAGGGACTGGCTGACCAAGCGCAAAGTGATCGACGCCACACCCGAGCAAGTGCGTGTGGTGTGCCCGGATGTCGGCGGCGGCTTCGGCATGCGCTACTTCCTGTTCAATGAACCGGTGCTATGCCTCGTGGCCGCGAAGCTGCTCGGCCGGCCGGTCAAGTGGATCGCCGACCGCTCGGAGAGTTTCCTGGGCGACACGCACGGACGCGACCAGATCAACCACGCTGAGCTTGCGCTGGCTAAGGACGGCACGTTCCTCGCCATCCGCGTTTCGTCCATCGGCAACGTCGGCGCTTATCTCTCGCAGTTCGCCGCTGTCGTGCCGACCTTCGCCGGCTGCGGCATGTTGTGCGGCGCGTACCGTATACCGGCTGCGGCTGTGGACGTGCGCGTGGTGTTCAGCAACACCGCACCGACCGATGCCTATCGCGGCGCCGGCCGGCCAGAGGCCGCCTATGTTGTGGAGCGCCTGGTGGAAAAGGCCGCGCGCGAGCTGGGCGTGTCGTCCATTGAACTGCGCCGGCGCAATTTCATCCGGCCCGAGGAGTTTCCCTTCACCACCGCGTTGGGCTCGCTCTACGATTCCGGGCGATACGCCGAAATTATGGATGCCGCGCTGAAACGCGCCGATGTCGCGGGCGCACCGGCGCGTAAAGCTGCAGCGCTGAAGCGTGGCATGCTGCGCGGTGTCGGCATCAGCTATTACGTCGAAGCCTGCGCCGGGGGCGCCGGGGAAAAGCCGCAGATGCGGTTCGACAAGAATGGCCACCTCACCATCCTCATCGGCACGCAGTCTTCGGGCCAGGGGCACGAAACCGTTTACACGCAGATTGCGGCGGATGAGTTCGGCATTCCCATGGAACGCATTACCCTCAAGCAGGGCGACACCGACCTGATCCCCACCGGCAACGGCACGGGCGGATCGCGTTCAATCCCGATCGGCGGCAGCGCGCTGCGCGTCAACATCGAAAAGATGATCGAGCAAGGCAAGGGGCTCGCCGCCGAACTGCTCGAAGCCGCCGAGATCGACGTTGAATTCGAAGGCGGAAACTTCCGGGTCGCCGGCACCGATCGCGCGGTCGGTCTTGGCGAGGTGATCGCGGCCTCCTATGACGATGCCAAACGCATCGGCGGCGTCAGCGCCGGGCTTTACGTGAGCGAAAGCTACAAACCCGCGGGCACGACATACCCCAACGGCTGCCACGTCTGCGAAGTGGATATCGAGGAAGCCACCGGTCTCATGCACTTCGTGAAGTACACCATCCACGACGACGTCGGGGTGGTCCTGAATCCGCTGCTCATGACCGGTCAGATCATCGGCGGCGCCGTGCAAGGCATCGGCCAGGCGCTCTACGAGCACACGGTCTATGACGAAAGCGGCCAGCTCGTGACCGGATCGTTCATGGACTACGGCATGCCACGCGCCGATGCGATGCCCGCTTTCGACTTCGCCTACACTGAAGTGCCCAGTCCGCACAACATCATGGGCATCAAGGGCGCGGGCGAAGCCGGCACCATCGGCGCAACACCTGCCGTGGTCAACGCAGTGATCGATGCGCTCACGCCGCTCGGCGTCACCCACCTCGACATGCCGTTGTCGCCCATGAAAATCTGGCAGGCGATCCATGCCGCCAAGACGCAGGCTGCAGAATGAATTTCACGCTTCTGAACACTTGGGCGGACACGTTGCAACCCATCGCCGAAGCGGCCGGCCGCGCGACCCTCGAAGTGCGTGCGCGCGGATTTGAAGTGCTCGCCAAGAACGACGACTCACCCGTGACGGAAGCCGATCAGATCGCAGAAGGCATGATTGCGGCGGAGCTCGCGCGTCTCACGCCCGCATTCCCAATCGTCGCCGAAGAACGCGTCGCGGCGGACGGACCGCTGGACATCGCCGGCGACAGTTTCTGGCTGGTCGATGCGCTGGACGGGACCAAAGAATTCATCCGCGGCGGTGACGATTACACGGTCAACATCGCGCTGATTTGGCACGGCGTTCCCGTGCTGGGCCTCGTGCACGCCCCGGCGCGCGGCGAAACCTACCTTGGCGCTGTTCTCGGTGCCGAACGCCGCGCTGAGGTCTGGCGCGGCGGAAGGTCGCAGAGGATTTCCGTGCGACCCCGGCCGGGCAAGGTGGTGATCACCGGCAGCAAGTCGCACGAAGTCCCGGAAAAAATGGAGCCGTTCGTCGCGCAGTACGACGTCGCCGAGAAACGTGTCATCGGCTCGTCGCTGAAGTTCTGCCTGGTGGCGGAAGGCATCGCCGATCTTTATCCACGCTTCGGCCCCACCTGCGAATGGGATATCGCCGCGGGCCATGCGGTGCTGCGCGCCGCCGGCGGACGCGTACACACCTTCGATGGGCGCGAGATGACCTACAAGAAGCCGAATTATCTGAACGGCGCTTTCCTCGCCGAAGGCCCTGCTTGAAAGAAGTACTACCTTGAAGATTGTGGATGCCAGCAGCGCCGGCATCGCCGAAGGCGCGCGCCTTCTACGCGAAGGCGGTCTTGTCGCATTTCCGACCGAAACGGTTTACGGCCTCGGCGGTGATGCCACCAATGGCAAGGCCGTCGCACGCATCTTCGCCGCCAAGGGGCGTCCGTCGTTCAATCCTCTCATTGTCCATGTCGCCGAATTGGACTGGATTGCGGACCTGGCGCAATCCGACGAACGCTTCACGGCGTTGGCAAAAACGTTCTGGCCGGGGCCGCTGACGATGATTCTGCGCCGCTGCGCGTCGTGCAAAGCATCGGAACTCGTCTCAGCGGGCCTGGATACCATTGCGCTGCGTATGCCCGATCACGATGTGGCGCGATCCTTGTTGCGTGCGGTCGACCGGCCGCTCGCTGCGCCCAGCGCCAATGCCTCGGGCACCATCAGTCCGACCCACGCACAGCACGTTGCGGATTCCCTTGGCGATAAGGTCGATCTCATCATCGACGGCGGGCCGTGCCGCGTCGGTTTAGAATCGACGGTGCTCGATCTTTCGGAAAGGCACGCCGCCGTGCTGCGCCCCGGCGCCGTCACCGCCGAAGAGATCGCCGCCGTCATCGGCACGCTTGCGGCTGCCGCGGACAACCCCGCCGCGCCCAGGTCGCCCGGGCAGCTCGCCAGCCACTACGCGCCGTCGCTGCCTGTGCGACTGAATGCAACCGCTGCCCTGCCTGATGAGGCACTGCTGGGGTTTGGCTATTCGCCCGGCGCGACCTTGAACCTCAGCGCGCGCGGCGACGTCATCGAGGCCGCCGCCAAGCTGTTCGCGATGTTGCGCGCTTTGGACGCGCCGGCCAAACACAAGGGCATCGCAGTTGCACCCGTGCCAATGGCCGGCATCGGCCTTGCCATTAACGACCGTTTGCGCAGGGCAGCCGCGCCCAAAGGTTGATTGCGCTTAGCGGGCGCTTCCGCCATTTTAGCGCCAATTCAGCGAGGTTCCTTTCGTGCCGCTCGACCAACAGCTCCGCAATCAGCTTGCCGACATCGTCGGCCCTACCGCCTGCATCGCCGATCCCGCGGCCATGGCGCCGTACCTGCACGAAGAGCGTGGGCTCTATCACGGCAAGGCGGCGCTGGTGCTGCGCCCGAGCACGACCGAAGAGGTCGCAAAGATCGTCGCAGCCTGTGCAAAAGGCGGCATACCGGTCATCCCGCAGGGGGGCAACACCGGCCTCTGCGGCGGCGCGGCGGCGCATGAAGACGCCAGTGAAGTGCTCATCAACCTCGGGCGCATGAACAAGGTGCGCGCCATCGATCCGATGAACTTTACGATTACTGTCGATGCCGGCTGCATCCTCGCCGACGTGCAGCGCATGGCGGAGGAGAACGGCACGCTGTTTCCTTTGAGCCTGGCCGCAGAGGGCAGTTGCCAGATCGGCGGCAACCTCGCCACAAACGCCGGGGGCATCAACGTGCTGCGCTACGGCAACGCGCGCGATCTTGTCTTGGGCCTTGAAGTGGTGTTGCCCGACGGGCGCATCTGGAATGGCTTGCGCGCGCTGGGCAAGGACAACACCGGCTATGCGCTTCGTCAGCTTTTTGTCGGCGCCGAAGGCACACTCGGCATCATCACCGCGGCGGTACTGAAGCTATTCCCGCGTCCGGTGGAAGTGGCCACGGCGCTCTGCGCCATTGACGATATTCAGAACACGGGTGCCTTGCTCAACCGCGCCCGCGCGATCTCCGGCGACGCGATCACCGCTTTCGAGCTGGTGCCGCGCATCGGGCTCGACATGGGCATGAAGCACATCGCCGGCATCACCGATCCCTTCGCGGCAAAGCATCCCTGGTACGTGCTGATCGAGTTCTCGAGTTCGCGGCCCGATGCACGTATCCGCGCGAGCTTTGACGCGTTGCTCGAGACGGCATTCGAGGAAGGCATCATCGGCGACGCCGTGATGGCGGAGAGCGCGCAGCAGCAGAAGAACCTGTGGCGTATCCGCGAGACATTGTCCGAAGTGCAGAAGTTCGAAGGCGGCAGCATCAAGCACGATGTTTCCGTACCGGTCAGCCGCGTGCCCGAGTTCATCGCGCTGGCGAGCGCGGCGGTGACCGAGGCTTTCCCTGGCGTACGGCCGGTGCCGTTCGGGCATCTTGGCGACGGCAATATTCACTTCAACGTCTCGCAGCCGCCGGGCGCGGACAAAGCGGCCTATCTTGCGCAATGGTCCGAGATGAACCGCATCGTGCACGACATCGTGGTCGGCATGCAGGGGTCGATCTCTGCCGAGCACGGCATCGGCATGCTCAAGGTCGACGAAATGAAGCACTACAAGGATCCGGTCGAACTCGACCTGATGCGCCGCCTTAAGCGGGCCATCGATCCGGCGAATCTCATGAACCCGGGTAAGGTCATTGACTGAGTTCGAGTCGGGCTTTGTAACCGTTGCGGGCCACTGTTGCAGACATGCCCACCTGTCGGTTTTTTTATTTAAAACCACCAAGAGGCGAACTTTTGCTGTCCTCGGCCGTTATTGCCCTTGTGCGCGCCTGCGCACGGGGCTCTATCTATAGTAGAATTGCAACACCTTCTGTTTGTTTAGGAATTTAGCGTTAGCTGAGCTTGCGGTCGACCGGTGACCTCGCCAAGGTTGCACTTGTCCGCGCAAGGGAACGCAGGAAAGCCCTTTCGTTAACCAGTCTGGAGATCAACATGAAAAGAATACAGATCGCACTTTTGGCGAGTGCCGCCGGAATGGCGATGATGTCGTCGGCGGCCCTGGCCGATGGCGCTTATTTTAGTTTCGGCGGTGGCTTCAGTCTCCCGCAGGATTCGCAGGTGGATGTCCGTCGTCCGCCGGGTGCCGGTGTTCCCGCCGGTTTCGCTGCAACCGACACTGAAGTGACCTTCGACACCGGGTACATCCTCTCCGGCGCGCTTGGCTACAAGTGGAGCACGGGTCCGCGCACGGAATTCGAAGTGAACTACCGTGAGTCCGGCATCAATGACGTCGCTGGCGCCGGCGCCACCGGCCGCCAGAAGGTGCTCGGCTTCATGGGCAACCTGCTTTACGACTTCGGCGACGAAACCAGCACCCGCCCCTACCTCGGCGGCGGTATCGGTATCGGCCGCACGAAGTGGCACAACGTGCAAGGCGGCCGCTCGGCGACCTATCTCGCCGGCACGCCCGTGTTCCACGACAAGGATTCGAACTTCCAGTGGCAGGGCATCGCGGGTATCGCGCATCCCATGAGCGCCGCGACCGATATGTTCGTCGAGTACCGCTACATCGGCACTTTCCGCAATAAGTTCGCCAGCGTTCCGGCGGGCTCCTTCGCCAGCCGTCACAACGACCGCAGCCACAATCTCTTGGTCGGTGTGCGCTTCAACTTCGGCTCTGAACCCGCGCCGGCTGCTGTAGCCGCGGCTGCT